>JBCCHB010000006.1:0-179116 GCA_039028975.1 Chloroflexota bacterium
ATTCTACCCAATGCAGAAAAACCTTTGTTATTGCGCATTTCTCGAATTTGCAGGTTTATTATAGCGTAAATTGCCTAAACAGAAATTTAACATGCATTAAGGTGTTGAAATGACCTGATAACTTGATGCGCAGTAGTACTAAACGTTTACCACGGAAATCAGATCGAGCGCTTTGGCTCAGTATTTTATCGTAGACACAGGCATCGGCTATCCTTGATCAAGAAGGCGGTTGGTCAATACGGCAGATATAAATTCAGGATCGGTCGGGTCGGGAGCAAGCGTGTACCCCAGACGTTTGTGGAGGCTGAGCGAACGCTCGTTGTTCTGCATGGCACCGCCAACCAGGCGCGGTAACTTTAGCTCCTGAAACGCATAGTCGATCATGGTCAGACAGGCTTCATGGGCCAACCCCTTTCCCCAATAGGCTTTGCCAAAAGCAAAGGCTAACTCCACTTCGATAGTGCCAAACGGGGAGACTGCATCCCCCGGGATACTGCGTGGGTCGAGGACATGTGGCTCTAAATGGACCTGACCGATGACGCGGCCGTTCTCTTTTAATTCGGCGGCGCGAAAACCAAATTCTGCATTGCTGGGTTGATGACAACGATTCAGAAAACGTCGCCGAATCTCTTCTGGGTTGTCGCCAATACTGCTGTACATGCCCCAAACCTCTTTGTCGGCATAGACTTGGGTCAAAATATCCTCATAATCTGTCTCGCGAAACTCGCGTAAGATTAATCGTGCTGTTTCCATCTGTTTCATCAGTCTGCTCCAAAATCCCTTCTGCTCTCATTTACTCCATCGCCATCTCCAGCTTATAATTATTCGTTATTTTGGTGCTTGAGTAATTCGATTTTCCTTTTCTCTAAAGCGGACAACTTCCTCTTCAGGCTGTTTATTTCTCGATTAACTTGCGTCAATTCATGCTCTATTTTTTGCTCTTCCATTCCTTTTTCGCCACGTAACTCATACGCCAATGCAGCTACCTCACTGCGTAGCAATTTAAAGTAGGGATTGCCATGCGCATAATTTTGCCTATAGTGTAGTTTTCCAGCACGGATCGCCTCAAATAACTCAGCTTCCGTCAGACCAAATTCTTTGCTGGCATTTTTATGGCTTAACGAGCCACCTTTTTGACGCCATTGAGAATCAGACATTTGTTATTTCTCCTGTCATTCCCATCCCTCAATTTCACAAGCACCTACTTCTGGACACAGGATTTCAGTTGCCTCGCCCCGATAAAATATAATTGTATGCTTATCGTCGTCGGCTCCTAAACGAACTTTTTTTCGTTGGCTCATCTTTTTCATTTCATTAACAGTCCCTTCAGAAAAATCACATTCATGACCGCAGTCACAGCGATAGGATGAAGGGATTAGTAGAGTTGCCATTATTGTTTTCTCCTTTGGTGAAAGGCTCGGAATCTAGATTTTACTTAATATTGTTTTTTAATCAGCGTAAATCTGAGTCGGGTATCAATTAGATGCGCGCCCCATTCATTACTGGCCTGTTCGGATTATATATAAGCGAGATCTTTTCCGGAGTTTTTTGGTTGCTTGACCTCAAACTGAAGCTGTAAATTGGTTCCCTCAAACATGGCTACCTGCTGCTCGAATTGTTCACTCGTCATGAAAAGATGGCCGTCGAATGTCCATTCTTGCTCGAACCAGGGGCGGAGGATATCGAGCAATTTGCGATCCATGGCTTCGGCCAACCGTGACTGCCGAATCCAGAAGAGGATAATTGCTTCATAATTGGCCCAATCTGTATCGCCGATTGGCGTCGTTTCGGCTTGGGATAGCCAGCGCGCGGTGCGAGGGAAGATGTAGATGCAGCCGAGGCACTCTGTTTCGGTGAGGTTCATCACCGTGAAGGTAAACGATTCGCGATTGATATGCTCGCGTTCGTGCCGCTCTAAATCTTTGAGGTTGCCGGCTAACGTAAAGTCGTCTTCGGGCCAGCTAGACTGCTCCCACTTACGCAGAATTTCTTTGCTTTCCATCACGGCTGCGTAGTCTAGTTCTACGTCAGTTGCCAGTAACGGCCGAATCAAAAATTCATCTGTTACCAGTCCATCTGGAATCGTGATACCTTCGTCACCAAAGACCATCTGTTTTGCCTCCTAGTAGCTCTTGATACCGTCTCGTATCAGCATTATGCTTGGCTCGAAGCTTTCGCGCAAAATATAAAAAGCCCTTATACGCCCGCAATCTGGCCTAAAGTACAGTATAGATCCTGTACGAATATATCCCTCAACCTGATCTCCCGAGCGATGTGATGACACTTGATCTTTGTTAAGCTCTAAGAAGGCAGAAGTTACGCACTTCGCCGTTTGACTAGCTGGCTTGTTAGCGTATCGCTTGTATTGAGGAGCGAAGCGTAGAGTAATGAAACAAGGACGCGCATAAGCTCTGGAACAGATGGAAGAATAGCACATGATGTTAGTCTGAACGATAAGGAATAACAAAGGCCAAAACATGGATACAGACATGAGAGAGATTGCGGACCTGATGAATCTCACGTCCGGTGACAAAAAGCACGATCCCAGCGCACACTCCACGCTAGGTGTTCTCAAGGTTTTATATGACCGTATTCTCAACTATGATGCCGCCAATCCGCAGAGTGAGGACCGCGATCGATTCATCATGAGCAAAGGACACGGACCTTTGGCGCTCTATGCGATCCTTGCGCAGAAAGGGTTCTTCCCAGCAAGCGAACTAACTAAGTTTCTGGAGTGGGAGGGAATTCTGGGCGGACATCCAGATCGCAAGCGTGTACCCGGCGTCGAAGTCTCAACCGGATCGCTCGGGCATGGGTTTCCGATGGCCATCGGTGTGGCCCTGGGGCTCAAAGCGAAAAGGATCGACCGTCGAGTCTATGTGCTCATTGGCGACGGTGAGTCGAACGAAGGCTCTGTCTGGGAGGCAATTCTTCTTGCAGGGAACCTTGGCCTAGCCAATCTAACGACAATTCTCATTGACAACCGTTCGAGTACACGCGATCTGGGAGATATCGCAACAAAGTTCGAAACGTTTGGGTGGGCAGCCCAAACTGTCGATGGACGAGACGAAGACGCCATTGAAAACGCTCTGTTGTCTCCAGCGGCCGAACGACCTAGCCTAGTTGTTGCGGAGGTGCTACCCAATGTCTAATGCAATGTCTAATTCTATATCTGATTCCATGCGCGATCGAATGGGTCAGGTCGTATGCGATCTGATCGAAACGGATCCACATACTGCCCTTGTCCTCGCCGATATCAGCACCGCCTATTTTCTAGATGCCTTGAAGAAGTATCCTGAACGAGTTGTCAATCTCGGCATTATGGAGCAGACGGCAGTCAGCCTCGCTGCAGGGTTCGCTTTGGAGGGGTTTCACCCCATTGTTCATTCTATTGCCCCTTTTGTAACGGAACGGCCCCTTGAGCAGATCAAGGACGACTTTTGTTACCAGGAATTAGGGGGAACATTGATCAGTATCGGTGCCTCCTACGACTACGGAACCGATGGCATGACACACCATGGCTCTGCCGATGTTCCAATCCTAAAGACGCTGCCAAGGATGCAGATCTGTGTTCCTGGCACGCCGGACGAGTTTGAGACTCTACTTCGCCAGACCTACAGCAATGGTGAGCCAACATATATTCGCACTAGCGTTCAAGAGAATGACGCCAGTCGGCCTATCAGCTTTGGCAAGCTGCATCTGGAACGGGAGGGCAAAGATGGCGTTGTGGTGGCTGTGGGGCCAATGCTAGAGCGGACACTTGCAGCCACCGCAGAGATGGACCTAACTGTCCTCTACGCTACTACAGTTGCTCCGTTTGACGAAGAAACTTTGCGGAATGCCGTTGCCCACGCCTCACCTAATGTGATCTTAGTAGAGTCCTACTATGAGGGCGCACTTGCACAAGATATCACAAAAGCTCTGCGGGCAGTGGCGTCGCGGATTGAAACGATCGGTGTACCACACCAAATCTTGGATAGATATGGCCCCCCTGAGCGTCACGACAGGGAACTGGGTCTTACGACAGAGGGAATTCAGGCGCGGATCACCAACTTTCTCAAAACCAGCCATTCAACTTAGTACTACTGCGTCTCCCTGACTGGCAATCCAGGTAATATCAATATCACGTTCACCGAAGGTTATGCCGATAATTACACTTTCCAACCATGGCCAATAGTGAATCGCTCTGTTACTGAGCTTCCTTTATCGGAAATGGCCAGCGCAAGAAAGCTGTCCAGCCATATACTTCGCCAGAAAAGTCTTGTACCGACTCTTGTCCAGCTTTCTCTGAATGATTTCGCAAAACTGAAGACAAAACTTTTCTGGCCATCTATACATGCGGCAAGGTCTTGTGCCGGCATAATTGGAACTTCATCAGACCTTTAAACCCAGAGAGTACCCCGCTTGAGCGGCTTGCATTGAAAGGGACTCAGTCAACTCTGAGGAGAGGAGGCGGCAACGCCTCCTTCTTATCTGGCACCATTCGCGTTGGTACTCTGGTACGTTGGGCGAAAGCCGGAATATATTTTCTTGGCTATCAAAATAGGATGAGGTACGTTATGTTTGCACAGGCGTTAAAGACTCAGCGCTTATACCGTGGCGTTTCATGATTCCTGCTTTTCTCCATGCCAAAGGCGCTGCATCTCAACATTCGAATGCAATAGTTCATCTAAAGTGCCGCAACCATCTACTTGACCATTCTTCAATACCAGAATCTGATCGGCTCGCTGTAGTGCCGCTCGACGATGGGAAACGACGAGACAGGTGGTGTCCTGCTGCTGTTCATCGAACCGTTCCCACAATGTCTGCTCAGTCTCTACATCCAATGCACTAGAGAGATCATCGACGAGCAGCAGCTGCGCCTGACGAACCAACATGCGGGCGGTTGCTGCACGTTGCACCTGGCCGCCAGAAAGTTTGACGCCGCGAGGACCGACGATTGTCTCGAGGCCATCTTCTAACTCTGCAATATCAGGTTCTAGAACCGCACCATGTATGGCTTCCGTTAGGTCAAAATGCTCCGCTTCGGGAAGCCCCATTAGAATATTGTTCCGCAGTGATTCACTGTAGAGGCGGGGGACTTGAGGCGTATAGGCAGAACGTGGAGGACGGAAGAAGTGGCCTGGGTCATCGACATCTAGCCCATTCCACAAGATAGACCCATCGTCCCTGGGCAACAGCCCAAGCAGAACCCGCAAAAGCGTACTCTTGCCCGCACCGACTCGTCCTGTAATCACAGTAAAAGAACCACTAGGAAGGGAAAGGTTGATATCGGAGATTCCCATGCCCGATGAGGGAAAACGATAACTCAAGCCCTGAATGGTCAACTCTTGCAGGCGGTCACCATCTTGTTTCACGGGGACTGGAATTGGCGGTGGCGGTTCGGTTACATAGACAGGGCGATCCGGCAGGAGTTGGCTTTGGGTTGGTCCGCCAGCCAGTTCCTCCAGCCGCCCCAGGGAAACTGACTGTACTTTATAATCGCCGACAAACGAACCACAGTCAGCAAAGAACCAAGTAATCTCCCAAATATAAGCCATAAAGAGGGCAAAATCGCCCACAGTAAAAGTCTCATTCCGAATGCCTATCCCCGCAATTAGAAGCACGGCCCCAATACCTAGCAGTGCTGTATCGCCCGAAGAGTAGGAGAGGAGGTGGTAGAGGGTCTCTTTCAGTTGGGCAACCCGACGGTTGTCGTTGATTTGGCGGAAGGTCTTGATCACATCCTGTTCGGCGTCGGCTACTTTGATGGCCTGAACAGCCCCAAAGATTTCACCCAGAAAGCCGCTCACGGCATCTCTGGCTCGGGCGTTCACGTCATAGGCTACCTGAAGCCGATCCCAGAACCTGCGAGCAATGATGAGTCCCAATATCCCTGGCAGCACAGCAATGATGGTTAAAAGCGGGCTGATACGTGTCATGACAATGAGTGCCGCCACAGCAAAAATCAATTTGCCAAACATATCTGGCAACCAAACGGGAAAATCTTTGACCTCCCCAACATCATCGCCAAAGCGACTAATGGCCTCCCCGGTCGAGATGGGCAAGGGTGATGCGCCAGGTTTGTTCAACACGCTTTGCATAAGGTTCAGTTGGAGGAGCGCTCGCAGCGGCTCTTGGAAGAACATATCACTTAACGTTGTGCCATAGCGTGCCAAAACCCGCACAACTTCAGCCGTGATGAAGATGGCCAGCAGGGTCCAAACGCTCAGGCCGGCAGGGGCGTCACCTGTTAAGGTATCGAAGATGCGCTTTTCAATTAGACCTGGTATCAAATAGATCAGATTGAAGAGGCCCCAGGCAATTCCATAGCCAAAGTAGGGAATGGGTTTCCGCCAGATCAGTGCCCAGACAAATGCCCATGTGGACATGGTCGGTTTAGTTGGCTCAATTGGTTCGGACGGCTCAGCCGCCGCAGTTGATGGATTTATTTTATCTTGACTCATGGGGGCCTCCATTCTCTTCTGCCAAACCTGTTTGCAGCAGGTGGTAAAAGTGAGATGCCTGATCCGTGGCCAGCTTCTCACGTGGACCATATTCTGCGACTCGCCCTTGCTCAAGGAGTAGGATCGTGTTCGCCCGCTCTACGGTCGAGAGCCGGTGGGCGATGATGATGCCCGTACGGTTTTCCAGCAGTCGATCCGTGGCTCGCTCCAGCAACTGTTCCGTAGCTGGATCCAGCCGTGATGAGGCTTCATCCAGAATCACGAGTCCCGGATCCTTGAGAAAGACCCGCACGAATGCTAGCAGTTGGGCCTCACCAGCCGACAGCCCAGCCCCACCGGATTGAAGGTATGTATCCAATCCATCCGGTTGAGCTTCGTACCAATCGCCTAGCCCTAGCTCATAGAGCACATCTAAAATCCGGTCATCTTCCACCCCGCGGTTGAACATGGTGATGTTGTCACGCAAGCTGGCTTGAAAGAGCTGCACATCCTGGGTAACCATGCCAATCTGACGGCGTGTGTCTCGGAACGATAGAGCGGATAGTTCAGTCCCTCCTAGCAAAATGCGGCCAGATGTAGGTTCATAGAGGCGAAAGAGTAGTCGGGTAAGGGTTGTCTTCCCACTTCCTGTCCGGCCCAACAAGCCCAGAATTTCCCCTGGCTCCAGTGCAAAAGAGACATGGTCCAGTACGTCACGTTTCGCTACGGCCTCATCCTCCTTTTCACCCTTCTCATCCTCATCTACATCTTCAGTCACATCTTTAGAAGCCATTCGCTCGTATCGGAAAGAGATTGCATCGAAGGCAACCGCCAACCCCTTCTGCTCATTCACATACGCGAGAGCAAAAGAAGAATCCCCTTGATCAAGCACCGCGGGTTGGCGAGCAAAGAGTTCCTGAATCCGCTGGACGCTAGCCGTCGATTGTTGCAACTCCCTGATCTGATCTCGAATCTGCTCTAGCGGCTCCCGTAAAATGGCTAAATAGTAAACAATAAGGTATACGGTCCCGATGGTTACCTGAGCGTTTATGAAGAGAACAATCCCCATGCCTAAACCCAATGCAGTTGCCAAAACAAAGAGCATATGGGTCAACCCAAACATAAAGGCTCCAAAGAGGCGGGCCTTATAGTGGGCTTGGAATGAGTTGTACTGAAAGAGGGCCAAACCGCGTAGGACATAGGCTTCGCCGCCATTGGCCCGTACATCCTCCCGCCCAGCCAGACGCTCCTCCAAAAAACCGTTGAAGCCAGCCAGCGATTCCCGGGCTGCCCCCCATAGGCGGACGTTCCGTTTCTGCACCACTTGCAGCAAGTAGAGAAGCAGGGCTGCGTACAAGAGGCCAGCCAGCCCCATGCGCCAATCTTCCTGAAAGAGCAGGAGAATGACGCCCAGGATGAGCAAACCGTTGGCAATCACACGCAGCATCAGGTGAGAAAAAAAGGTAGCCAGTTCACTGACATCCCCGTCTACCCGCTCGATCAATTCACCAGGAGTGTGAGCGTTATGAAACCCCATATCCAACCGTAAACAATGAGCTGCCAAGTCGGCTCGCAGAGCATTGGTGGCCGTCCACGAAACATCTTCACCTACGTAGCTGGCAAAGACGCTGGCCACCTTCTGCCCCACGCCAAAGAGGGTGAATAGTAAGGCAACGCCAACGAGCGCCCCCAAACTTGTCCCAGATTGGGCCGTGTCGAGCACATAGCGAACAATCTGAGGATTGATGAGCTGCAAACCAATGGAGAGGGCCAGCAGCACAATCAGAACCAAAACACGTCGTTGCTGCGGCTGTAGGTAGATCCGCAGCAGATCAAAGAGAGAACCAATGGTTGTGGTCATGTGATTTGTGTGTAAAATATTTAAGTGGTTGCTAAATTGAACGAATTGCTAGATGCCTAAAGCGAATCAAGTTGCACTTACGCAATCATACACACATGTATCTATGTATCATACATGCAGAGAAGAATAAAACTGTGGAAAAAACTTATCGAGGAAGAAACCGAAGGGATTCGTATGTAAATTATCGCCGAGCGTATATACTTGGCTCTGTCATGGATGAGAATAATCTATTCGACTAAAATGCTATCGAATGATTCTCATCTATGGCCAACCGCAGTATATCTGGAGAAGGCACACCCCTTCATAGATTCGATAAGTTGTGGAAATTGAAGCCACGGTTGCACCTCCTTTCTGGGATATTTGGACTATTTAGTTTGCCAGCAAGCTTTTTGTCCCGGCTTAACTTGAGATCTAGGTACGTCGGGCATCCCTTTTTCATGGGGCAAGCCCCCACCTACACGGGAACAAGTTGTGTCTGACCATCTACAGTGTCGCAGAAAAATTCACCATGGTATGCATATTTTCCCTTGAGACTATAAACAAAGGGTAACATGGTAAGATAGGGTTGTCAAGGAGTTTTTTATTTTTATTTCTTGCTGTTTTCTAGTTACGTCCTTACCGCAGCCCGGTTAACTGTCGAGCAATCACCATGCGCTGGACTTCACTCGTTCCTTCGTAGATCTCGGTGATCTTGGCATCGCGGAAGTAGCGCTCTAATGGCAACTCTTTAGAGTATCCCATGCCACCGTGGATCTGAATGGCTTGGGTGGTGACCCACATAGCCGTTTCACTGGCATAGAGCTTGGCCATGCTCGATTCTAATGTATAGCGCCCGCCGTTCTTCTTGGCATCGATTTTGGCAAGAGCCGCTTGGTATATCAAGAGGCGGCTGGCATCGACTCGGCACTTCATGTCGGCTAGCTTCTGCTGAATCATTTGGAATTGGCCGATCTTGCTGCCAAAGGCTTCCCGCTCTTGCGCGTACCCAACGCTGGCCTCAAGTGCCGCTTCAGCAATCCCTAGCGCCTGAGACGCAATGCCGATCCGGCCCGCATCCAGCACAGTCATGGCAATTTTGAAGCCTTCCCCTTCTTGGCCAAGACGGCATTCCACTGGACATTCGTAATTATCGAAGATGACCTCGCTCGTGGCCGACGCGCGGATACCCAACTTGGGTTCAGTCTTGCCCCGTTTGAAGCCAGGCTTGGTTGTATCAATCAGAAAGGCGGTAACGCCACTATGTTTCTTCTCTGGCTGTGTCATAGTAAAGAGGACAATGAAATCAGCATAGGGTGCAGATGTGACCCAGGACTTGGTGCCGTTGATGACGTAGACATCCCCTTTGCGCACAGCCCGGCTGACCATGGTCCCCGCGTCGCTGCCACTCATGGGTTCCGTGAGACTATAAGCACCAATGGCCTTCCCACTGGCTACAGGGACCAAGAACTGCTGCTTCTGTTCCTCAGTTCCAAAATTGTAGATTCCATTGGCGTAGAGCGAATTGTTGACGGACATGATGGTGCCGTGACTGGCATCGGCCTTACACACTTCGGTGAGAGCCAGCACATAGGCCAACGTATCCATGCCTGCCCCACCGTAGTCTTCGGGTGTCTCGATGCCCATAAAGCCTAGCCCACCCATCTGGCGTACTGTGTCAATAGGAAATTCCCCGGTTGCATCGTGGTGCTCGGCAATAGGTGCGATCTTTTCTTGGGCGAAGTCGCGTGCGGCTTCCTGGATCATTTTGTGTTCTTCGGTAATGAAGTCAAACATAGTTGTGTTATTCCTTGAGTTTTGTCTGGCGTTGCGTAACACACTGCTGGTATTCTAGTAATTGACGACCAGCTTGGACTGTTTTTACATTATGTAAACCACCGACCAAAATAGATTGATGTTTCCCTTTACATCTGTATCATACAACTTTCGCATTCTCTGGTAGAAAGCAATTGCTATATACTTCGCCAGACGGTAACCGTTCACGCCCCCTGAGCTTGTCGAAGGGGAAACTCGGCTTCGACAAGCTCAGCCTACAGGGGGAAGGTGAATGGCTACACCAGAAAAGTCTTGACCCGACTATTGTCTAAACTGCTCTGGATAATTCCGAAAAGGGAGAACATTCACGTCTTCACGGGAACAAGCTTTTTCTGGCCATCTATATAGTAAAGACCCGAAAACCCTGATTGCCAAAACAATAGATGACAAATTGCTCGATTCTAGCTTCGGGGTACTCCTTTTTCAGGCCCTCTGCATACCCGGCAATTTGGGTTGTATCGTCAGGCTGCAATGTAAAATCCTCAATTGACGTTTTCAGCCTACGAAACTCTGTATTGGAATAGTACTTAAACTCAATCACCCAGCGCAACCCAGCATACTTTTCGTGATATTTGCCTACAAATTCAAGATCGCTTTTTCCCGATGGATAGGAGCGCTCGACATTCCAGGTAAAGAGATAAGATAGATGCTCATTACATAGTTGGTAGAATGTTGTCCGGTAGAAATTTTCATTCATCTGCGTGAAGACAGCTTCTGGTAATTGGGAGACATACTGGCTCCAATAGCCAGAAAAAAGTACTTCCAGGTTAGGGTAAGTGACAAACGATTGCATTATTTCGGCATATCGGGTGGAGCTATCAATCTGGTGCAATTCATTAAAGTATTCTACAAAAATTTGCTGCATGTTCAGATTGGGCAACTTCAAATAAAATTTATCTGTGCGGGTAAGCATGCCCAGATGAAAAAAGGAGACAGGATAGAAATCTGGCTGAAAGAAATAAGCTGTGTTGAATTTGGTGGTTAAGAAATTGTTGTTGTAGGCAATTCGATTTTCTGCTGCCAGTTGAGTGACAAATGCTTCGGTGTCACCCGGGTTGGCGCTAGTTAAACGGCGAACCCAGCGAAGGTCGGTGCGTAAGTTCAGATCGGTGAGGAATTCTGGCATCTCTTTAGTGCTGGTAAAGTGATCCAAAAAGTACATCAATATGGTTGAATTATATAATCCCTCACCTTCGTTACTGTTAAAGTGATATCCGTCATAATGGTTCTTGATTGTCGCATTAATGGTCGAACGGGTTGATGGGTCAATATCATAGTCTGCATAAACCTCGTCAAGTAATTGCTCGACTTCCGCCTGGGTAAAGCCCAGCATTGCTTCAAACTCGGCTCGCAATGTAAGGATCGACCCGACGTTAAAGGCCCATGCCAACTCATCTATTAGAACAGGAAGAACCCCCGTAATAAAGATGTTCTCAATTGCTGCCATTTCCCGGCCTTCTTTGATGACTTTGAAGAAGGTTTTTAGGAAGCTGGTCTCATCGGTCAGGCGATTGTATAGCTCGCTGTGGTGACCTGTTATAAGCTGATTGGCAAAGTTGTCGTACTCGTCAATAATAATATAGAGAGGGGGAAGCCTATGTGTCCATATTGTATTCTGCAAAATGCTTAGATTGTCGGACGCGGGGGCATTAATATCAAATTCTGGCAAATCACTTAAAAAATCAGCATAATAGCTGCGCAGGCCATTCAGAAGTGTGTTACTTTGCCGCTTAAAGCTCTTTTCGATCTCATGGATATTGGATCCAGTCTCAATACGGGAAAAATTGAGCGGTAGCACCATGAATTGATTTTGCCCTCCCGTTGGGTTCTGGCCGATCCATGTATTGCCAAATAATTCACCAAATTGATCGGCAAAGTTTAGATCATAATAGTGGCGGAGCATGGAACAGAGGACAGATTTGCCAAATCGACGCGGACGCAGAAAGATCGGGTTACTCACCCGCTCTAGCTTGGCAATGTACTTAGTTTTATCGACGAAATAACCATTTTTACGAACAACTGCTCCGTAATTGGATTCTCCGTACAGTACCCGTTTTTTCATCGGTCTGATTCTGTTGCCTTGTTCTGTTATTCTTTGAGTTTTGCTTGCAGGTCTTCAACAAATTGCTGATGTTCAGGTGATTGGATCCCACTTTGGACTGTATCGAGGGCTTTACCTAAAGCCATCTGCATCAATAATGGTCGAGCCGTCTCCGGCTGCTGGAAGTCGCAAAAGAACATCGGCTTATTAGTAGCAATCATTTGGAAATTATCTCCTCAACCAGCCGGATTGTGCTTGTGAGCTACTGTGCATTATACCACACCTACCAGCTCCCAAAAGTAGTCCACTGCCAGCACCAATCGGCTGCCGTACCATGAAAACATCTGCCCATCTACCAGGTGAACGATTAAGCCAGGCAATGTTTTTCTCATCTCTTCTCGATGCTTCTCTCGAAAGGGAATAACGACGATGTGGGTTACTAAGGAAGGTGCTTAGACAGAGCGTGGTTGTGACAGGTCACCACAATTTGCCGAGAGCACAGAATAGAAATTAATTCCGCAAACTATGGATAGGGGCTGGTATGCGACCTCCGAATTGGACAAAGTTTGACGACTTCCCAGCATTGCGTACTGGCAGGATGGCGCTTTCTCCAAAGAGGCCACCGAACGCCACAAATTCCCCAGCTTCTTTGCCAGGAACAGGAATGAGACGGGTTGCCGTCGTCTTGTTGTTGATCATGCCGATAACCATTTCGTCAGCCATAATCGCCGCAATTGTTGCAGCATCAACCGAGCCAGGAATGGCAACCATGTCGAGGCCAACGGAGCAGACGCTAGTCATTGCTTCAAGCTTTTCCAGGGTGAGATGTCCCAGCCGGACTGCCTCAGCCAGCTCTCGATCTTCACAGACAGGAATAAAGGCTCCGCTGAGGCCACCAACACTTTGACTGGCAAAGGCGCCTCCCTTCTTGACTGCGTCGTTGAGCATGGCCACGACAGCCGTTGACCCAGGCGCACCGATGGCCTCAACTCCCAAAATTTTGAGGATTTCACCAATGCTGTCCCCGACCGCGGGCGTTGGTGCCAGCGAAACATCGACAACCCCAAAGGGAATGCCCAATTCTTCGGCAACTCGCTTGCCAATTAGTTCACCGACGCGGGTAACCCGAAAGGCAGTGCGCTTGATCTCATCCGCAAGATCGTGAAGGCCCAAGCTCGTCGTCTCGAAGTTTTCAAGCTTGCGCTGCAATGCTCTTGCCACCACACCCGGGCCACTGACGCCTACGTTGATAACAGCCTCCGGCTGCCCTACTCCGTGAATTGCGCCAGCCATAAACGGGTTATCGCCAGGCTGATTCATAAAAACGACCAGTTTGGCCGCAGCAAATCCGTCAGTTTGACTGCTATGTGCGGCCAATTCCTTGACGGTCCCTCCCAAACGTGCTACAGCGTCCATATTGAGACCATAGCGAGTGGAGCCAACATTGATCGAGCCACACACCTGGTCGGTGGTAGCCAATGCATCGGGTAATGCATTGATAAGGACCAGATCGGTCGGTGTTGCCCCTTGTTCTACATTTGCAGAGAAGCCACCGATGAAGTCTATTCCGATTTCGGCTGCCGTGGCATCAAGGGCTTGGGCTACAGCAATAAAGCCATCGTGATTAAACCCTGCACAGACGTGAGCAATCGGCGTGATGGCCATTCGCTTGTTAACAATCGGTAAGCCATAAAGCTCGGTTAGTGCGTTGCAGGTCGGTACCAATCCCGCACCAAACCGGCGGATTTTGGCTTGGATACGCGTACAGGTATCATGCACATTGCTGCCGCGACAATCCATCAGATCAAGCCCAAGCGTCACAGCCCGCACATCGAGCTTCTCTTTCTGGATCATGCCAACAGTTTCGAGAATTTGGTCAGAACGTATCATATAATTGTTGATTTGTTGGTTACTCAATATCTCTTAACTAAGAGATTTTAGTAGGAAGTAAACAGTGAAGAGCAGGCATGACATATACTGATTACCGACGGCTGTTTACCTATGTAGGCATAGTGATCTCATGGGTGGCGGTAAAGATATCACTATGTTGTAAAACCATTTGAATACCAGCTTCTTCGGAAAAGCGTTGCAGTGCTTGCTGAATCGTGCGCAGGGACGCCGCCTGGCTGAGATCGACTTGAAGGACCATCACATACTCTGCATCGTTGACTCTCGTGGCGAGATCCACGATATTGATCTGGCTATCTGCGCAGAATGTGGCAACCTGGGCCACAAAGCCTATCTGATCTGGGCCAGATGCCGTGAGAACATAGAGATTCTCCTGAGGAGTCGCTTGGTCGGTAGTTGTGGGGTTTGCTGGAAAAACTATACATTTAATAGGAGATTCATCTGCTTGGCGAATGGATCGCAACCGTCTTTTGATCTTCTGCTCACTTATATCAGCGGAAAAGGCAGCCAGCAGGATCATGGTGAAGTATCCTTGCAGAACCGTCTGGCTTAGTTCGGCAATGTTGCCATCCAGATCACTGATACATCCTGCAACATCTCGCACGATCCCGACTCGATCGCGTGCGGTAATAGCTATGACAAATTGATTCATAGTCCTTGTCCCCTGGTCGTCTTACATATTCCGCCGATATTGTCCCCCCACCTCATACATGGCATTGGCAATCTGCCCCAGCGAACAGACCTTCACCGCTTCCATAAATCCTTCAAATAGATTATCGTTTTGCACAGCGATGGCCCGTAGATCATTTAATTGCTGATGGGTGGTATCCGGCAACCAAGCGTGGAGCCGTTCAATGCGGGCAATCTGTTCTTCCTGCTCTTCTGTCGTAGAGCGAATCACCTCGCGTGGCAGAACAGTGGGTGAGCCATCGTCGGACAGAAACGTATTAACGCCGATAATGGGCATGTCACCCGAGTGTTTGAGATGCTCGTAGTAGAGCGACTCCTCCTGAATTTTGCCCCGCTGGTACATGGTCTCCATTGCGCCCAACACGCCACCGCGCTCTGTGATGCGGTCAAACTCAGCCAGGACAGCCTCTTCTACCAAATCGGTTAGCTCTTCGATGATGAAGGAGCCTTGCATAGGATTCTCATTCTTGGCGAGACCCAACTCTTCGTTGATGATGAGCTGAATGGCCATGGCGCGCCGCACCGATTCCTCTGTTGGTGTGGTGATAGCCTCGTCATAGGCATTTGTGTGGAGCGAGTTGCAGTTATCATAGATGGCGTAGAGGGCCTGCAACGTGGTGCGGATATCGTTGAAGCCGATCTCCTGGGCGTGAAGGGAGCGTCCCGACGTCTGGATATGATACTTGAGTTTCTGGGCACGCTCGTCGGCCCCATACTTGAACTTGAGCGCCTTGGCCCAAATGCGCCGTGCCACCCGGCCGATGACCGCATACTCTGGATCTTCACCATTGGAGAAGAAGAAGGAGAAATTGGGCGCAAAATGGTCAATGTCCATGCCGCGCGAGTGGTAGTATTCTAGGAAGGTGAAGCCATTGGCCAGGGTAAAGGCGAGCTGGGAAATTGGATTCGCCCCTGCCTCGGCGATGTGATAGCCCGAAATCGAGACCGAGTAGAAGTTGCGCACGCCGTGGTTGATAAAATACTGCTGTACATCACCCATCAGCCGTAGTGAAAATTCGGTGGAGAAGATGCAGGTATTCTGGGCTTGATCCTCTTTGAGAATGTCTGCCTGTACTGTGCCGCGCACGGTGGCTAGCGTCTTGGCCTTGATTTTGTTGTATACATCCGTCGGCAACACCTGGTCGCCTGTGATTCCAAGCAGCATAAGGCCCAAACCGTCGTTGCCTTCGGGTAGTTCGCCGCGGTAGGTAGGGCGCACCAAACCGCGCTCTTCGTAGAGTTCGCGTAGTTTGGCTTCAACCTGATCGGCCAGGCCATGCTCGCGGATATGTAACTCGCACTGCTGATCGACGGCCGCGTTCATAAAGAAAGCCAGGATAATGGCCGCCGGTCCATTGATGGTCATGGAGACCGAGGTCGCTGGATCACAGAGGTTAAAGCCGCTGTAGAGCCTTTTGGCATCATCCAGTGTGGGGATAGAGACGCCCGAATTGCCCACTTTCCCGTAGATGTCGGGACGATGATCAGGGTTGCTGCCGTAGAGCGTCACCGAGTCAAAAGCGGTGGAGAGACGCTTGGCTGGCATTCCGAACGAGACGTAATGGAAACGGCGGTTGGTCCGCTCCGGTCCACCTTCGCCCGCGAACATGCGGGTGGGGGCTTCGCCTTGGCGCTTAAAGGGGAAGACGCCCGCTGTGTAGGGAAACTCACCCGGCACATTTTCCCGCAGGCTCCAGGCTAGAATATCGCCCCAGGCGCTGTACTGGGGTAGCGTTACCCTGGGAATGCGGTTGTGGGAGAGCGTAGTGGTGTAGGTTGGTACTGGAATGTCACGCCCACGCACTTGGTAAACAAACTCGTCAGCCTGATAGTGGGCAAACTTTGCAGCCCACTCGTCGATGATCTGCTGGTTGGCTCTGTCCAGTTGCAGGCTCACCTTCTCGAAGAGAGGTGCAAGCTGTTGCTTCAACTCGCTCTGTCCTTCACTGGCAGCTAAGTCAATGGTCTGCTGGATGCCATAGAGCTGATTGGCGATCTTGGCTTGCTCGTTCACCTGCTCGTCGTAGCTACGGCAAGTTTCGGCAATCTCCGAGAGGTAGCGCACTCGATTGGGCGGGATGATGTAGATCTTCTCAGAGACGCCATCTTTGAAGGTCGAGCCAGGCTGTAGATCCGCGCCCGTCTTCTGTGCCACCGTTTCCGTGACTGCGCAATAAAGGTTGTTGGTCCCCACATCGTTGAACTGGGCACCGATGGTGCCGTAAACGGGCAGATCCTCGTCGGAAGCGGTCCACAACTGGCGGTTGCGCTTGTATTGCTTTTTGATATCCCGCAGCGCATCAAGTGCCCCCCGCTTGTCGAACTTGTTGACGGCAATCACGTCCGCAAAGTCGAGCATGTCGATCTTCTCTAGCTGGCTGGCCGCGCCATATTCGGGCGTCATCACATACATGGAGACATCGGCAATGTCCACAATCTCGGTGTCGGATTGACCAATGCCTGATGTCTCCAGGATGATCAGGTCAAAGTCCGCAGCCTGTAGCACTTTCAGCACGTTGGGGATATGAGTGGAGAGGGCGAGATTGGCTTGGCGGGTCGCCATTGAGCGCATGTAAATTCTATCATTGTAGATCGCATTCATGCGGATGCGGTCGCCCAACAGCGCACTGCCGGTGCGTCGCTTAGATGGATCGACCGAGACAATGGCCATGCGCTTCTCATCAAAGTCAAGGAGGAAGCGGCGCACTAGTTCGTCTACCAGCGACGATTTCCCCGCTCCGCCCGTGCCGGTGATGCCGAGGATGGGTGGCACAGCTTTACTTCTCAGTGCATACTCGACCGCCTCCATGATCGAATCGCTAGACGTATCCTCGTTCTCCAGTGCGGAGATGATACGGCCCAATGCCATCGCTTGATCCTTGGTTGGTGCTTGAACGACTTTTTGGACCAACTCACCCCCCAACGACCCTGTTGGTTTGATCTTCAACGCGGCTGCAACCATACCTGGCCAGTCAGTTCCCAATTGACCAGTGGGGAAGTCTGCGCTCTTCATCAAGTGATTGATCATACCTTGCAAGCCCATCTCTCGACCGTCGTCGGGCGAGTAGAGACGGGCAACGCCATAGTCGTGAAGGTCTTCAATTTCATGGGGGAGGATGGTGCCGCCGCCGCCGCCAAAGACCTTGATCTGACCGCAGTTGCGATCCTTAAGCAGATCGACCATGTACTTAAAGTATTCGATATGTCCACCCTGGTAGGAGGTGACGGCAATGGCCTGGGCATCTTCTTGAATGGCCGTGTCTACAATCTCCTGCACTGAGCGATGATGGCCTAAGTGGATAATCTCACCACCCGTAGATTGCAAAATACGACGCATGACGTTGATGGCCGCGTCATGGCCGTCAAAGAGTGAGGCCGCAGTGACGATGCGGATTTTGTTGGTTGGTTGATATGGGTGTTGGTCGTCCATGAGTAACCTCAAGTTGCAAGTTGGCAGGTTTGCAAGTATGGAGGGGCACCAGAATTCAAAATTTGCGCAAATTATACGTCCATGCCCCCTAAATTTATGTGATGTTTTTTTTGCTGATTAGCTGAAAGCTTTTCTATATTCGGATGAAATCGAGCGGTGTGTCTCTTCTGCCATCTGTACGGCATCCGTATACTCTAGGGGATCCAAAACCGGCAAAGGCGTCACCATAACATCGATCCTTCCTGGGTGTGTCACAATCTGCCAGACGATCCCAGGCAATGTGTCACTCCAATCAAAAAAGTGTACGGGAGCCAAAGGGTTGTAAACGATGGCACAGGGTAAGCAACGGGTTTGGGTCTGTATGGCAATCTCGAATGCGCCATGTCGAAACTCTTGCACCTCATCACCCGGGCCAATTACACCTTCGGGAAAAAGAACCAGGGGAGGGTACCGCTGAGCTTCTAGTTGCTTGACCAACTCTTGGCGCGCCTCGGTACGAGATTCCTTTTTACCTCGCTTAACAAAGATGGTATCCAACGCAACCGCCATCTGCCCGATAACGGGTAGATTCCGTACCCCGGCTGTACTGAGAAAGCGCATGGGGGCATGGCTAATCAGTATAACAATATCAATAAAAGAGAGATGATTGGCCAGCAATAGTCCCTCGTGTTCGCGGATGGCTTGGGCATTGGATGTCCTTAGCCGCATATTAACCACCCAAACAAATGCTCGCGCCATGCCAACTGCCACATACGCCGCCAAATGAGCACCTCGCTTTGTACGTAACGGAAATAGACTCAGAACGAGAAGCGGTATCGCTCCCAAGCCGATAATCAACACAATGACAATAAAACGCAATGCTCTTACGATAGCCATTAAAAATGATGTCATACTATTACCTGCTTTCTGCCTTTCCGCTGGCTCTAAGTTGGGTTGAGGAGATATCAAGTCGAAATTTTGTTTCTGGGATTGGCTGAAAGAGGGATTTAAATCGTTCAGGTACGTCTACATCTGCCAGGGTTCGAAAGTGCTCCCCATCTCTGCGCCCAGCTACCAGAAAAGAGCAACTGCGTTCTGCAACTTCGTCCAAAGCCTGGGTCATTTCGCTCTCACTGTCATGATAGTATTTGGGTGCAAAGAGTCGGACGGCTGTATCAAAACCAATAATAAAGGTCGCCCCGGGATAGAGACGTGATTTCTTCACATAGGTGGGCGCATTACTTACATAGATAGGATGGCGACCAGCGAATTGGCTGATTCGTCTCAGCACAACCTCTGGAGAAATAGGTGGCTTGTCCACATTGAAAGCCGATATCTCAAAGGCCACTGGGCGCTCCAAGATCTGTGATGCAGCCCTGGCCATACCTAAATGCCCATCATGAAGAGGATTAAATGAACCAGAGAGTAAAGTCTGAGGGCGTACATCGGTTGTGCGAATTTTGCCATGATCATGTACTGCAAAGTACTCCAGGTCCCCTGAATGAAGACGTTGAGCCATGTCGGCAAAGTTGTAAACGGTCGTCTCTACCGTTTCGTCGGCTATAAGTGGGAGCTCAACTCTCTCTGATACCTCTCCACCCTCGGCAAGAAGATTGAGCATGATTTGACTGTAGATAGCTTCTTCTTCGCCTCTCTCCCGAGAACCTTTGGTCAGCACTACTCGCTGGGTAATCAACCTGTTCTGCATCCACAGCGCCATGTAGCCCCTGTGTTCACCCTTTTTCTCGCGATTGGTCGCAAGGGCTGCTGTACAGGCCAAGCCTGCCACAGGGAATACATCTTGACTCAGTTCTCTAGCGCGACGATAGGCGCAACCTGCCAGCAGCCTCGCTGCCTCATCTGATACGTACTGTTTCGGTGCATTGCCCAGAAAGTCATCAAAGGCCCGCTGGCTGTAGGGAATCACGGCCTCTAGCAGCGTATTGCTTGCCCCAGAGACGCCAAGTAAGTTCGTTAGTAGACCTTGCCCGGCTCCGGCTGTTGCGATAACGACGCGCAGTGGGGACGCATGGATCTGTTCAATGGTGTTCATGTGGATTTAGTTTACAAATTGTTTCTCGTATTTTTTCTGTTTAGTTTGTCTTTTTTCCGCTGAAAGAGAGTTTGGAGGACTTCTGCATACTGCGCGCCAGGTTTTCCCCATCGCGGAAGCAGCTTAAGCATACACAAAAAAATTGCTGCCTCAAGTGCCTCTTCATCAATGGGGCTGATTTTATGGTACCCTCGTCGAAAATGGGCCGGATCGATGTGCCCGTGAATCTCCGTCAAAATGAGGGAATAGGCCAAACAGAGATAGGGGTGGTTCAGCTCTGGCCCTGGATCGATTACGGCATATGGCTCAGCTTGGCGTGGGTCGTACAGAATGTTTCCTGCGCGAAAGTCATTGTGAGTGTAGCTGCCACCGTCTTTACCGCGGTGCTCGACCAACGTATTTATCGCTTGATGAGCTAACTGAACTTCCTCACTCGTTAGATAGCCTTTCGCCACATTTGCCGATAGAGTATCCCGCCATTCTTGGAGAACCAGCATATCGGTCAGGCTCTCTACTTCACCTTGGATCGAGCCATCTTCCGATACCTGTACTTGCCCGTACCCATGACCCGCCTCCGTGTGCATCCGGGCCAGAATGTGCCCAAGATCCTGCTCCACTTCTGTACACGGAACAGTTTCAGCCTCCAGCAGCGGAAAGAGATTCTGTCCCGAAACAAATTCCATCAGCAGATAAGCAAAGGGCGAATCCGGAACCGTACCGTGTTCATACACTCTTGGCGTGCGGATTCCAATTTTTGCCCAAGCATCCAGAAAAATCTGTTCTGCTTTTAGCCAGGTATCCCCTTCCGCAAACTTTAGTACCTGCCTCTGCCCATCAGCAAACAGAACCTCATAGACTAAAGAGCTATTCCCGCCCATCAATGGCAACATCTTGATTGGGCGTTTCCCGAGTAACGTCTCTACCTGATCCAAATTAAGCAACATAATTTATGATTTACGCTCTCTCCCCGCATAATGGTCTGATCTGCCTAGAAGTCAGCAAATTCCAGGTGTCCATACCAATCATGAAATGCCACCCGTCCACTTTATCCAGACAGCGCCGGATGATTTCAATCTGGCATTTCTCACTCTGCATGGTTGGCTGATTGTATCTCTTTGATCCTCTCAGCTCAAATTTCGGGAACACGAGAATGTTTGTGTATTTACACAAAAACACAAATGCCTCTTGACAGGGTTGCAAATTTCAGGTATAGTATATCTACATATACAGAATCTATTATACAGAACAGCAATGATTGGAACATGTTCTAGTGCAAGATGCGCCAGAGAGGCGAGGTCGTCGGCTGAAAACCTTGCTCGTGATCGACCGCTAGAATACCCTCCAAGAGCTGATTGTTTGAAAGGCGCATGGGCATTTAGAGCATAGCCGATTAGAGCAAAACCGGTTGGCGTCGTTATTCGCCATCGAGAGGATCAGCATCTAGCCCGTAAGATAGGAAGCTGATCAAACCGGGTGGAACCGCGAGCAAAAGCGCCCTCGTCCCAGGTGGACGGCGGCGCTTTTTTTATTGTATAGGAAAGTATAAAAATCGACCTCGAAAGGTGGTCAAATCCTGGCTGACGGCTGACTAGCTGAAAGCCTTTTATATTGCACTTATATCTATTTTCTAGGAGTTATTTTCTCACAGGAGACTTTGCGATGAGTACAGATGCTGTTGTGGAACGGGCGGAAGCCTATATTCCTGAGGGGTATAATCCCCAGCTCTATAAGATTCGCCACTCGGCGGCCCACGTTATGGCCCAGGCCGTAATGGAATTGTATCCAGAGGCCAAATTTGCCATTGGCCCCCCTATTGACACAGGATTTTACTATGATTTTGATCTGGGACAGAATGAGGATGGATCCAATCGCGGCTTCTCGCCCGAAGAGTTAGAAGAGATTGAGAAGCGAATGCGGAAGATCATTGGCGGCAAGCATGAATTTGGTTACAAAGAGGTGAGTGCAGACGAAGCACGCCAAATTTTTGCCGACCAACCCTATAAGCTTGAACTCATCGAGGGGCTTGCCAAGGGAGAGGTAGATGAGTATGGCAATGAGCTAGACGAAGCACCCGTCATCAGTACATACACGCATGATACGTTTGAAGATCTCTGCCGTGGCCCCCACGTCGATCATACGGGGAAGATTCCGCCTGACGGCTTTAAGCTGATGAGCATTGCGGGTGCGTACTGGCGGGGTGATGAAGAGAATCAGATGCTTCAGCGAGTCTACGGTACGGCTTGGCGCAACAAGAAAGAGCTCAAAAAACATCTTGATCTCCTTGAGGAAGCCAAAAAGCGAGATCACCGCAAATTAGGGCGGGAGTTGCAGATCTTCGTCTTTGATGAGGAGATCGGTCCCGGTCTACCTTTATGGCTGCCCAACGGCGGCATTCTTATCGATGAATTGGAAAAGCTGGCCAAGGAATTGGAAACGGACGCTGGCTATGATCGAGTGCGTACGCCTCACATTACCAAAGAGAGCCTATTTCAACGAAGTGGTCACTTAGACTATTATCAAGATGATATGTACCCGCCAATGGAGATGGACGGGACGCGCTACTACCTGAAACCTATGAACTGTCCCTTCCATCACAAGCTCTTTGCCAGCCATCCACGAAGCTATCGGGAACTGCCAGTTCGCTACGCCGAATATGGCACCTGCTATCGCTATGAAAAGAGTGGACAGCTCTTTGGGCTTATGCGAGTGCGCTCTATGCAGATGAATGATGCCCACATCTACTGCACGGAGGATCAGTTTGAGAGTGAATTTATGGGTGTGATTGAACTGTACCGCAAATACTTCGATCTCTTTGGGATTGACAAGTTCAATATGCAGCTAAGCACCCATAATCCAAAGAAGCTAGGCAAGAAGTACGTTGATAATCCTATCTTGTGGCAGAAAACTGAGGAGATGGTACGGCGGGCCATGGTCGATGGCGGCATTCCGTTTGTCGAGGTAGCTGACGAAGCCGCATTTTATGGCCCTAAGATCGACGTAGAGATCTGGAGTGCCATCGGACGACAATTTACCCTGGCCACCAATCAAGTTGATTTTGCCCAGCCGGAGCGCCTCGATCTCAAATATGTGGATGAGAACAACCAGGAGCACATTCCTCTCTGTATCCATCGGGCGCCATTAAGCACCCATGAGCGGATGGTTGGTTTTCTGATCGAGCACTATGCGGGCAAATTCCCCGTCTGGTTGGCACCAAAACAGGCCATGGTGATCCCCATCACTGATGATCATGTAGAGTATGCACAACAGCTTGTGCGCCAACTCAAGGCAGAGGGCATCCGAGCAGAAGCCGATTTGGGCAATGATCGTATGAATGCCAAAATCCGTTCAGCCCAGATGATGCAGATCCCATATATGCTAGTAGTAGGGGATCAGGAGCGGGAGAATCAGACGGTTGCCCTGCGCCGTCGCGACAACAGCCGCCAGAATGGACTTCCATTCAATGAGTTTGTGGCAACGGTTCTGGAGAAGATCAAGAGCCGCTCAAGCGAACTCTAAAAAGAATAATCAGTAAAGCATGGTACAGTAGGTACGCCTCAGTCCGCACGAAGGCGTGCACACTGTACTATGCTCTACTGGGCGAGGTAAGCTAGCTCACCCGCGTTAGATAGCTGAATGGCGGCCGCGATTTTTTGCGAAAGATTTTTCAAATTCCCGCCAGTTTTGGCTCGGTATGGTTCTGTGAATCTGCGAATGGAACCGATGGCACCGATGCTGAATATGGCCCCGATATTGCGAATTTGAATCGGCGCAGCTACGCTAGATACACCAATTTCTATCTCCTCGATACACTCCGCATATCCCTGTTGCCGAATAATTTCAAATTCCTGACGTAGAGCGTCTTCCGTCACTTTGGTATATTGGGTATAGGTCTTCATCGATCCATTTAAAATATCTTCCTGGAACGCCTCTTCAGCATAGGCGGCAATGGCCTTGGAGCAAGAACAGGCATGCATAGGGCGAGACCCTAGCCCTGGGTGGATATATGACCGCGTCGGATCGGCAGGTATCTCCACATGGATAATTTCGACCTTTTTGCGTCGAAATCGCGAGAGAAAGACTGCCTCACCAAATGTTGTAGCGGCATCTTTCATGAGTGGCGCAGCAGCATGACGCACATCCGTGTCAGATGTGCCCAAAAGAGCGATCCGGATGAGCCGATCCCCAAGTACGTATCTGGAGTTGTCTTCATCATCATTGAGCAGGCCATGCTCAGCCAACGTTTGCACCAACCGATAGCAGGTGGGGCGGGGCAATCCTGTTACCTGTTGAATTTCCGATGTCGAAATGGGGCGACCGGCGACGGCAACAGATTCAAGTACCGTAATAAGACGACCTAGGTGCATAATTTCTCCGACTCAATAAATCTTCTTGCAACATCTTCTCGTAGAATGGACAATTGTCTCGAAATATGAGAATATGTGGGTGTCAGTCCAGCATAGTCCGCCAGAAGAATCTTGTCCCGATACCTGTCCAATTGTCCAATCTGCCCGGGAAACTCGATTAGGGAAGGCAGAATTCTTCTGGCCATCTATACTCTGCCAGAAAAGTCTTGTCCCGACTTTTGCCCAATCTATTCTGGGAAATTCCGAGCAGGGAGGACAGAACTCTTCTGACCATCTATAAATACATCTTACTATACAAAAACTACGTTTCGCAACTAAAAACTAACCAGCCAAGAAGATTTTAACAAGAAGATCTCAACATAGACATCTCAACGAGGAGCAATCGAAATGACCGAAAACGGTGACGGTGCATGCTGCGGACCTGGCTACGCATCGCCTGCAGAGGCCATGAAGGCCCCGCGTGAAAAGTTACTCTATACGGTGGCGCTCTACGTGGGAACGGGTATCCAAAAGCCTGACTATCTGGCCACCATTGACGCAGATCCAGAAAGCCCGACTTACTCACAAGTCATTAGCCGCCTAGAGATGCCCAACATCGGCGATGAACTACACCACACGGGTTGGAATGCCTGCTCTTCCTGTCACTACGATGGAAGCAAAGAACGCCGTTATCTGATCGTACCGGGCGTGCGCACCTCCAACCTGAACATCGTTGACTGCGTAACCGATCCACGTAACCCTCGTCTCCATAAGGTAATCGAGGGGGACGAGATCAAGGCCAAGACCAATCTATCCGCTCCCCATACCATTCACTGCCTGGGAGCGGATATCATAATCTCCATGCTGGGGGATGCAAAGGGTGAAGCACCGGGGGGGTTCCTTCACCTCAACCAAGATTTTGAGATCGTAGGAAGGTGGGAAAATGATTTGGGTGGCATGAAGTTCAACTATGATTTTTGGTATCAGCCCCGTCAAAATGCCATGGTCTCCAGCGAATGGGCCGCGCCCAACACATTTATGCCTGGTTTCGATCTAGAAGAGGTGGGCATACTCAAGTATGGTCGGGAGCTGCACTTCTGGGATTTTGAGAAGAAGAGCGTGGTCTACACCGAATATTTGGGGGAAGATGGCCTTGTTCCGCTAGAGGTTCGCTTTCACCATAACCCTGATTCTAGCCATGGCTTTGTGGGTGCGGCATTATCGTCGAACATCATCCACTGGTACCGAGAGAATGATGATAAGAATGCCGAATGGAATGTTCACAAGATTATCGATGTGGAGAATGAGCGTCACCCTGAGTGGCCAATTCCATTGCCCGGGTTGATTAGCGTCATTTTGCTCTCTATGGATGATCGCTTTCTCTATCTCTGTAACTGGCTCCATGGCGATATCCGTCAGTATGACATTAGTGATCCATTCAATCCCAAAATGACTGGACAGGTCTGGATGGGTGGCTTGCTCAACCGTGCTCCTGTGGTCAACGACGTCGAAATTGCTGGTGGCCCGCAGATGATTCAGCTCTCGCTAGACGGCAAACGCCTCTATGTAACTACGTCACTCTTCTCCACATGGGATAACCAATTTTATCCTGAGATTCGGCACAAAGGGGGTGTCATGTTGATGGTTGATTGCGATACGGAAAAAGGCGGCATGACCATCAACAAGGACTTTATTGTGGACTTTGGCCAAGAGCCACATGGTCCATCCCGCTGTCATGAGACGCGCTATCCGGGTGGCGATTGTACATCGGATATCTGGATGTAGATGAGGCTGGCACTACTATGAACGGAGTCAATGAATGAACCACCAAGAAGAATACACGGCTGAATACATGGCCTCTGTCCTTAAAGATACCAAGAGCATTGCTATGGTCGGGGCGAGTCCGGATCCGACAAAATTTAGTTATGGGGTTCTACGGGTTCTGCATGAGCAAGGCTTCAAAATGTTTCCGGTAAATCCCAAAAAAGAAGTCACTGAAATACGCGGAATTCCAGTCTATCCTTCGCTGGCGGCAATTGGCAAACCGGTAGACATGGTCCAAGTATTTCGTCGCTCAGAAGCACTGATGGGGATTGCTCTAGAGGCGATTGGCATTGATGCCAAAATCTTGTGGGCACAAATCGGTGTCTATGATGATGAAGCAGCCAAGCTAGCTGAAGACGCCGGTTTACGAGTTGTGATGAATCGCTGTGTCAAGATAGAGCTATTTCGCCCCTTCTGGAAACCCCGTCTGAATCAGACAATTTAGTGAACATCACCGCTATGAGCAACTCGACACGAACATACACAGTTTACCTGCGCAACCTTGGTGTAACATTAGACGTTGGCGAAGATGAGCCCATATACGATGCGGCCCTGGCTAAAGGGATACAACTGCCTATTGCTTGTAAATACGGCGGCTGCATCACCTGCGCCGCGAAGATGCTTTCTGGCAAAGTGCGTCAGCCCAATGCAACGGCATTGAATCGAAGACAGTCCAAAGTTGGGTATATTCTGCTCTGTGTCGCTCGCCCGCATGCTGCATGTGTAATTGATGTGGGTGTCGAATCGCATGACGAGCTTTATCAAAACCCGTTTTCAGTAAAGCCTAGGAATGTCAATTAGATTATTTATTTTTGCCTTTATAGGGGAAGTTCGCAAATCGCCTTTATTCATAAGGTTCTATAGGCGTTTCCAGGATCTAATATCAAATGATTCTCAGAGTGAATTTGTACTCCGAATCAGCGAGAGCCTTGGAATCCCTATAGAGCTATTCATAAAGGAGTAGTATGTATGTGGTTTGAACAGATTATTCGAAAAGAGACCGGGTGCGCAACCTATCTGATTGGTTCAGCCGAGACAGGTGAATGTGCTGTCTTTGATCCGCTCTGGGATGTGCAGCCATACGCTGATGCCGCAAAGAAACATGCCTCTAAGGTTCGTTACATTATCGATTCCCACTGCCATGCCGATCATATCTCGGGCGCACGTCGTTTGGCTAAGATGACGGGGGGGCAAGTCATGATGCCTGAGCAAGCAGGTGTTGATTTTGAAGCAACTCCGATCAAAGGGGCAGACAAGATTCAGATGGGCGAGGTGACGCTGGAGGTCGTCGCAACGCCCGGGCATCGCCCCGAACATATCTGCCTGCTGGTAACCGATCTCAGTCGCGGGGATCAGCCTTGGTGCATTCTTACGGCTGACTTTCTGATGGTGGGTGATATTGCCCGGCCTGATTTGGCCCAAGGTGGCGAGGAAGGTGCCCAAACAATCTTCGATGTGGCTCTGCCGGCAGTGGCCAATCTGCCCGATTTTGTGGAGATCTATCCTGGCCACGTGGCTGGCTCGACCTGAGGTCGGGTCACCAGTGGCAAGTTTGTCACTACCATGGGCTATGAGCGTCAATTCAACCCTGCATTGAACTTTCAAGAGCGAGAGGACTTTGTGGTCTACATGAACCAAGAGCAGCCGCTTCGCCCAGCCAATATTGCGAATATTGTAGCCATTAACAAAGGCCAAAAGCCATTGACTATGGAGCTACCGATGGCAACAGCCCTCGAGCCATCCGATGCCCAGTCTATGCTCCGAGAAGGCGGCTTGGTGATTGATACCCGATCCGAAGCAGCCTTTGGTGCTGGACACATCCCCAATGCGTTCAACATTCAGCTCAGTAGTAGTGAATTTGAGCAGAGGGTTGGCTGGGTCATACCGCTGGACTCACCAATTATTCTGGTTCTGGAAGACCCTATTGCCCTTTCAGCCACCCTTCATCGACTGGCCTTTCTCGGATTGGATCACCGGGTGAAGGGGTATCTACGTGGCGGTATGGCAGCCTGGATGAGCCAGGGCCTACCCATCCGAACCTTACCACAACTTAGCGTCCAGCAGCTCAATCACTATCTACAAAGCAAGAGTGATATGCATGTGCTCGACGTTCGAGAGGCGTCTGAGTGGAATACAGGCCGTATCGAACAAGCATGCCATATGAATTTCAAAATATTGGCAGAGAGCATCCAACAACTTGTTTTCCAACCGGAGCAGCATATCTCGGTCGTCTGCGCTGGGGGCATTCGCTCAAGTATTGCCAGCAGTATTCTACTCATGCATGGCTTTGAACATATCTATAACATAACGGGTGGCATGATGGCTTGGAAGGCGGCAGCCCTGCCCATGACGGCCTCTTAACCTGGCCTACCCGAGCCTTTCCTTGAGCACCTTGGCATATTGACGAGACATGGGTATCTCTGTTGCGAACGCATCCGCCATGCGCAATTGATATGTGCCTGAAAACCATGGCACGATTTCTGCGATTTTGTTTAGATTGACTAGATACGCTTTATGCACTCGAACAATGTTGTGAGGGAGCAGTCGCTCCTCCAGCTCTTTGAGGGTGTAGCGTACAATGAGCGGAGCATCTTCTGCAATTTGGACGTAGACCCGCTTTTCTTCGGCTACAACCCACAGGATATCTTGATAATCGACTAGCACACCTGTTTTGTTCTCTCGCTCTGCCCATAGTTTGGCTAGGTGGCCCGTTACCGTCTGTTCATGCAGATAGGAGCGCACAGCGCCCTGTTTGCCTGCCCGCGGGTCTTGGTCTGCTAGGATCCGACGAATCCGCACCATGGTCTGAGCCAATCGGTCCTCGGCAATCGGCTTTACCACATAATCCACTGCCGCAAGTTCAAAAGCTCGCACGGCATGGACATCATACGCTGTGGCAAATACAATCAGCGGGGGAGATACTTGCTCCATAATGGTTGCCGCAACGGCTAGACCACTCATGCCCGGCATGTTGATATCCAGAAAGATCACATCGATGGATTCTGCATCTAGACATGCCAGTACTTGCTGACCATTGGTAGCTTCAAAGAAGGTAGCCCCCGACTCCAAATGTGATAGGATGTGGTGAAGTTCCCCCCGGGCAGGGCGTTCATCGTCAGCAATTAGAATGTTCATCAAATTCTGTCTCTTAATGGGCAGTATCTATTAACGGGATAGTTAGCACTGCTTTGGTGCCCTCACTAGGTTTGGATTCAAGGTGCAAGCTAGCATCCTCCCCATAGACCTTTTGTAGCCTTTGGCGGATATTCGTCAACCCAATCGAGGTGCCGCTTCCTGCCGGAAGATAAGCTTCTTGATTAGTAGGCTGGGCATTGCTTTCAGTGCTCTTGCTGTTTTTTGCAGCATCTATCGGCTTGGCCTCCATATCAAACCCCATGCCATCATCATCAACCTGGATTAGTAGCGTACTGCCGATGCTATTGATGATAATGTGAATCGTGCCTCCCTCGGGTTTGGGACTAATCCCATGAATGACTGCATTTTCAACCAATGGCTGCAAGATCAATGTCGGTATCTGCTGTTCCTGATGCTGCTTGGCCAGATGGGTCCAAACCACCTGAAGACGCTCCTCTAAACGAGCTTTTTCCAGTGAGAGATAGGCTTCAACGTGGCGAATCTCTTCGGCTAGGGTCACAAATTCACCAGCGCTCAACGTTCGCTGGAAGATCTCTGCCAGCTTGGTCAATAGGTCACGGGCATTGTCTGGATCGGTGCGAATAAAGTAGCGTATGGTATTGAGCGAATTAAAGAAGAAGTGGGGATTGATCTGGGCGTGGAGGGCACGCAATTCAGCTTAGGTCAGCGCTAAGCGAGTTTGAGCCAAATTTAGGTTTGCTTCGGCCAAATCAAGTTGAGCCGATTCCGCCTGTTGACGCAATGCCTCATTTTGTACGGACCGCGCCATCAATGAGAACGCTGCCCAAGCCAGAATCGATGCAATCAGCCCAGAAAGCAAAATTTCCATAAAGAAGTAGCTCTCTGCACGGGTAAAAAAGATGGCAGCGGCCGTAATAAGAGAGCTAACCAAGCCAATGGTGACAGTCGGCCAAATGTTGAAGCGCTGGCGTGATGGTAGAACTTCACTCGTTATACCTACAACAGCACCAAACCAGAGAGCGACCATCACATCAATCGATTGAAGGACTTGCCATCCAAGATATTCATTCAAATTAAAGGGATGGGGTTCGCCCCATACAGCATAATTCAAGTAAGCCAAACTGAGCGTTGCCGTACCCCCAACGATTAGCCCTGCCTGCCAACCACCCAGCATCCCCGCAACTAGAACTACGAAGAGGCCACTCGTTATCTGTACACTGATCGTCTCGATGAGCCAGCCTTGAAAGAGCATGTAAATGAGGTGAATCGCAACCATGAGTAAAATCAGCCAGACACTGTCCCCAGAGCGCAGTTCACCGCTCACCACTCGTTTAAAGAGCCCCGTGCGGCTCAAGAGTAGAAGCAAGATTAGGGGCCCCAGCAATTCTTGAATCCCCGCCCCCAAATGAAACGGGTCAATTCCAAGCTCTTTAACGCTCTCATAATCGATTGGCACTTGCAAGTGACCCGAGCGAATAAAGAAGACCCACAAGAGCAGAATCGCCGTCGCCACCAGCACCCAAAGCACGGCGCTCAGAAGCGAGCGTGTCGGATTGCGCTGGCTGATAGGTTCATGCATATCAAACTGACTCACTGATTACTAATCACCGTCCATGTCTCGATATCTACAAAGGTAGAGAATAAAGTTCTTCCCTCTGAAACAAATTCGACTGTATACTGGGATCCCTCATGGGCTTCTACATATGTACGCCAATTATCTACGTTATCGAGAGCTAGGTCAATCCCATTGGCTTCAAATGCAACCTCAATGGCTTGGTTGCGATGCAACATCTCCTGCTCTTCGGCATCAAAGGCATTGGGGTCGTAAATAGAATCGAGATAGACTTCACCCTCATCATTGATGGTTGTGCGAGCCACAATCCCTTCTAATCCATACCAGTAGCTCGTCTCCCAATAGTGTTCCCATCGGTTGTAGTATGTATGTCGTTCCCACAACGCCGGATCACCAAGGATGGCCTGTACTTCGGGATCTCGCTCCAGAAGGGCCTCTACTTTTTGCAAGCCCCGTTGAAACTCTTCCGTCGTTAAGTCTCTTGGCACAAAGACCCTTAGGATCTCATTAGTTCCCAAATTAACTTGACCTTCACCTAGCCACTCTTCTTCGTTCTCCCCAGGACCATAGAGTATGAAATTGACTGTCCACAGATCGGAATCTTCCCCCTCCTGCCAAGCATTGCCAACCCAGCCAGGATAGCTAGCTAGATGACGGGCAACTTCGTCATGGGCCGCCACCAAGTCGACGGCTTGTCTCTGCCGCACCTCATATGGATCTTCGGATTCTTGCGCCTCACCTGCCAGATCAGTGCTACTCTGGTCGGCTTCCACTGAACTAGCCAAGGCTGGTATAAAGACCGAATTGTTTCCTACACCTTGGGCAAAGACGCTAGCACCAACCCCAATCACAGCTAGCACTACGATTAAGCTCGTTGCTACCTTCTTTTTTATGCTCTTTATCATACGTTGCATCTTCAAACCTCCAGATTCATTGTACCTACACTCGTTGCTCCAACAATCCCAGATCCGTTACGGTATGCCCAGGGAAGATCTGCGCCAACGCCTGGTTGTTGAGCCGCTTACTGATGACCTCCGCCAACACATCGCGATAGTCAGTTGTAATCGCCAGATCGCCATCATTGAGTGCCTCCGGGGCCAGCGTTGGCCAGTCGCTGTAGACCTGTCCTCCTTTGGCACCGCCACCCATGACAAACATAACGTTGCCATGTCCGTGGTCCGTCCCTTGGCTTCCGTTCTCTTGCACCCGCCGTCCAAATTCGCTCATGGTTACAACTGTAACGTTGCTCATGTAGCCTTCCATGTCGGCATAAAAAGCCCCCAATCCATTGCCTAGCTCGGTCAGCAGTTGATTGAAGTAGCCATCCAACGTCCCTTGGGATTCGTGGGTGTCCCAGCCACCCAGATCAACACAGGCCACCTCTAACCCCACATCGGCCTTAGCTAGTTGGGCCACCTGCTGTAACCCAAGACCGAATTCACTATCTGGATAGGTTACGCCATTGTTGGGACGATAGTTAGTGGCATCCAGCCCTTGGAGTGTCTCGATGGTGTCAAAGACCATACCAGCCTGTTGACTGAGAGCAGATGGGTTGGCTTGATCCGTAGGCGTATCGATGCTATAGATAGATGAGAGAGATTGCTGCAACTGCCTCAACTCATCCTGCCGCCCTTTAAAGTGGAAATCGGCAATCGAGCGCAAAGATAGAGGGGAGATTGGCCCCCGTAGCGATTCAGGGACCATGGCGCCCATTCCCACGGCTCGGAACGGTGAAAGATTCTGCCACGCGGCACTCTGCAAATGGCGGGCTAACCATCCGCTAGTAGTTGACTTAGAGCCAGGGGTTCCCAACTCCATAAAGCGCATGGCATCAAAATGGGAGCGGCTCGGATCTGTCAGTCCTGCGGCATGGATAACCAGCAGATCGCCCTCGCTGTAGATATCCCGGATAGGTGCCAGAGCCGGATGCAGCCCAAAGTAGCCATTCAGATCGAGCGCACCACTACGTTCGCCTGGTTCTGCCACTGAAAGAGTAGGGCGAGCATCATAGTAGTTCCCTCCCTCGCCGAAGGGGACCACAGCACTCAGCCCATCAATCCCACCCCTCAAAAAGATGCAGAGCAATACATCACCAGGGCTGTTGCTTGAACTGCCCCCTGAATTACTGAGATCTGCTTGTGCCATTTGCTGAGGGCTGCGAAAGGCCATCCTCGGCATCCAACTCGGCAACAGAGACCGACTTGCACCCAGAACGCCCACCGTGCCCACTGCGGCCATAAATTCACGCCGATTGATATCGCCTGTTTGAGCGGGGGATTCATTTCCGTTCAACTTACTATGCATATTAAAGTCCTTCTTGAGTCAGCTCCGTTTGAAAACAGATGTTTGGCTACTCTGGTAGGGTATAGAAAAATATCTGTTTTCAAAGCGACCGCTGTATAAGTCATTCCAAGAAACCAATAACACTAGTGATTCGTGAAGCGTGATTCGTGGATGTATCCTGACCACCGACCACCGACCACCGACCAACCGACTAACCGATTATCGCCATTGATAGAGAGGAGATGCCAACATCAAACCATAGAGACTACCCAACTTCTGCCCTAATAGATGGGGGCTAACCGGAATCTCTGCCGAGCCAGCGCCATCGCCTGCATCGGTAACATAATCAAGAAAAGGCTGCCGATCCTGTACACTCAGGGGCGCGCCAAAGACTTGTGCAGCCACCGCATCAACTAGTTCACCTGTTGTTTGAGGCGTACCAATAGGTTGACGCAATTCGTTGCTGATGCCCTCTCCGCCATCATTGTACTCCCAGGTGGATGTATGGCGAGCACTGTGGGCCGAGTGGGTAAATGCCGTGGCCACATTCCAACGTGCAAGGAGTCCGCTGGTGGAAATCCATGCAGCAGCAAAATCTGGGTAGCCGTTCGGTGGGAGCCAACCATAGGGGACTTGCCCCAACTGTTGCAGCATCTCTTCCATTTGGAACACCTCTCGAATATTGGCTGATGTAGCCCGCATGGCTCCGATAAAAAAGTCGAGAGGCCGTCTCATCTTCTGCGCAACTGAAGCTTTGAATGCATCCGAAAGGAAGAGATGGCGCAGTACGCTTTTGATATCGCCCCGGCTCTGCTGCCATATGGAGCTCATGCTCTCCACCAGGGTTTGGGGAGGGCTATCACTGACAAAGCGAATACAGAGTTTTGTGCAGATATAGCGTGCGGTTGCCGGATGATTGGCTAGAATTGCCAGGACGTGGAGTCCATCTTCGATGCCTCGCCCAGATGGTAAATTGTGACCCAGCACGGTTTTGGATTCTTCATCGTGGATTTCAGGGTTAAAGTAGAAGCCAGAGGAAACTTTATCGTGGATGGTCCAGCCCGTGAAGGCCCGTGCTACCTCTTTTACATCCTGTTCGCTGTAGCCGCCATCTACTCCCATGCTGTGGAGCTCCATCAGCTCTCGCGCATAGTTCTCGTTTGGTTCGTCTTTGTAATTGACGAAGTTGTCGAGATAGGTGAGCATGGCAGGCTGTTTGGCTGTGGCAATGAGCAGATCTCGAAAGTTCCCCATGGCGTGCTTGCGAATGGCCTCCCGCTGGAAGAGGACCAGGTCGGCGGCATGTTCTTCTGAGGGAATATTAAAATGGTCAGTCCAGAACTCGACCATACGCTCAAAAAGCTGCCGTTGAGAATGGACCGCACGCAGCACCATGCCCTTAATCAAGGCAAAATGAGAACGCCACTCAGAATCGTCCATGCGATGGATGGCATGGCGATCGAGTGAGAGAATCGCGGCATTTCTCTGGATCAGCTTATTGGTTGCAGAGTCATCAATCTGTTCATAGGCCAATTGCTCCTCTAGAGTCGCCTCATAGCCCATGGATTGGGCGCGGGACAACTCCGACGGTCGTACGCCCCAACTCATGCGATTGAGCAGGTGGTGAACCGGACCAACTTGGCGCTGCTGAGAACGATTTCTCTCGTTTGATTGAGATGTATTTGAGTGAGCTGTAAGGGTTAAAAAATCTCGTCTTGTGATTGCCATATCTGTCTACCTCCGGTGATGAGGATATCACGGCGGTAGACAGATGTCAGCAGTTTAGGGATAAGAGGTCGTATACGTGGATGAGTGGTTGGTTTATGCCGCTACAGTCGCTGGCGTTGCGTTTGCCGGATTCGTCTTATGTTCCCACCCTTCGTTGGGTATAGCAAGCCACAGGACAATATAGAATAGCAGCCCCGAGCCACCAAAAAGGGTCAAAAGAACAAAAGCGAGGCGAACCATGGACAAATCGAGACCAAAGAAATCGGCAAGCCCACCTGCTACACCGGCAATCCTGCCATTCTTTCGCCTGAGTACGTTTTTAATGTTTTGCATGATCAATTCTCCTATAAATTTTCAGAGTCTGTAAAGAGTCGATTGGAACCATGAAGTTGTTGAAGGAATTTAAGGTTTACTATAATGAGCTTCATTATCTTCAATGGCCTCATGGTGAATTCCCTCTTCTTGCAGTAGAGTCAAACAATACGTAAATGAAACAAAACTTATTCAGCCTCGCCCTGCTCACGGTCGTTGCTCTCTTGACGTTCTGCCAAATCCTCCTTGAGCCGATTGAATTCATCCTCGTCAATGCCGGTTGCCTCAAAGATGATAGACCAATTAACACCAGCCTCCACAAAGCCCTCAATAGTCTCTACCGTGCCTTCAATCTTGCCTTCAATCTTGCCTTCAATCTTGCCCTCAAGAAGTAATTCTTCTGCATAACTCATGATTTCATTGCCTCCTACAGTGGCAGACTGATTCCTTAATGTCTGCGCAAACTCTTTAACGGTACTCTGTGGTTGAGTCGTCAATAAGTAGACGATAAAAACACGGACAAAGTCGGTTCCTGCGCTTGCCGGCAGTTGTGGCAATAGTTCAGTAACAAGATGCAGCGCTTCGTCGGCTGGCTCCTCGTGGAACGCAGCCAACATTAGAAGCTGCATTACTTTCGCTTTTAGGCCACCTTGTACCTGATTTGGCGAAATACCTGATTGATCGATCAAAAAGTGTGTAAATTGAGGAACAAAGCCCCAATCGGCTGCGTATTTGGGAAAGAGGCCTGTAAATTCGTTTGAATAGTTCCAGTTCTGCTCTCCTTGATAGAAGACAACGGGCAGAATGGGCGGTAGCAGTTCCTGTTTGGGATTGTCACTGAAAGACTTATCCCAAATCCGATCCATATAGCGGATTAAGCGCCGTCTCATCCACTTGTCAGGTGATGACTGATGTTCAAAAAGTAGGTATAGATATGCTGGTTCTCTCGTTCTTTCCTCTTCGCTAATGATAGAACGAATAGGCATTAGCTCATACAGAATATCTGCTTCGCTTTTCTTAAACTCTTCGTCAATAAAGCTGGTCTGAACCAATTTCAGGGTTGACCAATCAAGTTGGGCCGCAATAGTTTCTGGCAGATGCGCTATCAGAAACGCTTCAGCCTCATCTAAATCCGATAAAACCTGAGCGATGAGTTTGTCGTGTGGCTGGTGAATGGATGATGTCACAAACGCCTTCTTTTTTACAGAGACCAACATGAACTATAGCATGATTGTGCTATCTTTTCAAGCTCTTTTAGCTAATGGAGAGCATCTCAGTTTGGGGAGGAAGTAAAGACAGAATCCCAAAGGTGATCGAAAGAATGGGAAAGGACGGCGGTGCGAATGGGAATCAAGCGTTGTAAACCGAGTCGAGACCAGCGCATGCCAGGGCCAGTAAAGCGCGGCCTTAAACTGCTTCTCGGCGGACTCGACCATACCGGAGCCGATAGGGAAGCCATCCTCGCGGAACTCCATGTATTGCATGGGTTTGTGATTATTATGAAAATAAGTGACGGCGGTGGCAAGCTAGGAAAAGCTCGTCGTTGGCGAGCTCCCGTATGATACTCTCGGACCAGTTTCTTTCCTTGACATCCAACTGCCTATCTAGGGGAAAAGACCACTTTGGCAGTGGTCGCAGTAGTAATGTCCTCGATTTAGCTTTACTTCGCCCATCAAGCTGCTAATTTCTTTCACCTTCATCCCCTTATAATGCATCTCCTGCTCGCACTTGGGGCAGCGTGGGCTGGGGACCGGACGTAACGATTCCTGATTCTCTATCACTTCCTTCCTCATGCCCTCGCCAATTCTTTTCCGTATCTGCAGAACCTCCGCCTCGATGTATACTGCCCCTAGGTCGGGCGCATCCGTGGCTTCCATCTAGTCTGGCATTTGCTCAATCTCGACTTCTGCCATTGCCATCAGGTTTGCTTTGCGTTCTGCTCGGTTTCTCATCGGTTTCCTCCTTTTGCCTCTTCAGATTGGTGCCTTTCCCCTCGTATCCCTCATTTCTCTCCTCATCGAACAATCTTGCCCCTCAACTGAGATGCTCCCAACAGCTCCCTCAATTTGTCTGCCAGGGTGCTTACGGCTGGCTCTTGCTCTAAATTATGCCCTCCTTCGATGTCAATAATCTGAACCAAACCCGACGTGAATTGTTCCCACCCATTGTGAGAGCCGTACACTGATTCTAGGTATGCATCTAGAGAGCCTGTTGCTCGAAAGAGGGTGACATCTCCGTCATAGTATGGTGGGTGATAGCGCTGGAGCGCTTTTTCAATAGCGATTCGCACATAGATTGGACGCCAGCGCAAGGGCAATGGTTCTCCTCTCTTTTCATAATATTGATAGAGGCGTTGTACCGCTCGATTCTCAATACGATGACGGGTACGTACCTGTACTTTGACAGCCCGAGTACAGGCGCTCTGAATGAGGTGATGCATCCCGTGTTGACCAACCTTGTCCAAGTGAAACTGAAGACGCTTGACTAGTGGAATCGATTGGGAAGGCGCAGTAACTACATCTCCTTTTCCGCTATCAGAACCATTTCCATTTTCTGAGCCATTTCCATTCTTCAACGTAGATTCGATATCTTCACTATTCTGGAACGCATGGGCGGGCAAATAGGTATCGAGTAGCACCAACAGCGAGACTTCCTCTCCTTGACTGACCAATTGATTGGCCATTTCAAATGCCACCAGCCCACCCGATGATTGCCCCGCCAATTGATAGGGCCCACGTGGTTGGACCGTGCGCATCTCGCTGATGTAATAACCTGCTATCTCCTCTACTCGTTCAGGAATAGTCTCCTTACCATCCAATCCCTGAGATTGAAGAGCGTAGAAGGGTTGGTCTTGCCCTAGGTGCTCTGCTAATAGGCGCAAGCTAAGGACGTTGCCGCCAACTGCGTGAGCGCAGAAAAGTGGGCGTTGGGTGCCATGAGGTTGAATTGGAACCAGCGCAGACCAATCTGGCGTCCACCCTTCATTGCGCAGTAGCTCTGCTTGTTCTGCCAATGTTGGTGCTTGAAAAAGAGTGGCCAAGGGCATGTCTTTCCCAAAGCGTTCCCGAATCTGCTGAAAGAGGTGTATGGCCTGGAGCGAATGACCACCTAATAAAAAGTAATGGCTCTGTCGCCCAATGGGCCGAACCTTGAGCACCGTCTCCCAGATGGCCGCAAGCTGGATCTCTAGCTCGTCCGCTGGTGGCACAAAGCCATGAGTAGCAAGCCTCGGTGTTACCTCCATCTTGGTTAACTGGTTGCGATCAATCTTGCCATTGGGTGTCGTCGGGAACTTATCCAATGGAACAAAATGAGTCGGAATCATATGCTCCGGCAGATTTTCGCCCAATTCGACCTGAGCTCTCTCCATCGAAAATTCTGACGCATTCGCTGAAATAATAAACGCAATGAGTTGTTGGTCCGAAACCAACACTGCCGCATCATCAATTCCTGAAAGGGCATAGAGGGCGCTCTCAATTTCGCCCAATTCAATACGGAACCCTCGTAACTTCACCTGATGATCCAGCCGACCCAAAAACTCTATTTGGCCATCATTCCGCCAGCGAACTAGATCACCGGTGCGATATTGGAGAGGGGAGTGTAGGACTTGAGGGCTGGTGGCTGTGAACTGACCAAACTTTTCAGCGGTGAGGTCAGGGCGGTTGAGGTATCCATTTGTGATGCCAAGGCCGCTAAGGATGAGTTCACCAGGTATGCCAATGGGTACTGGCTGTTGGTGGGCATCTACGATGTAATTTTGCATGTTGACAATTGGGCGACCAATGGGGATTGTGGGCAACGTCGCATCTGTAGGCTGAATGGTACAGAGATTGCTCCAGACAGTGGCTTCAGTAGGGCCATATTCGTTGTAGAGATCTGTGTGAGGCAATTGGTTGAAGTGGCGATTGACCAACTCTGGCGGGCAGGCCTCACCAGCAACAATTGCGCAATCTAGAGACTTGAGCCTGGCAGGATTCGTATAATCGATTAGGGCCCGATAGAGAGATGGCAAGCAGAGCAAATGAGAGATCTGCTGCTCTTCAATCAATAAGGCTAATTGTTGAATCTCTTTCTCTTCTCCTTGCCTGGGTAAGACTAGAGTCCCCCCAGAGACAAGGCTCCAGAAGATGCCGACCACTGAGCTATCAAATGCAAATGACGAGAGCAACAGGAATCGCTCAACCGGCGCTGGATACCCCTCAAAGCGTGCTAAGGTCGAATGGAGCAGATTGGCATGGGTTACCACCGTCCCTTTGGGTTTGCCCGAAGAACCAGAGGTGAAGATGAGGTAGGCGAGTTGCTGGTTATTGGTGGCTGGTGGCTGGTGGCTGGTGGCTGGTGGCTGCTGACTAGCTGACTCCTGGTTGCTGATTTGCCATATCTCTGCTGAGAAGGCGAGGATGGTGCCGTTGTAGGTTGGAAGAACATTGAGTAGATGCTGTTGGGTGAGGAGGATGGTGGCTCCACACTCCTCAAGCATGTAGGTAAGTCGTTCTTGTGGGTAGGCGGGATCCAACGGGACGTATGCGCCGCCTGCTTTTAGGGTGCCAAGGATCGCAATGATCATTTCCACTGATCGCTCAAGACATAGGGCAACGAAGTGATTTGGGCCAATTCCCTCTGCTTGGATCTGATCGGCTAATGCGTTAGCCTGACGCTCTAATGTCTGATAGTCAAGCGTCACCCCACCGCAGATGAGAGCTAGCTTGTCTGGGTTCCTCTGGGCTTGGGCTTCGATGAGGTGATGAATCAGAACCGTGTCATCCTCTGTTTCAACCAACGGCTGTGGAGATGTCTGTGGTAATGGCAGTGAATGTGAATGGGGAATGTGTTTCGCAATGATCTGATTAGCTGACATCTGTTTTGTGATACCAGACCATTCCCCTAGAATCTGCTTTTTCTCTCTATCGGTCAAGAGAGAAAATGAGCCAATGGACTCTTCTGGAGCGGTAGCCATACCTTGGAGTAACATCTCAAAATGGCCCAACATGCGTTCAATGTCAGGTTGGTCAAAGCGCTCGGTGCTGAATTCTATGGCTGTGCTCAAATTATCACCAGACTCATTGACAAAGAGGGTCAGGTCAAACTTGGCAACTTGACTATCGATTCTGAGTGGCTCCAATGACAGGCCAGGGATCGATACCTGCTCAGTCTGGTCGGTCTGATGGACAAACATGACCTGAAATAGGGGATTGCGATTTGGATCCCGATCCGGCTGTAGTGCCTGGACTATCCGTTCAAAAGGTAATTCCTGGTGCGCAATGGCGTTCAGGGTTCGCTCGCGAACTTGGGCCAACAGCGCCAGAAAAGATGGATTCTCACTTAAATCCCCTCTCAAGACCAACGTATTGATAAAGAATCCGAGCAGTGACTGGATCTCAGGCCGATTCCGATTGGCAATTGGCGTCCCTACCAGCAGATCAGGTTGATCTGTGTAACGGTAGAGAAGCACATAGAATGCGCTGAGCAATGTCACAAAGAGGGTCGTTTCATTGGTCCGACTAAGGATTTGTAGTTGGTTGGCTAGTGCCGGGGGCAGCCTTCGGGTGATGAGTGCTCCCCTTTGATGGTGAGATGATGGTTGGGGATTCGTTCTGCTCGTTTGGTCTATAGGGAGTTGAAGCTGGGGAAGTTTACCTTCTAACTGGATACGCCAGAACGAGAGTTCCTTTTCGGCTGTGGTATGTGCCATCTGCTCTCGTTGCCAGTGTGCGTAGTCAGCATACTGAATGGGGAGCGCTGAGAGAGATTGTTTGGCTTCATCATCGGTAGCCCCGCTCTCCAATTGTTGGTATAGCCGGGCAATTTCGCGCCAGAGGATTCCTGTTGACCACTCATCGGAAATGATATGGTGTAGAGTCAGCCGACAAATAATATCCTCATCACCCAACTTCAGTAGCGATGCTCGAATAAGCGGTCCCTCTTCTAGATCAAAGGGCTGCTGTGCCTCCTCCACGCAGAGAGTCATAGCATGAGCGAATCGTTCTGTCGCAGGTTCGTTACTAAGATCGGTCCGTCCAAGCGTGAGGGGAGAGGCATCATGGATGGATTGAACGAGCTGGCCTCCTTCTACGATAAAGGTTGTACGAAGGATTTCATGGCGTTCAATGAGTATGTTGATGCAGCGAGCCAGTCGGTTTGCATCTAGCCTACCTCGTATCCGCACCACGCCATGCATGTTGTATGCCGCAGAGTTTGGGTAAAGACGCTGCAAGAACCAGAGTCGCTCTTGGGCAAAGGTGGCTGCTAATGGGGCATCAACTGGCCTCAAGCCAATCCGGTGGGGCGCTGGCGGGTTCGCTACGCTTCCAGCGGAACGGCTCTTACGCCCTTTGAGTCTTTTTTCTAGCAGTAGCCGCTTGGCATCAGATAATTGCTCTTTGCGTTCAGTTAGGTTGGGTGTAGATCGAGACATGAATCATACTCAATAGTCCGTAGTCGTTTGGGCGCTCAGTCCAAAGTCGACTCTGTCGATGTCAGCCCTGTCGATGATCAAAGCGGCCTCTTCCTCTGTCATGGCCTCAATCTCGGCAAGTAGAATCTCTTCGACTCGGATACTCTGCTGGGCAATGGTTGGACGAGCAAAGAAGTCGCGCAGAGGAAAGTCAATTCCATACTCCTGGCTGATGCGAGAAACGATCTGGATTGCTGGCAACGAAGTACCTCCCAACTCAAAGAAGGTGGCATGGATACTGGTAATGGTTCGGTTCAAGATCTCTTGCCAAATCATTGCTAGCTCTGCTTCCAACTCGGTCTCAGGTGGTGTGGGAGCAAAGACTTGAGCACGCCGATCCGTTTCTGGCATAGGGAGTTGTGCTCTGTCCACCTTGCCATTGATGGTAAGTGGCATCTGCTCCAGCGGGATAAAGCTGCTGGGCATCATATAAACCGGCAGCGATTCAGAGAGAGTTTCTCGAAGCACATCTGCGGAAAGCGAACTGTCACCTACAAAATAGGCAACCAACTGTGGTTCTTTAGAATAGGACTGCGCTGCATCCTGAGGCAAATCGTAGCCGATTTCCGCCAAAATTCGAGCGACCTCAGCTTCATCGATCTCATCGTCTAGCTCATCTAGAGCTGCCTCTCGCTCTTTATGGCCCAGCCGAACATCCCAACTGTAGGGTAGAGCATAATTGTGGTATCCTCGCTGCTCCTTATGGACCTGAATCCCCACATCGTTGATCAGACAGTTGGTGGATCGACCGGTGTCGGCCGGGCGCACCCAAGGCACTTTTCCGGCTAAGTAAGCGAGCATTTCGTCTAGCGAGACATCCGTGTATCGATAAAAGTCAATGAATTGAATCTGTTCAAAGATCTCATCGTGAATGAAGAGATTCCCGCTTAAGCGTTCGGCTATCAAATCTTGCTGGCGATGATAGGCTTTACGTGCATCCAGAATCTGTTGATCAATTCGGTCCACATCAAAGGTGGGGACAAGAAAAAGCTCTTCCGTTAGGCGCGTTTCAAAGAGCTGACCCCGAGCCAATCCCGTCACAATATAGTTGATGCCCCGCTCATGGGCGAGCTGCATACTCAGGGTATAGATGGTTTTGAAGCAGCCATTGCAGACGTTGCAATAGCGCTTGAGGCTGTCTACAAAGATATCAGCCATGTGAGGTGTGGTGCCAAAGAGGTGGTCTACGCCTAGATGGTCAACCACTCGACGAATATTGGCTTTGGCTTGCTCTGAGATGTACCCATTATCCAGGGTAAAGGCCAACGGTTTCAGACCCAGCTCGACCAGTTGGCAGAGGACATAAGTACTGTCCTTGCCACCGCTCATGAGCATAATACAGTCATATTCGCCCCGACGGTTTGCTCGCATCTCGCCCACCACCTGTCGCAGTTCATCGGTGCTCCTAAAATACTGTTGGACCTTGTCACTGTAGCGTTCATACCCGCGGCAGAGTAGGCAAATACCCTCCTCATCTAACTGGGCTTGCGGATAGTTGGATGGTAAACCACACTGTGCACAGTGAACAATCTCTTCCTCGTGGCTGGATAGAAACTGCGCCTTTGCAGTTGGCTCAACTGAATCAGGCACTGATAGGGTAACAAGGCACTCTTGAACTTGGGGATGAGCCAACAGCGTACTTTCAATTTCGCCCAACTCTACCCGATACCCCCGTAACTTGATCTGGTGGTCCGCGCGCCCCAAAAACTCAAGTTGGCCGTTGGAACGCCAGCGCGCTAGATCACCAGTGCGATATTGACGATCGGAGATTGAAGGTTGTGAATCGCTTGCCTGTTGAGATTGATGATTGGTGCAGGCTGTGGGGCGTTTATGATTTATTCTGAGTCGGTGCTCGTTCAATCGAGCGAACTTTTCCTTCGTGAGGCCGGGGCGGTTGAGGTAGCCGTTGGCAATACCGTGGCCAGTGATAATCATTTCACCTATGACACCTGTGGGAACAGGATTGCCATAGCTATCCACAACGTAGATCTCGGCGTTGTTTGCAGGGGTGCCAATGGGGACAGATGTGTACACGTCTCTGCTTGGATCAAAGCGGTGAATCATACAGCCTACGGTGGCTTCGGTTGGGCCATACTCGTTGTAGATCTCCAGATCTCCACCAAAGAGCTGTAAGGTCTGGAGGGCTAAATGGGTTTTAAAATCCTCACCACCAACAATCATCTTACGTAAGCGGGAAGGGGCCAATTTCATCTCATTGACCAAAGAGAGGTGGGCGGGCGTCAACTTGATGATATCCACAACATTTTCTTGTAGTACCCGCAAAACTGCCAGATCATTGACTCCCTCCTCTTCACCATATACAACGATCTGTCCGCCACAAATCAACGGAACAAAGATAGACGTCACAGTCAAGTCAAAGGCCAAAGAGGAGAAGAGCGGGAAAGCCAAGGGCTGGTTATCTGCATAGCTTTTGGCGGCCCAGTAGACATAGTTGGTTAATGACTGCTGCGAAATGAGTGTACCTTTGGGCCGTCCTGTAGAACCAGAGGTGAAAATTACATAAGCGGTTGATGTCTGTTGATTAATGCTTGACGCTTGACGTTTGGCGCTTGATGTTTGAGTCTCTTCTCCCCATTTTGTCCAAGAGGAGGTATCCCTGTCATAGGTCAATACCGGCGTCTGACTATGCTCAAATTGATGGACGAGTGCTGGTTGGGTCAGGATGATAGGCGTGTGTATCTCCTCTAGAATCTGGTTGATGCGGCCGGGTGGGTAGGCCGGGTCGATGGGGACGTACGCGCCGCCAGCCTTGTGAATGGCTAGGATGGCAATGATAGTTTCCAGCGAACGATGGGTACAAAGCCCAACAAGGATGTTGGGACCAATGCCATAGCCGCCTAACTGGATGGCGAACTCGTCCGTCCGTTGGATAAGCTCAGCATAGGTGAGCACTCGCTCGCCATCAACCACGGCAACTTGATTCGGGGTTTGAATGGCCTGGGCAGTAAAGAGATCCACAACTCGCTTGTTATAAGGATACGCCGCGTTGGTCTCGTTGAACGCTACGAGGAAAGCTTGTTCTTCTTCTGGGGTTAGCAAGCAAACTTGACCAATCTCCGCATCCGGGTTGAGCAGGAATGCATCCAACACCATGAGGAAGTGACGGATGAGCCGCTCTTGGGCCTGTTGGCTGAAAACTCCCTCATTGACATCAAAGTAGAGGACGAACTCACCTGAATCTTGGAAATCGTGAATCTGAAGGCGCAGGGCATGATTGGCGTCCCCATAACCTGAATGGACCCACTCAAATTCTGTGGGCATCCCGGAAAAGTCGCCAAAATGGGCCGTCAAGTAATTGCAAACCACATCGAACGATGCTGCCTGCTCTAGATTTTGGGTAACGTAGGGCGCATAGCGGACTGACGAGAGGGACTCTTTCATCACTTTTGGTATCAATGTGCGAAAGGTCTCACCTGGGTCAAAGTCGATAAGTAGCGGATAGAGCTGGATAAAGAGCCCCGGCGTCCGTTTGCCAACGGGTGTTGGACGGTTATGAAAAGGGGTGCCGATGGCTACTTGATTGGTCCGCTCTCGGTTGGCGCCGCCGATACGGTGTAGCGTGGTTGCTAGAATAGCCGTAAAGATATTCATTCGCGAGAGTTGGGGCGTAATCGCGCGGATGCCCTGTTCATCTGTTAGGGTATTGAGGGCGGCAGATCGTTTGGGGCCTAGCTCACAACGGACGCGTTCTGTTTTCGGTCCCGCCGAGGAGGTAGAGTGGCCGTAAAAGTCAGTTGGTTCTACTGCATCTTTTAGTTTTTCGCGCCAAAAAGTCCGAGCCTTTTCATGAGGGGACTGGCTCTGCTCTCGTACAACTACTTCTAAAAAGGATGGGATCTCAGCGTATCCTCCGACCAGATTGTTATCTGAGTGACTACCTGATTCACCAGAGGTGATATGAATACTATCTTGCGCTTCCAAAGACGTATAGATCTCCGAGAGATATCGGTAGACCAACTCAATGGAAAGCATATCACAAGTCAAGTGATGGTGATTGTAGTACCAAATGTAGCAAGTCGGATCAAGCTTAATCAGAACCACATCATATGCACAGGTCGTCAAATCGAGCATTCTCTTGCTACGTTCTGCAATCCATGCTTGGAGATCGTGCTGTGACCCGTGACTCAGATCCAAAAATTCAACAGCACAATGAGGCGTATCCAAGACTCGCTGCTGAGGAATTCCCTCTACTTCATCAATAACCATGCGCAAGCTGTCACATTGCTCAACCAACAGTTGGAATGCCGTCTCAAAGCGCGACACGTCCACTGCCCCATGGATGGTAAAGGTATGCACCATATTGTAAATGGGTGCATCCGGATATCGTTGTTGCCCCAACCAAAGATTGAGCTGACTGGCTGATAGGTTAGACTGTTGCCAACTGTCTTGGTGCATAGTCATTCTACTGTTATGCCACTGCCAACTTTGCTTCCAGATAGCGAGTCATATCAGAAACGGTGAGAAAGTTCTCAATGGTGATGTCTTCTGGTGGTACCTGAAATCCCAAAGTCTCTTCTACGTGGAGAGTCAGACGCATGATGCCCAACGAGTCGACTAACCCAGTAAGGAGCAGATTAGTATCTGGTTCTACAGGTTCATCAGACTGGCCATAGAGCAGCTCTTCCATAATAAACTCGATAAGTATCTCTGTAATATTCACAAACATCCCCTTTGTTAAGCGGTTCGCTCTTCCATTGCTGCACGCTGTAATGCCCTGCGATCTATCTTGTTGCTAGTTGTGCGTGGAAAGGCGTCAACGACATCAAGAGAGACGGGTACAGCATAAGCTGGAAGCCGCTGCCCCAAATGCTTTAGAAGCACTCCTGAATTAGCCTCTATCTCGGGTTTCAAAATCGCAACCGCTCGGATTAAGTTATTCCCTTCAGCATCTGGTACAGGGAAGACAGCACACTCTTCAACCCCAGGGTGGGTTAACAAGGCGGCCTCTATCTCATCTAGCTCAATGCGATAGCCCCGGCTTTTAATCTGTCGATCCTTGCGACCCAAAAAGTAGAGCAGCCCATCCACTCCAATCCGGACCAGATCACCTGTTCGATAGTAACGCTCAACCAGGCCACCCTGTACCTCCCGCTGATAAAATGCTCGAGCATTGCGCTCTGGTCGATTCCAATATCCTTGCATCATGGTGGGGGTGCGAACCAGCAATTCCCCAGCTTCCCCCACAGCCACCGAGTGGTCATCTTCATCTACAATCATGGCAGACATATTTGGGCAGATGTGACCAATCGAGATGGTCTCGCCACCCTCGTCTGTTGTTGCTTCGTCTGTTGAGCCAGAAGAGGTCAACACAGGAAGCGTGTAGTAGGCGCATTGGTTCGTCTCGGCGGGGCCAAAGTTGTTGCTAATACGAACCTGGGGCAGCAGGTTTTGGATGGCTTTCAGATGCTTGACAGGAAATGGCTCACCTCCATAAATGATCCATCGCAGACTGCTCAGGTCCCGTTCCTGGAGAACTCCCCGAAGCAAGAGCTGGATTAAAGCAAACGGAACTGAATACCAGATCGTCAATCGTTCATCTTCAATCAGCTGGGAGAGGCTAGCCGGTAGTTTGGTATGCTCTTCAGGGATAATGACGGTCGTCGCACCCACCAATGGCCCCGAAAAGTAATCAAAGGTCGATTGATCAAAGTGGAGGGGTGGGAAGTTGCTCAGTCGATCCTCGGGTACTAGCTCATAGAGAGCCGCGGCCATGCGAGCATAAGCCAATCCGCTGGCATGGGTGTGCATGATTCCCTTGGGTGTACCCGTTGAGCCAGATGTATAGATGATGTAAGCCAGATCCTGCTCCATGATGGCTACTTCAGGCAAGGTAGTCGATTCAGCTGCTACATCTGCCCAAGAGAGCACTGACCAATCGTTCCGATCCTTACCCGCATCCTGGCTGTTTGCATTCTGACTGTTTACAAGCTGACCGTTGGTAGGGTGCTTGTTAACAGGTTTGCCTATTGCGCGAAGTACATCTTCACTAGCCTCTTCCGATAGGCCGATAATACAGCTCAATCCTGTCTTCAGATTCATCAGCCGAGCCACCTGGCGCCTCTTGGCATCATGGGTGACCAAGTGAGTAATGGCACAATCTTGAATTATGCCAGCAATACGGTCCAAGGGTGCAAGGGGATCCAACGGAACATACGCTGCGCCAGCCTTCATAATGCCGTGGATGGCGACTGCACATTCTAAGCTCTTATTCAGATAGATACCGACTCTATCACCTGATTGGACTCCACTTTTGAGCAAGGCATGGGCAAGCTGGTTTGTCCAACTGGCTAAATCAGCATAGCTAATTGACTCGTTTCGAAAGCGAAATGCCTCTTTTTTGGGGAAGCGGAGAGCCGACTGATCGACTGTTTGAAAAATTTTGTACAGCATCTTTTCTCTCATCCTACAAACCTAGCAGTCGAGCTACAATGTTTCGTTGGATATCGGACGTTCCCGAATAGATGAGTCCACCGACGGCGTCGCGTAAGTCTCGCTCCACTTCAAATTCGGTGGCAAAGCCTTTGGCTCCATGATTCCGGATCGCATCTAGGCTCGATTCCACAAACATCTCGCTGAGGTAGAGTTTGGCCATGGCTGCTTCCATCACTAGGGGTTTCCCCTGCTGTTCCAGCCAAGCCACCTTGTAAAGCAACATGCGTGCCGTCTCTAAGCGCATCTTCATCTCAACAATTCGGTTAGAGACCGACTGGAACTTTCCAATAGGCTGGCCAAACGCGTTACGCTTCCGTGCATACTGAATCGACTCCTCAAGCTGGCGTTCCATGCGCCCCAACTGGCTGGCGAAGATATAACTTCGCTCGGACTCCATGGCCTTGGTAAAGATGCTGACGGCACCCCCTTCTGGCCCGAGTCGCTGACTATCTGGCACAAAACAGTCCTCAAAGACCAAGTTACTAAATGGCGTGGTACGTAGCCCCATCTTCTCCGCAACAGGCGTAGTAGAGAAGCCGTCCATGCCCCGTTCCACAATAAAGGCCGTTGTCCCCCAACTCCCGAAATCGGGATTGGTGGCGGCAAAGACAATGGCAATATCTGCAATCGGAGCAAAGGTCACATAAGCTTTCTCTCCGTTCAGAATATAGCCACCATCCACCTTACGAGCCGTTGAACTCATGTTGTAGCTATCTGAGCCGCCTTCAGGTTCGGTAATACCAAAGGCAGAAATGCAGCCACCACTCACCATCTTGGGCAGGTAGCTCTGTTTCTGTTCCTCATTGCCAAAGTGAAGGATCACTGGCTGGACGCTCCACATGTGAGAATTGAGGGCAAAGGGGAGTGCATTCTCCTTACAGCCATAGCCTATCCCCTCCATAACCAAAATGGTCGTCATGATATCCGTATCAGTGCCGCCATATTCGGTTGGAATGGTTAGCCCCAGTAGGCCATACTCTGCACACTTTTGCCACGCTTCTTTGGACCAAATGCCATCACGATTGCGGGCAACCAGATCGTCGTTGAGATTACGTTGGGCAAAATCCACAGCTGCTTGTTTAAGTGCTAGCTGTTCATCACTCCAGGAAAAATCCATAATTGTTATCCAGATTTGTAGGGCAGTTACTCAGCATAACAGCCCGCTCTCACCCGCTGTTGACTAGTATCAGGCTCATAATCATAAAAACATTCAGCGACAATTTCACCCATAAAGCGATGGCCGGCAGGGGTTAAATGCCCCGTTCCCTCTCGGTAGAAGAAGGACTGTATCTGCTCCACCGTCAGGTTCCCTTGAATCAGGGCTTCGCCGGATGCCAAGTAAGTAATGCCTGCTGTCAAAGCCATGTCTCTTAACCGTTCTTCTGGGTAAAGCAAATCCAGATTGCCTATCAGCCGTTGGGGTTTGTCCTGGGTATCTTCAAAAAAGGCTATTGGGAAGGCTGGAATGGTGACAATGCGCAGAGTTACGCCCGCTTCTTCTAGCTGTTTGTGGGCTGCGCCAATCAGCCCCTCAAGAACGGCGAATGCGTGAGACACAGATCCATCTTCTGCAAGAGAATCTTTTTCAGATGTCCTGTCAGAAGATGTCTCTTCAGAAGCGTTCTTGTCAAAGAGCTGATTAGAGGCCCCAGCATAAGCAACCACTTGAGTCTGCCGGATATCATTAAAATCACCAGGCAGCTCAACTTCCTGCAGAACAACCCCCTGTACCTGCGGAATGGTTATGGTGTCGAGCTCTGGTACTCTATCTATTATTCCCGATAGCGGCGAGGCATTGGCGCTCACCTGACGAAGCACTTTGGGAAGCAATACATGGCTTTTGAGTGTTTTCACCAAATCGATGTCATATACATAGCCGTGAAGGATGTAATGTTGTAAATTGTGACGTTCTTGCCAACTTTCATCATGGATGGTTACTACACCATTTGCATCAACTGTGTGGTAGAGCCTATATCCGTCCGGCCCACTTGCAATCTGAAAATCGTTGGCAAGATGTACAAAGAGAATGATCTCTTGAGGTCGAAAGACCTGAACGGCATCGGCTAAACGGGTATCGCTAAGATAAAGGCCCGGGCCAAAACCGGGCATACCCAAGGCCAGAACTTCAGTCGTCTGGGAAAGCTCAGACGCTGTGTCTTCCTGAGCAGGGGCTTGCTTGTTAAGCATCTCTTCCAATGCTACGCCCATGTGCTCCTGAGGCTGAATCTGGAGGGCTTGAATGTAGCTGTCACCCAGAAGCATGATCCTTGACTCGTCTGGCTGAAGTCTGAAATCTGGATAATACCAGCCGTAGTTATTGGTGGTTGCGTTGGCAAAACCTTCTCTATTCTGGTAAATTCGACCGTTTGGCGTAAAGAGACCTGTGTTGATGGTAACCTGGCCGGGCAGGCGTCCCATCCAAGCCGCCCCTTGTATACCTCCCTCTAGCAGTGCGAGTAAGATGATGGGGTAAAGAAGCCCCTTTTGCCAAAGCCTGGCCCCATTTTCTGGATGCCAATTAGCAAATAGGAGGATGGCTCCTACAAGTAATAGGAAGAAGAAGAGCGCTGCTCGAAGCCCGGGAAAGTCTCCCCATCGGAAATGGGTAAGCAGACTCCAACATAGATAACCCTTGATAAGAATAAGAGGGATGACAAGCCAGAGAGTTTCTTGAAGGCGCTCTATTTGAGCGGGCAACCAAAAATGGGATCTTGGCCACAATAACAGGCCAAGCCAAAGAAAGAAGAGGCATCCATACCCAATGAGCACGACAAATACAGGGCGTGAATAGAGCCCAAAGACGGCCGTCTCTGGCGTTCCACTGATATGGGTGAGTAGATCGACGAAGCCGATACTCCAGAGCATGAATAGCAGAACGAAGACGAGCAGAAACTCTGGTTTCTCGAGCTTATTTGGGGTAGGATTGGTCACAACGTAATGGAACTTTTTCGGACTATACTTGAACAATGAGCGCCACACCGATGATGGCGATGGCCGCCCCTGATAAACGCATAATGAGGTTCCCCTGATTTTTACCTTCTGCCATGAGACCCACGAGTGCCCCAATGAGGTGTAACCCTACTGTTGCAATCAAAAATCCGCTAACATAGGATGCCACATAACCTAGGCCCTGAGCCGCTGCGCTTTCCGGGAGTTCTGTGCCATGGGCATGACCATGAAAGAGGCCAAAGATTCCTACGAAGAACATGGCTACCGCAACGGGCATATTTCCCTGGAGCAGAATGGCAATGCCTAAAGCCAACACCGAGCCTGTAATCCCGTACTCGACAATTGGTAGTTCTATGCCAGCGAGGCCTAAAATTCCCCCAACCAACATGACCAAGACAAACGCTGCTGGGACAGTCCAAATGGCCCGACCACCCATCTGAGTACTTAGTATCCCAACTGCAATCATGGCCAATAGATGATCGAGACCTAGAAGTGGATGAAGAAAGCCAGTCAAGGCCCCTCCCTGAACACCAGTATGAAAGAGAAACCCAGCAGTAATGGCTAGAATGAACAAGGGTACGCTCCTCGGATTAACACTCGCTTTATTGATACACAATGGCATCAAGCTCGCGAAGACTACAATACACGCTGTTTTGAATTTTCGTCCCTATAGTTACTGCGCTCATTGCGCTTTGCAGGCGAAACCGTTTAACTAAAGGACATCCTTCTCTGGCTATCCCCGAGTGAATTAGGTTTTGTTGACATTTTTCAAAGCCAGCTAATCCAGCCCAATAAAGAGGCTAGACGGGTGTCATTTCCGCAGGTGGTAAGCAGAAATCCATCGTTCAACGACGTTATGGATGCCGTTTGCGAAGCAGGCACAAAACGCCATTACCGCCTTCGGGCATGACAAATCAAAAACATCAACACGGCCTAATCAAAAGTCGGGACAAGACTTTTTTGGCGAAGCATAATGGGGGAAGTTGCCAACAACTATATCTGACGAAAAAAGAGCGTCATTAGATTGGTTGGATTTACAAATAAGCTGATTGCTTTTCTCTATCCTACCAGTCTATAGTTTTCTCTATCGTCTGTCAATCGTATTTTCTTACAAATAGGTTACCTTGCCGAAATCAAGTAATTGTTCACTCTCCCACGCAGGCTCAGGGGATTGAACGCTTACGAATTCAATCTGATTGATGGCATTTTCTACTCTGAGATAGTTATAAGCATGATCTATAATAAAGAGTGCCTCATCCTAGCGTAGGAAGACCCATTACCATTGGCGAAAATTGTAATGAACCTGTAACAAAAATTTCCTGATACCCGTGCTAGTATAATCAACACACCTCTCCTTTCTCAACGCCCTTCTTCGCAACTCTCATAGTAACCTTCCTGCAAAAATAGTATAATCTCAAGTGAGTCACCATATTGTGTAAGTGATAAAGAATGAGACGAGCAAATTCCCTTTGGATTAAGATAGGACTTTTCTTCGGCTTATGGTTGGGTTTGGTTTGCATAGAAGGTATATGCGGCGAAATCGCATCAGCATCCCTTATAGCTGTCAACCATTCCCCAGTGATTTCCAGCGACGGCGATGGCCAACATACGACCATTCATATTCCCGAGAATGAGCATGCGGTTACGACCCTCGCTGGCCAAGATGAGGGCGGAGGTCCGTTAAGCTATCGCCTGATTCCAGAGGCCCTCCCTACTGAGCTAGCGGAGCTTCAGCTTTGGCTGGACGCCGCTGACTATCATGGTGATGGCTCTATTTTAGCCAATGACAGTTATTTACTTCGCCCTTGGCAGGATAAGTCAGGCAACGGACATCATTACCTGATTGGCCACGGTAACCCCACTTATCAATCCAACATCATCAATGGGCGTGGTGTTATTGAGTTGACCGCAGATCGCTACGATCCGCCAGTTGAACTGACTATGCAAGACGAGTATACACTCTTTGTTGTGGCGCGTACGATTGGTTTGAGCGATGAACGGGTTCTCTCCAGCAACCTGTCTGACGTTCACTTTGGGTGGTGGCGAGGCAGTCAACGCACGCTCTTTATAGAGGGCACGCCCTCCTTAATAAGAGGTGACAGCACAGCGCCAACCGATACAGATGCCAAGCTCTTCTCCTTTGTGCGCCATCCGGACGGAGCGCTGCAAGGATATGATGGTGGGATGCTCTTTGCCGGATCCCTGGCCAGCAACAATCCGCCCATTCGGCTCATGCTTGGCGGTGGCACCCATACCAACTTTCTGGATGAATTGTCGGATGTGCAGATGGCCGAAGTGATCATCTTCTCGAGAGCACTCAGTGACGCTGAACAAGCTCAGATCCGTAGTTATCTGGGGCGTAAATGGGGATTCAATGATGTTGTACTCGATACGGCTTATTTTGAGCTAGATCAGGAGAGTGGGACCATCTCCTTTGTAGCCCCTCCGGATTACGAAGCACCAACAGATTTCAATCGGGACAATCAATACCACCTAATAGCCCAGGTGCAGGAGCCACAATCGGATCGGTTAGTTAGTGAAGATCTCCAAATCCTTTCAATCAATGTGACGGATGTAGATGAACCTCACTATTTTGTCAGCTATAGTGGTACCCATACGGTGACGTTGGCCTACACTGCAGGGCTATCCTTGCCTGTGGCTCAAGTTACGGTTCGCGATCCGGAAGAGAGCGTCATTGAACTCTCACTCTCCGGGGCTGATTCCACTAATTTTCAGTTGGATCGAACAACAGGGTACCTCTCCTTTCTAAACGTACCTGATTACAATAACCCCATCGACGCGGACGTGGATAATCATTACCATGTTACCGTCAACGCAACCATTAATCCAGTCGTCAACGCAGCCATCAATCCGAGCATTGATACAACGGTTACCCAATCGTTTCTCATTCAAGTTATAGATAATGAGCACAACCAGCCTCCAGCCCAAATCATCGATAGCGACCAGGATACCATCCCCGATTCAATTGAAGTCACTTTGGGGCTGAACCCAACCGATGCAGATAGTGATGGCGATTCACTGCTGGACAGCGTGGAAGTGGGTATCAACTGGTATGTCCCACTCAATACCGACGGGGATGAGTTGATCAATGCCCTGGATCCAGATGATGACAACGATACAATTCCCACGATTATCGAAGTGGCCGATGGTGCAACGGACGTTGTGGCTGGGGCTGATGTGGACCAGGACGGCTTGCCCAACTGGCACGATACTGAGAGTGATGGGGATGGCAAGGAGGACGAGAGCGAGTTAACAGGCGATGAGGATGGTGATGGTATACCCAACTATCTGGATGCCAGCGATATCGATGGCCCTCTGGGTGATCTCGATATGGATGGCCTGGACAATACAACTGAAAATCAAATGGGAACATCCCCTTATCGGGCGGATACCGATGGTGACGGCCTGTGTGATGGAAAGATCGGCCGTGTAGGCATTTGCATTGCTGGCGAAGAGACCCATGCACCATCCGGCCAAGGATCACTCGACACGGATGGTGACGGGCTGATCAATGCGCTGGATACGGATGATGATGACGATTCGTTGTTGACCCGTGTGGAACTGGAGCACAGCATTGAGCAGAATAATATGGATGTGGATCTGGATGGTATACCCAACTGGCTAGATAAGGATGCTGATGGCGATCGTTTGGTCGACAGGGCTGAGGGGTTGGCTGATGATGACAATGATATGATTCCTAACTTCCTGGATCCAACGCGCATCGAGCTTCCACTACAGGATAACGATAACGATGGGCTGACCAATCAGGAGGAAAATCGCCTGGGGACCAATCCATCTGCTGCGGATAGTGATGGCGATCAGCTATCCGACGCGACTGAGATTGGCGACCCTATGAACCCGACCGATACAGATCAAGATGGCCTGATCGATGCGCTGGATGATGATGACGATAATGACGGCATTCTCACAAGCCAGGAAGTCGCAGATAGCCAACTACCCCTCATCTCGTCTGATGATGTGGATGGTGATGGAGAACTCAACTGGCTAGATGTGGATAGTGATGGCGACAATCTTGAAGACGGCATAGATGGGCAGGGTGATAGTGAAATTGCTGGGATACCTAGCTATTTATATCTAAAGCATGAGCTGATTGATTTTCACTTTACAGCAAACGTCACAGTATTGGAAGATACCGATGGCAATGGTCTTGTTTCCCCAGGAGACATACTCTCATATCAAATAGCTGTGGTGAATTTAGGGCCAGTCACTGCCTATAATTTGCAGATATTGGATTCAATCGATTCAAATTTGGCCTTGATTCCTTCAACAGTGCAAACATCACAAGGCGTTGTCAGGATGGACGGGCAGCCAGAGATTAACCAAATCGTTTGGGAGGTCAACAAGCTAGAAGTTAATCGCGAGCTACGATCCACCTTCCATGTTCTGATTCGAACGAATGCAGACAGCGCAACCATTAGACACCAAGCTGAGCTTCAATACAGCAGCAATTCAAATAGTAGCCAGAGGGAGCTGCTTCTTTCGGATGATCCAAATACTGAAGCGGTTGGCGATCCAACCCTGCTTACCTTAAATAACTTTACGCTCAATGACTCCTTAATCTACTTGCCTATGATAAAGTGAGCTGTTCTCACCACCGGCATATGGCAATACGGTTGGTCTGTAAACCGTACTTTTCTATCGTTCTACCAGAAAGACTAAACTACGGCTTTCAAACTAAGCTAAGGATAATCTTGGTATTTGGTTTTGGTATGCTATACTTAATCTTCTTGGGCATAGTTCAGAAAGGAGATGCAACCCTTCTATGGATAACAAAAGTTTAACCCGTACTCGCAAAGAAGATCGACTATTAGGCGGTGTCTGCTCGGGTATTGCTAACTACTTTGGTATTGAATCGATTTATGTTATGTTTGGTGTTGTCGCCCTTACTTTATTTGGTTTCTTCTTTGTACCGATTATTTACCTGATTCTCTGGCTGTTTCTGGAAGAAGAGGGGGCAGAATCCCTGCCATTTTCAGATCGACTAAAGGTCAACAGCGAGCAGATTCAGGATCGATTCAAGGAGCTATATCAGCAAGCTCGCGAGCAAATTTCGGGACTTGGCTTGCTCAATTAGGCATTGGTAGCTTTCCCATCCATTGCGTAAAATTCTCGTATAAATTTAATGATTAAGAGAGGGCCTACAACCGCTAAACGGTTGTAGGCCCTCTTTCTTTAACTATTCGCCTAATTTGGGTTGTTCTTTTGTTGTAGGGATATAGATGAAACAAAACTGTGATTCATAGCGTATATAGATATAGTCGCACAGGGGCATATCCCATCATCGACCTTTTTCCTTTGCCATCCCATTCGATCTCTCTCTACGTTTTAGAAACAGAACATCCATGGATACCATAAGCATATCACCCCGCTGGCGTAAAGTCTTACGAGATCTTTGGCACAACAAAACCCGTACATTTTTGGTAATCCTCTCCATTGCCATAGGGGTCATGAGCGTTGGCATGATTAGCGGATCCCAAATTATTCTCCAGCGGGATATGCGAGCCTCTTACTTGGACACCAACCCGCGCCATGCCGTCCTCTATACAAGCCTCTTTGACGACAAGGTCTCTCGGGTCATTGAGAAGATGCCAGAAGTTGCCGAAGCTGAAGGACGGCGGGAATTCAATGTGCGTGTACAGGGGCAACAAAGTACTGATCTCAATGATCAAACGGATCCGAATGCGGCTTCTGACGCTGAATGGTTCAACCTTGAGCTGCACGTGATCGATGATTTTCACCAGATTCAGATCAACACCTTCCGCCACCTCTCAGGCCCTGTGGAACCCCCCAAGCGTACCCTGCTTATGGAGCGCGAATCCCTCAATTATATGGGGCTATCCATTGGCGATGAAGTACGAATCCAATTAGATGAAGGGCTTGAGCGATGGCTGACGATTTCCGGTATTGTTCATGACGTAAACCAAGTCTCGCCGTCCTTTAGCAGCGAGATGGTTGGCTATATTTCGCCTAGCACATTAGCCTCTTTGGGATTGCCCTGGGGGTACGATGAGCTAAATCTGACCGTGACCGAACATACCGATGACCGAGAGCATATCTTAAGCGTTGCTGAATCTGTCAAAGAGAAGCTAGAGCAGGGTGGCATCACCGTGTACCGTGAATTTGTGCCTGACCCAGGTAAGCATTGGGCCCACGATGACGTTGAATCTATGCTCTACCTTCTGGGGGTATTGGGCTTTCTTTCCCTGCTACTGAGTGGGTTTCTAGTTATCAACACAATTTCTGCCCTGCTTACCCACCATACGCCCCAGATTGGTATTATGAAGACGGTTGGCGCCCGCACACCCCAACTGACGGGTATCTATACCACCACGGTAATCATTTACGGTCTCTTATCGCTGATCGTCGCTGTACCGTTGGGTGCCTTGGGTGCCTATGGACTGACTCGATACATAACTAGCCTACTCAACTTTGATATTCTCAGCTTTGAAGTCGCCCCCCAAACCTTAGCCTTGGAGGTTGGTGTGGGACTGATTACCCCTCTATGTGCAGCGCTCGTTCCAATTTGGCGAGGCGTTCGCATTACTGTTCGGGAAGCGATTAGCTCGTATGGGTTGGGACGAGGTCAATTTGGGCAAAGTGTTATTGACCGCTGGACCCAAGCAATCCGAGGGATTCCACGCCCTATAATGCTCTCTTTCCGCAATACCATACGGCGCAAAGCACGGCTTGTCATTGTCCTCAGTACCCTGACGCTAGCCAGCGCCATCTTTATTTCCGTTCTTAGCGTTCAAGCTTCCCTAATGCTAACCCTGAATGATACATTTCGCTACTGGAACTATGATTTCGACATTGACTTCGACCGTACCTACCGAGTTGAAGCCCTAGAACAAGGGGCTCTCTCCGTCCCCGGTGTTGAGCAAGCTGAGGCATGGGGTTTCCAGGGTGTCTTTCGCAAGCGGAGCGAAAATGAATTGAGCGATAGGCTGCTCATGATTGCCCCTACACCAGGGACAAGCTTTATCGATCCGATTGTCATGGAAGGTCGCTGGCTCCTGCCCGAAGATCGATATAAGGTCGTCATTAACTCTGAATTGCTCCAAGACGAGCCTGACTTACAGGTAGGTGACATGCTCACCTTGGAGATCGATGGCAAGGAGAGCAAGTGGGAGATCGTTGGCTTGGTTAAGCAGCCTCTATCTGGTCGATTCCTCTATGTCAACTACACTATATTTGGCCAAGCGGTCGGCACAGTGGGTAGAGTGGGCAATGTACGCGTCTCTGCGCCATTGCCGGAGGGTACTTCCCCCCAGGGGTTTATACAGGATTTAGAGGAAGACCTAAAAAAGCAGGGCTTTCAAGTGAGCGACATTACCTCAATGGCCAGAGAGCGAGAAGGCTCACGGAATCAGCTCAACATCATCGTCATCTTTCTGTTGATCATGGCAATTCTATTGGCGGTTGTCGGCGGACTGGGCCTTATGGGGACTATGTTCATCAATGTCATGGAGCGTACTCGGGAGGTAGGCGTCATGCGTGCCCTTGGCGCCTCTAACCAGTCTGTAATGGGCGTGGTTGTGGTAGAAGGAATCGTCATTGGTCTAATCAGTTGGTGCATTGGTGTCGTTATCTCTATGCCCCTAAGCAAGGTCATGAGCGATCAGGTTGGCAATCTCTTTTTAGGTGCACCGGCAACCTTTACCTTCTCTGGCCAGGGGGCCATCCTGTGGCTGGGCATCATTGCCATCATCGCCACGCTGGCTAGCTTATTACCAGCATGGAATGCCTCGAAAATTACAGTGCGAGAGGCGTTGGCGTACCAGTAAAACTCACGTAGTGGATTAACCATATGAAATTTGGTCTCTCGCATTCCCCTATTTCCCATGAATCGGGTACAATTCATGCATGCATATCGGCGTATTGACCCATAATTATCCTCGTTTTCCTGGAGACTTTAGCGGCATCTTTGTCGAATCACTCTGTGAAGAGTTCGCGGCACAGCAGCAGCAGGTTACCGTCTGGATGCCTCACGATCCAGCATATGATCGGTCTCTAACTGGCGCGGTTCATTTGCATCCCTATCGTTATATTTGGCCAGAGAAGCTGCATCGGCTTGGCTACATGCGCTCTATGAAAGCGGATCTGGCGCTCAATACGGATGCCTATTCACTGGGGCCACCCATGCTTTTGGCCGGGATTGGAGCCATATTGCGTCGGGCGAGACGAATGAGGCCCGCGGTACTTCATGCCCATTGGCTGTTACCCAACGGCTTTATGGGGGCTGTAGCCAGTCGTCTGCTTGGCATTCCACTGATTATCTCTGTGCCAGGATCGGATGCTCAGATTGCCCAGGCCAATCCCCTCTTTAAGAGCATGGCCCAGATTGCCATGTGGCAGGCCAGCCTTATGACGGCCAATAGCGAGGATCTGCGGGAGGCGGTAGTGGATGTTGGTGCCAAGCGAGAACGCTTCGATCTGATTATCTATGGTACTGACCCTAACAAACTACGCCCTGACTCCATTGGCGTAGCCGAGTTGCGCACGCGACTCGTTATCCCTAATGGTGCAGTTGTGCTTTTGGCTGTAGGGCGCATGGTACCCAAAAAGGGCTTTGATGTACTACTTAAGGCAGTGGCTGATGTTGCATTGGCAGGCAAACCTGTCGTGGCCGTGCTCATCGGTGAGGGCGACTATTGGCAAGGGTGGCAAGAGCTGGGGCAGCAGTTGGGCATAGCCGAGCAACTGCGCTGGGTGGGTAACGTACCCATTGACCAGATTGGCGTCTACTACAACCTGGCCGACATCTTGGTCAACCCAGCCGTACGAATGCCCGTTGATGGCCTCAACGTCTGCGTACTCGATGCTATGAGCTGTGGCAAGCCTGTGGTTGGGTCAGATGTGGCGGGGAATCCCTTGGCCATTTCGGATGGGGAAACCGGCTTTCTTGTACCAGAACAGGATCCAGCCGCATTAGCCCAGGCATTGGCAAAGTTGGTAACCAATCCGGCTTTACGTCAAGAGATGGGGCAAGCCAGCCGCCAGCGTATCGAGGACGAGCTGGGGTGGCCTCATTTGGCCCGGCGATACATTCAGCATTTTGAGCGATTAAGTAGCGTGCTTGATGATACGCCTGTTTAACATCTATCGCATTCTGCTCATTCTGTTGCTCCTTCTCTTTACCTGGATCTTCACCGATCTAGCCTGGGATCTTCATAACGGAATGCGCACCCACAAGGCTGATTTGGGCCAGATAGCCCAAGCTGTCTGGAATAGCAGCCAAGGGCGCTTTGTGGAGATGACCGATAACGGTCCTCTATCCACCCGCATGACCGACCATGTGGAACCGATTTTGGCTATCATTAGCCCGGTGCTTTGGCTTTGGCGCGATGTAAAGGCGCTGCTGCTACTTCAAGTGCTCTTAACTGCAGTGGGTGGGTGGTTGCTCTATGAACTGACTCTGACCCTGTTTGATAAATTACTCACATCCACAGAGCGTACCCAAATCTGGCACATAGAACCCTTGCGCCAACTGACTTCGCCAATAGCCTTGGCTCTGGTTATCGGCTATCTCCTTTCTCCTCAGCTGCAAAACGCTCTCCTCACCGAATTTCACGCTGCCCCCTTAGCCGTCCCGCTAATTCTCTGGGCCTTTCTCTCTATTGAACGACAACGTTGGCTCCAGTTTACCTTTTCTACCCTCCTTACTGCCCTTGTAAAAGAGGAGATGGCGCTACTGGCTACCGGACTCGGATTCTGGGCCATGTGGAAATTGATGGTGGGGCGATTGACAGCGGGGCGACTGATAATTGACGATTTACGTTTAGGCAGTAGCCACTCGCCGATATTGACGATTGGTAGAGCTTGGCAGAGAGTACGGGGTCACCGCCTTACCGCCTCTCCCCATTCGGCTGAGCTCACGTCGAAGCCTCACCCCCTCATACTCTCACTCCTGGTCACCCTACTCTCTCTTACTTGGTTCTATCTAGCTACGTTTGTCATTGTGCCAGCCTACGCAGTTGAGGTCTACGAGACGGCTGAGAATCCATATTGGGCACGTTATGGGGCGTTGGGGGATTCACCAGTAGATATTGTGAGGAGTTTCTTTACCCAGCCTGGGACAGTTTGGTCTATTGGTACAGAGGCGGTGCGAGTCAATTATCTGTGGATGATGCTGGCGAGTTTCGGCTTTTTGAGCCTTCTGGCACCTGAGATTCTGCTCTTGTCACTACCGCTACTGCTGGCGAATCTGCTAAGTGCTTATCCGCCTCAATATTACGGTGAATTTCACTATAGTGCTCCCTTAGTGGCCTACTTTGGGGTTAGCGGGGCGTATGGCGGGGTGCGATTTTGGCGTTTGGTTAGGCCATGGGTGAAGGGTTCATCGCCTAACTTTCAGTATATGGCTGCGTCGTCGGCTGGGGTAATGGCGCTAGCAGCCTTTTGGCACAATAGACGAACCACCTTACGACCAGTGCTTTCGTTGCTCTTGATCAGCTGGGTACTTTTCTGGTCTATCCGTCTGTATGCTCAAGAAGGGCGAGGACCGTGGGGGCAGCGCCATGATCCAACGCCGATCACTGCTCATCACCAGCGACTAGAACATTTTATTGACCAGCTTCCGCCTGAAGCTGCGGTGACGGCCACAGCCGCGGTTCACCCTCATGTGGCACTAAGACGATTTGTCTATCAATTTCCAATCGGGATGCCCCAATTTGATAAAAAGGGAGAGGCCGAGTGGGCATTGCTCGACGTGACAACCAATACCGATCTGGCATCGGGTGATCTGAGAGATATGGTTATGGCAATGCTCGCATCAGATTGGGGTGTGATCGATGGCGCAGATGGCTTTTTGCTGTTGCGGCGCGGAGAAGCAGCAAAGGAGATTCCGGCAGCATTCTATGACTTCACGCGATCGACTGCCTCTAAAACTGTAGAAGGTAACCAACCGCTTACATTATCTGCAATCGATGTAAACGATCGTCCACGCTGGCGGGCTACATCCGTCATAAGTGAGTGGTCGGTTGGCCCAGGCTTTGCTCCAGAACGGGATGAACCGCAATTGCAGATTCTCCGCCCAGATGGCGTACCTGTTTACAGCTTTGATGACGCCACCCCTCCTGCCTTGATCTGGTATCCTCCCTCTAAGTGGCAGTTGGGCGATCAGATCCGCATTGCAACGCCAGCCCTCTTTCTACCACAACAGTGGGGAGTAGCCGTCAGTGAACGTGCAATTGGAACTCATTCAACAGATGTGCATTCAGGAAAAGACCATGCAGAGATAAGCAGCGAAGAGGCGAACAGTGTAGAGAACGGTGCAGATCTGAATGGAGTCCACCTATCTATCGGTGCTGAAGGCCGGCGTTGGGTCAAGGGCTATTACCGAAATCATGCATCTTTCCTTGGTGAGCTTAATGATCCACGAACGAATGGGGATGCATTGTCAGATTTGTTGGGTATGGAAGGCGAAAAGGCTGGTGACAGTGGATTGCTGACAGTTCGTGGGGCCTTTGACGTAACACCCTTTGATGGTGAAATAGAGCCGCTGTGGGTTCAGGGACAGTTGGGGTTGAATCGGGTATGGGTAGGGGGAAGTGCCGAGGTGTACTTGCAGTGGTCTCGTTCTGGTCCGTGGCCCTCCCAGCTAACGCCTTTTGTTCATCTGCGACAAAGAGGCGAGAATCGCGCACAAGCAGATGGTCTGCCCCGTTGGTTTTTGCCCTATTTGGTTGATTGGTTTGCCACAGAAGGGGAAAGTGCAGAGATGATACAGATCGTGGACTGGCGGCAATTATCATTGCCTGATGAGAATGAACTGCTAGAGAGGCATCCTAATGATCAGGAGAAGTGGCAAGTGGTTATTGGGTTGTATGATGCCCAAAGCCGTCAGCGCGCCCAGGTTGTAGATGATCAAGGGAACGCGATTGGTAATGAGCTGGTCATTGGGTCGTTTCATACAACAGCACGGCCTATTCCCGATTTCACCTGCGCATTGGTGCCAGCAACCTGTGCCTCCCAGTCTGCTTATGCTGGGCGCAATCCCAAATAGACTTTTTTGCCCCCTAAGATACGTAGAATCTCATCGGCCGTTTTCCAAGGTAGAACTTGGCCCAATTCAGTCGGTGAAAGAGGAGAATTGTTATTGGCCAAAAAGACGCGGAAACAGGCCGAAGCAACGGGTAACCGTTCGTTGATGTACTCAGGATCGCTGGCACAGCGGGTGCGTAGACATTCCCGTAAGGCATCCGTACGATGAACTTCTCCCGTGTTTGGATCCACCCAATCAACGTTTTCTGTATTTTGGTGATCGCTAAAACGATCTCGGCATTCTGCACAGAGCTGATTGCGTAGATATTGGCGAAAATTCTGTCCGCTCTTCTCCCACCAATCGTAATCAATATGAAATTTGGTATCGGCTGTGGGTCGATATCTACGCAAAGCGCGTTTGGCCAGGGGGCTGCTCATATTTATTCACTCTTTTCTTTATATATATGCTACTCTTCTAAGCCATTCCAAAGTATCCATTCCCTAAATCGCGAAATTTGCGATTGCTGATCAAAGCATAAAAGACAGGGCCTGGAGCACTGCGTCGCAACATATTGGCTGCGCTATAAACGGTCTTGACGTGAATCGTCGATTGGGTGGACAATTTGGTCAATTCCGGCATTAAATCTTCAACAATTCGGGTTAGCTCCACTCTATTTTGGTTGAGTAAGATTCGAAGCTGACCAATGGGGCCGGGATCGCTCTCAGAAACAGTCAAATCCTCATCATATTCACAAGTGATCTGGATCTTATTCATCTCAAAATTAAGCTTCATGGACTCCAGATTTGCCGTGGCCATGCGCGTCCACTCCCTTTTGGCTCGGCGTGTTCGATAATCCACAACAATCTCATTGGGATTGCTGGTCCGCTCTAAAGTCACTTGGGCACCCACAGGAAGGCCATGTTCCTCCATCCATTTGGCTAAGCCCGTTACGTAGCGCCCTTCGTGGACCACCCACCCCTGCATATGGGTTCCCCATCGGCCATCGATTAGGGTTACTGCGGAGCGCCCCTTATCTTTTAGGGGGAAAAAGCTTCGCGTGCGCCCATTCAAGGGAATGGTCCCACAGCGACGGTGGGGATAGGTCAATGTCAGAGTTGTGCTGGGAACAATAGAGGGTAATTCGCTACTCAGGCTACTCTCACCCCACTCATCATCTAACTCCCATTCAATTTGGAGAAGTTCGACACTAAGGAGAGAGCGATTGTATGTTGGCTGAGTGGGCCGTAACAAGATAGGTACTTCAATGGCCTCAATAGGCTCAAGCCGACGTAAATACCAGAGCGGCTGCGCCTCTGTCCCAACCATGTCAAAGCGCTCATCATTCTCAAGACCGTGGTTCATACTGAGAAGGGTCATGGCTTCGGACGAACCAGACTCCAGATCAAGCTCGGCTAGGACTTCGGCGGGTGTTAAGGGTTTGCCCCCCAAATCGATCATTGCTTCTGCAATATTCAGGTGGCCAATATGAATCTCTGAAAGCATATCCGCCAGAAGCCACTGTCCTCCCACTTCAACAAAATCACTGCTGCGGTCGCTCTCTTCCAGGCTATAAAGAATTGAATCATTTATATCGCTTTTGTACAATTCGTAGATCTCTTGAGGGGAGAGAAGTCCTTCTTCACCCAGAGCACCATGTCCATTGACCTGATTCAAAACATGGTGGGTCTTTAAATCAGCAGCGAACTCGCGTGTCTCATCTAACTCATTAAAGAGAATCTGCATGACACTAAAGGTTCCATGTTCAGGGTTGTGACCCTCTCGGATCTCTTGAACTGTTCCAACGGCGAAATCTAAAATAGGGAAGACAAGTTTCTGGTCTACTTGATAGCTTGACTCTGGCTGGTAAACAGCACCTTTAGAGAGCTCCGAATCGATCTTGGCGCTTTCTTTACGGATATATTCTTGAATGAGGAGCGTTGCAAGTTCGGATAATGCATGTGATGTTTGTGTATCAAGAAGTAGATTATAGATAAACTCTAGATCATCTGGCGTTACTTCAAATTGCTCCTGCCAGAAAATCGCTGTTTGCGTTTGGCGTTGCAGCACACTTTCCTCCCGTTGCCGAACCCTGAAATTCATTGAAGAATTTGAGAACTATACATTTCAAAATGCTCATTTCAAAACCACCTCAAATATGCTACCTCCGGCTATGTCCAACTGATATATAGTAATATATTAGGGAAAATCAGGGGGTACATATTGCAAAGGACAATAAATTCAACTTGTAATTATAGCAGTCTAGAGGGTATACATCAAAAAATTACGCTGCTAACTCACCTAGTTCAAGCCAACGTTCAAGTTTCTCTTCTAATTCGGATTCCAAATTTTCTAACTCATTTGATAGCCCTTGAAGACGGGTATACTCATTCCCTATCTGGGCCATTTCCGTCATTAGCTCTGCTTTGCGGGCCTCTAATTTTTCGATCGTCTCTTCAAGTGCTTCGAATTCACGCTCCTCTTTCCAACTTAGTTTTTTTTGTCGATTTTGCTGATTGGGCTGAGCGTCACTTGATACGGCAGAGTCTTGACTATTGGTACCCTGTTGGATAGAGCCTTGTTTTGTGGAATTCGGCTGGGCTGCCAAGGGCTTGGCTGGTTCATTTTTTATGGACTGAGTACGTAAGGCGTCGTCACGCAGCCGTTTGAAGGTTGAATAGGGCGAGGGGTAGCGCGGCCCTAAGCGACCATCTTCGTAATAGCAGATAGAATCTACAGTGCGATCCATGAAGTATCGATCATGGCTCACAACTACCAGCGACCCTTGAAAGTGATCCAAATATTCCTCTAGCACGGCTAGCGTCTGGACATCTAAATCGTTGGTTGGCTCATCCAGGAAGAGAACGTTAGGTTGATGGATCAGGGTGCGTAATAGGTAAAGACGACGACGTTCACCACCACTGAGGGTTCCAATGCGTCCATACTGCATGGATCTGGGAAAGAGAAACCACTCGAGCATCTTGGCCGCTTCAACCGGTGTGCCGCTAGCATTATTCCGTTGAGGCAGCCAGTGGGGGCGTTCTTCCCCAGAGTGAATCAGGGCGGCCTCCTTTTCAACAAAGTCAATAATACGCAAGTTGTCATCTAAATTCATGCTACGCTGATCATAGTAGCCAAGTCGTACAGTATTCCCCCAATCGATGTGACCATCATCAGGCGTAATCTGCCCCGCTAGCAAGTTGAGAAACGTACTTTTACCAGAGCCATTCGGACCAATAATCCCAATTCGATCTCCTGGCTCTAGATGGAAATCCTGCTCGCGGACCACCGGGTTCTGATCATATGCCTTGCTCAGCCCTTTAACAGTAAGTACCTTGCTCCCCAATCGGCTGCTGGCCATGGCGATCATTACCTGATCGTCACCGCTATCATAGCGGATTTCCATGAGCTCTTCTGCTCGCTGCTTGCGGGCCTTTTGCTTGGTCCCTCGGGCCATAGGAGCACGCCGCATCCACTCTAATTCCCTAGCAATGTGTTTACGTCGCTTCTCCTCTGCTGCGGCCATACGATCATGGCGAGCGTCCCGATCGGCTAGATATTTGCTATAATTGCCCGGGTAGGAGAAGAGCTGACGGCGATCTAACTCAACGATCTGATTCACAACCCGATCCAAAAAGTAGCGATCATGGGTCACCATGAGGATAGCGCCAGGGGTAGACGCTAGGTAATCCTCCAGCCAAGCCACCGTTTCGGCATCAATATGGTTGGTTGGCTCATCTAGTACCAGCAGATCCGCTCGATCGATCAGCGCACGAGCCAAGGCGACCCGTTTGCGTTGGCCTCCGCTCAACGTTTGAATGGGTGCATCAAAGTCGGCAATCTGCAAGCGAGTGAGAATCGCCTTGGCGTTGGCTTCAGCGGCCCAACCCTCTGTACGATCCATCTCAGCCGAGACCGTTACCAACTGCTCTTGCAATAACGCATCGTCAGGCGTCTGCTGCAAAGCGGCCGTTACTTCTTCATACTGGCGCAATAGGACCATCTGAGGAGAGTCACTTTGGAAGATGGTATTGAGAACAGTCTGTCCTTCATCAAGCTCTGGTTCCTGGGCCAGAAATTCGACCTTGACACCACCCCAGACGGTAACGCCGCCGCCATCAGGTGTTTCTAACCCCGATACCAGTCGCAAAAGCGTACTCTTTCCGCTCCCATTAACGCCAATGAGGCCGATACGATCCCCATCATTGATGAGTAGATTGGCTCCATCAAAAAGTAATCGTTCACTATACTGTTTGGAAATATTGCTAACTGTAAGCAGGTTCATGGGAGCATTATACATGGAGGTCATGAAAATCAGGTAATGGATTTCCGTGATAAGAGTGGGTTACGTAGGAAAGGCGTGGAAAGGCATGATGCAGAACGTAGTTAAGTAGTGCGGGTTGCACACCCTTTGCACAAGATTTGACATAATGCATCTATTTCTAGATTATGGTACGTATAAAAACCAAAAGGATACCAAATAATTTATGTACAACTTGCACAGTGCGCTGCCCACCGAACCATGATATACTTAGGTCAGTTGCGGTGATAAAACTGGTTATGGGGAACTGGTTTTCGCAACCGTTCGATTTCCTCCTTTGGTTTTCTCCTTAGAGGCTATATGCCTCGATCAAAAAGGGTCGCTCTTGTGAGCGACCTTTTTTGATTGGTACAACCTGATTGGGAAACTACTGATTTATGCTGATTCTTCTCTGATCTGCTCGACAGCCTGAACCAAAACGTCATATGGTTGGGCACCTGATACCAAATATTTGTTGGCAAAGACCATGCCAGGTACACCATGGATTCCATAATTATGGGCTTGCTCAATGTCAGCCACGACTTGATCGAGGTATAGATTCTCCTCAAGAGCATTGCGGAATGCTTCTTTTTCCAAGCCAACTGAACCAGCAATATTGCTTAGTACATCTACATCGTCTATTGCTTGGGCTTCCTGCCAATAGGCTTGCATGATGGCTGCATGATAGGCTGGGCCTACACCTTGGGCTTCGGCATATTTGGCCCCCGCCAACGCAGGGCGGCTATCAAAGCCAAAAGGCCCCGGGTTCATCTCTAGCCCATATTGTTCTTTGGCCACAGCATAGATACGAGGACGGTTGCTCTTCACCTTTTCAAGATAGTCGGGAGAGAGGGGTGGCCCACCTTTTGGGCGCAATTCAAATGAACGCCATTGGATCGCTACGTTGTGGGATTGGTTCAGCTTCTCCAAACTGGAGGCTGCTAAGAAACACCATGGTCAGGCGTAGTCGGACCAGACTTCAATGGGAATTGGGTTTTCGGTCATGATTGTTCTCCTATAAATAATGGACTATCACGTAGATTGCAAGGCACGCCACATACGTTCGGGCGTAATTGGTAGCTGATCAATCCAGATACCCACGGCATCATGAATGGCCGCAGCAATGGCTGGGGCCGTCGGAATCATAGGCATCTCTGCCATACCTCGAATGCCTAGCGGCCCTTGGGGATCAGGGATCTCCAGGATGATCGGTTCAATGATCTGAGCAACATCTAGCACGCCAGGAATGAGATAGTTGCTTAGGTGGGCCGTTAGCGTACGCCCTTCATGCTGCAGGTAGTTTTCTAAAAGTGTCCAGCCTATGGATTGGGCAACTGCACCTTCAATTTGCCCCTCAACCTGTTGGGGGTTGACGGCTTTACCCACATCATTGACGCTAACTAGACGTTCAACAGTGATGTGACCTGTCTCCAAATCAACGGCTACTTGGGCCACCTGAGCACAGTAGCCATAAGTAACGCTGGGGTCGGACTCACCCGTCTCTGGGTCAGGTGCTGACGTGGCACGCGGGTGATAAACGAATTCTGCACGAGCCGGTCGTTCCTCCTCTTCCCACTCTTTGAGCGCCTTTTGGGCTGCTCCCTGAATGGCATTCCCTGCCATAAAGGTAAGGCGGCTGGCCGAAGCACTACCGCTGGAGCCAGTAATATCCGTATGATCGGCTTGGAGAACCACCTGACTTACCTCAAGATTAAGTACCTCAGCAGCGATCTGGCGAAAGGCCAAGTGTGCGCCCTGTCCTACATCGGCACCGACACAACCGACAATTGCTTGCCCAATCTCTGCCTCACCACGAAGTTCAACGGTGGCGTAACAATGTTCGGGAAAGCCAAAGCTAAAGCCCACGTTCTTGTAACAGGTAGCCAACCCGATCCCTCTCGCAACTTGACCTGCCGAGGCATCCAAAGAGGTCTGCAAGGACATGTTTTGGACCGCGTCAGCGGCAAGAAGTATGGGATCCGCGACCTGTTCAGATTGGGGTGAACGATGCCATCCTTGCTTGCTATCATTAAGCCACCCCCCATGTTTAGCGGCCTCTTCGGTCACTTCCACAGCGGTACAGCCCGGGGGAACAACGCTCTGGGTTGGCAGAATTGAACCTTCCCGTAGTAGATTTTTCATCCGAAGCGCAACCGGATCCATCTCCAGGGCATGAGCCAACTTAGCGACTTGCATCTCTGCTGCAAAGTGTCCCTGCAACCCACCGAAGCCGCGGAAGGCACCGCCAGGGCAGTTATTCGTTAGAACCGCACGGGCATCTACTGAGACATTTGGGATCTGATAGGGGCCAAGCGCAGAAAGTGCGGCATTGCCCAGCACTTTGGAACTGGTATACATGTAGCCGCCTGCATCACTAATCAAGTCTGCTTGAGCAGCAATGATCTGGCCCTCTTTGGTGGCCGCCCATTTGGAGCGGATCACGAAGGCATGGCGCTTGTGGTGACCCATGATGCTCTCTTCTCTGTTCCAAGTTGTCTTTACGGGACGCCCCGTCTTCAGCGCGGCAAGCGCTAGCGGGATCTGAATCGACATATCTTCTCGTCCGCCAAATGCACCACCGATGGCAGGATAGCGGACAACAATCTGTTCTTCGGGCAGACCAAGCGCATGGGCAATCTGCTGTCGATCCTCATGCATCCACTGACCTGCCACAATCACTTCAATTCGCCCGTCTGGGCGTACAATGGCCAGCCCAGATTCAGGTTGTAAGTAGGCATGTTCCTGCGGATGGGTGTGGTATTCGCTTTCGACAATTACATGAGCTTGGGCAAAGGCTTCATCTATATCGCCGCGCCGAATCTTATATTGATAAAGGACATTTGTCTCTTGCTCTTCATCGACCAGTGGCGCATCTGGCAGTAAAGCCATTTGAGGATCGGTCACAACGGGAAGTGGCAAATAGTCCACCTTTATCAGTTTTGCCGCCGCCTCAGCTTGACTCTGGCTCTCGGCAATAACTAAGGCAATCTTGTCGGCTTCCCAGCGCACCTTTTTGGCCCGTTCTGTGCTGCCTAGCCCACAAAGAACTGGTTGATCTGGAGTCAACAGGCCATACTCGTTGTTGGGGACATCGGTAGCAGTCAACAGCTCAATGACACCCGGGGCCGCCTTGGCTGCAGAAATATCCATGTGAGTAATCCGTGCATGAGGGTGATCCGCAAAAACGATCTTCATCCACGCTTGATTTTTTAGTTGGATGTCATCTGGATATGGGGCTGTCCCTAGGGTTTTATCCACTGCATCGTGGCGGGGAAGGCTACTGCCAACGGCTCGCATAGACACATCTCCTCAAATTATACTTAGGCTCCGTATAGAGTAACATTTTCCTCTCGAGTCGCAATGGTACTTTATCAGGGCCGCCAGTATAGGATATACTTAAAGTAGCTAATACGCTTGTAAATAAGTAAATTAGCCTAAAGCTTAGATTAAGATGGTACGATGTATACTTTTTCACTTTGACATACCCAGAGTATAATAGGAAATCGTTGGATATAGTAATTATTCCGAGTCTTTAAGGAATTAATTGACTCAAAGAACTGTCTTGTTTTGGAGATCCGTATATGGCCACAAAAGCAAAAGGCGCTCGCGAAACGCCCATGAGCGCACGACAACGTAGACAACAAGTTCGAGAAGAGGCTGCCCGTGAGCGGCGCAATCAGAACCTATTTCTATTGGCGGCTGCTGGGGTGCTGGTGTTGATTGTTGCATACTTTCTCTATTTGAGTTTCCGAGGGCCAGTACCTGTGGCCGGGGAAGAGGTCTTTGAATCTCAAGGCAATTCCCATCTGGCAAACTTTGGCGACCGCTCAAACCTTGAATACAACAGTACCCCTCCTTCGTCTGGACCCCACTATGGGAATTTGGCAGCTTGGCAAGTCTACGAGGATCCTATCCGCTACGAGCAGTTGGTCCATAATTTGGAAGATGGTGGCGTGGTTGTCTACTATCAGTGTGAAGAAGCTTGCCCTGAACTCTTTGAGCAGCTCTCTGCCTCTGTACAGCCATATATCGATTCAGGACGCCACGTCATCTTAGCTCCTAACGATCCAACATGGACGCCAGGAGGTGGCCAGCCTTGGCATAAAGATATGGGTGCGCCGATTGCGTTAACCGCTTGGGGGCGGGTACTCAAATTAGACGAGTATGATGCTGACAGAATCCGTTCTTTTATTCAGCGCTATGAGGGCATCGATCATCACCAGCGCGGCATTTAAGGCCGATTCTAGAAGTCAAGTCCCCAGCACGAGCCACAAATAGCTACGAATCCCAACCTGAAGATGGCTCGTGCCGGGGACTTTTTAGGGAATCAATTTCTTGGAATAGCCTAAGACAATTGAACGATCGATCTTCGCATAAGTTCGTTCCCGCGAAGTTGAGGACAATTACCGAAATATAGATCTTAAGTCAAAGTTCTTCTGACCAAAAGAACTCGCTTCTAAATACTGTCCGGTCTACAGTTTGATCAAAGCGGCCGTACCTGATTACCAAGTAATCTGGAAGCGTGTATAAAGCCCACTCTATCCACCTCCATGTCATCCGAACCTAGTCCCTCAGTAAAAATGCCATTGATAGTCATAGTCGGCTCAACGGTTGGGCTATCTATCATGGGCGATTCTCTGCTCTATAGCATTCTTCCGCTGGAAGCAGAGGATCTGGGCATATCCCTACCACAGGTTGGTATCCTTCTCAGTGCCAATCGCCTGATCCGACTGCTTTCTAATACATGGGCCAGTAGTTTTTATGAGCGATTGGGGCCACGAGCACCGTTCATCGGCTCAGCCGTTTTGGGGGCTGTTGCCACGGTTTTGTATGGGCTGGGTTGGGGATTTGCCGCACTGTTGTTGGCTCGCGTCATCTGGGGGATTGCATGGTCTGGGTTGCGCCAGGGTGGATATCAAGCCATTTGGGCAGCGGGAGATCAGGTTAAGGGACGCATGACGGGTATTCTCTTTGGCCTTGTTCGTTTGGGGAGCGCCATCGGTGTATTGTTTGGTGGCTACCTGTATGATGGGTTCGGTTTTTCGACCGCCATCGGAGCAGTGATGGTCATGGCACTGTTGGCCGTTCCGGTATCAAGTGTCATTCGATGGCCCATATTCGAAAGGGCCTCAGAAACTTCCCCCAGGCCAGGCCATTCATCTGCTGATTCGGCTGAGGCTGACCCAACTGAGGTTGACTCGGTTGACAGCGAACAGATATTCACCCAGCCCATAACCGAGCCTATTGCCTACCATCGACTCGATCTACAGCTACGCAAATTGGGACGTGGCTGGCTATCCGTCTTGGAAAAACCAGTCCATCGTTGGCTAATCGGAGCCACATTCTGTGATCTGCTGTTAAATAGCGTAGTCGTTGCAACCACATCGCTCTTTATTGCCAGCAAAGTGGGGGCTGATCAAAATGGGTTAACGCTCGGGCTTGGGGTTGCCACGGTTACGGGGATACTCCACGGCGTGCGCTGGCTCACCGACCTAACCGTTGGTCCAGCCCTTGGTCACCTCTCTGATCTGTGGGGCCAATCGCGGATGGCCTTCGGGATTGTCGTCGTACTCCTGCTCTCTCTGTTGGGGGCCGTGACGCTGCCTGCGTTCTGGGCCATTCTTTGCTTACTGATTGTCTTTCTAGGTAAAGGGAGTCTCTATGTGGTTCTATCCGCGGCAGCAGCGGGTGAGGCGACAGAAACGGTCCGCCCCCACCTCTTTATGAGCACCTATGCTACCGCATCGGACGCGGGTTCTGCCATTGGGCCGCTTTTTGCCTTCTCTATTGGCAGCATCATTGGTTTGCCTACACTCTATTTAGGGGTTGGTCTTCTGCTGGGCCTAGTTCTATTTCAATATCGTCGTCATGCCCAAGAGGGTTTTTATGGAAACTAGCCATGTCTGAGCCAATCACCCTATCCGTCAACGGTACCACGCATCGGCTGTCGGTCGATCCCGAAACACCTCTGCTTTACATCCTGCGCAATGACCTGCACTTAAAAGGCCCCAAATATGGCTGCGGCCAGGAACAATGCAATGCCTGCAAAGTCCTCATCGATGGCAATGATGTACCAAGCTGCCAACTTCCTGTGGCCCAAGCCCAACATGCAGAGGTCACTACCGTCGAAGGGCTAGGCTCTACAGATGCTCTGCATCCTTTGCAAGAAGCCTTTATTGCAGAACAGGCCATTCAGTGTGGCTACTGCGTCTCCGGCATGATCATGGCCGCGCAAGGATTGCTCAACCGAATCCGCTATCCGTCTGATGATGAGATCCGTGAAGCGCTCGACGAAAACCTCTGTCGTTGTGGCGTCTATGACCGGGTGCGCCGAGCCATCAAGCTGCGTATTGGGCGACCCATTTGGGAACCCATTTACGAAGTTGTAGAAGCACCCCCTCTCTCCACAGCACCAACGCCCCGCCAGCGACTCTCGGCCTCACTCCAAGATAGACCAGCTATTGACGCATGGATTCGGATTAACGCGGACGAGACCGTGACTGCCCTTACTGGTAAAGCCGAGATCGGCCAGGGGATTAAAACCGCGATTGCTCAGTTGGCTGCCGAAGAGCTAGATGTGGCGTTATCGCGCGTCCACGTCATCAGTGCCGACACGGAACTGACCCCCGATGAGGGCGTAACCGCAGGCAGCATGTCTATGGAGATGAGCGGCAACGCGGTACGTCAGGCCGCGGCGGAGGCTCGCCATATTCTGCTAGAACTGGCCCACGAAGAGCTAGAAGCCGAAACGCCAGCAGAGAAACTAACTGTAGACGATGGCCTGATCATTGACCCCGCCACCAATCGCCAGATCTCATACTGGGATCTCTTTGGTGGAGAGCAATTTGGACGCGACGTGACGGGTACAATCCAACCCAAGCTGTCTAGTCAATATAAAGTGGTTGGAGAGACAGCCACTCGCCTCGATCTGCCGACCAAAGCCACCGGCGCACCCAGCTACGTCCATGATCTGGAGCTACCAGATATGCTGCATGGGCGGGTGGTGCGCCCGCCCAGTTATGCTTCTCGTCTGATTTCAGTCGCTAAAGAAGCGGTGATCAAAATGCCGGGCGTGGTTGCTGTAGTACAAGACGGTAGCTTTCTTGGTGTGATTGCTGAACGAGAAGATCAGGCCATTGTTGCTCGGAACGCGCTTCAGCAAAGAGCGGTATGGAGCAATGGGGACCAACTACCCGATCCGTCGACAATTTACGATCATCTACTTTCCCAACCCGCTATCTCTCACCTGGTTGTGGAAGGCAAAACCGTCGATGCTCCGATTCCATCTATCTCATCACCGGACGATGCCGTTCAAACCCTCAATGCCACCTACTACCGGCCCTACCATATGCATGGCTCCATGGGTCCCTCGGCTGCCGCTGCTCAGTGGGTAGGTGACAAACTAACTGTCTGGAGCCATACCCAAGGCGTCTATCCACTGCAGGGCTGCCTCGCATCCGTCTTTGACATGGCGTTAGAAAATGTTCACGTCATTCACACCCAAGGTGCAGGGTGCTATGGCCACAATGGTGCAGACGACGTGGGATTGGATGCAGCACTCTTGGCGCGGGCAGTGCCAGGACGCCCAGTTTCTCTCAAGTGGATGCGGGAAGATGAGCACACGTGGGAACCCTACAGCTCGGCTATGGTCATGAAGATGCAGGCCAGCGTGGACAATCAAGGCACTGTTGTCGATTGGAACCACGATGTTTGGAGCTATCCACACTCCACGCGCCCACGGGCAGCAGAAGGCACATCGGGGTTGCTGGCTGCGTGGCACTTGGCAGAGCCGATTCCCGCGCCGGAACCTCAGCCTCGGGTCGGTGCACGCCATATGGGCGGCCATCGCAATGCCGATCCACTCTACACGTTTGAGCAGCGGCGGGTGGTGAATCACTTTGTCCCCAATAGCCCACTACGCGTTTCAGCTATGCGGAGCCTGGGGGCCTATGCCAACATCTTTGCCATTGAGTCATTTATGGACGAGCTAGCTTTGGCGGCCAGGATTGACCCAGTTGCCTACCGTCTACAGCACCTGAATGATGAACGGGCCAAAGCCGTCATTCAGGCCGCGGCAGACAAAATCAGTTGGCAGCCTCGAACGGCACCATCCACCAGTGGCCGCGGGACGGGCATTGCTTTTGCCCAGTACAAAAATATTCAGTGCTACGCGGCCATTGCTGTCGAACTATCTGTTAACCAGGAGGATGGCGAAATCAAGCTAGAGCGAACCGTCATTGCCGCCGATTCAGGGCAAGTAGTCAATCCAGACGGGCTCAGTAATCAGCTAGAGGGAGGCTTTATCCAAGCCGCAAGCTGGACGCTGTTGGAAGAGGTTCAGTTTGATCAGGATGGCATTACCAGTCGAGATTGGGATAGCTACCCTATCCTGCGTTTTAGCCAAATGCCAGTTGTCGAGACTGTTTTGCTAAATCGCCCTGACCTGCCGTTCCTGGGCAGTGGTGAAGCGACACAGAATCCAACGCCAGCAGCCATTGCCAACGCCGTTTTTGATGCTGTAGGCGTGCGGCTGCGACAGATTCCGTTTACGCCCCAGCGAATACTGGAGGCAATTCAAGAGGAATAAGAAGGAATCAAGAAATTCATGTTCATTATACGTGATATGGTAGTAGATGACGTTGAAGCAATTGCTGGAATTCATACCCAAAGTTGGCAGTCTGCATATCGTGGCATACTGCTAGATTCGTACCTTGATGGTTCACTTTGCGATGAGCACCTAACCATCTGGCAAGAGCGATTATCGAAACCTGTTGCCGAGCACATTGGGCTTGTTGCGTTGTCTGGCTCATCAATCGTTGGTTTTGCCTTTGCATTTGTGGATCATGACAAAAGATGGGGTACTTTGCTCGATAACTTACATGTACATCCTGAATGTCAGGGCCAGGGTATTGGAACAAAGTTACTCATCGGCCTAACGAATTCACTCCTGCAGCGCACGCCGCAAGGAGGTATCTATCTTGAAGTGTTCGAGGAAAATCATCGAGCACGTAGGTACTACGAAAAGCTAGGTGCCGAGGTTATAGAGCGCTCCGTAGCCGATGCACCAGGCGGGGGTAAAGTGGCCGAATGGCTTTATGCATGGCCGTTGGTGGAGCAACTCAATACAGTGCTTAGGAATCAGAATTAAGTAAAATCCGGAATTCGCTCCTGTCATGTCTTACCTGCTGAGCACCCGCTAAGAGATCTTATTTTGTATTTTATTTACATCACGAACCTTACGGTTTAATAACAAGGCTTGGTTGGATAGTATCGGTTATGAAGTTTCCTACCCCAAAGAAGCTTTTTGTGTTATGATGAATGTCTAACTTTGCTTACCCACTCCCACAATTCATTAGCACGGGCCAGCAGACGATCTTCGGCTTGGCTTTGTCCCTGTTCTTACCTCAAAAATGTAAACCTAATTTTAAGAGATTGAATTCGTATTTCGCGAAATAAACTCGGTTAATGCCTTGTTCCGCGACGAACTGAGTGCGTTTTTCAACAAACAAATGCACTGAATGCCTCGTTCCGCGACGATCTGGATGCGTTCTATTATTATAGTAGGGTCAAGTTCTGGTACGATTGCTGGTATGAACGTTAGCCGAATGGGCTAGTTAGAATTTCGAGGCAAGTTTTACCCACACATATTGAAATAAATTCACAACGATGGGAGTGACGATGCGTGCCTACCTATTCCCTGGACAAGGCTCTCAGGCGAAGGGCATGGGAGAAGATCTTTTTGATGCTCTACCCGAATTCGCTCAGCTAGAAGTCCATATCGATGACGTACTAGGCTACTCAATCCGCGAGCTGTGCCTAACAGATCCGGATGGTAAGCTACAACAGACCCAATTTACTCAGCCAGCACTCTATGTAGCCAATTGGCTCTACGCCATGCAGAAACAGGCTGAGACGGGACAGAAACCGGAGATTGTCGCAGGACATAGCTTGGGTGAATACAATGCACTGCTGGCGGCTGGGGCCTTTGACTTTATGACGGGTCTAGAACTAGTACGGAAGCGCGGCGAACTGATGAGCCAAGTCCAAGATGGAGGCATGTTGGCAGTGGTAGGATTACCTGTTGAAGAGATTCAAGCTTGCCTGAGTGAACAGGGCATAACTAGCTTGGATCTAGCCAACCTCAACAGTCCGCAACAGACAGTGATCGCAGGCCCCACAACTGACATTGAAATAATCAAACCTGTATTTGTGGAAGCAGGTGCCCGACTGGTTCAATCCTTGAAGGTAAGCGCGCCCTTTCACTCTCGCTATATGAAGGAGATCGCTCAATACTTTGCCTCTTTTCTTCAAGGTTTCGACTTTAGCCCTCTGCAGATGCCCGTGATAGCCAATTTAACCGGTCACCCCTATCCTGCCAATTGTACCGCCGAGAATATTAAAGAGTCGTTGGTGCAACAGATCGACCATCCTGTCTTATGGAGTGAGAGCATTCGCTATTTACTCGCTAAGGGTGTGAGCGAGTTTGAGGAGGTAGGTCCCGGCAAAGTATTGACTGGTCTGACGCGTCGCATTCGGCGTGAGGTCCCGCTACTCGAGCCCGAGTATGAGACAGAAAATGCTCACATATCCTTGACAGACGATACACCTCAGATGAGTGCAGCAATGAAAGAAATTGTCCTTCAAGAAACACCACAACCACAATTGACCGCATCTTCGACCGATCCCGTCATGGCCGAACTGGACATAGTGGACGAGACGCCAGCCTATGTGCCATCCAATAATGGTCGCGCAAAAAATGATTTGGCAGCTCTTGTAGGCGGTGCCATTACGCCAGAATCACTGGGCAATGACGCCTTCAAAGCCGACTATGGTCTGAAGTACGCATACATTGCGGGGGCGATGTACAAAGGCATCGCCTCTAAGGAGTTGGTTGTGGCCATGGGCAAAGCCGGGATGATTGGTTATCTGGGGACCGGTGGCATGAAGCTAAACGAGATTGAAGCCGACATTCAATTTATCCAGAACCAAGTAGCGCCTAGTGAACCTTATGGTATGAACCTGCTTTGTAACCTAGTCGAGCCAGAGGTGGAAGGACAGACAGTGGATCTTTTCCTACGTTATGGCATTCGCTATGTAGAAGCTGCAGCGTTTATGCAGATCACACCAAGCTTAGTCCGCTATCGGCTACACGGCATCCAACGCCAGCAAGATGGTACTGTCACCGTTCCCAACCATGTCTTGGCCAAAGTCTCTCGCCCCGAAGTGGCAACCCTCTTTATGCAGCCAGCGCCCCAACGGATCATTGATAAATTACTTGCCAGCAATCAGATAACCGCCCAGGAGGCCGAACTGAGTCGTTTCATACCTATCTCCGAAGATATCTGTGTGGAAGCGGATTCAGGGGGGCACACTGATCAAGGGGTAGCCTACGCACTCATGCCCGCCATGCTGAGCCTGCGCAACGAGATGATGGCTGAACATAATTACGTAAAACCCATCCGTGTCGGCGCAGCGGGCGGTATTGGCACGCCTGAATCTGCAGCCGCTGCCTTTATGTTGGGGGCCGAATTCATCCTGACCGGCTCTATTAATCAGTGTACAGTGGAAGCTGGCACCAGCGATGTGGTCAAAGAGATGCTCCAGAGCATCAACGTCCAGGACACAGCCTATGCCCCTGCTGGCGATATGTTTGAGCTGGGGGCAAAGGTCCAGGTAATGCGCCGAGGAGTCTTCTTCCCGGCCCGTGCCAACAAACTTTACACGCTTTATCAACAGTACAACAGCCTGGACGAAATCGAGGAGAAGACCAAGCGCCAGATTCAGGAGAAGTACTTCAAGCGCTCCTTTGACGAAGTCTGGACTGAGACGAGAGCCTACTATCAACGCACTAAGCCTGAAGAAATCAAAAGGGCGGAAGAGAATCCCAAGCACAAGATGGCGTTGATCTTCCGCTGGTACTTTGTCCATACCACCCGCCTGGCCATGAGTGGCAGCAATGAGCAACGGGTTGATTATCAGGTTCATTGTGGTCCGGCAATGGGAGCTTTCAACCAATGGGTCAAGGGGACCTATTTAGAGGATTGGCGTAATCGTCATGTTGACCAAATAGGCATCAAGTTGATCGGCGAGACAGCCGAGTTGCTGAACCAGCGTTTTATGACCCTAAGTACACATTCTGCTTCGTAGATTGTTCCCATTATGAAGCCATTTGGCCAAGATATTAGCAAGCGAGAGACGCTGCTCAAATCCTAGATTGAGCAAATAGTTAGATGTGCGATGAAGTCAGAGCATCTTAGTTAGAATATCTTCAATCTCAAGAGACGTCCACTTATGTCAGATAGTAACTGCAGCAAACTCATTCTCACCAAGTCAGCGGGAAGCGAAGAAGCCTCTGCTTTGACCCCGCCAGACACAATGAAGGGTGGCGTTAACTCACAAGATAAGCTGACGGCAACTCTGCAAGCAAGCAACCTCTTTAAAATGCTGGATACAGCTCTGTTAGAGGAGTTAACGGCAGAGCTAATCGTCATGAAGCTTTCACCAGGCCAAACACTGGTGAAACAGGGGGATACTGGCGATGCCATGTATGTAGTTCTTGGCGGTCGGTTGAAGGTCGTCATTGAAAATGAAGAAGGCCGTTCCCAATTCCGCCGCATGGTCGGTGTGTACGAGTCCATTGGCGAAATTGCCCTGCTCACCGGCCAAACCCGCACGGCCACAGTCATCGCTGCAAGTGAAGCGATCGTGGCTAAATTGACCAAGGCCAGCTATGAGCAGCTAGCCAGCCGCTCGCCCCTAGTAGGAAATGCTCTGGCAGATGCTATCACCGATCTAATTCGACGCCGCCAACTGCGTACGGCCCTTAATAGCAGTCATCTTCTTAATGAAGTGGAACCCAAACTACAGGAAGCTCTAGAAGCTGAGTTTGAGCTACTTTCGCTGCGTAGTGGTGAGAGGCTCTTTCAACAAGGCGATGAAGGCGACGGTATGTATCTGGTGGTTAGTGGCCGCTTACAGGTTGTTCTAGAGGACAAAGGAACGGAGATGAGGGTCCTGCGGGAGCTTGGACGAAGCGAGAGTTTGGGCGAAATTGCCCTGCTCACTGAGCAGCCACGCACTGCCACGGTTTATGCCATCCGTGATACGGAAGTTGCGAAGCTCAGTCGCGAAAGTTACTGCCGATTGGCGACAAGGTTTCCTCTCGCAACCACACGTATGTTTACCCAACCTATCACCGATTTGGTCGTCAGTCGCGACCGTCGCCACCGTCCGCCTGCCGGTACACCCCTTGCCCTCGCCCTGATTCCGACCCATCCGGATATCTTGCTAACTGAGTTTTCTCAGCGATTGACCAAGGCATTTGCGCAGATGGGTCCAACGTGCCACCTAAATAGCCGCCGCGTGGACGAGATTTTAGGGAAGTCAGGCATAGCCCAAACTACGCTCGCTGAGAATCGTACGGGAAGCCAGCTAGAGGATAAAGTCGAACAAGATGCACTGGATGCACAATTGGTCAATTGGCTGGGTGAACAGGAAGCGGAGCATCGCTACCTCATCTACGAAGCCGACGCCACACTCACTCCCTGGACAGAGCGTGCGGTTCGACAAGCAGATCTGGTCCTCATTGTGGGTCGTGGAAGTGACGACCCAATGCAAGGTGAGCTTGAACTCTCGCTCAATCGCCAAGCTGTTCCGGGCATTGCCAAACAGCAACGCTTGATACTGTTGCACCGAGGTGGTCAGGAGAATGCGACGGGCACTGCTGCTTGGCTGGCTGTACGTGAGGTGCAAGACCATTACCACGTGCGTTGGCATGGTGGCGACAAGGATTTTACACGACTGGCACGCATTCTAGCTGGGCAGGCAGTGGGTCTGGTTTTGAGTGGTGGTGGGGCGCGTGGCATGGCACATATTGGCGTGTTGCGTGCTTTAGAAGAAGCAGAGATTCCAATTGATCTAATTGGAGGTGTCAGTGCCGGTTCGCTAACGGCAGGTCTCTATGCAATGGGATACGATCTAGCAGCAATACAGCAACATATTGACCAGTTTACCCGCAACGCTAGCCCCTTTGGCCTGCTTGGCGATTTTACCCTGCCTATCGTTGCCTTCACAACAGGTCATGCGATAACGCAACTGTACCGCCATCTATTGGGTGAGACGCAGATTGAAGATTTGTATCTTCCCTACTTTTGTGTATCTGCCAACCTTAGCCAGGCTCGGGATCATGTACACCGTAGCGGTTCTCTATGGCAGGCCGTCCGCGCCAGCTCTACCGTGCCGGGTATGCTTCCCCCAATGGTTCATGAGGGCGATCTGCTAATCGATGGTGGTCTATATAATAACCTTCCTCTCGATGCCATGCGTGCACGCAATCCCCATGGCAAGGTCATTGGCATAGACGTAATGGCGACTTCGGATCTGGCTGATGTCGTCCCCTATGGAGCGGGTCTATCTGGTTGGCGGGCCTTAGCCAATCGGTTCTCTTCCCAGCGGAAGAACGACAGGATGCCCAATCTTGCCTCATTGCTCGTGCGCACATTAGAGGTAAGTAGTGTCCAGAGCGTGCAGGACCACTTGGCGGCCGGTTTGGCTGATCTCTATCTGCGCCCACCCGTGGCACAATTTGGCTTCTTCGAGTTTGGTGCCGTTGACAGGATCATCGAGATTGGGTATCAGTATGCCAAAGAGCAATTGGCAAAGTGGAAGATGAATTCCCCCGAACAGGATGTTGGGGAAAGGCGCTCTCTTACGCTAATACGCTTTAAATGAATGCTCGCTCTTCGGTTGAACTGGAATTGTTCGTAAAATGGGCCTCCGACCATCACACCCAATAGACATCAGGGAACTTATTGCATGGATTTTTCTTGGTCGAAAAGACAGACGGAGCTTTACCAAAAAGCGCTGGCTATTGCAGAGAATGAGCTATTTGAGGAAGCGAGCAGCGAGCGAGAACCTCAAGAATTCCCAAAGCAAAAATGGGAGCGGTGCAGCCAATTTGGATTGATGGGCCTCTCATTACCTCCCTCATATGGTGGATTGGGTCTGGATGCTTTGACATCTGCCTATGTTTTTGAAGCGTTTGGCAAGGGATGCTCCGATCGAGGTTTACTCTTTAGCGCCGCGGCCCATCTGCTTGCTACTGCCATGCCTATTGCAGAGTATGGGCAACCAGACTTGCAGAAGGCTATACTACCTCAGTTAGCAACTGGACAATGGATCGGTGCCAACGCCATCACCGAAGCCGAGGCTGGCTCGGATATCATTGCGATTCAAACAACGGCTCAGGAGCAGGATGGTTATTACTATTTGGATGGCCAAAAATCCTATGTCACGAATGGCCCTATTGCCGATGTGATCGTCACCTACGCGGTAACCAACCCCCAAGCTGGGTATCTTGGTATTAGCGGTTTTGTGGTAGAGAAAGATCGGCCAGGCATCATTTTGGGCGAGGCATTTGAGAAGATGGGGCTTCACTCAGCCCAAGCTGGGTGGGTACGCTTTGAAAATTGCCGCGTACCCAAAAGCAATATGCTAGGTAAACCCGGCGAAGGCGCAACCATCTTTAAGCGCTCTATGCAGTGGGAACGAGCCGTCCTCTTCGCCTTTTACATTGGAACACTGGATAGGCAACTGGAAACGACCGTTGCCTTCGCACGCAAACGCAAGCAATTTGGCAAGGCGCTCATCAAGCATCAAGCAGTAGCCCATCGCTTGGCCGATATGAAACTACGACTGGAGCAAGCGCGCCTATTGCTGTACAAGGCATGTTGGGCTTTGGATCAAGATGAGGGTGCCGTGCTGGATGTGGCACTTTCCAAATTAGCCGTCAGTCAAGCAGCTATTCAGTCAAGTCTAGATGCTGTTCATCTGCATGGTGCAGAAGGATATAAGGCTGATGGCGAGATTGAGGCTATGTTACGTGATGCAATTCCATCTACAATTTTTTCAGGAACATCCGAGATGCAACGAGATTTAATTGCGAATTATCTGGAAATGGGAATCGCCTAATATGTTAATGCAAAACAGGCTTCCGTTTCCGCTTAATGCCATGAATAGGGGCGGGGAGCTAATCAATCGTCTTGGTTTGGCCATACCCCGTCTTGAGGTCAAGGATATTCAACAACGCGCCATGAGAGCGACTGGTCTAAGCAATTTTGGCGACACCCACTATGTTGCTGGATTAGAGGCTTTGTTAGACGCTGCCAAGCATGACGAACTGAACTACTTTGGCCGCCTGATCATTGATGCACTGTCATTAGATTATGCCAAAATGCGCCTCGACTGGGTAGAAATGCAAAAACGCCAGCCGGAAGCGTTTGCCATAGATCTGCTTCCGCCAATTATTGTGACTGGGTTGCCTCGTACAGGGACGACATTGCTGCACAACCTGTTGGCAGTTGACCCAGTCAATCAAGCGATTCCGCTATGGCGCTTATTCAAGCCGTTTCCACCATTGCATGGTCGAAGAGACAATCGTCATCGCCTGATTGCACAAAATCAAAAGATGATGGACTGGGGGAGACCGAATCTTGCGAGTAAGCATGCAATGACTATCGATTCCCCCGAAGAATGTATCATAGTACAAGGACTGTCATTCAATAGCGTTGTCTTCTATATCTCCGCCCCAGTTTACAGCTATCTCGACTGGTTTCTTACAGCCGAACGGAGCAAGATGTATCAAGAATACGCATCGATGCTGCATTGGTATCAGGCACATGATAATCGTCGTCTGGTAATGAAAGCGCCACCGCATATGTCGGAACTAAGCGAATTGCTTACCGCAGTGCCGAATGCCTTAATCGTGCAAACTCATCGAGATCCTGTCCAAGCTATCAACAGTATGAACAGCCTATTTCACACCTTGCATTCTAGCTTTATGAAACCCTATGTGCCGGAAAAGATGGTCAAGGCTAACCTTCGTCTTGCGACGATGTTTACCGAAGGTAACTTAAATTCACGAGATAAGATTGACCACAACATCTGCGACGTATTCTACGATGATCTAGTCAATAACCCACAGGGTACAGTACAGAAAATCTATGCGCATTTCGGACTAGAATGGACCGACGCCTACGCGCATGAGTTAAAACAGTACATGGCGGACAATCCACAAGGGAAGCACGGATCGCATCAGCATGATTCAGCTGACTTTGGCATAAGAGATGCGCAGATCCGAGAGAGATTCTCCACCTACATTGAGCAATATCATTTATGACTCAATTACAAAATTTAGTCAGCATGAGTGCCAAATCAAACCCAAATGGGTTAGCTATAGTCGACACTCATCAATCAGTGACTTACGCCCAACTCGATGGCCTTGCCAACCAAATGGTCCATGCCTTGCAGGCACAAGGGATCCGTTTGGGCGATCGGGTGGGTATTTGGCTGCACAAATCTGTCTACGGGGTGGTCGCAATGCAGGCCGTTTTGCGTTTAGGGGCAGCCTATGTACCCTTAGATCCATTGTGTCCACCATCTCGCGTGATGTCGATAGTACAGGATTGTCAGCTAAAGGTGCTTGTCACCACCCGGACACGTACCCAACAGCTTGGCCAGGATCTTGCTTCTACCAACGAATCAATTGGCTATGTATTCATTTCAGATTCGCTAGATGGTACTGAGGAAAGTCAGGAGAATTGGTGCAAATATCCCAGCCACCCTGCGCCTATCGAAATTGAGCGTGATGAAGATCGGTTGGCCTATATCCTATATACCTCTGGCTCTACAGGAAAGCCCAAAGGCGTCTGTATAAGTCATAGAAATGCGTTGGCCTTTGTGAGATGGGCGGTCGAGGAACTCAACATCTCTGCTGATGATCGGTTGGCAAACCACGCGCCATTTCACTTTGATCTTTCTGTCTTTGATCTCTATGCCGCGTTTATGAGCGGCGCATCTGTTTATCTGTTTGCCGAAGATAGATCGTATGTACCTGGGCGACTGGTTGAGTTCCTGACCACCCACCAAATTACCATCTGGTATTCGGTCCCGTCGGTGCTGGTCATGATGATAGAGGATGGTGGTCTTTTGGAGCTTGAGAGTCTGTCGCTGCGTCATCTTATTTTTGCAGGAGAACCTTTTTCTATAAAGCATTTGCGGCAGCTCTTTGAGCGATGGTCGCCGATGGTTCGTTTTTTCAACTTCTATGGTCCAACGGAAACCAATGTCTGTACTTATTATGAAGTGAAAACCTTGTCTTGCAAACAACAATCACCTGTGCCCATTGGCCGAGCCTGCTCAGGCAACCACGTTTGGGCTGCCAACCCTGAGGGAAGTGAGGTTTCTCCTGGGGAAGAAGGGAATCTTATGGTCTCTGGTCCGACGGTGATGTTGGGCTATTGGGGTGCAGAACCACAGCAAGGGCAAACCTATTCAACAGGGGATCGGGTTAAACAGTTGGCAGATGGTAATTATCTCTTTTTGGGAAGACTTGATCAGCAGGTCAAAGTAAGGGGCCATCGGATAGAGTTGGGCGACGTGGAGACGGTTTTAGACCAGCATCCAGCCATTAAGGAAGTCGCAGTCGTCGTTCGTGACAGTGGTCTCGCAGCACGGCTACTGGCTTTTTTTGTCAATGATGTCTCCACGCCATCACCGACACTTCTGGAACTCAAGTGTCATTGCGCACAGCATCTGCCCCGCCACATGATTATTGACACGGCCGAGGAACTTGTCTCGTTGCCGCGGACGAGTACGGGAAAAATCGATCGATTGAAGCTTACCCAAGATAATTTATAGCTTCATTTTATCAATAAACTGCAATGTGTTGTTATTGTCATTTCATTTGGCTACAGCCGCAAAGCGGCACTGCAGGGAGAAATCTTCTGGTCGGTCAAGTACAGATTTCTCGTCGCCTCTCCTCGGAATGACAGGTTAAGCGCTACTGATTATGCACACTCTAAGGAAAACAATGACGGATTTAATCGATAAACCGGTAATTCTTGCCTCCTCTTTTACAGGTTTGCTTATCAGCCTCTCTCTATCAAAAGCCAATATTGACCATATCTTGATCGGTGGAGACGAGCCTGATGATAGACCTCGATTGGGTGAATCGATCAGTGAGCAGGCAAGCTTTGACTTTTTGCGCCTCCTTGACGCTGAGCTTCGGCAGTATGTTCATATCAAAAGTCATGTCTCGTTTCTCAATGGCAAGACTGTATCGATGGTTTATCCGACCAATCCGCACCGGACGCTTGACGACCTAGACTTGGATCGCAAGAGCATGAATCTTTGGAACATGTTTGATTATGTGATTCATATCGAACGCGATAAGTTCGATCGAGTGCTCTACCACAAAGTAAAGGCGAACCCTCACTGTACGTTCATTCACAATACAAATGCTCAAATCGTTCACGACCCCAAGTCCGATAGGATCACCGCGATACAATTAGATGAAGATGTATGTATCGAGAAGCCGCCCTACGTCTTTGATGCAACCGGGCCAATGGGGCTTGTTGCTCAGGCAGCCGGTGTGACAAAAAAAGCCATCAGCGATGAGGAACGGGTTGTATGGACTCACCACTGGCGAGAATCCAGCTCACCATTGCCCAAAGTTTGGTGGCTGTGCGGTACCAACATTTTACGCTTGCTGGAGGATGTGGATGGTGTTGACGGTGCAGCTTGGTTGATAGCAATGGAAGATACGATATCTGTCGGCATTAGCATAGATGCATCCACCTATCCAACGGAGCAATTTAGTAGACAAGATTTAATCCAAACGCTGGACGCCGCTTTTGCACGCCGGGGATTTGCATACTCGAACGATTTCCCCAATACAAAACCCATTGCCGAACTATGTCATGAACATTTTATTCGGGAGCGAGCCTTTGGCAGCAATTGGCTACTGGCAGGTACGGGCTATCTTCAACTTTGGTTTCCCACAGCTGCGGGTGTCGTCAGCACCATGTGGGCAGCTCGGTTGGCTCCACGGTTTCTGCACGAACCGCTCAGAACGGGACACTATTATCAGCAAACACAAAAAGCATTGCTCTCCACCCATAATCATATCCACCATATGGTTAAGGGGCAGCCATTTACAGGCGCTAGTGATGCCTATCGTTTCCTTGCCAAAGGGGGCGCGCATATCTTGGCGCCTTCTGCAAGGACTGTGAGATTTGTGAATGGGCCTTCAGAATCATTTAACTTGGAAGATACGATTCAAGAAAAGCTGTTGTCGCTTGTGAAAAAAGTGGAGCCTTCTCTGCTTGTTCCTTTAATGGGCGGGTTATTTAGTGTAGAAGAGATCAGCACACTGGCGAAACAGAGCCAGGCCTTTAAGCGGTATTTCGACTACCCGCTTCAGAACATCGAGAATAGTATTTCCGTCTTGCCCAAATTCTTAAGTTCAAAATTCGCGTTGAGGTAAACTATGCAACTAGACGACGTTTGTAAGCAACTGCACAACTACATTTCTGAGGAAATTTTAGAAGGCAAATCGATTGGCTTGGAGAACAACACCCCGCTTTTGGAATGGGGTATTATCAACTCATTGGAGATCGTGCGTTTATCAAACTTTGTCAAGGAAAGCCTAGGTGTGGCTATCCCCAACGAAATGATGACTGCGGAGACGATGCAGAATATTACATCGATCGGTACGTTAATTTTGACGCTAAATGAATCAACAAACTAGATAAGATGAATTCTATGAATAACCATGTCGACTTCGATATAGGCATCATTGGTGGTGGCCCCGCTGGATCGGCAACTGCGGCCTATTTAGCAAAAGCCGGACTACGGTGCGTGGTCTTTGAAAGAGAAAATTTCCCTCGCCCCCACGTCGGTGAATCTTTAGTCCCTTCCAGCATGAGGGTCTTTTCAGATCTGAATCTGCTTGATCAGATGGAAGCAGCAGGGTTTCCGCGTAAATATGGGGCAGTGTGGACCAGTGCGGATAAGGGACCAACCTACCAACATGACTGGGCTGGATTGGCCGATGGCGCGCAGTACGCAGGCATACGCTTTGACGAGCGGACACAGGCAGGCGTGGATCGTCTTTATACCTATCACGTTGACAGGGGCAAATTTGATCAAATATTGTTGCGCAATGCTGGCCGCTTAGGGGCCACAATCTACGAGGGTACAGATGTGTCCAAAGTAGATTTTACGGACGATCGCAGCGTGCAAATCGAGTTTAACCAGGAGAATCAAAAGAAACATGTTCAGGTCAAGATGGTTGTGGATGCCAGCGGACGACGTACGTTTCTCGGCAATAAAATGGGTCTAAAAGTCAAAGATGCCCATTTTGATCAGAGTGCTGTGCATACCTGGTTTGAAGGCTACGATCGAAAAGTTTTGAGCCATTCACCTGACCAAGAGGATTATATCTTCATTCATTTTTTGCCGCTCCAAAACGCCTGGGTCTGGGCAATTCCCATTACAGATGAGATTACCAGCATTGGCATGGTTGCTCAGAAGAAGCACTTCCAGAATCGCACGGGAAGCTTAGAAGAACTCTTCTGGGATTTTGTTAAGACGCGGCCCGAGTTTTGCAGTGCATTACAGAAAGCTAAACGCATTCGCCCTTTTTCATCAGAAGGCGACTACAGTTATGCCATGAAACAGATCTGTGGGGATCGCTTTGTTCTTGTGGGCGATGCCGCCAGATTTGTCGACCCCATCTTTTCTAGCGGCGTTAGCATTGCCCTCAATAGTGCCAAATTTGCCAGTCTGGATATTATTGAGGCAACGAAACAGGGCGATTTCAGCCGGGAGAGGTTTGCCAGCTTTGAGCAGACCATGCTAAAGGGCATGAAGAACTGGTATCGCTTTATTTCCTTATACTATCGCCTCAACGTGATGTTTACCTACTTCTTAAAAGACAAGCGCTATCGCTTAGACATTCTTAAACTGCTGCAAGGTGATGTCTACGATGACAATCCAGCGGTGCTAGACAAAATGGAAGAGATGGTGATAGAAGTCGAGAACGACAAACATCACCCCTGGCACCCTGTCCTGGGTGAACTGGCCTGTAAGGAATTTGAGCCAGCTTTACCATTGTAGAAAAGAATTAGCGACATGGTTCATATGAAGTTAATAGTTTGTTAACCAGATTGCCCACATTTTGAACCATGCCCATTTAGCCATAATCAGTAGGCCGCAATGAGTCATTCTGCTCAGTCATGGTCGATTGCAACGCCGCAGCGAAGAATCTCAGTTTGTATTGTTATCGGAAGAAGATTCTTCGTCAAGCTCCTCAGAATGACAGTGAACTCTCTGGTTGTGGTCTACTAACTATGTCAATATCTTCGGCCTCCTTGGCCTCGGAAATGACAACAACTATCTCAGTAACTATGACACCCAAAGCCAAGGCATTCGATACAACCTCCGCAGAACCCATAGCCATTACCGGCATCGGTTTGCGCTTCCCCAATGCCATAAACCCGCAAGCCTTTTGGTCCATGATAAGCGAAGGCAGAGGGGGGATTCGTGGGGTACCGCTAGGGCGATGGCCTGAAAAAGAGTATTACAATCCAACCCCAGGCCATCGGGGGAAAATCGTCACCAACCAAGGGGGATTTTTAGAGCGCATCGATCACTTTGATTGGCGAGCATTCCGCATCTCCCCACGGGAGGCGAGCCGAATTGATCCCCAACATCGACTCCTGCTTGAGACAACCTGGGAAGCATTTGAAGATGCGGGGTTGCCTTTTGAGACTTTGGCAGGTAGCAAGACGGGGGTGTTTATCGGCATTACCTGGAATGATTTTTTACGAGCACAAAGTTCCACCCCCGATCAGTTGGATGGCTATACAGCGACCGGCAATCTATTTACCTTTGCCAGTAATCGAATATCCCATTTTTTTGACTTGGTAGGGCCAAGTATCTCGCTTGATGGCGCTTGTGCATCATCTCTGATGGCTATCCAATTGGCCTGTGATAGCCTGCGCAGTCGGCAGACGAACCTGGCGATTGTGGGGGGCGTAGAGCTGATGGTATCCCCCGACAGCAGCGTGATTATGTCGCAAGCTGGCATCTTGTCCCCAACCGGTCAATGCAGCACCCTGGACGAGAAGGCCAATGGATTTGTTCGGGGTGAAGGGGCAGGCGTTCTAGTACTCCAGCGGCTTTCAGATGTCACAATTCCTCAATCGATCTACGCCCTCATTTGTGGGGCAGCAGTGAATCATAATGGCAAGAACAACTGGATCATGGCTCCCAACGGCCAGGCCCAGGAGAGCGTGATTCAAGAGGCCTACAAACAGGCAGGTAAGAAGCCTAGTCAGGTCGACTATGTCGAGTTGCACGGCACAGCCTTTCCAGAGGGGGATGTGGTCGAAACGGCAGCGTTAGGCAAGGTCATTGGTCAAGCCCCAAGGCGAAAACGACCCTGTCTGATTGGCGCCAACAAACCGAACCTAGGCAATATGGGCGCAGCCGGCGGGTTGGCCAGTCTAATCAAAGTAGCGCTCTCGCTGCACCATACAGAGATACCACCAACCATCAATTTGAAAACCGTCAATCCTCAGATTCCATTAGAGGAACTAAATTTGACCCCCGCTCGAGAGCGAATCCCCTGGCCCAAAACCAAAGGGCGCGCACCATTGGCTGGGGTCCATGGCACCTCTCTGAGCGGTTCTAATGCTCATGTTGTATTAGAGCAATATGCAGCACCAAGCCGCCGCAAGCGTCCGCTGGCAAAGCAGACCTTGAACTCTTCCAAATCACAGGGACCACAACTCACACCTTATCCTATACTCCTGTCCGCCCGCAGCGAAGGCGCGCTGAAAAAGATGGCTCGTGCGTTGGTTGCCTTCATCGGTGGACTCCCTTCCCACAATGACATAACCTTGGCAGACTTCTGCTATACCTTGGCTGTTCACCGCACCCATCATGACGTTCGACTGGCCTTTTGTGGCGATACTTTTGCAGAGGTCAAGGTGCTGCTGGAGCTGTTTATCGCAGACGAAAGTAGCCCTAAGTTACATGTAGGAACAAAATCGACAGACAAACGGCGCAAAGTTCTCTACAAATCAGACAAGATGGCGCGCCTATTTAGCTTGGGATATTCCCTAAGCTGGGAGCAATTCTTTGGTGAGACAGGTCATTTTGTACGCTTACCAACTTATCAGTGGGACAAGGATCGATGCTGGCCGGATTGGCTTAACTCAGCCAGCGGAGAGGCATCGTTTGAGGATAAAGGAGCCAGATACAAAGCGGCTGAAGAGCAAAAAGCGGGGAATATTGAGGATGAAGCTAGAGATAAAGCAGATAGAACTCAAATACAAGAGAATCAACAAGTTGAAGAGATAACGGACGCAAAAATAGATGTCGAAAAACCAGGAGTAGATCACCTGTTAGAAACATCTTCCTCTTGGCTAGAAGAGCTTCAGCATTTACCTATCAATAAAAGAAAAGGGAAGCTCCGAATGGCACTCAGTTGCCAGATTACTCAGCTACTTGATCTACCTTCTGGGGAAATCTTGGTCTGGGACAAGAGCTTTCAGGAGCTAGGCATAGATTCGTTTCTGGCAGTCGAACTGACTCATTTTGTTAACCAATTGTTGGATATTAGGATGCCTGCAACTTTGCTCTTCAAATACGCTGACATAGATAGGCTGGCTGATTATCTAGCTGAAGAAACCACCTTGCTTCCAACGATTCCAGAGGATAATCAGCCAGAGAGAGCAACAGCAAACCGATTAGAAAAGCGTCTCGATGGACGTACCGACGACGAGATGGACGCGTTGCGGACCTTATTTGACAAAAAAGTAGCAGAACTCGAAGTGAAATTTAATCACCCATGAATAATGAGCCAACCAGCAATAACCAAGACTTTGAACGCCTCCACAAAGCATACCAACTGCTTTCCCAAATGGAAGGCCGACTGATAGAGGCTGAAAAGAAAAATGGACACAGCGCACCAGAACCCGTGGCGATTATTGGCATGGCTTGCCGTCTTCCCGGCGGGTCCGACACGCCTGATAAATTCTGGCATCTGTTAAAAGAGGGAAAAAACGTAATCACCGAGGTACCAAAGAGTCGCTGGGATGGTACGCCTACCTTTGATGCAAATGTTGACGCGGAAGGTGACGCCAATGTTGACGCACACAACAACGCAGTCGGCAAATGGGGCGGCTTTGTGCAAAATGCCGATTGTTTCGACCCTTGGTTTTTTAACATCTCGCCACGCGAAGCCGAATTGATGGACCCGCAGCAGCGGCTCTTCTTGCAGGAATGTTGGCACGCCATTGAGGATGCTGGGTATGATCCCCTCAGCCTCTCAAACAGCCAGTGTGGCGTCTATGCAGGCGTCTTTTCGCAAGAATATGCCGAACGCCTAAACCAAGAAGATTATCCGGCCGATAGCTTAGAGCTAGTGGGCAATCACCGTTCCATTCTAGCCGCACGCGTTTCATATTTCCTCAATCTAAAAGGGCCAGCCATCAGCCTTGACACAGCCTGCTCATCTTCTGCAGTCGCCATCCATACGGCCTGTCGCGCCATCCAAAACGGCGAGGTGGCGATGGCACTGGCTGGTGGCGTTTCACTCTATGCTAACCCACGGTTTTTCGTCTTAATGAATAAGCTGGGCATGCTTTCGGAACATGGCCAATGTTTCACCTTTGATACGCGCGCTAATGGCTTTAGCCCCGCCGAGGGTGTTGGCGTTTTGATGCTGAAATCATTGTCACAGGCCCAGAGAGATGGTGACCAGATTCACTCCATCATTCGAGCTAGCGGCATCAACCAGGATGGACGGAGCAACGGCATTACGGCACCCAATGTTTTGGCCCAAACCGAGCTGATAGAGGCCGTCTATGAAGAGGCAGGCATTGATCCTGAGAGCATCACTTATGTGGAAGCCCACGGAACCGGCACGCCGCTCGGTGATCCCATTGAAGTTGAGGCGCTGACAACGGCTTTTCGTAAACAGACAGACAAGAGAGGCTTTTGCGCCATCGGCTCCGCCAAGACGAATATCGGCCATACGCAGGCCGCCGCGGGGGTTACTGGCGTTATCAAGGCCGTCTTAGCGTGCAAGCACAAGCAGATTCCACCCTCTTTAAATTACGAAACCCCCAATCCGCACATTGACTTTGAGGACACGCCTTTTTATGTAAACACAAAGTTAAAAGAGTGGCCTGCGCTCGATGAACCGCGCCGAGCTGGCGTCAGTTCATTTGGCTTTAGTGGTGTAAACACCCATTTCGTGATTGAGGAATATGCAGAAGAAGAGAGTAAGCAGCGGGAAGTAGAGGAAGCTATTCCCCATTTGATTGTCTTATCCGCCAGAGATAAAGAACGGCTAACCAACTATGTACAAGAAATGCTCGCTTTTTTGCCAGGCGCCCCAGAAGTTTCGCTTGCGGATCTGGCGTACACGCTACAGGTAGGGCGGGCGGCCTTAGAGACACGAATCGCGTTGGTTGTATCCAGCAAAGCAGCGTTGATTGAAAAATTAACTCTATATGAGGAGCAACAGAATGGTATCGATGGGGTAGTTCAAGGCGCAGTCCCAAAGAACAACCCCATGTCGACAGTACTGCTTGATGGTGAAGCCGGTACCGCTTTCCTTCAGGTTACGATTCAAAACCGAGAGCTAATGAAGCTGGCTCAACTATGGGTATCTGGCGTGCAGGTTGACTGGTCCCTGCTCTATGGCCAGGAAACACCTAAACGGATTAGCTTACCGACCTATCCTTTTGCCAGGGAAAGGTACTGGCTGCCAGAAAGAAACGAAGTTGTAACCCATCCTGATACTCAAAGAACACCACAAAAAGACACTTCACAAGCAGGCGCATCACAAGAAATAGTGGAAGTCAGCACCTACCGGACAGTGTGGCAACTAGATGACAGTACTGAACAAGATTCGGTACAACCTATAGCGGCAACGGTGCTGATTCTTTATCACGACCGTGAATTTGCGGAGGCGGCAGAATCGATCTTAGAGGTAAGCCAGCTAATCCCGTTGAGGCTAAGTTCGCACGCAGAAAAACAGGGGGCCGATTGGGGAATTGATGCCGAGGAGGCTCAAGATTATGTGGACCTGCTAGAGCAGCTAAAACGTGAGCAACTTACCCCGACTCATATCGTCTACCAGGGATTGCCGTATCACCAAGAGAGCGCTACCAGGGACCAAAATCTGCATCGACGCAATATGCAGATCCTCTACCATTGCGCCACTGCCCTCAACCAAACCGAGCTAAGGAGTGCCACATTTATCCTACTCTATGGCAGTTCGGAATCAACGCGTTCGTCGGCTCCAGAAACAATGAGCTACTTGGAGTCCCTCGGTGGGTATGCTCGCTCACTGGCATTGATGGGGCTTGACTTTCGCAAAGTTTGTGTTCATGGTGCAATGCCCACGGGGCGCGAGCAACTGCACGCCCTGTCAAGGGAACTGAGGCAGTTAGGTGTCGGCAGCTTTCACGAGATACTCTATCGCGAAAATCAGCGCTACCTAAGGGCTGTGGAGCCTCTGCCGCTTCCCTCAAACAGTCAATCTTTACTCAAGCAGGGTGGCGTCTACTGGATCACAGGCGGTGGTGGCGGTTTGGGGATGATCTTTGCACGTTACTTGGCCGAACGTTATCAAGCGAGCCTGATCTTGACTGGCCGATCTGAACTGCATGAAACTTTGGAAGCCAAGCTAGCCGCCTTACGACAGTTGGGTGCCTACCATGTTACCTACCATCAGGGAGACGTGGCGGATCGAGACCAGATGCAGGTTGTTCTAGCGCGGATCAAATCAGAATTTGGAGAGCTGAATGGGGTGATTCATGCTGCAGGCATCCAAAGTACAGAGACAACCCAGCCAAAGACTTGGCGCAAAGTCGAACAAACCTTGGCCCCCAAAATAGAGGGGACCTTAAATCTTGACGAGGTGACCAAAGGAGAAGCTCTGGATTTCTTTGCCCTCTTCTCTTCAACATCGGCAGTTGTAGGCGATTTTGGCTACGGAGACTACGCTATTGCCAACCGTTTTATGGATGAGTATGCCCAAGCGCGTGCCAAATTGGTCAAACAGAAGCAGCGTCATGGCAAGACCATCAGCATCAATTGGCCCCTCTGGCGGGAAGGTGGTATGAAGTTGTCGCTCCAAGGAGAACGCCTTTACCTGCAAAGCTCTGGCCAAAGCTATTTGGATGTTGAGGACGGGATCAGGCTCTTTGAGCAGAGCCTCAAGCTTGACCAAGATCAAGTCATCATATTTGTAGGCCAGACTCAGAGAATTCGGCAGTTTTTAGGGCTAGAGGAGGTCTTGCGCCAAGCGAATGACTCGCGTAGCGTAGAGCCGCTAGATGCCGATCTTAGCCAAGAAATAGGATCTGTGGATCCGGTCGGGCCAGATCTCAATACACAAAGAATGCATGAGTTGATTCTTGCAACGTTGACGCGGCAGGTTGCTGCCGTCGCCAAGATGAATCCCGAACAGGTTGATGAACATGAGAATCTGGGCGATTTAGGCTTCGACTCGATCATGCTGAAGCAGCTAGCAACCAAGATCGAGCAACAATACCACATTTCGTTAACGCCAGCCATCTTCTTTGACTATAGCGATCTACACGGTCTTGCCGGGTTCCTCATGGTGCAGCATCAGGCGGCAGTGGAAAGCTATTATGAATCAGAGCGAACCCGGGAGAAGAGTAGTCATGCTGCAGGAGATGCGCTTCAGGAAACTTTCACCCTCCCACAAACCGCACCGCGAGAGACAGACAGAGCACAGGGGGCGCAGATCCAAGCCGCAAAACCGCGTCAGTCTGATTCATCTTACTCTGATTCATCTCGTTCGGAACCAATCGCTATTGTAGGCATGAGCGGCATGATGCCTCAGTCACCCGATTTGACCACCTTCTGGCAGCATTTGGAAGCGGGCCACGATCTGATCACAGAAATCCCCTCAGAACGATGGGATTGGCGGGCTACCTATGAAAATGGTCAGCCCAAGCCCTACAAAACCGTATCGAAATGGGGTGGGTTTGTCCCAGATATGGACGCCTTTGACCCGCTCTTCTTCAAAATTTCGCCCCGCGAGGCCAAGCTGATGGATCCCCAGCATCGCCTCTTTTTGCAGGTCGCTTGGCACTGCATTGAGGACGCAGGGTATTGTGCGTGGGATTGGGCTGGGCGACCGATCGGTGTCTATGTGGGCATACAGTTCCAGGAATATGAGTCGTTGATTGAAGACGCGATTGGCCAGAGTGATGGCTGCATACCGACCGGCAATGCGCAGGCAATGATCGCTAATCGGCTCTCATATCTGCTGGACTTGCGTGGTCCTAGTGAAGCCATTGACACGGCATGCTCCAGTTCGCTGGTAGCCCTGCACCGCGCGGTCCAGTCCATCCGAAGTGGGGAGATCGAAAGTGCAATCGTTGGTGGGGTCAGTTTGGCCTTGTCTCCGACAACGTTTGTAAGCGCCAGCCAAATGGGCGTGCTCTCACCTGATGGGCGCTGTAAGACCTTTGACAGTGCTGCCAATGGGTATGTTCGGGGTGAGGGCGTGGGCGCGGTACTGCTCAAGCCGCTGACCCAAGCGCAGCAAGATTGCGACCACATTTATGCCGTCATTCGGGGGAGTGCCGAGAATCACGGAGGGCGCGCCACATCGCTAACCGCCCCCAACGCCCAGGCTCAGGCCCAACTGTTGGTACAAGCGTACGAAGACGCGGACATTGACATTGGAACGGTGAGCTACATCGAAACCCACGGCACGGGAACAGAGTTGGGTGATCCAGTGGAGATTGAGGGGCTGAAGCGTGGCTTTGCCGAGCTGCGCGCCAAACAGGGACAGACGAATCAGCAAAAGCAGCAACCCTATTGCGGATTAGGCGCGGTTAAAACGAACATTGGTCATTTGGAGCCAGCCGCAGGCATCGCTGGTCTGTTTAAAGTTCTGTTGGCGCTCAAACATCAAAGATTGCCTGCCACCATTCATTTTACCGAACAGAACCCCCATATCCGCTTGACAGAAAGCCCGTTTTATTTGGTAACCGAAACCCAAGCATGGGAACCGTTGATCGATGATGCTGGAGAGCCAATTCCCCGCAGGGCTGGCGCCAGCTCCTTTGGATTTGGGGGCACGAATGCCCACGTAGTTCTAGAGGAGTACGATGCTGCCCGTTGGCAAAATGGTAAAGTAGCGCCGAGTCAGGATGGAGCCGTTTCTGAATGTGGCCAACCGCAAGTCATCGTACTATCCGCCAAGAACGAGGATCGGCTTCGGGAATATGCCCACAAACTGCTAACCTACCTGGAGGACATTTCGAATAGACTTGCTGACCACACAACCTTGCAACCTTGCAATCCTTCGACAAGCTCAGGACAGGTTCTGCCAAATATCGCCTTTACCTTGCAAGTAGGGCGAGACGCCATGGACTCTCGGCTGGCCTTGGTCGTTATGGATATTGAGAGCCTGCGCGAGAAGTTAACTGCTTATCTAGCAGGAGAAACCGCTATTGAACAGTGCTTCCAAGGAAGTGTAAAAGAAGAAAAAGAACGCATTGCCCATCTAAGCGAGGATGAAGATGGGCGGGCACTGATCCGTCAGTGGCTGCAGAAGGGAAGGCTGACCCAATTGGCTTCGGTTTGGGTAAAAGGATTGGCTATCGAATGGCAGCACCTGCACCAAGCAGAGAATCGGTACCGAATGAGTCTGCCGACCTACCCCTTTGCCAAGGACCGCTACTGGATACCAGAACCGGAGCAGCCCAAGCCCACTCTCACTTCAGCGCCGTTTGCAGACCAGCGTTTGGTCTCTCGTGTAGCAGTGACAGAAAACGTCGGTTTTCACAGCGACCGCAGCATAAACGGCATGACGCCCTCTGAGATTCATGATGGTGTACTCCACCCTCTAATTCATAAAAACACCTCCACTTTTACGGAGCAACGTTTCACCACGACCTTCCTTGGAAACGAGTTCTTTCTTCGGGATCACCAAGTGCAGGGCGAATCCGTTCTGCCAGGCGTGGTCTATCTGGAGATGGCTCAAGCCGGGGCTGAGATAGCCGTAGAAGGCGAGCGGGTTACCCAGTTACGGAACGTCGTCTGGGTTAGCCCCATCACTGTCGGCAACAATGTGCCTGTGGAAACGCATCTCGCTCTCTATCAGGATGAAAGGCAAGGGGTTTGCTATGAAGTTAGGACTCTAGACGATGATGGCAAGTCCGTCCTTCACGGTCAGGGCAAGCTAGGGTTTGATGCAAATTTCGAACAGATGCAGGTCATTGATCTCGAAGCAATCCGCCAGCGCTGTCCTGAAGCACAATCAGGCCAAGCGTGCTATCAACAGTGCCAGCGGCAGGGGCTTACCTACGGCCCAACCTTTCAGGTGATTGAAGAGGTAATCAGCAATGAGAGAGAGGTGTTGGCTCGGCTACAGCTACCAGATGAAGTGGCCGACGGACCATACATTCTCCACCCAAGCCTGCTCGACGGGGTGCTACAGAGCGTGGTTGGGCTGACAAGCCGTGACAGTGAACTTAACGAAGCTCTCTACCTGCCTTTCGCCCTGGATTTGCTGGAGCTCGTTGGCCCCATACCCGCAATGGGCTACGCATACGCCACCAAGATAGTGGATTCTGATACACCCATCAACCTTGATACAGCCCACTTTAACATCGCTCTGTTAGATGATAAGGGCAGAGTCTCGCTTAAGCTGCATAACTTCACCCTCAAAGTAGCTTCACAACCGCAGCCAGGCTGGTATTACGCGCCCGATTGGGTGCAGCAGCGCTTGCCCGACGTCCACACGCTGGGCGCAGACATCAACACGAATGAAGCAAACGGCACTATCGTGCTGGTAACGTCCAAAGAAATGAAACCATTGGGTGAGCGGCTGCGCCAACACTGTTCGCCACGGCAGGTCGTGCAGCTCATCTTGGGTGAGCAGAATGTCCAGCTAGACCAATCAACCTGGGAACTCGACCAAACGAATGATGAAGGCTGGAAGGCGTGCTTATCTGCACTAAACACCCTGCCAGAGGTTATCACCCTCTATTTTCTAGGCGGATTGTCGGCTCGGCATTCCCTAAATGAGATGCTGTTGCCAACTAGATTAGATGAGCTAGACCAAATCCAAGAACGCGGCGTCGTAGCGCTCTTCAGATTGATTAAATTTCTGGAGCAGCAAGGGCTGATGCCCAAGCTATCTGCCATCAAGGTACTGACCAATTGTGCCCAGCAGTCTCATCTCGATGCTCCTATTCTGCCTTGGAATGCGTCGGTAAGTGGCTTCACCATGAGCCTGGCGAAAGAGTATTCCGGGATTGATGTAAGTTGCATAGATGTTGTGCTGACCAAAGATAACGCAGATAAGCCAACCTTCCATGAGGCCGATCTTCTGGCCATTATTGCTGAATGCAACAGTAATGGCCATCCTATTGCGTTGCGGAACGGAGTCAGATACGTGCGGCAATTGATTCCTTTGACATTGCCAGACGCGACGCAAGGCTACAAAGGTATACAAGGGACAGGTAGCGATTCTGCCACCTGGCCACCTTACAACCTTCGGCTGAGTTCAGATCGAAGCCAAGCAACTTTTCCCTATCGGCAAGGTGGCGTCTACCTTATTTTAGGTGGCGCTGGCGGCATCGGTTTAGAAACGGCTGTCCATCTCGCCAAGAAGGTACAGGCCAACGTGGTCTTGGTGGGCAGAAGTGTTTTAACAGCAGAGAAAGAAGTCGATCTAAACCGTATCAAGGAGGTAGGTGGCAACTATCTGTACTGTCAGGCCGATTGCACACATTTAGCCGAAATGCAAGCGGTTGTCCGCAAGGTCAAGGCCCGATTTGGCGTGATTCATGGCGTGATTCATTCAGCCATGGTCTTGCAAGACAGATCTATCTTCACAATGGATGAGGTCGCTCTGCGAGCCGTGATGGCCCCCAAAGTAACAGGTACGATTGTCTTGGCCGATGTGACCAAAGACGAACCACTAGACTTCATGCTCTTCTTCTCATCGGGCCAATCCTTTTGGGGGAATGCTGGCCAGAGCAACTACGCTGCTGGTAGTACCTTCCAAGATGCTTACGCCCACTACCTCAACCAGCGGAAGCTATACCCCGTCAAGGTCATCAACTGGGGGTACTGGGGTTCAGTGGGCGCAGTGGCAACAGATGCATACGAGCAACGACTTGCTCAACAGGGCATCCATTCTATTTCCGCTGCAGATGGGATGGCGGCCATCGATCAGGTCTTGTCTTCGCCCCTAGCCCAAGTCGCGGCCATGAAGGCAGACCGGTCAGCATTGGCACAAATGCACGTTGCTTTCAGCCAGCAGGCAGAAGTCGTGCAGCTCACCTATGGATCTTCGTTGCAGAGAACGGTTGAGCAACTTACCGCGGACGCGCAGAATCTGGATGTGAACCAGACGGCATTGCAAAAGGAACAAGCAGGTTTCAAGGCATTGGAAAACTTTGCCCAGCGGAGCCTGCTTCAGATTCTGCAACAAATGGGCATCTTGCAGGTTCCAGGAGAGACCTCTTCTCAGCACACATTGCGTCAACAGTTGCATATTCTCCCCAAATACGAGCGCCTCTTTGCCGCCTGTCTGCAGATCTTAGAGATGGCTGGCTATGTCCGCCAAAGCGACCCACGGGTCGAAACCATGACCCTCGCGACTGAGGAAGAAGCACTGGATATGGCCCAACAGGAAGCTGACTTGGCCCACCGCTACCCCATGCTGCGACCTTATTTAACTTTACTGACGACCTGTCTACAAGCGTTGCCCAAGATACTTCAAGGGCAAATCCCTGCAACGAATATCATCTTTCCCAATAGCTCATTGGCATTGGTGGAAGGGATTTATCATGGAATACCGACAAAGGACTACCACAACCACATGGTAGCGTTGGCAGTCAAGAACGCTGTTGAGCAGCGCTTACCCGCCCTCCAAGATGGTGAGAAGATTCAGATAGTCGAGATAGGCGCCGGTACCGGTGGCACGTCGGAGGTGGTCCTCTCGGCTATCGAGTCCTATGGCCCCTGCATCAATTACCTCTTCAGCGACATTTCCCAGGGCTTTATCCATCATAGCCAACGCCGGTTTGGTCAGCGCTATCCATTTGTCACCTTTGGCTTGTTGGATGTTGAGAATGTGATGACCTGCCGAGTCGTGGAGCTTAGCAGTGCCGATATTGTCTTCGGGACAGATGTCGTCCACGCTACCAAAAATATCCAGCAGACGCTACGAAACCTCAAATCGCTGCACAAGGCCAACGGGCTGCTTATCCTCAACGAGACGAGTGAATTCACAGCCTTTACTACATTAACTTTTGGCCTATTAGATGGCTGGTGGGCATTTGAGGATGAAGACCTGCGCATCGAACACACCCCTCTACTCAGTCCGACGCAATGGATGCAGGCACTGGGTAGAGAAGGATTTGCGCCCGTTCATGTAACGAGTCAAAGGGCAGAATGGTCAGCGCATCAAGCCATTGTGCTGGCCGAAAGTGATGGCATCCTGCGGCTGACACAAGGGGCAACTAGCTTACCGCAATGGAAGCCAGTGCAACCAAAGCCTATGACGAACCTCTTTTCTGAGACTGCCCAGAGTGAATTGAGCAAGGGCCGCCCCAAGGCTTTTCTCCCGCAAAATATGCATCAAGCACTTGTTGCAAAGCAGATCATCCAGATTATTAGCGACTATTTGCATATCCAGATTGACCATATCGAAGCGGATATGCCCTATGTGGATCTAGGAATCGACTCTATTCTGGCGGTTGAGATCATCAATCAGATAAATGAACGCTTGAATATAACGCTGCGTACAACCGATCTCTTTAACTATGCCGATATTCAGAGCCTGAGCGCTCACATCACGGCTACATTCCCAGAGGAATTGTCTCTCGCCGTTACTCAAGAGTCCGTTGCTCAAGAACTCATTTTTCAACCAACAGCCTCTCGGGAGGTGGTCTTTGGACAAGCAAAGGACATACTGCCCTCTTATCAATCAACTGAAAGTCTATTTATTCAAGACGAGTCTTTGTCCAGCAGGGCACAAACGCATGAAAGCCTTGTCGATTTGTCGGAGACTAAGTCGTCGGGTCAAACCACTGAACGCGCACAGCAGCTAGACGTCGCCATCATTGGGTTATCTGGCCGCTTCCCCGGAGCTGAGGATACAATTCGTTTTTGGCAAAACCTAGCCGAAGGCCGCAACTCGATTGTTGATGCCACAAAAGAGCGTTGGTCCGCAACTGACTTCTATAGCCCCAAGGATGCGCCTGACAAGAGTATTTGCCGATGGGCTGGTCTGTTGACCGGTATCGATCAATTTGATCCCCTCTTCTTCAATCTTTCTGTCAGAGAGGCAGAATGCATGGACCCGCAACAGCGCCTGTTTTTGCAGGAAGCTTGGGCCGCTATAGAGGACGCCGGATATGCAGGTCCAACGTTGGCTGGCCAGAAGTGTGGCGTCTTTGTTGGGTGCGGCCCAGGTGATTACCAGCAACAGTTGGCAAGCGCTGGCGTTACTGAAGCCTATCGCTTTATGGGTAATTCATCCTCTATTCTGGCAGCGCGAATTGCCTATCATCTTAATCTCAGAGGGCCAAGCATTGCCATCGACACGGCCTGTTCCTCATCATTGGTGGCCATTCATTTGGCTTGCGAGAGCCTGCGCTTAGGCACTAGCGATATGGCCATTGCAGGTGGCGTATCGATTTTGACAACACCAACCTTCCATATCCTGGCCAGCCAAACAGGGATGCTTTCCCCACAAGGGCAATGTCGCTCCTTTGCTCAGGGCGCCAATGGCTTTGTCCCTGGCGAAGGGGTCGGGGTGGTCATCCTCAAAGCATTGCCTCAGGCATTGGCTGATGGCGATCAGGTTTACGGTGTCATCAAAGGCTCAGCCATCAATCAAGATGGTAAGACCAACGGGATCACCGCGCCCAACGGCCCGTCTCAAACCGCCCTAGCCCGCGCCGTATACGAGCAGTTTGACATCGATCCAGCGACCATCAGCTACGTGGAGGCTCACGGTACAGGGACAGCCTTAGGCGATCCGATTGAGGTTGGGGCGTTGACCGATGCCTTTCGCACCTATACCAGCAGCAGCGGTTATTGTGCCATCGGATCCGTCAAGACCAACATCGGTCATACCCTTGGCGCTGCGGGTGTTGCTGGCGTCATCAAAGTTCTCCTGGCCCTAAAGCACAAAAAACTGCCACCTTCACTCCATTTTGAGGAGCCAAATGAACAGTTCAATTTTGAGGATAGCCCCTTCTCTGTGAATACAACCTTGACAGATTGGTCAGTTGCGGCTGGTCCTCGGCGGGCTGCGGTTAGTTCATTTGGCTTTAGCGGTACCAATGCCCATTTGGTAATTGAGGAATGCCAAGAGGCAGAGTTGAAGAGTTGCAGAGTTGCAGAGTTGCAGGGTGGGATGGCTCCAGAGAAAGGGCAGCCCCACCTAATTGTATTATCAGCAAAGAATGAGGAACGGCTTCAAGAGTATGTCCGCAAACTTTTGCTCTATTTGGAGATGACATCTACGTCACGTCCGGTCGCGCAAGAGCCCGATTCATTCGTGGAGCCTCAAATTCTTCGACAAACCATAAAGAAGATAGTCGCTGAAATCGTTGGGGTTGACGCAGTCGAGATTGAAGCGGAGCAATCCTTCACAGAGTGTGGTCTCGATGGAATACAGCTAAGTCGCCTGCAAATGATGATAGAAGAGTATTATCGCTGCGAGCTACCAAGTACACTCGTGACCCCAAATGCGTCGGTCGAAAGTGTAGCAGTAATCATTCACCCCCTCCTAACCTCCCCCAATTTAGGGGAGGAACTGTCTCCTCGTCAACAAAGCGGCGGTTCCCTCCCTTATCAGGGAAGGGTTAGGGTGGGGTCTGAACGACCATCCTTGGAAAGTATCGCCTACACTCTACAAACCGGACGGACGGCGATGGAGGAGCGTCTGGCTTGCGTTGTGTCGACTATTGACGAATTGATTGAACAACTGGAAAGTTATGCCAACGGGAAACATCAGAGGAAGTCACGCAATGGCACACAGGCTCTGGCACAAGGCGTTTACCGAGGCATTATTGAATCGGGCCACTCAATCGCCAATCTACTCAGTCATGGTGAAACTGGCAAGGCCATTGTCCAAACGGCTGTGCAAGAACGGGATTGGGCCACGCTAGCCCAATTGTGGGTGTCGGGTGTCGAGATAGATTGGCGCTTTTTGTATCCCCATGGTACCCCTAAGCGGGTTTCATTGCCTACCTATCCTTTTGCTCCAGAGCGATACTGGATAGCAGAAACCAAAGTAGAGCCGATGATAAGCCGCACGTCAGCTCGAACCTATAAGAGTAATGGGACGCCTCAATTGCCGAGTTACCAGGGTGGAGCCGAACATATAAGAGAAAATATTCCTGACGCGGGGCCCCATCTGTTATACAGCAGGCTCCTTGCTGATCTAAAGCGTGAAGTATCGTCTGTGACCAAAGTCAGCATCGAACAGCTCGATGCATCTAAAAACCTCGGCGCCTTTGGCTTCGATTCGCTCATGATGAAGAAGCTGGTGGTTCGGTTAGAGCAACGCTATGGGGTGGAACTGACGCCAACAATTTTCTTTGAGCATAGCGACCTGAACAGTTTTACCAATTTCTTGCTAGTGACGCACAGGGAAGCGATACGGGCCGCCTATCACGTAGAAGCTGGCGAGATGACGGCGCACGACGGTCGGGGATATTTCGACGAGCACCACTCGACAAACCCTCAGACCCCAGCTATCACACAACCCCAAAGGGTCTCAGAGCGGGTGTCTAAACAAGCATCTCAGCACGAATCCAAAGATCTATCGAAAGCGGTAGCCATTGTTGGCATGAGCGGCATCATGCCCCAATCGCCTGATCTGGATACCTTCTGGCAGCATCTTGCCATGGGGCATGACCTGATTACCGAAATCCCGCCCGAACGGTGGGATTGGCGAACGGTGTATGATCCGACGGGGCGTGATCCACAACGTTCTGTATCTAAGTGGGGTGGCTTTATCCCGGATGTGGATAAATTCGATCCTGGCTTTTTCGAGCTTTCCCCGCGGGAAGCCGAGATGATGGATCCCCAACAGCGGCTCTTTTTACAGACGGTTTGGCAGACTTTCGAGAATGCTGGGTATCGGGCGTCGGACTTGGCGGGCCGCTCAGTTGGTGTCTATGTTGGCGTGCAATTTCAGGAATACAATGAGTTGATTGCGCTTACCCAGAAAGCCCGCAACGCCCAGATAGCGACTGGCAATGCCCATGCCATGTTGGCCAATCGAGTCTCATTCTTGTTCGATTTGCATGGCCCCAGTGAGGCCATCGATACAGCCTGTTCCAGCTCGTTGGTCGCAATCCATCGAGCCGTCCAGTCGATCCGTAGTGGCGAAATCGAGGGCGCCATTGTGGGTGGTGTCAGTTTGGCGCTTTCGCCGACAACCTACATCACCACTAGCCAAATGGGCGTACTCTCACCAGATGGCCGCTGCAAGACCTTTGATAAAGGGGCCAACGGCTATGTCAAGGGGGAAGGCGTAGGCGCGGTGCTGCTTAAGCCGCTCGCTCAAGCCGAAGCCGATGGCGACCACATCTACGCCATCATTCGCGGGAGCGCGGAAAATCATGGTGGACGAGCCACCTCGCTCACGGCTCCCAATGCCCATGCCCAAGCACAGCTATTAGTAAAGGCTTACGCTGATGCCGAAGTAGATATTGGCACGGTGAGCTATATTGAAACCCACGGCACAGGAACCGAATTGGGTGATCCAGTCGAGATCGAGGGGCTTAAGCAGGGATTTCAGCATTTGCGTGCTCAGCAGGGGCAGGCAGCTTCTCCATCCCACTATTGTGGCTTAGGTTCAGTCAAGACCAATATCGGACACTTGGAACCAGCGGCGGGCATGGCTGGGTTGTTCAAAACGTTGCTGGCTATGCATCATCAGACCCTACCAGCAACCATCCATATCCAGGAACAAAATCCGTATATCGATCTGACTGGCAGCCCCTTCTATCTGGTAACTGAAACGCAGAAGTGGCAACCCGTTACAGACGACGCTAGGCAGCCTATGCCCAGGAGAGCAGGAATCAGCTCCTTTGGCTTTGGGGGGGCCTATGCTCACGTGGTGCTGGAGGAATATAGGGAACAGGGATTAGGGATTAGGGAACAGGGATTAGGGAACAGGGAATCCCAGGTTGTTGTGCTTTCGGCCAAGAATAAAGAGCGGCTGCGGGAATATGCGCATAAACTACTAACCTATTTGGAAGAGTCATCGAAGCACTCAGATGCCCTGTCAGATACCCTGCAACCTGCAACCTGCAACCTGCTCAATATCGCCTATACCCTGCAGACAGGGCGTGCCCCCATGGAAGAACGGTTAGCCTTCGTTGTGACGACTACCGAGGAGCTGATCGAGCAGTTGCGACGCTATGAACAACTCGGATCTGAACTACGAGGCAGCGCTTCTGGAGATGTTTTGACTCAGATCTACCAGGGCAATAGCAATAAGAGTAATCAGCATACGGCAGAAAGGTGGCTAGAAGGGGCAGCCGATCACACTTACCTCATCGAAGAGCTGATTGAGGCCCGAGAGCTTGATAAGTTAGCCAGCCTATGGGTTTCTGGCATTGAGATAGATTGGCATTTGCTCTATGGCGATGAAAGACTGCTTCGGATTCCATTGCCGACGTATCCTTTTGCCAAGGAACGCTATTGGCTACCGGAATCTAATGGGGCGAGATCTAATGGAGCAGGAGATAAGGCATCAGTCATTGAGGTGGAGATACCTACCGCCAGCCACGCGGGTTGGAGCCAAAAGCTGCATCCATTGGTCCACCAAAATAACTCTGACTTTGAAGCACAGCGCTTCTGCAGCATCTTTGTGGGAACAGAGTTTTTCCTAAAGGATCATCGGGTTCAAGGCGAAAAAGTGCTGCCTGGCGTGGCCTATCTGGAAATGGCTCGGGCGAGTGGAGAGATGGCCGCCAGAGGCCAGCGGGTGATTCAGCTAAAGGATGTGGTCTGGATGCGGCCCATGGTCGTCAAAGAGAAGGCGCTAGAAGCCCAGATTGAACTCTATCCCTTATCAAGCAGCGACAATCGTGAGAGCGGTGAGATTACCTTTAAGATCAGCAGCGTCAGCAGCAACCAGCCAGAGCCAGTGATTCACAGCCAGGGGAAGTTGGTGGTTGGTGAACTGAGCACTCCCGCCCTCTTAGAGATGCCCGATCCGTTAGATATTTCTGCTATTAAGGACCGCTGCCGCTCTACAATTGACGGGGCCACATGCTACCAGCGCTTTCGAGAGCATGGGCTAGATCATGGACCGACCTTCCAAGGGCTAACCCAGATCCATTCTAACAAAGATGAGGCACTAGCCTTCCTTCGCCTACCAACTGGGATTGTAGACAACTCAGAATACCTTCTTCCGCCCAGCTTGCTAGATGCGGCCCTGCAGGCCTCCCTGGGGTTGGCTATCAGTCAGGATAAAGGCCATCAAGAAGTCTCTCTGCCTTTCGCCCTGGGTGAGGTCAATATTTATGGCAGGGTACCCAACCAAGTGGTTGCCCATGTTCGATATAGTGTTCATAAGGGGACTCACAATGCAAATACGAGCAATGGCTTGCAGCCGTTGGCGAAGCAGACTCACAATGGCGTTCAGCCAGATAGTCAAGTTGCCAAATTTGACATCATGCTGGCGGATGAGCAAGGCGTCGTTTGCGTGGAGCTGAAGGGCTTTATGTCCCGGGCTATCACTCAGAAACCAGATATCGAACTTCTCTACGGTACGCCTGAATGGCAAGTCAAGCCTCTAGCCGAATCCCATCATACGGCTGTTGAGGAAGAGCCAACGAGAACGCTGCTGCTAATTGGATTGAGCCAGGATGTGGCGGCCCTTATCGCCGGAAGCTATCCAGAGAATGAAGTTGTTTCACTTCCGGCTCGAGAACAAGATGAAGCCTCTACCGTAATGCGGCTGACAAAAGAGAGCTGGCGGTTGATAAAAGACGCCGTGGAAAAGGTCACTGCTGGCCAAAACGCTGGTGGAAGACCAACACGGTCAGCCCATCATATTTTGATTGTGACGGCAGGATCAGTGGCCCCCCATCTTTATGCGCCTCTGACGGGTCTCCTAAAGACTGCCCAACTAGAGCAGCCCAAAATCCGCGGCAAGATACTCACTGTTGCCAAGTCGAAGGCAGAGCGCTTGCTCACCCTGCTTGCCCAAGAGATTCAACCCAATACGTTTGAGGATGTCGAGGTGCGGTATGACAAATCGGGCATCAGAAACGTCAAAACGTTGCGCAGAGTTGAACTTGGCGTTGACCCAATCGCTAAGGGAGCCAACCTCAAACCAGGCGGCACTTACTGGATTACGGGGGGCCTTGGCGGTCTAGGCCTGATCTTCGCTCGCCATCTACTTGCCAGCGCCAAAGTTAAAAACATCGAAAATGTATTCGTCATCCTTAGTGGCCGGTCAGCGCTAGATGAAGCCCGCCAGCAGCTTCTCGCAGAATTAAACAGATACGGAGGAACCGCTATTTACCTGCAGGCAGATGTCAGCCAGCGTCAAGAGGTGGAACAAGTTGTACAACGTATCAAAGAAATGTATGGAACGCTTGATGGCATCATCCATAGTGCTGGCGTACTGTGCGATAGCTTTATCCTCAACAAGACAGATGCAGAGCTCGACGCCGTATTGGCGCCCAAAATAGCTGGTGTGATGAACATTGATGCCGCTACCCAAGCCGAATCGCTGGATTTTGTCATGCTCTTTTCATCGCTTGCTGGCGTGATTGGCAACGCTGGTCAAGCAGACTATGCCGCGGCCAACGCCTTTTTGGATGCCTTTGCTCATCACCGTCAAACGCTGGTTGAAGCAGGCCAACGTTCGGGTCGCACCATTGCCATCGACTGGCCGCTGTGGGCCGATGGCGGGATGGCTGTTGAGCCAGAAACAGAGAGATGGTTAACCAAGAAAACAGGTATGACGCCGCTCTCAACTGCCAGTGGATTAGAGGCATTCGAGCAAGCGCTGGCCCAGAATGAGTTTGTGCAACTGCTAGTGATCCAAGGGGATACGAGCAAAGTGGGCCGAAGCTTGGGGGTAACGTCGGCTAATCCCACTTACCGCCGAGAAACATCCACCATCACAGCCATTGAGGACGCTCATAACGTAAGTAATGCTGACGACATCCAGGATGCCCAGGATGGTCGGGGCATTCAGAGTCAGTTTGAAGGTGAGCTCATTGAACTCTTTGCCGATGAATTGAAGATTCAACGAGCCGATCTAAATACCGAAGTGAACTTTGCCAAGGTTGGGGTCGACTCTCTCATCATGATGAGCCTGTTAAATAAAATTGAAGACAAATATGGTGCCACTATAGCCCCGACAGCGATTATAGAATATCCCACCATCGCCACATTAGCGAGCCACTTACAAAATGAGGGGATAGGTCCCATCCTTAACAAGGGGAATAACAAGCCGAGTGCCCAGGAAATTTATGAAGGAATCTCTGGCCAGAATGGTTTGGTCCGCCATGTCAATACAAACGGCAATGGGACAGCCCCCCAGAGGATTGCGCCAAATGAGGGCTCAGCATCGCTCAGCCAGTTGCCATTACACAGCCAACCAAAGAGTCGATTGCGCATCGAACCTGTACACTCGGTGTCTGGCGCTGGGTCCAACGCTGGGTCTAACAAAGTCGCTATCATTGCTCAAGCTTGTCGGTTGCCCCAATCCCCTACAGTGGAACACTACTGGCAGAATCTAGCCGCGGGGCGGAACTTGGTAACGACAGTACCAACAGACCGCTGGCAGGCCGACCAACTCTATAGCCCTCAACCCGTCCAGCCGGACAAAACGTATACGAATCACGGAGGCTTTGTCGAAGGCATTGCCTATTTTGACGCCGACTTTTTTGGCATTGCCGATGAAGATGCCATCACTATGGATCCTCAGCAGCGAGTTATGTTAGAGCTAGCCCAAGAATTGTGGGACCGAGCAGGCTATCGGGCGGAAGAAGTGAACGGCACCAGAACCAGCGTCTTCATTGGAGCCAAGGACAATAATTACGTACGCAAACATTATGATCTGATCCCTTCTGAAGCACGTCAACACACCATGGTTCATTCCATCAGCAATATGATCGCCGCGCGCATATCAGACTTTTATAATCTAACCGGTAGCGCCGAGATCGTTGATACGGCCTGTTCCTCATCCTTGGTGGCAGTCCATAACGCTTGCCAAAGCATTTTGAGCGGTGAGGCCGAGATGGCGATTGCGGGAGGCATCTTTTTCCTGATCGATGCCTATGGCCACATCGGGTTTAGTCAGGCTAAGGTGCTTTCGGCGGATGGCAAATCTTATGTCTTTGATGAGCGGGCCAACGGCTTTGTCTTAGCCGAAGGAGGCGGTTTGGTGCTGTTGAAAGAGTACGAAGCAGCTATTCGCGACGGCGACCCAATCACTGGCGTGATTCTAGGGTCGGCCCTCAACAACGACGGTCAAACCATGGGACTAACGGTCCCGAATCAGCAGAAGCAAAGAGCCGTGATTGAAGCGGCGTTGCAGCGCAGTCACATCAGCCCCGCAGACATCGGTTATCTGGAAGCCCACGGCACCGGCACGCTACTCGGTGACCCGATTGAGATTCGCGCGGCTACTGAGGTCTATCGCCAATACACCCAAGAAAGGCAATATTGCGCGGTCGGTTCGGTCAAATCCAACCTGGGACATACCATGACGGCGGCGGGCATTACTGGTCTAAGCAAAATGCTCTTGAGTTTACAACATCAGCAGATTCCGCCCACGTTGCACTGCGAGAATCCCCACCCTCGCTTTAGATTTGAAGAGTCACCCTTTTACCCCAATACCCAACTGCGGGATTGGGTGCCGAGAAATGGGCGACGCATTGGTGCCATTTCGTCCTTTGGATTTGGTGGCACCAATTGCCATTTGATTGTTGAGGAAGGCAATCCCGCAGCGCAGACTAGGCAACCACAACCGCTAACCCAATTTAAACGCAAACGCTACTGGCTGGGCCATGAGATTGTCCCAGAAGAGAGCAACAGTGCTATTGAAACCCATTATCGAGCATTGATCAAACAGTTGAAGAATGGGGCGTTGTCTAAAGAGGCTTTTAAGGACGCATTAACGCGTTTAACTGGTGAGGAGTTATAAAGCGATGAACATCGATAGTTTCATTGAGAAAATTGCGAATCAAGATATTACAGAAGAAGAAGCGTTGGCCATCATCAAAGCAGGCGGCAAAACGGAATTCGCTAGTCCATTATCGCTCCTATCAGAAACATATACCTATGATGAACCTTACTTGGCCAATCACCTAGTCTTGGGTAATCAAGTGGTGTTAGGCGTTACCCATTGCAGCCTAGCCATTGATGCCGCGCTCAACGCGTTTCCCCAACGGACGCTAACCGGGCTGCGTAAGGTGCTCTTCGTCGAGCCCGTCACGCTTTTCCCAGGCGATTCCGCGACGGTAACCATTCACCAAATCCAAGAGGGAGATCAGCTATCATTTAAGAGTCGCTATACAAAAACCACGCATAGTCAGCCGTTGGAGAGCGCTGGTGGGGAGTACATTTTTGCCCTACCGGCAATACCACTCCTGCCCCATTTCCGCGCGATTTTGGAAAACCCTGAGCGCATTGTCGAAAAAACCGAGGTGTATGCCCAGCTAGGCACGGCAGACATTACCAATGGTCGCGCCCTACAAACTGTGGAGCGAGTATACACCCAGGGGCGTTCTTCCGTCGGGCACCTTCGCGTATCAGATGAGCTTCTCCATGACGACCATCGATATGAATATGTCCATCCCGCCCTGCTTGATGGTGCGCTGGTAGCTGGTTGTGCGGTCTTATCGGCCCAAGAAATCAATGCAACCTTTATCCCCATACTGATCAAAGAAATTCAACTATTTCAACCGGTTGGCTCTGCCTGCTACAGTTATGCATCCATTGTCAATGTGAATCATGAAATGTTCGAGGTGGACTGCTGGCTCTGTAATGAAGAAGGTGAGGTATTGGTTGGCCTACTCGGATTTACATGTAAGCGAGTGAATGCGCCATCAGAAACGGTTGAGTTATCAGATCCATCTGACACAACATTGATAGCCGCCATACCACAACTAAATCAAGAGCAGCCCAAGATTAGCCGAAGGCGTGATGAGCGACTCATTGATCACATCCAAAGCTATTTAGAAAAGAAGCTGGATACTCTACTTGGGGAAGCCGAGCGCGCTGGCTTCAGTACTCGCAACTTTATGGATTTGGGTGTCGATTCAACCCAGCTTATCTCCTTGGTAAATGAGCTTGAAGCGGATGCTGGCATTGAGCTATACCCAACCCTCTTCTTCGAATATCAGGATATTGAATCGCTATCACTCTATCTAGCCCAGGAGTATGGCGCTTTCTTTACCCAGCTTTTACAAGTTGAAGCCAGCACAGAGGTCGCCAGCACAAAGGTCGCCAAGGAAGAATTGACCGAACGAATCCAGGCACAACCAGAGCCAATCCCAGAATCCTCGTCGGTCTGGCAAAGTAAACTAGAAGAAGCGATAGACGCAGCCGCGCCTAAAATTGGCGCGCCCAGAATTGTTACATCCAGAACCGACGAGAGCTTCGCTACTCCTCTGCAGCATTCAGTGTTACCGGCGCATAAACCAGATATGGATAGGGATATTCAAGCAGATCCTATTGCTGTCATAGGAATGGGGGGCGTCTTTCCCAAATCACCCAATGTTAAGACGTTTTGGCAGCATCTCGCCAACAAAACGGAGCTGATGAGCGAGATTCCCGCCGATCGCTTTGACTATAGATCTTGGTATGACCCCACATTTCAGGTAGCCGATAAGATGTATTGCAGGTGGGGCAGCTTTATCGACGATGTGGATAAATTTGATGCCAGCTTTTTCAACATCTCCCCCCGAGAAGCCGAGCTGATGGATCCCCAATTGCGCTATCTGCTTCAGGTACTTTACCAGACGGCAGATGATGCGGGCTATGGCGGGACGATTAGGGGTACTCATACGGGGATGTATGTTGGTGTCTGTTTTCATGATTATGCTGAAGAGATGATGCGGCAGGGCAAAGCCATTCAAGCCCACGATGGCAGTGGCAACGCGGCCACCATGCTCGCCAATCGCCCCTCCTTTATCTTTGATCTAACCGGCCCCAGTCTGGCTATCGATACGGCCTGTTCTTCATCACTCTTTGCCCTGCACTATGCCTGCAAGGCATTGCAGACTGGTGAATGCGATATGGCCTTTGCCGCTGGCGTCAATCTTCTCTTAAGTTCGGGCCATTATCGCTATTTTTGTACCCTAGGCGCCTTATCGCCTACGGGCCGCTGCCACACCTTTGACCAACGTGCCGACGGGTATGTACCGGGCGAAGCCATTGCGTCCCTATTGCTCAAGCCCTTAAGTCAGGCCGTGAAGGACGGTGATCAGATTGTTGGCGTCATCAAGGGTTCGGCGGTAGGGCATGGTGGCTACACCCCATCCATTACCGCACCCAGCGTGGATGGCGAGGCCAAAGTTATCTTGGCTGCTTGGGAAGAGGCTGGCATCGATCCAGCCACATTGGGGTATATTGAAGCCCACGGTACAGGCACCAAACTCGGTGACCCGATTGAAATTGCGGCTTTAACCAAGGCATTTCAGGCCCACAACGCAAAACCTGACTTCTGTGCAATCGGTTCAGCCAAAGCGCATATCGGTCATACAGAAGGTGCGGCTGGCATAACGGGTGTCATCAAAGCCCTGCTCTCCATACGGTATGGGGTCATTCCAGCCATGCCTGCTTTTGACACCTTAAATCCCTATATTCAGCTCGACAAATCGCCTTTAACAATCAACCAGGATCCCGTTGCTTGGCCGCAATGCGAAGATTTGCCGCGGCGAGCCGGAGTCAGCTCATTTGGTTTTGGTGGGGCCTACGCCCATCTTGTACTTGAGCAATATCAGCCACTGGCCCCGAGTAGTGAGTCGTGGACCGTGAATAGTGAACCGCAATTGATTGTGCTATCCGCCAAGAATGAGGAACGGCTACAAGAATATGCTCAGAATCTATTGACGTTCATTAACCAACCCCCAACCCCCAACCACCAGCCACCAATCCCCGGCAGCCAGACACCAGCAGCCAGACACCAGCCACCAGCTCCCTCACTAGCAAGCATCGCCTATACCCTGCAGACTGGGCGGGAGGCAATGGAATGTCGAGTTGCCTTCGTCGTAAATGAGATTGCCACTCTACGAAGTCAATTGTCTGCCTATATAGCGGGTGAAAAGTCTATGGACTATCTTTATCAGGGGCAGGTGAACGAAGAACGGAAGACCATGGGCGTCTTTGCCCAGGATGAGGATCTGCAAGAGACGCTGCACAAATGGATTCTCAAGGGCAAGCTGAGCAAGTTAGCGGAGTTGTGGGTCTCTGGTCTTGAGATCGATTGGGCGATGCTCTATCCCAACCAGAATCCCACACGAGTTTCGCTTCCGACCTACCCCTTTGCTAAAGAGCGCTACTGGAGGCCAGAAACGGACCCAAGCCCAAAAAGCGGAAACAGCTTGAGCCACCTGGAGATATTGCATCCGCTGGTACACAAAAATACCTCGACGCTGGCAGCACAGCGTTTCTCATCAACCTTTAACGGCGATGAGCATTTCTTTGCGGATCATCAACTGCAAAACACAAAAGTCCTGCCGGGAGTCACCTATCTTGAGATGGCCCGGGCCGCTGGGGAAATGGCGCTTGAGGCACCCATCACACAGCTCAAGGATCTGATCTGGACCCGGCCGATCCTTTTGGAAGACGGCGGTCAATCCAATGAATTTCTTGAGGTCCAGGTCAGACTCTGTCCAGATGAAGAGGAAGAGATAGGCTTTACAGTGAGCACTGGCACAGATATCGCCGGGCGGGCGGGAAAGATTCATAGCCAGGGTAGCCTGGTTACAGGGAAACCCTTGCCCCTGTCCCCCCTAGAGATTGGGATCATTCGAGAGAGATGCTCCTCTATGCTGAGCGGACCAGACCATTACCGCCTCATTGAGGAGCGCAGCGGGCTGAAGATTGGTCCATCTCTGCAATCCGTGAGTCAGATCTGGTACAGCCAGGACGAAGCACTGGCGGAATTGCACTTCCCAGGCCTGGTAGCCTCGGCTTTGACATCTGCAGCGGCTGGTGAAGAGATGAGCGGCACGGCAGTAAACGGCGAGGCCTATCTGCTTCACCCAAGTTTGATGGATGGTGTTCTCCAGGTCCCCTCTGTACTGATGGGAGATTGGCGCACCCAAACCAGGCAACGAAGTTACCTGCCTTTCGCCATTGAGGAAGTCAATATTCTCGGCTCATTACCCGAACAAGTCTATGTTCATGTGACCCATAGTACAGACTCCTACGAGCATTCACAGGCTGACGAGGCTAATACCACCGCGCAGTTGACCAAATTTGATATCGCCCTGACCGATTCGCGAGGAAGCATCTGCGTCATGTTGAAGGGGCTAACCTATCGAGAGATGTCCAACCGAATCGGTAGCAGCCCAATGCATTCACAGACTGTTTATGGCACAGTAGAATGGAAAGCACTTCCTTTAGATGAAGCAGCCACAAGCGAGCCACAAGCGGCCAAAACACTATTCCTGGTCGGGCTGGCAGAGCAGACGGTTGAGAGCGTTTGCACGAACTTACCAACCGCAACGGTTGTCAAAGTAACGCCAACTGATACCATGGACGTGATCCGCCAGGCTTGGCCCCATCTGCAAGCCGTTGTGGAGACGATGCCCAAAAGTGCTTACCAAATTTTAGTCGTTGTGGCAGACGAAGTTGAGGGCCATCTCTATGCTCCGCTAACAGGGCTGCTCCATACAGCTAAACTGGAACATCCTCAAATCCAGGGTAAGACCGTTGCCCTGGCCCAGTTAGAATACGACGATCTGATACCACTATTAAAGCAGGAGATTGCGACAGCAGGCTTTCGACATGTGGAGGTACGCTACGATGACGCAGGCAAGCGCTCTGTTAAAACGCTGTGCGAATTTGCGCCAGATACAGCCCCTCAGCAAGAGATACCTTATCTGAGGTCAGGTGGCGTCTATTGGATACCGGGAGGCATGGGTGGCCTAGGTCGCACTTTTGCTCGCTATCTGCTCGGGAGAGGCAAACAGATCACCGTCATCCTAAGCGGTCGAGAACCACGGGATAGATCTGGGTTAGACGAAGTTAGAGAACAACAGCTAGCGGGCTTGAATCAGGCTGGCGGAACGGCCGTCTACCTGCAAGCCGATATCAGCCAACTATCAGATGTACAACGCGTGGTAGAGCATATTAAAGAAGCGTATGGTCAGCTCAATGGCATCATCCACTGTGCTGGGTTACTGCGAGATAGTTTGCTTATCAACAAAACGGCAGAGGATCTGGAAGCCGTGCTGGCCCCCAAAGTCAGTGGTACCCTCAATATTGATGCCGCGACCCAAGATGAGCCGCTAGATTTTATGGTGCTCTTCTCATCGATTACCGGTGTGTTGGGGAATGTTGGCCAGGCGGACTATGCCGCGGCCAACGCATTTCTAGACGCCTTTGCCCATCATCGTCAAAGCCTAGTTCGTGCTGGAGAGCGCTCGGGCCGTACCCTCTCCATCAACTGGCCGCTCTGGGAAGAGGGAGGAATGACGATCAATGAGGAGGCGCTGGAATTGGTGGCACGCCAAACGGGCATGGTCGCGCTGCCGACTAATTCGGGACTTCAAGCATTTGAGCGAGCCATGGCATCTGTTCGACAGCAGATATTCATCGCCTACGGTGCGGCCGAGAGAGTGCGGGACAGGCTCTTGTCAGATACTTTGGCACCCATGTTGGCTTCTACGTCAGTACCTTCTGCGCCGTTAGTGCAGAGTGACAGCGATGAAGATTTGCTAGCGAAAGAACTCAATATCGCTCTGATGGAAGCGGTCGCTCATGTCTTGAAGATTCCCATCCAGAACGTGAGTGAGAACAAAAACCTGAACGAGTATGGCTTTGACTCAATCACCCTCACTGAACTGACGAATTGGCTCAATCAACGCTATGATTTGGCGCTGATGCCGACGCTCATATTTGAACACAATACTCTGGCATCCCTAAGTCAATACTTGACAGAAGAGTATGGTGACCATCTGCGTTCTCAGATTCAAGCGCAGGCTCAAGTTCCGTTGGCAACCGTACCGGAGAAACGCTTCCTACCATCCCATCCTAATTCTCCTCAAAAAAGGGAAGGCACAGCGCTTGCATCCGATAAAGAGACAATACAAGGTGAGATGCAAAAGGAGACAAACCAACATGGGGGGAACGAGGCCATCGCCATTATCGGCATGAGTGGGAGGATGCCAGGATCTTCCGATTTGGATGCGTTCTGGCAGCACTTGGCCAATGAAGATGACCTGATCACCGAAATTCCACCGGACCGCTGGGATTGGCGGGACTACTATGGTGATGTCCACAGAAATGGGGAGAGCAAGGGGAAGGGTATTGACCAGGACAATAACCAAGTCAACGGTCACCAGACAAGAGCCAAATGGGGCGGCTTTATCTCCGATATAGATAAATTCGATGCTTCCTTCTTCAAAATTTCTCCCTGGGAAGCCCAACTGATGGATCCCCAGCAGCGCCTCTTTTTGGAAACCGTCTGGCATTGCATCGAAGACTCGGGCTACCCAGCAAGCGCTCTGGCAGGTACCCAAACAGGTCTATTTGTAGGGGTTGCCGCCAATGATTATGAGGAATTGTTGCGCACCCATCAGGCAGATATGGAGGCCCACAGCACCACTGGCATGAGCCACTCTGTGCTGGCCAATCGCATCTCCTACTTCCTAGATATTCACGGTCCAAGTCAGCCAATCAACACCGCTTGTTCCAGCGCTTTAATTGCTATCCACCGTGGGGTCGAAGCCCTTCGCAGCGGTAGCTGTACCCTGGCCATTGCGGGTGGGGTAAATGTGATGCTCACGCCCCAGCTACACGTCACCTTTAGCAAAGCTGGCATGTTGGCCGAAGATGGGCGCTGCAAGACCTTCGATAAGCGAGCTGATGGCTATGTGCGCGCCGAGGGAGTAGGGGCTGTCCTTCTAAAACCGTTGGCACAAGCAGAATCGGATGGTGATCATATCTACGCGATCATCCGTGGTACGGCTGAAAACCACGGCGGTCAAGCCCACTCTTTGACCGCACCAAACCCACAGGCCCAAGCCGATCTGCTGGTTAGCGCCTACCAACAGGCTAATATCGATCCGGCGTCAGTTAGTTACATTGAAGCCCACGGCACCGGCACAGCCCTAGGCGACCCAGTTGAAATCAACGGACTGAAACAAGCCTTTGCAAGACTCTATCAACAATCTAGCCATACGAAACCTAGCCAGCCCCACTGTGGGTTGGGGGCCGTCAAGAGCAACGTAGGTCATTTAGAGAGTGCAGCAGGCATGGCTGGCGTGCTAAAGGTTCTATTGGCCATGAGGCACCAAACCCTGCCAGCGACCCTCCATGTGGAGGAACAGAACCCCTACATCGACCTGACAGATAGCCCCTTCTATTTGGTGACCAAAACACAGGCATGGATGCCCCTAATCGATGCGTCTGCCCGGCCTATTCCCCGGCGGGCTGGTGTCAGCTCTTTTGGATTTGGCGGGGCCAACGCACACATAGTGCTGGAAGAGTATCCAGAAAAGTTGCAAGGGGGCAAGTTTGCAGGGTTGCAGAAGGCTACGGCTTCGGAGAACGGCAAGCCCAAGGTGATTGTGCTTTCGGCGAAGAATGAGGAAAGGCTGCGGGTATATGCCCATCAGTTGCTGGTCTATTTGGAAGAGTCGTCTAAGTTGCCAAATACCCAGCCACTTGCCGCTTACCACTTGCTCAATATTGCCTATACGTTGCAAGTGGGGCGTGAGTCCATGGAAACTCGGTTGGCTTTGGTTGTTACGGATATAGAGGAGCTATGTGACAAGTTAACCGCTTACATTGCTGGAGAAACCTCAATCGATCAATGTTACTGGGGAACAGTTGAAGTAGACGAAGCAGATTTGGACGCGTTTGGCCATAACGAAGAGAGCCAGGCATTGGTCCAGCAATGGGTTATGCAGGGCCAGTTGACCCAGCTAGCAGCAAATTGGGTCAAAGGGGTAGAGATCAACTGGCATCTTCTCTATGGAACCGAGAAGCCTACTCGCATTCCTCTACCGACCTACCCCTTCACCCGGGAACGACATTGGATCGCGGACGTAGGTCAAAATGGATACGCCACAGCCGGGGTAGCTTCTCCCTCAATTTACAACGCCAAATTAGTCGATCCAGAGATATTACATCCCCTAGTTCACAAGAACATCTCTGACTTAGAAGAGCAACGCTTCAGCACTCTCTTGACGGGGAACGAGTTTTTCTTGAGAGACCATCAGGTGCAGGGCGAACGCGTGTTGCCTGGCGTCGCCTACCTCGAAATGGCCCGGGCCAGCGCAGAGATGGCCACCAGAGAGCAACGGGTGCTCCAACTCAAAGACGTGATGTGGATAAGGCCCATGGTGGTTGAGCATGAAGGGTCCCACAATGAAGGGTTGAAAGCCCAGATTGGACTTTATCCTACTGGTCTTTATTCATCAACAAGCAGTGAGAATCATCACAAGAGCGAGATAGACTTTGAGATCAGCACTGTTCATCAATCCGACCGTCTGATTCACAGCCAAGGGAGATTGGTCGTTGGCGATTCGACGACACCGCTTTCTCTGGATTCCCTAAAAACGTTAGATATTTCTGCTATCCAATCTCGCTGCACCGCCCACGTTGAGGGCGCCACCTGCTATCAGCATTTTCGAGCACATGGGATAGCGTATGGATCGACCTTCCAGGGGCTAAGCCAGCTCGAATACAACCAAGAGGAAGCACTGGCCTCACTTCGATTGCCAACCGAGACCCAGGCAACCGAAACCGAGCATACCGTCGCCATTGACGATGAAAGGTTTCTCCTTCACCCTAGCTTGCTAGACGCGGCCTTGCAATCAGCATTGGGGTTCGCTATTGGCCAGGGTCTTCAAGATGAGGGGTCTGCGTTTCTGCCTTTTGCTGTGGAGACTGTTACCCTCTACAGCGAGTTGCCCAGCCAACTCTACGCCTATGTTCAACGTAGCCCAGAGTTGGATTCTCTGAAGTCGGATAGACTCAACATTGAGCTGCCACAGAGCAACTACTCAACGCCTGGTGGCCAGATTGTAAAATATGACATTACGTTGACAGACCATCAAGGCAATATCTGCGTAGCGCTGAAAGGCTTTATGGGGCGGGCTACGCCTTCGCAAAGCCACCACAACATCATCTACAGCGTCCCTAGTTGGCAGGTCAAGCCATTAGCAATAGGGAATGATGCGCCAGTCATAAGTAGTAGAGACAGCAAGGAACAAACGAGGGCATCCCTTCTGCTGATTGGGATAGGCGAGGATGTGGTGGCTCATGTTACGACGACCTTCCCAGAGGCTGAAGTTCTCTCATATCCTCTGTTGGCCTCAGATGAAGGTGCAGTAGTAACCAAGCTGGTACAAGAAGGTTGCTTGCTGCTAAAGAGTGCGGTCAAAAGAGGAGCGGGCAGCAATCCTTCGCAGACGCCATATCCGGTATTGGTCGTGGCCGACGAGAGCATCACCCACTATCTCTATGCGCCGCTGGTGGGTCTGCTGAAGACGGCCCGCCTAGAGGCACCCAACGTGCGCGGCAAGATCATCATTACCGATTCAGTAACTACAAATAGCTTGGTTTCCTTGCTAGGTCAGGAAATGAAGTTAAATACTTTCCAGGAGATGGAGATACGCTACGACCGCGACGGTGTGCGGACGGTTAAGACCTTAGAGCGCATTGACCTGCCAGCAAGTGCGCCAACTGTGGGAGGCCACCTCAAACCAGGCGGCGTCTACTGGATCGCTGGTGGTTTGGGTGGTTTGGGCCTTATCTTCGCACGTCATCTGCTTGCTAGCACCAAATTGGCGTATGACCAAGGCATTACCGTCATTCTAAGTGGTCGTTCAATGTTAAATGAGGCCGCTCAGCAGACCCTATCAGAATTAAAGAATATCGGTGGAACGGTCGCTTACCTCCAAGCCGACGTTAGCCGCAAGGAAGATGTGGAGCGTATCATCCAGCGCATCAAAGATGAGTATGGGCCACTCAATGGGATCATTCACAGCGCGGGCGTTCTGCGCGACAGCTTGTTTGTCAACAAAACGGAAGCAGAGATTGAGGCGGTGCTGGCTCCTAAAGTCTTTGGCTCCCTCAACATTGATGCCGCCACGATTGACGAACCGCTGGATTTTTTGGTGCTCTTCTCATCGTTGACTGGCGTACTGGGCAACGTGGGTCAGGCAGATTATGCAGCCGCCAACGCCTTTCTGGATAGTTTTGCCCACTATCGTCAATCCTTGGTTGAGGCGGGTAAACGGTCGGGACGTACCTTGTCTATCAACTGGCCATTGTGGGACGCTGGCGGCATGACAGTCGATAAAGAGACTCGTGACTGGCTCCAGCATGAAATTGGCATGGTGGCCCTGGATGCATCTGCTGGAATCAGCGCCTTTGAAGCCGCACTGGCTCAACCCGACGTCTGCCAGCTACTGGTCACTGCGGGTGATGAACGGAAAATGAAGGCTCATCTATACGCGGCTTCGTTTGGAAGCGACCACGGTAAAGCCCCAGAAAATTTGCCCACAGAAGATTTACCCTCTGCAGCTGCAGTATTTGGTGAGCGAACCGAAACGCCCCCGCTCCTTCAAGCAACTGAACGTTATTTCAAGGCACAACTATCCAGTGTATTAAAGATGCCAACCACCCACATAGATGCCAATGCACCGTGGGAAAAATATGGTTTTGATTCGATTCTAGCTTTGAGCCTGACCCGTCAGTTGGAGCGGCACTTTGGCGAATTGCCCAAAACTCTCTTCTTTGAATTCCAAAGCCTGACCGATCTAGCCCGCTATTTTGTGGATGCCCATGCAGCCAAGCTGCAGAAACTTCTGACATTAATTCCTGGGGAAACAGAAGCGGTAGGCAACAAACAGAGGGGAGAGACAGAAGGACTACAATCTGAATCAGAAACAACTCAGACTATTGCCGCGGACTTGGCATTCCACTCGCTACACAACCGCTGGTTGCAACGTACAGCTTCTGCCGGTAACGGAGCACAGGAAGCAGCAGAGGCTGCAAGCGGGACCGCGTCTAAAGATACCTCTGCCGATGAGGTCGCCATCGTTGGGTTGGGTGGTCGTTACCCTATGGCCGAAAATCTGACCGACTTTTGGGAAAACCTCAAAGCGGGTCGAGATTGTATTACCGAGATCCCGCTAGACCGATGGGATCACAGGCGTTACTACGATGCAGACAAGAACAAACGAGGTAAGAGCTACAGCAAATGGGGCGGTTTTATGCCCGACGTTGACAAATTTGATCCCCTCTTCTTCAAGATCTCGCCTCGAGAAGCGGAAGTCATGGATCCCCAAGAGCGGCTCTTCCTTGAAACTGTCTGGCAGACGCTCGAAGATGCAGGGTACACCCGACAGGCGCTGGCTACTCAGATGCAGGGTCGAGTGGGCGTCTTTGTGGGCGTGATGTGGGGAGAATACCAGCTCTATAGCCAGGAAGAGGTACGCCTCAGTTCGTCCTATGCATCCATCGCCAATCGGGTCTCCTACGTCCTCAATCTGAATGGGCCAAGCATCGCCCTCGATACCATGTGCTCCTCTTCGTTAACGAGTATACACTTGGCTTGTGAGAGCATCCGGTGTGGGGAATGTGCCGCAGCATTCGCTGGTGGGGTCAACATATCCATCCACCCCCACAAATATCTGCAGCTAGCCCAAGGCAAATTTGCCGCTAGCGACGGTCGTTGCCGCAGCTTTGGTGAAGGGGGCGACGGCTATGTCCCCGGTGAAGGAGTCGGCGCGGTGTTGCTCAAGCCCCTGGCTCAAGCCCAAGCAGATGGTGATGTCATCTATGGTGTCATCAAAGGTTCCAGCATCAATCATGGCGGCAAGACCAACGGGTACACTGTACCGAATCCTGTTGCCCAATCCCGCGTGATTGCCGCCACGTTGGAAAAGAGTGGGGTCGCGCCAGAGAGCATCAGCTATATGGAAGCCCACGGCACCGGGACAGCCTTGGGAGATCCCATCGAGATCCGAGGGTTGAGTCAAGCGTTTGGCAGCGAGCAGTCTGCTGGACATACGTGCGCGATCGGCTCGGTCAAGTCCAACATTGGTCATTTGGAGTCTGCCGCGGGTATTGCCGGGTTGACCAAGGTACTGTTGCAGATCAAATATCAACAGTTGGTCCCCACTATCCATGCGGAGACGCTCAATCCGAACATCGAATTTGAGGCTACGCCATTCCGAGTACAGAAAGAATTGGTCTCCTGGAAGCAGCCCGTACAGGAAATTAACGGCGTGTTACAGGCCGTGCCGCGGCGGGCAGGGCTTAGCTCATTCGGTGCCGGCGGTGCCAATGCTCACCTCATTATCGAAGAATACCAGCCATCAGCCACCCTTGGCCAGGGCGAATCCAGCAGCCAGCAGTCAGCAGTCAGCAGTCAGCAGCTTATCGTATTGTCTGCTAAGAATGAAGAGCGGCTTCGGGTCTATGCACAAATACTTTTGACATACTTAGAGCAAGAGCCAACGCTAAGATCGGTACCGCAGGCAATCAACACAACCATGACGTCCCAGGTCCTTGAGCAAACGTTACGGGAACTGGTCGCCGAGATGATCGGCGTTGACATCACAGAAATTGAGGCTGAGCAGACTTTCGCAGACTGTGGGCTGGATACAGTGCAGCGCAACCGCTTGCAAATGATGCTAGAAGAACGATATGGCTGCGAACTTCCCAATGCCTTTTGGAACGAGGAGACGTCCATCGCAAGCATCGTACCACACCTCTCTGCACACTCTACCGATGTGACTCCAAATTACCGTTCACCATCAACCCTTAACTCTTACCCCGAGCATAGTCGAAGGGAGCAACCATCCGCATCCTTGACTAACATTGCCTATACCCTACAAGTAGGTCGTGAAGCCATGAATAGCCGCTTGGCCCTCGTTGTGGCAGACATGGATACGTTGCGCAGTCGATTAGCTGCCTATGTCGACCAAGAGGGGTACGTTGAGGATCTCTATGAGGGAGAGGTACCGAAAGAAGAACGAACAGTAAGCATTTTGGCCCAAGATGAGGACATTCAAGAGGCAATCGGCAAATGGATCCGTAAAGGCAAGCTCGAACAAGTAGCCCGTTTATGGGTATCAGGCGCAGACATTGATTGGGGTTTGCTCTATGGGCCGCAGAAGCCCAACCGAATCAGCCTGCCTACTTACCCCTTTGCTCGGGAGCGCTGTTGGCTAGCGCCCATTGACCAACAAATAAGCCATTTGAACTCCAATATCCCCGAAACCGAGGTAGCCGTTTACGCCCCCGTGTCGGCTGAACTTGTCGAAGCCGCAGCGCCCCTTCGACAAGCTCAGGGGGCTGAATGGTTATATACTGGGCCGCCAGAACGAGGGTCTTCGCGGCAATTAACCTACATCCCACGCTGGATCCGTGAGCCACTGCTAGAACCTACCAAAGAAGCGGAGAATCCATCGGGTACCTGCTTGGTTGTCTATCATGAAAACAGCTTTGGCTTCGAGCAAGCGATTCTGCAACGCCATGGGAGTGCATTTCAACTTCGGCTGGGCACCAGAACGGAGCGACTCCGAGAGAATAGTTGGGTGGTCGATGTTCATGATCCGGCTGCCATCACGACCGCAATCAAGGAAATGCCTGCACCTGACCAGATCTATTTCTTGGGTGGGCTATATGAGTATCAAACTGACGAAGCGTTCCTGGATCGGGATTTAGTCCACAACAGCGAGACCCTTGGGCTCCTCAGTTTGTTGCGTTTGATCCAAGCGTTGAATAGTGAGGGGATGCTGAACAGATTAGTAGACCTCTTCATCTTTACCCAAAATGTTCATCGCGTTGCCAATCGCAGGGTTCAATCCTTATCTGCTGATATCACCGGCTTAGCCTACGGCATCGCCCATACGTTTCCGCACATTGCCATGAGGCATATGGACTTAAGTGAATCATCACTACGAGACGCAACGCTGCACCCAGATCTGTTGCAGAGAATTGACCAAGAGCCAGCCAATCCGCGCGGGAAACCAGTCGTTTTGTATCGAGGAACAAGATTTGTACGGCATTTCACCCCAACCCAGTTTGAATCTATGGACCTTGAATCCACGAGCCTTGATGGCGTGGGCAATGAATATAAGCAAATTAAGCATGGGCAAGTTGACCAGCATCAAATTGAACAGAGTCAAGAACAAGCCTTCAAAATGAATGGCATCTATCTGATTGTAGGGGGAGCTGGCTCCATTGGCTTTGCGCTGACCAGAGAATTGGTCCAGCGATATCAGGCTCAGGTTATCTGGTGGGGCCGCCGCAAGGTGGATCCGCCGATTCAGGAAAAAATCGACCAGATTGGGCAATGGGGCCCGGCCCCCATCTATATGCCAGTGGATGTGACAGAACTTGAACAGGTGCAAACAGCACTCGACGGGGTTAAGGCACAAGGGACGCGGCTAAATGGCCTCATCCATTGCGGTCTAGCCCTGGCTCAGGCCAGCCTAACCAAAATGACCGAGGCCGAGCTTGCCCAGGGACTAGGCGTCAAAAAAGAGGGAAGTATCAATCTCTATCGCGGCTTTGCCCAGGAACCGCTCGACTTCTTCTGTTTCTTCTCGTCGGCCCAAGCCTTCTCCTTCTCAGGCGCCATCGATTTGAGCCACTATGCCGCCGGTTCGACATTCATGGATGCCTTTGCCCACACCATTAGGACCAAGGCGCATTGGCCAGTGATTACCCTTAACTGGGGCTTCTGGCGTTCCTCATTAGAGCCAGAATTGGCAGCGCTTTTGGAAGCACGGGGTGTCGGCATCTTGGCAGATGGCGAAGGATTTGAAATCTTCCAAAAAAGCATTGAGTGCCAGATGGATCAGCTGATGGGGATCGATGTCGCTGGTAAATCATCATTCGAGGTGGAAGGAATTACAGAGGTAAAACGCTTGCCCTTCAGTCAACCTTCCTATTTAGCAGAAACGCTTGCCAGCTTGCCTAACCGCAGCCATGAACTGACCCCAATCCAGCAACGACAATCTGCCTCGGAGACCCTATTTGATGAGTTAATTCTCGTGGGATTAGCGCGAGGCCTCAATCAATTAGGGTGGCACCAATGGCTGACGCAACCCCTCCCCCAGGCAGAATTGATGGATAGGTTGCAGATTGCCGACAAGTATCATCGTCTTTTTGACGCTATGCTTTCAATTCTGAAACGTCACGGAATCGTTGTCGAATCCCAGAACCATATTACCCTTAATGAGGCCAAAATCGCGGGGCTCGAAACCAGTGATTTACAGCAGGTCGGTACAAGTGTAGTCGCAGGCCACAGTGACATCCGTCCGCACGTTGATCTGTTGACGACTTGCTTATCCGCCCTACCAAACGTGTTAACTGGCAGGACGAGTGCCACCCACGTTCTATTTCCTAATGGGTCCGTCGAGCTTGTGGAGGAGATCTACCAAGGAAGCCCCATTGCCGATTACTTCAATGCCCGCGTGGCCGATGTGGCGACTGGGTTTGTGGAAGCGCGCCAGCGCGATTTGGGCCCGAACCAAAAAATCCGCATTTTAGAGATCGGTGCAGGTACGGGAGGTACCAGTCGCTTTGTCTTCAACCGTCTCAAAACCTATGCAGATAAGATTGACTATCTCTACACCGACATATCTGATCTGTTTCTACACCATGCCGCCAAGACTTATCAAGCTGATGCAGCCTATCTGCGCTTTGAACAATTTGATGTGGAAAAGCCCTTGGCAGGCCAGAATGTTCCATACGGGCAATTTGACATAGTCATCGCGGCCAATGTGCTTCACGCCACTCGCGATATGCAACAGACGCTACAACAGGCCAAGGCACCGCTCAAACAACATGGCATCTTGGTATTGAATGAGTTGAGCACAAGACAAGATTTTGCCACCCTAACCTTTGGTTTATTGGATGGATGGTGGCTCTTTGAAGACAGAGCGATCCGGCTGCCAGAGTGTCCTGCTTTATCTGCCGAAACCTGGGCACAGCTCCTGAATGCAGAAGGGTTTGCTCGCTGTCAGTTTGTTGATCAGCATGCTTATGAGTTAGGTCAACAGATTATCGTTGCCGAGAGTAACGGAATTGTTATGCAGCAGTTGGAGATGCTGGAGACAGCTTCGAAGCAATCGCTCGTTGAGCCACGAGAGTTAAAGCAAAATAACAGGCCAGAAACGACGCAGCCAACTATCGACAATGTCGGCAGCACAACGACCGAGGCAGACTCAGCTCCGTTTCAAGACGACCGCGCTGTAGAAGCGGTGACGGCATGGTTGAAGATCGTATTGAGTGAAGAATTGAAGGTCCCTCAGGATAAGCTAGAGGTGACAGTCCCTCTTCAAGAGTTTGGCGCAGACTCCCTGCTGTTGGGGCAATTGGTTGCACGTATCGATCGAGAATTGTCTGGGGTGAAGATGGACCCCGCCATGGTTCTAGCCTATCCAACAATCCAAACGTTGAGCGAATATCTCGTGACAACATATCCAGAAGCGTTGGATAAGGTGCCTCAAGACCGAACTTCGCCAGCGGATACGGCCGATCTTCGGGAAAGTGAAACGGGAGATAATCAACCCGAAAATGGACAAATTGCTGCAGCTGTTATGGTTCAGCAGTCAAATGCAGAATCGCAAGTCGTGCAGAGCCAGCCGTCTGTCGATGTAGCCACACAGAGTTCGCCCCAAGCGCAACCGCAAACCCAATCCAAAATCGCCGTCGTCGGCATGGCCTGCCATTTCCCAGATGCGCCCACTCTGCAACGCTATTGGCATAACCTAATCAGTGGGCGAGACAGTATTCGGGAGGTGCCTCGCTCGCGCTGGTCCATTGAAGCGTATTATGATCCATATGGGAGCCAAACTGGGCGCAATCAGCATAGAAATAACCAGAATGGGCATCACCAGAATGGGGATATCCAAAAGAGCAGGCACCAACAGAGAAAGAGCATTAGCAAGTGGGGAGCATTTTTAGCTGATATCGAAGCGTTTGACCCCGAATACTTCGGCATTCCAGAATCGCTAGCCCCGCAAATCGATCCGCTGGAGCGGCAGTGGCTGGAGGTTAGTGCAGAGGCATTGGCCGATGCTGGCTATGGTAAAAAGGATCTGTGGGGCCAAGCTGTCGGGGTCTTTGTCGGGTCACGAGTGAGCAACTTTGCTGATAAGCTGGACGCTTTGCAAAAAGATGTGATTGTTGGCATGGGTCAAAACTTCATTGCCGCCCATCTCGCCCACATCTATAACTTTAAAGGACCAAACATGGTGGTCGATACAGCGTGTGCCAGCTCCCTAACGGCCATCCATCTGGCCATACAGAGCATCAGGCAGGGCGAGTGTATAGTGGCCTTAGCCGGTGGGGTAGATATTCTGCTGGATGAATCTTATTACCTCGCCATGAGCGCTGCCCAAGTATTGTCGCCCGATGGACGCTGCAAGACCTTTGACGAGAGCGCCAATGGCATCGGTATTGGTGAAGGGTGTGGTGTGTTGGTCTTGAAGTCGCTTGAGCACGCCATTGCAGATGGGAATAAGATCTATGGGGTCATCGAGGATTCAGCCATCAACCAGGACGGGTACACCATGGGCATTACCACCCCGAACCCAGAGGCGCAACAAGCCTTGGTCGAACGCGCGTTGTGCAAGGCCCAGGTCGAACCCCGCACCATTACTTATGTGGAAACCCACGGAACCGGAACCCTGATTGGCGATCCGATTGAGCTAAAAGGTCTTACCAGCGCCTTTGGGCAAAAGACCGACGACCGCCAATTTTGTGGAGTTGGAAGCGTAAAGAGCAATATTGGTCATCTCTTAAGCGCCGCAGGAGCCGCCAGTATGATCAAGGTCTTATTGTCCATCACCCATCAAGCGCTACCACCCACCATCCACTGTACAAAACCGAATCCACGCTTTAACTTTGCCGAGTCGCCCTTCTATCCCGTACAGCAGCCTACCGAATGGCAAGGTGAGGGTGGTATCCATCGAGCAGGTGTTAGCGCTTTTGGTCTTGGGGGACACAACGCCCACCTCATTGTTAGCGATGACGGGATACCTAAGAGCCATCGTGCGGACCTAGCACCGCGCGGCGCTCCTGTCGTTTTCAACAGAAGACGCTATTGGCCAACAGAAGAATCTCCGCCCGACTTCCCTGGCTCTACAACCGATCCGACTACTAGTCCGACTACCGGTTCCGCGACAAGATCAAGCGAGGGAGATGAAAGCAACCGCCTGGAGGAAAAGTTTATGCGTTTCTTTGACGAAGAGTTCGAAATCATACCCCCAGGAAAAAACTCATGAACGATCAAAACGTCCTTCAATTCGAGCTGGTGGTTGCTCATGACAATTTCATCGTGCGCGACCATCAGGTACATCGTGTACGGATTATGCCTGGGGTAACCTTACTGGATATGACCTACCGATTGGGCAACAAGGCGTTGGGGCATAGTGAGTTCGTCTTAAATCGAGTTCTCTTCAAGCAGCCGATTGCTACCCATGAATCCTTTGATCAGAAGCTGCGCCTTACCTTCACTAGGCAAACAGAGCAGGTATGGCAAGTTCAGGTGCAGAGCCAGAAAATTATAGCGTACGAGCCGCTGGAGCAAGCATGGGTTGATGTGATGGAGTGTAGCCTCTCGCTATCTGAGAACCAGCCGGTGAGTCAGCCACTTTTTGACATCCCAGGTTTCATCGCATCGGCTGCGCAACAGCGGGATGTGGATCAGAGCTATGCTACGGCGCGCGCGACCGACATCGAGCACGGTCCATTTATGAAGACGCTGGGTACGGTCTACCAGAGGAACAACGAACGACTGGCTATTCTACATTTAGGCGAGCTGGCTGAAAAATTTCGTCACAAATTTTACGCACACCCTGCTTTTCTGGATGGTGCGACCCTTGTGGGTTTGTTACAACATGGTCATTCTGAAAATGGAACAGTTCCCTACATACCATTTTCCATTCGTCAATTTGCTCTCTATCACCCGTTTCCACAGACGATTTATGTCTTTACCAGCTCTCCAGGATCAACTGTTGACCCGGCTCGCCTGCCGGATCTGGTCGCATGTGATCTGACTATCTATGACGAGACGGGGCGCATTATTGCCGAGTTTACCGACCTTACGGCAAAACGGATTCGCGAAGCACGCTTGATTAACCAATTGGTGGGCCAGACGCTTCCCGTCGAAGAGGGTGCCAAAGCGAACCCTATTGAATCTATGCTAGCAGTAGATAGAGCATCAATCGTTGGGGCTAATGAAGAGGTATTGCCAAATTTGTCTCTGCCGACCAACGGTTTCGGTCAAAATTATCTTGATAAGAACAGTGGCAGCGATGGACCTACCAAGGACGGCAGACGCAACGATGGCCACAGGGGCACCGACACAGATGAGGCTATCACCAGCTATCTTCAACGGCAGATAGCCGGTATTCTTGATACGCCTGACGCTGACATATCTCCCGATATCCCCTTTTATGAAATAGGGTTGGAGTCGATCAATCTACTGGAATTGACCAAGGATTTGGAAACTCGATATGGGTTGACGCTCTATCCGACCTTGCTCTTTGAATATACGACAATTGCTGAATTGGCAGGATACCTATCCCAGGCAGGGGCTGCGGATGAGCAATCGCCAAATCCATTACCAGACCAACCGCTCCCAACAGGTAAAGATCACCCGGTTGCAAATCATCTGTTAGCAGAACCTGCGGTCGAAGAAGTGAAACAGTCATTTGAAGCGTCCTTTTACCAGCCCCAATGGAGAGAGCAGCCACTACCGGCTAATCTTGAATCTGGTCCTGGCACCAAACATACCTTGCTATACTGTCCCAATAGAAATGCTATTGAGACGCTATACCGTGGTCGCTTTGAAAACCGGAGTTTTCCGATGCATCTACAGGAGATGAAAAACTCCGGTTTTCAAACGGAGCTGAATATAAAAGCGCAGTTGTGGCATCAAATGGATGTTGGAGCCTCTTGGCTCTTTGTCGCTCCAGGCCAACAAGCCCAGCAAATTGACGACAATTATTATATTCTCGAGCAAGAGAATGTCAATGCGTGGCCCAACCTTATCGCTGCGTTGAAAAAGAAGAACCAAATTCCTAGCACCGTTGTCTTTTTAAGCCACCTGGAGAATAGCGCTCTCGATTTGGCGGAAGGGCAGGTTGAGGGGATAGAAAGTTATCTGAGACATCATCTACATGTGCTCGTTCAAATAGCCAGCAGCCTGATCAAAGCCAAGATCCCCCAAGACGTAACGCTACTCTATCTCTATCGGACCCAAGATTCCTTGCAGGCCTGTTTAGATCAGGCCATGCTCGGCTTTGGCAAAACGTTGGAGCAAGAGAACCCTAAATTTCGCTTCAAGGCAGTTGAGCTAGAATCTGATTCTACTCGTAAGCTCTTACCCTTGATCAGAGACGAGTCTGTCGGGCAAGTGAAAGGCGGTTCACATATTCGCTACCACTTGGGCAGACGCCAAGTTCAATCCTTTGAGCCGTGTGTTCTTAAGGAAGATACCAACGCCAAAACAGCCGCGCCTCAATTGCGCAATGAAGGAACCTATATCATTACCGGCGGTGCTGGTGGCATCGGTCTAATTGTGGCTGAAGGTCTGCTCAGAAACTATGCCGCCAATCTGGTTCTCGTTGGGCGCTCCCCGCTTAATGAAACTAACGCGCAGCAGATTGACTACTTAAAGAGCCTAGCGTTCGGATCCGTTTGCTATCAGCAAGCAGATGTGACATCTTTGGAAGATGTTTCAGCGGTTGTTACCCAAACCCGAAATCAATTTGGCAAAATTCATGGTATGATTCACGCGGCTGGCGTGATTCAGGATGCGCTGATTCCACAGAAGACGTTTGCCCAACTGGGTGCGGTGATAGAACCAAAAGTGCAGGGTACGCTCTACCTGGATCGACTCTTGGCAGAAGACGAACTTGACCTATTTGTGCTCTTTTCATCGACTACGGCCGTCTTTGGGAATGTAGGCCAGGCTGATTATGGGTACGCTAACCGCTTTCTGGATACGTTTGCAGCATACAGGCAGCGCCAGGTCGCGCAAGGAGCGCGTTATGGACACACCATCTCCATCAACTGGCCGCTGTGGGAACACGGAGGAATGCGAACCACGTCAGCAGCTCTAAATACGCTTACTAAGGCCGGGCAGACACCCCTGGATGACCGTACGGGATGGCGGCTATTCGAAATGGCCGTCAATCAAGAGCAATTTCATCAGTTGGTGTGCCTGTGGCAAAAGCGACCAGAAGTAACTCCAACTAAAGCGAGAGAAAATGGTTTTCAGCCAGCAACCATACCTAATGCTACCCAAGAAGGAATCTACGATCCGCATAAAGGTGAATTCCCGACCTCATCTCAAACGATACCGACAACTGGCAGGTTGTCCAACGATAACAGCGAAGACATAGCCGTTATCGGGTTGAGCGGACGCTACCCTATGGCCGAGACGTTGGAGCAATTTTGGGAGAACATCAAAGCTGGTCGCCACTGCATTCGCGAGATTCCTCCAGAACGGTGGGACTACCGGCTTTATGACGAGCCGGACAGTAACTTCCAAGATCGCGAAAACTTCGGCCACATCTACAGCCACTGGGGCGGCTTTATCGATGATATCGATAAATTTGACCCATTCTTTTTCAATATCTCCCCGCGTGAAGCCGAACTGATGGATCCCCAAGAGCGGCTATTTTTGGAGACGGTCTGGGCCACAGTAGAGGATGCGGGTTACAGCCGTGCAACGCTGGCGAAAGTTCAAGAAGTGGGGGTCTTCGTCGGGGTGATGAATGCTGGCTATAGCCAGGTACGCCATGGAGGGGCGACCCCAGCACCAACCTCTTATTGGTCCATTGCCAATCGTGTCTCTTACCTCTTTGACTGGCATGGACCAAGTTTAGCTGTCGATACAGCCTGTTCTTCCTCATTGACGGCCATTCACCTGGCGTGTGAGAGCATAAAGCGAGGCGAGTGTGCCCTCGCTGTGGCTGGCGGCGTCAATTTGATTATTCATCCGAGCCAATATATGCGGATGTCGGCAATGAATATGCTGGCCCAAGATGATAAAGTGAAGGCATTTGGGGCCGGTGCCGATGGCTTTGTAGATGGTGAAGGAGTCGGCGCCGTTCTGTTAAAGCCGCTTGCCCAAGCGCAAGCCGATGGCGACCCAATTTACGGGGTGATCAAGGGCAGTGCCATGAATGCCAGCGGTCGAACCAGCGGCTACACAGTGCCCAATCCCCAAGCGCAACGCAGCTTGATAGCCAAAGTTCTGTCCCAGAGTGGAATCGAGGCCGATACAATTAGCTACATAGAAGCCCACGGGACCGGCACGGCCTTGGGTGATCCCATCGAGATCAAAGGATTGACCCAGGCATTTGGCAGTGGAAATTCCGCCGACCACTCGTGTAGCCTTGGGTCGGTCAAATCAAATATTGGGCATCTGGAGTCCGCCGCGGGCATTGCCGGGTTAACCAAGGTGCTCTTACAGATGCGGCACCAGCAGTTAGTCCCTTCTCTTCATTCCGAGACGCTCAATCCACACATTGATTTTGAGGCGACACCCTTTGTTGTGCAACGCCAGTTGACCACGTGGGACCGACTTATCATGTGCGTCGATGGTGAGCAACGAACCGTGCCGCGACGGGCGGGGCTTAGCTCTTTCGGCGCAGGCGGCTCTAATGTACACCTTATCGTTGAAGAGTATGGTGAAGAGGGATTAGGGAGTAGGGATAAGGAAATTGGAGATTGGGGCCAGGGAGTTGGGAACAAGCAATATCTGATTGTGCTATCGGCCAAGAATGAGGATCGCCTACAGGCATATGTGAATAAGCTGCTCTTCTTTTTGGAAGAATCATCGAAGCACTCAAAGACCCTGCCTCATGCCACTCTTGCTCTGAGCGAAGCCATAGGGTGTCACTTACCCGATATCGCCTATACGTTGCAGGTAGGACGAGAGCCCATGTCGGAGCGCCTAGCTGTGGTTGTCTCGAGCCTTGAAGAGTTGCGTGAGCGGCTACAGCGGTACCAGGGGCAGACCAAGGTTGAAGGTCTGTATCGGGGTAATGTCAAAGGCAATGGGCTAAACCCAGCGCTGTTGGTCGGCGGAGAAGCTGGACAAGCCTTTATTCAGACGGCTATCCAAAATCAAGAGCTGGATCGACTGGCCCAATTGTGGGTAGCAGGGCTAGATATCGAGTGGACTGAGCTATATCCAGGCGGCTTGCCAAACCGGATTTCGCTGCCGACCTACCCCTTTGCCAGACGAAGGTGTTGGATAGATCGCGGCGAACCTTCCACTGGTGACAGAGAGAGCAACTTACCCAGAACGCCCGTGGTTCAACCGGAAAAGATAGGGGCAAACATCCCAACCAACTCGCTAGAAATGGAGATAGGACCATCCGTCCAGCTTTATCAACCGACTTGGCACCCCAGGCCTCTGCCTAGCAGCGCCGGGCAGTCCGAAACTCTGACAGGTCCCATTTTTCTCTTTGGTCATGATAATCAGGAGGTGGCAGCGCTCAACCGTCTACTCATGGATGAAGGGGGGAACACGCTTGAGCGTATCATCTTCGTTGTTCAGGGAGAGGAATTTGCAATTGGCCTCCAGCACAACAGCGTGCAAATCGATCCAGATAAGGCGGCCGATTACGCAGCTTTGTTCAACGCATTTGCACCCTACCCGCAGGGCCTATCGATTATTCACCGCTGGGGCTGTCGGGATGAAGCTGTGAGTCCAGAAAGTTTGACTGAATGGTTGCTGTCGCGTTCAGCGCCTCACCAAGTGCAAGCAGATATGAGAGACGGATTAGATTCGCTCTTTTACCTCAATCAGAGCTTGGATGAAATTTCCCTAAAGGGCCGAACCCGTCTGCTTGTGATGGCCGACACCTATGGTGAACAAGCGCTTCCCCACCATACGGCCATGGCAGGCTATCTCCAATCTTGGCGCATCCAAGATCCAGCCCTTATGAGCCGACTCGTCGAGGTAGAGCAAACGGGGCAAAGAGGCTCAGGAGCAATGGCAATCGCCTGGCAAGAGCTTTGTAATCTCTCGGATAGCGAGGGAGGTGAGGTTCGCTATCAAGATGATGGTCAGCGCCTTGCCCTTGGCTTCGAGTCAGTGCAACTGCCTGACGATAGGTCTAGCGCTGACTTCAACGGGACCACTCAAGAAACCCCTAAGGAGATTTCTGAGCAGTCGTGCTTTAAACAATATGGTGTCTACCTCATCACCGGTGGTGCAGGCGGAATTGGACGCACGGTGGCTCAATACCTGCTGAAATCGTACGATGCCACCGTGATTCTGACAGGACGATCAGCGTTGGATCCGCAACGAGAGGTGTTGCTGCAAGCCTTGGCACCCCAAAACAGTGGGGCACAAGACGGTAGAGTCCACTACATCCAGGCTGATGTTACGGACCGCAGCCAGATGCGGAGGGTTATCGCTGAGATCAAGACGTCCTTCGGCCCGTTGACTGGTCTCATCCATGCAGCGGGTAGTGTTGAGGGGGGGCTACTGGAGAAGCGAGACAAAGCCTCACTTGACAGGGTGCTTGCCCCCAAAATGAGTGGCGTCTTAACCCTGGACGAGGTCACCAAAGATGAAGAGCTTGAGTGTTTCATCCTCTTTTCGTCAACCAGCGCTGTTCTTGGTTTAGGAGGTTGTGCCGACTATGCCAGCGGGAATCGCTTTTTGGATGAGTATGCCCACTTGCGCAACCGGTTAAGGACTCAAGGGTTACGCTCAGGCCGTACCCTTTCCATCAACTGGACTTTGTGGCAAGAGAGCGGCATCGCAGCCGGTAGCCAGCCCAGCCAGGGGTTGACAGATGAAGAGGGGCTGGCGGCCTTAGAGTACTGTTGTCAATCTGCTTTAGCTCAAGTTATCGTTGCCAAGAAGGATGATTCGTTTGTCCAGTTTATCACCCCATCCAGGGACGTTAGGGATGACGGCCAAACCGAAAATAGTCCCAGCCCAGTGGCAAACTATTATGATGCATACGATGAGCAGGAGAATCTAGCCTTACCCCAAGAATTTTTCCTCAACTATGCGCCCTTCCCAGAGCCATTAGCCGGATTTTCTTGGGTAAAGCTCTTTGGGGGGGAGCGAAACGCTGCCTATGAGCAAATCATCAGAGAAAAGCATCGTGAGATGAGAAATGTGATGTTTCGAGATGTCGACTTTGCCCGGACCAAGCGAGCTTTGGATATCGGTTGTGGCTATGGTTCTGACTTGATCTGGTTTGCCAAACAGCATCCACATCTACGCTTGGATGGCTATACAATTTCGCCCAAACAAGCTGATATCTGTTTAGAGAAGATCGAACAGGAGAATGTGCAACCACAGGTTCAGGTCTACTGCCGAGACAGCAGCCAGAATGCATTTCCAAGCCACTACGATCTCATCTTTGGGCTAGAGGTTATGGTCCATATTCAAGACAAATCAGCGCTCTTTAGAAATATTGCTCAGCACCTAAACGAAGAAGGAACCCTCATCATTGCCGACTTTGTTTCCAACCTCAGAACCGAAATTGAAGATAGTGAGATAGGCACCTACACCCCGACCAAAGAGCAGTGGGCAGCGCTATTTTCAGAGCATCACTTAGAGTTGCGAAAGAGCATAGATGTAAGTCAGGAGATTGCTAACTTCCTCTATGACGCAAACTTTGAGCAGAACCAGCGCGTCAAGGCCGAGTACTACGAGAATTCCCTCACTAGGCGCTATCATGAGATGTACAACAATCTCCATACTTCCCTAGGCGAGGGGCTAGTCAGCTATGTCTTGATGACTGCACGAAAAGTGGAACCTCGTGCCACTGCAAAGCTGGAGGCTATCAATCATCAACGCCTGATGGCACCGTTACCCTATCGCCATGTCATCCAGAATAATCCTGCGTTGGTCGTCGACAGTCAGGGAATTTTTGAGGATGCTGGTCGGCTAAAACACCAGCAGGATGACCTTTCGGCTGAACAAGAAGCCCAGCATTTGCCCAATGAGAATTCGGTCCGTACATTTGACGACCATGAACTAGGCAAAATAGTGCAAGACGAGGTCCGTAACGTTCTAAAATATGAAGCATCCGAAATAGATGGTCAGATGTCTTTTGAGGAACTGGGTGTTGACTCTATCAGTGCTGTCAAAATTATCGAAGCCCTCAACACAAGATTAGATTTATATCTCAAGCCGACTGTTCTGTTTAGTTATCCCGCTCTCGACGTGCTGACGAATCATATCATTGAGCACTACGGCGAAGCGCTGAAGCACAGGTATACCTCGCTGCCTGAATCTTCAGAAAGTCGTCGAGAAAATAGAGCATATCTACCCAGCACGAACAAAGGCTCACTAGACCAAACTCAACTAGACAGAATTCAATCAGGTGAAAGTCAACTAAGGGAAAGTCAACTAAGTGAAAGTCAACTACAGCCAACAGAAAATGGCCTACAGCGCACAGATTCAACGCAGCGCGACAGCGTGGCTCAGAAATCCCGCGCAATTCCATTACGAGATATCGCGATTATTGGGATGTCTGGTCGATTTCCCAAGGCCCAAAATCTCGATGAATTTTGGAACAACCTGAGAGAGGGTATCGATTGTGTTGAAGAGGTCCCAGCCCATCGGTGGGTGCTTGATGACTATTATGACCCAGATCCAGCAGCGCCCAATAAGAGCTATAGTAAGTGGGCTGGTCTTTTAGATGGTATTGACCAGTTTGATCCCTTGTTCTTCAACATATCCCCCAAGGAAGCCGTGCTCATGGACCCCCAACAGCGGCTCTTCTTACAGGAAGCTTGGCATGCAGTAGAGGATGCAGGCTATACAAAGCAAGATCTATCGGGCTCCCCGTGTGGCGTCTTTGTGGGCGTAGAAACAGGTGACTATGCCTATTTGGCCCAAGACCTGCCCGCGGACAGCTTCTCGGCCACAGCCTATGCGCCTGCAATCTTAGCTGCGCGCATCTCCTACTTTCTAGACTTGAAGGGACCAAACTTGGTCATCGACACGTCCTGCTCATCATCTTTGGTTGCGGTACATCAAGCATGCCAAAGTATTCTCAGCGGCGAGAGTGAAATGGCTCTGGCTGGGGGCGTCCATCTTTTGGCGACCCCTCGCGCGCAAGTCCTTTGCAGCAAAAACGGCATGTTGGCCCCCGATGGTCGCTGCAAACCCTTCGATGATCAGGCAAACGGCATTGCGCTGGGTGAAGGTGTTGGTGTTGTGATACTGAAGCCATTGGCGAATGCCATCAACGACGGAGACCATATTTATGGTGTCATCAAAGGAAGTGGTATCAATCAAGACGGGTTAACGAAGGGCATTACCGCACCGAGTGCTCTCTCTCAACGCGAGTTAGAGACCCAGGTCTACGCCAAGGCAGGCATCAATCCCGATACCATAACCCTGGTCGAAGCCCACGGTACCGGGACTAAATTGGGGGATCCCATCGAGATCCATGCGCTGACAGAAGCCTTCCAAGCCCATACAAGCCGCAAAGGGTATTGTGCGCTAGGATCGGTAAAGAGCAATATCGGCCATACCTCAACGGCAGCCGGCGTTGCTGGCTTGATCAAAGTTCTTCTCGCTTTAAAACATCAGCAGATTCCACCTGCTTTGCATTATGAAACCCCGAACAGCCATGTAAGCCTGGCAGAGACGCCCTTTACCATCAATACGACGCTAAAAGCTTGGGCAACCAAAGACAATCTGCCGCGACGTGCCGCAGTGAGCTCTTTTGGCTTCAGCGGCACCAATGCACATCTCGTTCTAGAAGAGTATCCTTCCGCAAACCCCGCGACTGACATCAACCCAGGAGATGGGGAAGCACCGCAAGTCATTGTGTTATCGGCCAGAGACGAGGAGCGACTGCGAGAATATGCCCACAAGCTACTCGTATACTTGATCCAGACATCTACACCACAATCGACCAGCCTGGGGTTAAACAAACCAGCGGATATCCATACGCTTCAACAATTTCTATTCAAGATGGTCGCCGATCTTCTGGGAATTGACGTGGCGGAAATCGAGACTGATCAGACTTTGGTAGAATGCGGTCTCGACGTAGTTGCGCTAAGTCACCTACAAAATACGCTAGAAGAACGATATAGCTGCGAATTGCCCGTTACCCAGACGATTGCCGAGATGTCCATTGATGAAGTAGCCCAATATCTCGCCCCCGAAATCTCGACGCGACCAGCCACCAGCCACCAGCTACCAGCTACCAGCCACCAGTACCCCCTCTTGGCCAACATCGCCTTCACATTACAGGTAGGACGAGAAGCAATGGAGGAGCGGCTAGCAGTCGCCGTATCGACGATTGAGGAGTTGATTGAACAGTTACAACAGTATTTGAACCAAGATAATCCCACAGACCGCATCTACCGAGGGAACATCAAAGAAAACCAGCAGAACTCGGCCCCCCTGATCGAGGGGGCAGCGGGTGATGCGTTCATCAAAGCTGTCGTGGATAACCAGGACTATGACAAGATAGCTCAACTCTGGGTGTCAGGTGTTACAATAGATTGGCGACGGCTACACGAGCAGGGCAAACCGCAACGAATTTCTCTGCCTACCTATCCTTTTGCTCGGGAGCAATATTGGGTTTCGACGTCTAATGGGTTGCAAAACGGATCAACTTCGCCTAACGTAACTGCGCAGACGATTGTAGCCCAAAATGAAGCAGATCTTCTGTATGGTCGGCAGGAATGGCAGCATCGCCCCTTAGACGACGGGAACAATGCCCGACATGAAAAGCCACCAGCGACTACGCTCTTGCTGCTTGGGCTGGAAGTAGATCAGGTCGAATCGCTTAGAGCAGACTTTGGTCAAGGGCAGGTGGTTGCTCTCTCCACGCCCGAAGCAGATGCCGCTGAATCAGTAACCCATCTACTTCAGTCGGGTTGGAAACACCTTAAGGCCATTGTTGCCAAAACGCCCAAAAAGGCCCATCAGATCGTCATAGTGATTGCAGAGAGTGTAGAGTCTTATCAATACGCCGCGCTCGCTGGTATGCTAAAAACAGCCCAAATAGAGCATCCCCATATTCGCTGTAAGGTGCTCATGGTCGCCGAGGCGGATAGAAAAATGTTGCGGTCTTATCTTAGACAGGAAGCGCTAGCTGACAGCTTCCAATCGGTAGAGGTACGCTATAGAGAACCTGGCGACAGAGAGGTCAGAACGCTAACTAAGATAAACCTGACTAGACACGCAGAGCGAAACTATCCCCAGGCGGGTTATCTCAAAGCTGGGGGCGTCTACTGGATCACGGGAGGGCTGGGCGGCCTAGGTCGCATCTTTGCCCATCATTTGCTTAACAGCGTCCAGACTAAGCATGAAGCGCCAATCACGCTGGTCCTGAGCGGGCGCTCGTCCTTAGGCGAAGCAGAACAAACGCAATTAGCGGAATTGAACAATAGCGATGGCACCGTAGTTTATCTAGAAGCCGATGTGAGCAAACGGGCAGATGTCGAGCAGGCTGTCGCACACATTAAAGACAAATATGGACACCTCGATGGCATCATCCACAGCGCAGGCGTTCTGCGCGATAGCCTACTCGTCAACAAAACAGCAGCAGAGTTCGAAGCGGTTCTGGCCCCCAAAGTATCAGGTGCGCTCAATATCGATGCAGTTACCCAAGACGTGTCACTCGACTTTATGATCTTCTTTTCTTCTGTCGCTGGCGTGTTGGGCAATTTCGGCCAGGCCGACTATGCTGCGGCCAACGCATTTCTGGATAGCTTTGCCGACCGTCGTAATGCCTTGGTCCAAGAGCGCAAACGGTCAGGGCGAACCCTTGCCATCAACTGGCCGCTGTGGGAAGCAGGTGGAATGTCGGTGGATGCCGCAACGCTAGCACTGATGGCACGTCAAACGGGCATGGCTCCATTAACCGCCACATCTGGGCTTCAGGCATTTGAAGCAATCATGACATCGGACGAGCAGCAAATTTTGGTCGCCTATGGGAGGACCTCAAAGCTGGCAACTATGCTATTCGCAGAACCATCTCTGTGGAAAGCCTCTGACGCTACCCATTCCACCACTGCGCCCCAGCCGACAGTTCATCGAAACGGCAACACCAAGTGGCCGGCCGAGAGTCTAGCCCAAACAGTCCAAGCGGAACTGGCCACTGCTGTCTCTGAGCTATTGCAGGTTCAGGTCCAGGACATTCGCGGTGATGAGAGTCTAAGTGCCTATGGTTTTGACTCGATCACATTGACCCAGATGACCAACAAGCTCAATGCGACTTACGATTTATCATTAATGCCGACAATATTCTTTGAGAATGATACGTTGGCATCGTTAAGCCATCATCTCGCTGCACACTATAGAGAGCAGCTAAGTGCTTATTATCTGGCACTTGCTGATGAAAACACGCCCCCCCCAACACCAACTGTTAGGAAAGGCTTGCGACCGAGTGTTGCCGAAAACGTAGACAGATACCATGATAGGCAGCCTAAGGAGCAGAACCAGAAGCAGAACGAGGATCAGCCAGAGCCAGGCACAATCTATGTTGAATACACCAAGAAGAGAGCCCCAGCCTACAGCGTTGTCGTTCCCATTCGCACAACTGGCGCTCATCCACCCCTCTTTTGTGTACACCCATTGGTGGGCATGATCTACCCCTATTACGATCTGGCGGCGGCGATGAGCCTTGAACAACCCGTCTATGGTCTACAAGCGGTGGGGCTTGATCGAGAGCCGCATACCTCGATTGAAGAGATGGCCAGTTGTTATCTAAATGAGTTGCGTCAGATCCAGCCAACAGGACCCTATTTCTTGAGTGGTTGGTCTTTAGGCGGACTCATTGCTTATGAGATGGCCCAACAGCTTCAGCGTGGGAGTGAATCCGTCGCGTTGCTCGCTTTATTCGACATGGCGGCACCGATAGATGAACAGGATAGAGGGAGAACGACATCCGCCAAATTGCTAAGGAACAAAGCCACACGGAACGTCCGGCCCTATGTTCGGGACTACCTTCGCCTACGTGCGTCGTCGCAGGAAATCACCAGTCCATCAGTGATGTCGGCAAATAGTCAATCGAAGGGCGCTCAACCTAGCCATATAGCTACTGGTTGGCAGATGAGCAAGCTCGTTGCCAAAGAACTCTATTCACTTACGTCGGCACAATCACCGGTCCGGCGGATCTCAAAACTGGTGAATACGGGCCTACAAGCTATCTCGAACTACGAGCCTGAGCCCTACCCTGGACTAGTGACGCTGTTCCGGGCAGAGCAACAAGCCCGTTTGAATGATTCGGGCCAGGCATTGGGCTGGGAGTACTTTGCCCAACAGGGAGTTGAGGTGCATCAGGTGCCTGGGAGCCACCTCACGATAATGCAGAAACCGAACGTGGCTATCCTGGCCCAAAAGTTGCAGCGCTGTTTGGAAAACAATACACACTTAGGCTCCGCATAAATTAATATTTTTGTCTGGGTTAGCAGTGTTCATTTATCACGACGGCCAGTATAGACTGAACTATGGAGATCAACATGTCACAACAACCCTTTCCGGTGCGCATGATCAATACAGTGGGCAAATTGCTCAGTACAGTCAGTATTCCAGATCTGACATTAGATCCAGACCAACTGTGCGAAATAGCAATCAAGCGAACTGGACTCAGTGACTTTGGGGATCCAGCCTTTCAGGAAGGATACCGCTGTCTAATCGAGTCAGCAGACAATGATGCGAATCTAAATTTCTTAGGTCGAATGACAATCCGCACGATGCTAATCGATTCGCTGAAAAATCGACTCCTTTTAATGGGAGATCGAAAGCGTCGCCCGGAGGTATATGAGAAACCGCTTCTCCCACCGATTATTGTGACGGGGCTACCCCGTTCTGGAACAACATTTCTACATCGACTACTGGCGGTGGATCCAAGCTCACGCGCACTCCCATTTTGGGAGTTGATGCGTCCATTGCCTTACAGCGAGCCAGATAGGCGTTATGAAGAAATAAAAAATTTAACCAACCTCAGATTCAAGATGACGAATTCTGGATTGGATCGAAAACATTTCATTCGTGCCGATACGCCGGAGGAATGCATCTTCTTGATGACGCCTACCTTTGTAAGCAAATTTTTCTGGGTTACTATACCAGCTACGGGCTATGCCAAATGGTATGCCGCGGCAGATCGATACCAATCCTACCGGGAATATAGCTGGTTTCTTCAGGCATTGCAGGATGTCGAATCGGCGAGGCGCCTCCTCCTGAAAGCACCAGCCCATTTGGGATCGTTAGATGCGTTAATTGCTGCCGTGCCCGACGCCATGCTCATTCAATTATATCGGGACCCAGTCCCTGCAACGACAAGTCTGTTCAGTTTATACACAAGCTCCCATAGTCTATCAACAGAAAACTTTGATGTTCACAGCATGGTGCAAAACACCTTGGGCATTTTAGAGAAAGACGTTCAACGGAACCTGGAATTTAGAGCCGACAATCCGGATCGAATTTACGATGTACACTATACAGATTTAATTTCAAACCCGCTGGATGTGGTGCAGCAGGTATACGGCCATTTTGATGTGCCTTGGACCGACGAACTCGAGGCTGGGCTTCAGGATCATATAGCCCAAAACCCACAAGGAAAGCATGGGGTCCATCAATACCGGACTGACGATTTCGGCATCACAGAAGAGGAATTAACCAGAAAATTCCGGGAGTACATCGAAGCCTTTGCTCGTTCAACCGATAAATCCCCAGTGTAAATTGCACGAGTGAATTTCTGGAAAGCTAGACCAATAGAGGAAATTGATGAAGTTATCCGCTACACTAATAGGCAATTTGGACTTCAGCGAGGCCATTACTATGGTCACGTTGATTGAGCGGACCCAGTACAGTATGGAACAGGCTTCGGATGACGGGATGCCAATTCATCATAATGCTATACTCAAGCTTGGTGATTGGCACTGCGTCTACACAATTACCCATGCAGGCCATCATGGGCAAAGTGAAACCTGGTCGCTTATCTTGCAATCTGGCAATTCTGCCCATTTTGCTGTTGTCTGTGGTTTGGCTGTCGATAGTTTGCCGCTTAACCAATTCTCTGGTGAGATGTTCTGGAACTCACTTCAGGAATGGATGGGAAACCAATCGGTTCCCTATAAACTGGCAGGTCCTCAAGGTTCCTCGCAACCAGAGGAAGCCAAGGTATTTCGACCTTGGCTTGTCGCCTCTCAGAGGGTTCAGGATGAAATTGATATCTTCTTTAGAGCCTTAAGTGGCTTAAAGTTTGTTCAGTATCATATTGACCAGGCGGCCCTTATCACACCAACCCAGCAAAAGACTTATCTCGCTGCAATTGAGGCGGCACTTCAGCTCCGCTTTGGTGCAGAGAATAGTCAATCTATAGTAGAGGCAGTTGGCAAATGCGTTGCGGGTGCGAGTGATGGGAACGAAGCATCATCGTTATCTATCCCCACCGAACTCTTTGAAACCGAGCAAGCGTTACATCCGCTTTGGCAGATGCCAGAGGCAGGATTTACAGCAACGTTTGCTGGGCATAGCACAGGCGGGGCCGTAGCGCCTCTAGTCGCCCTGGAGATGAAGCGCTCATGGGAAGCTCATCTTGATTTCCCTCTCTTCCACTGCCAAATCTATACTTTCGGCAGCCCGAAAGTGGGGAATCAACCATTTGTTGATGCTTTCAACCGCATGTTACCTGATTGCTGTCACCGAGTGCAAAACCTGATGGATACCTTGACCTATGGACCGCTAGATGAATTTTCGTTCCCCAATCCTGCTATTCGTGCATTGCCTAATCCCCTCTCTTTGCGCCTGCCCGATATGGATCCGCTGAACCTACAAGAGCGTTTGGGCATACGATCTACATTAGATAGAATGGGATTGAGCCAAATGAATGATAATTGGATACTTTATCAGCACATTGGCATTCCGTTTCTACATCCAGGTGTGGGAAACGCACCTACCAAATTGAATTTTCCATTTGGCATTAAGCCGCCAGCCATGGCTTTTGAGCATGATCCTGCAGGATATAAAGAGATGCTGCTCGATGCTCAGAGCCGATATGAAGCCATGTCAAAACCTGTTGACGAAATGGCAAAACGTATTGAGGAAGGCCGAGAGTGGCTATCCAATGCTGTAAGGCTTGGAACGCTGCAGGCTCAATCGCTCTTCAATGCCTTTCAAGATCGAATGGCAGATAGATAATCTTCATGTTTGATAATGTTGGCTGCCCATTGACACGTTGCTTTAAACTCGCATATGCGCGCAAACAATGATGCTCACATAAATCTATCTACACCACACAAAGGTTGGCGGCGATATGGAGCCATGACCTGGTTTTTCGCCAGTCTAATTTTTCATCTAATTTGGTGGGATTGGATCTGTAAGCTACCTCTACTACGTTCGATACGTCCCGAATCGGTGAAGCGATGGCAGTCGATAGCCCGCCGCTATCGAAGATTGGCTCACTGCGAGGGGGGGCTGCTGATTAAAGTCGGCCAATTTTTAAGTCTACGCGTGGATCTGCTACCCCAAGCCGTCCGCGATGAGCTATCTCTCCTGCAAGATCGAGTACCTGCCGCGCCCTGGGGAACCATTCGCCAGCATATTGAAGCAGATCTTGGTGTACCGGTTACCCAGCTCTTTGCCTGGGTGTCACCCCAAGCCGTTGCCAGCGCATCAGTCGCCCAGGTCCACTCAGCTCAACTTCACTCAGGAGAGCGAGTAGTGATCAAAGTCGTGCGCCCCCAGGTGCCTGAGCAATTCGCCATGGATCTGAAATTCTTTGCGCTTCAGGTCCGCTTGCTCAGTCTAATCCCCATGCTCCGCCGCAGCTTTAACTTACCTCAACTATTGACAGAATTCACCAACGTCAGCCTGCGGGAGTTGGAGCTGGTAGAAGAGGGACAAAACGCGCAACGCTTTGCCAACGACTTTACCGACGAACCCCACATCTATATCCCCTGTATCTATTGGCAATACAGCGGTGCATACACGCTGACCATGGAAGATGTGGGCTATCTAAGTCTGAAGGATTTGGCTGCCATCGAAGCAGCGGGAATCGACAGAAAGCAGATTGCACAACAGTTGGCCGAAATCATCGTCAAGCAGATCTTCGTCTATCACTTTGTTCATGCCGATCCCCATCCAGGGAATATCTTTATCAAACCGTTACCCCTTCTGAGAGAGAATCGGGTCGACTTTTCCCCTGGCGAAGCTGTTCCTCATGTACCGAATCGTCCTTTTCAGATCGCGTTTATTGACTTTGGCATGGCAATTGCCATTCCACCTGAAGCCCAGGCTTGGCTGCGCGAATTTATCATCGGTCTTGGTTTAAGCGATGCTCGTCGCATTATCCAAGCTTATGAACGTGGGGGACTTTTACATCCAGAGGCAGATGTGGTGCAGGTAGAAGCGATGACAGAGGAGCTACTCGATGGCTTTCAGGAGATGCTTGTGGGCATCATGCCAGATCCAAATGATGAGAAGACCAAGCGATTCTTCGAAAGGCATGGCGATCTAATGGGCAATAAGTACCCTTTTAAAATTCCTATGGATTTGCTATTTATGTATCGGGCACTCAATACGGTAGGACTTGTCGTCAAGCAGGTCGATTCAGATTTTGAGCTAAGTACGGCGGTGGCACCACTAGCCATTCGCCTCGTCTTGCAGGAGTGGCAGGCAGCTGTACAAGAGCGCGTCCAAACTTTCACCACATTGGCACAGCTGTTAATAACCTACCCTATGAAGGTGGATCAAGTTCTGCTAGAGGCCCGACGCGCCTTCCAAGTCCCCGAACCGGTTCAACAACTCTTGAACTTGCCCCTGCGCCAACAAACGACACGGACCGAAATGGATAGCAAAGATCGTCAGACGCTACAGCAACTGGAAGGCTCTATCCGCCGACTCCATCGCAGCATGGTGGCCTTTGGGATCATCGTGGCAAGCCTTCTATGGTTTGTTGGTCTACAGTGGGTTGATCTGCTGGCGTTCTTTGAAAGCGCCGCTGACCGCTTTGGCATAGTGGCTGTAGCGCTATCACTCACCTTCTTTTTGTGGAATTCAATACGGGGCGGACCGTAGGTTCTGGTCCGCCAGAAAATTTTGTCCCGACTTTTGCCGAGTGTACTATGAATACCCCAAAAAGAGAGGACAAGAATTTCCTGGCTAGCAATACGAGGCGGACCGTAGCAGATGTCGTCGTCAGCTTAATTGGGGAATAGGAACAAGTTCTGCCAGCCCAGAAAGGAAGCGTTGTACATCCTGACTGTCGTTAAAGAGGTGGGTAGAGACACGCACGCGGGTTACGCCGCCATAACTTCCCCAAATCAATACACCTTTTTGGGCCATCTGTTTGGTAATGTCGTCAATATTGGGGGCTTCAAAGCAGATATTGCCCGCACGCTGCAAACCATGCTGGGGTGTCATCACAGACCATCCGGCATCGGTTAGCCCTCCCCACACCTCTCCACTTAGAGTCAGGACGTGCTCTTCAACCTGAGTTAGACCGATATCGAGGAAGTGATCGAGCGCGTTTTCGAGCACATAGATGCTAAGAAAGCTAGGATTACCTGGCTGAAAGCGATCGGCGTTTGCTTTTAGGACATAGTCGGTGGGCGCGTCCCAGCTAGGGATAGATTGTCCTGTGTTCCAACCGAGGAATGGCGGTTTGAGATCGGGCAGACGTTCACGATTCCAGTAGAAGATGCCCGTACCGTGGACCCCTAATAGAAATTTGTAGCAGCTTGATACCATTATGTCGGCATAATGGGCCTCCACTGGTACCACACCCGCAGCATGAGTGGCATCGAGGAGAAAGATAGCGTTTGATTGACGAACAAGTTTAGATAAGGCAGGCAGATCCTGACGCTGACCTGTGAAGTATGAGACGTAGCTCATGGCCACAACGCGAGTCCGGTCGTCTATGAGTGCCTGTACATCTTCAAGGTGAATACGCCAATCTCTATGCCGAACGATGCGGATTTCGACACCTTGGTCTGCAAAATGGGTCCACGGCAGCACGTCCGATGGGAATTCAACATCGGCAACAACCACGTTGTCCCCAGGGTGCCAGTCGATGGAATGGGCCAATAAGTTGATACCATCTGAGGCCGAGGAAAGGAAGGTGATGGATTCCGGTTCCACTGAGAATAGCTGAGCGGTCTTTTCTTTGGTACGTTGGTGCGTGGCTTCCAATTGGTGGCGGGCCATCTCCCCTTGAGCTTTGTGCTCAAAAAAGCGCCCTATAGCTTGCTGATGGGATTTGAGCATGGGCGACTCGCCGCCGGTTGCTAGGTGAGCGACGTTTTCAATGCCAACAAATTGATCCTTAGGAATGAGCATATAATTCTCCTTGAAAGACGTGATTTGGATGACTATAGCTTAGCTCAGGAAGAAACTCAAGATACAATGTGCAAGAAACCAAAGATACAATTATAATGAGAGGATGCATCAAAAAAATAGTCACTGCTCATATTGCGGGCATTCCTATGAACCCGATCAAGAATGGCCACTGGTCTGCGCCAACTGCCAAAACATCACCTTTCGCAATCCCACGCCCGTAGCGGTGGTCATTCAACCAGTTGGTGACCAGGTGCTCCTGATTCGGCGGGCCATTGAACCCTACATTGGCAAGTGGGCTTTGCCAGGCGGGTATGTGGACTTTGGCGAAAGTTGGCAAGAGGCTGCTGCCAGGGAATTATGGGAAGAGACGGGTATTGAAACGGCAAGCCAGAGTATGAAGCTGGTGGCTGTTCATAAAGGTTGGCACGGTGCAACCATGCTTGTCTTTGCTGAGGCGCCACCAATCAAACCAGCGGATGTATCCCTTGATGCAACAAATTCAGAAGTCAGTGAGATGATGCTCTGTCCTCCTGACCAACTGACAGGTGTTGATTTCGCATTTCCGCTCCATCGGGAAGTCGTTGAAGAGTGGATTCGTGGAAATATACTGTCAAAAAGGGGGGCGATGCGACAAAAACGCCCTTCTGATCATTAGATAGAGTAACCCCTTTACCGTTGATGAGTTTTTGTGAGCCATATTCTCATCCACAGATAGACAACGGTCGATTTGAGAACCGTACATTTCAATGCTCTACCGGCCACACAACGATGACGCCAACGCCACGATCGATTTGAAAACGGGTCTGCTTGATGGCCTTATCGATGACCAGATACAACGTGCCCCCGTGCAAACAGGGTTGTTTCCCTAGATTATGGGGATATGTCATCCCTTACACCCGTTTTGAAACAGCGCTGAGTACGTACTGACGTCCATAATAAAGTAATATTACGAATTGAGAGAAAAATGTTGCTTTATGCGAACTCTGAGTATAAATAGAGCGAAATACAAGTTAGGTAAGGGTTAAAGAGGGAGATGATCAGATGAGACGTTTAACCATCCTGCTATATGTTTCAGTTGTTCTATTTGGCCTATTTGGGTTTCGCTACATTTCTGTTCAACCGCTGTCGGCCGCTCCTTTCTCTATGAATTGGGGAGAAAACCGTTCATCCGATGAACTGCCCACTGAGCAAACCGGCACAAGAAACCAGGGTGCCTGGAATAGTGCTTCAAGTGATGCACCGACTGATGGCCCTGATTTGATGGTGGAGAGTATCCGGTTGAACCCTCCACCACCCTATCCCCCGAATGCGGTAGTGAATATCACACCGATTATCAAGAATATTGGGAACCAGGATGCGGCCCAAGTCAGAATCTACCTCTACGTTCAGCCACTAGATAATCCACCAGACGCGGAAACAGAGATTACAAGCAAAGTTTTTTTTGATCTACCGCTAGCTGCTGGGGGAACCTTTGATGGATGGACCCGAACTGATCAACCCGTCACTGAGGCCGAACCGCTCATCTGCGCTTGGGTCGACCCCCAGGATAATGTCGCGGAAGCCGATGAAGAGAACAATCTTTTTTGTATCAACGGGCAACAAGGTACTGGAACACCTACCAGAACACCTACGCCTGAACCGGATACCCCCACGGCTACACCCGAACCAACCACCCCTGTACCAGAGACCCCAACGCCAGAAACACCAGATCCATACGAGCCAGATGATCCATGCGCTGACGCATCAACATTCATTCCTAATGAGGCTGCTCAGCGCCGTAACTTTGCATCTACGGATGGTACTGATGATGAAGATTGGATAAAATTTGAAGTCACCAAGGGCATGGTCTACACAATAGAAGTCAAGCCCGATAGTGATAGTGGGACGACTGTCGCGCCGATTGTCAACTTAGGGAACAACGATGCAAATTGCTCCCGCACTCTTGCCGCAACCTCTAAACTTGTATTTGAAGCCACGGATGACAAAACAGTATATGCTGTCATCTCCAAACCTAGTGAGGGTGAGGAACAGACAAATACAAGTTATCTGCTTACTATCGCTCAGTCTAGCGGCAATGGATGCTACACTCTTTCGCTGGGTTACACAGGCAATGGCAATACGCCGACCGTCTTACCTTCTAATTCATCAACCTGCGTCAACGGTCAATATCGAAGTGGAGAGGTTGTCTCCCTAATCGCCAGTCCATCCAAAGGGTGGCAAGTGAGTGGCTGGAGTGGAACCGATAATGATGGAACCATTGTCCCCACAAATCGACTAACCATGCCAGATGCCGATCATTCGGTTCGTGTGACCTATGCGATTGGTTCTGTCATGGTTCCCTTTTTGCCGAGCTTTCCAACCTCAACCTATACACCGACCTTTACGCCAACGTCGACACCAACACCCACGGCTACACCAACGCCAACTCCGACCTTCACCCCCGTATTAGAGTGGCAGCCTGTGGGGCCTGGCCCCTTGGTTGTTAGTTCCCTCGACATGAATGACGATATGCTATTTGCTACGGATCGCAACGCATTTGATACAGGGGGTGGGGCTTACCGCCGCCCCATCAGCGGTTGCCTATTAGGCCCTGGCTTTGAGCGGAGTCCTGCCATTGAAAGGGGATTGCTAGAAATTGAGGTCGATGGACTTATGGGACTGGCAGCCAGTGACAGTGGTCTATATTATTCGAATGATGGTGGGACAACATGGATAGAATCAGAACATCAAGCTCCGGTCTATTCTGTTGTGATCCATGACTCTGAAGGCTATGCTGGTTCAGGAAATAGTGTTTATAAGAGCAGCGATGGTGGTGCCACTTGGGAATTGCTGACCGATGTTGGTAAGGAAGTCAACGTAATTCGCAACTACCAAGAGAGCTTATGGTTAGGATCAGATGGTCTTGGTGTCCAAGAATTACCTTTGGGACCAGGTTCCTTAAGCCCACAAAACGACGGCTTAGATAGCCAAACCAGCCGAGAGATTTGGGACATCTTCGTATCTGACTCGGACATCATCTATATTGCCACCTATGATGGTGTCTTCCAGAGAGAAGCGGCCGGGGGAACCTGGGAGCAGGTGGGAACAGCCCTGCGTGGCGTACGGGTTCGCTCCCTAGAGGTCGTCAACGATCAGCTCTATGCAGGGACCGTTGGAAGTGAAAATACCCCTGGTCGAGGTATCCACCGAATTTCTCTGGCCAATCCCGGTGACTGGACCCAAGTGATTGGGAACCACCTCACCTCTGCCAACTGGTGGGTGCGGGATCTTTACTATGATGCCGTCCACTGTGGTGGTTTGATTGCGGGAACGGATAATGGAGTGTGGGTGTTGAGGTAGGAGAGTTCAAGACTATACAAGTGCAAGGTTTATCCAACCTCTATCTGAAAGGGGCAGATCCTGACCGTTCAGCGACAGCCTCTTTCAGGTAGAATGGCTAGATAAATAAGTTGGCCAGTGTTGCCTGAGCATCTAGCAGTCAGTTTCTCTGGTTACTGACCATCGGCTCACCTCAATACGCCCCACGCCCCCGTAGCACAACGCTAACGGTCTTCCAAAGAATCTGGAAGTCCAGCCACAGAGAGTAGTTCTGAATATAGTAAAGATCCTGATCTGTGTGGAGATGCATCATGTTGTCGCTTCGTCCATTAATCTGCCACCAGCCAGTAATCCCTTGGGGAACAGCAAATCGTTTACGCTGCCACGGTTCGTAACTGTCCACCAACCAGGGTAGCTCTGGGCGAGGGCCAACCAGACTCATATCACCCATGAGCACATTCCAAAGCTGAGGCAACTCATCTATGCTGGTTCGACGTAAGATGCGACCAATGCGGGTTACTCGTGGGTCAGACTTGCTCTTATGCAGGACGGTTCCTGTGGCCGAATCAACCTCATTGACCGATGCCTGAATCTTATCGGCCCCTACAATCATAGAGCGGAACTTGATCATATGGAAGAGTTGCCCATTTTCGCCGACCCGCGGTGCGCGATAAAAGACGGTGCCACCATCCTCAAGCTTGATTGTCAAAGCGATCAGGCCGAACAACGGTGAAAGTCCGATCAAGGCAATAAATGAGACAAAGATGTCCATCAGGCGTTTGAGAAAACGCTGGAAGCCATCAATAGCTGGATCTCGCAACCCAATCAAGGGAATGTTGCCAAGGTTTTCAATGGTTGCTCCGTGAAAAGCCAGATCAAAATAATCTGGCACAACCCGCAGCCGTACCGGCAATTCGTGGAGTTGAGCCGTTAGATTGGCTACCTGTACGTGAGCATCCCTAGGCAGCGCAATCAGCACCTCATCGATTTTATGGTCTTTTACAATTTCCGCAGCTTTGTCCAATCCACCCAAAATAGGTGTAACGAGTTGATTGACATGAGAAAGCTTGGGGTGGTCGTCCAGGAAGCCAACAATGTCAATACCAGGCCACTGCTGGCGTTCAAATTCCTGGACCAAATTCTGGCCGATATCGCCTGCCCCAATGATCAGAATACGAGCAAAATTCTGGCTACCATTGGCACTCACTCGATGCCAGATACGCAATAAGACTCGGTAACTGATCAGTGCGACTAGAAGAATCAGATAAAAGTAGGCGAAGATTAACCGCAGCAGCAAGATATTGGCTAAATAGAGAATGCCTGCTAGTGAAAGCGCTGCAACCGTATGAGCAAGCCAAATACGCTGAAATTCATCAAACCAGAAGATAATCCGTCGCGGTGTATAGCAGGAAAAGAGCAGGAAGATAGCACTCCACAATAGACCGATGGCTAAAAAGAGAGGAAAATCTGGCTCATAAAAATAGAGATTTGCCCATTCTGGCTGTACCGGCTGTCCAAGAGGTATCCAATAGCGTAGATGCGTGGCATACCAGAATGAAATTTGGATAAGTGCATTGTCGATGAGGAATAGAATAACCAAATAGTTGATGCTGAAACGCTTGAACACGGTCTAGGAAATCCTTCACTTTTGGGTGATTTACCGGCGGTCGTGATAAATGAACACTGTTACTTTTTATGGAACAAGGATTTTTAAGATTACGAAGATTTTTCTTTTCTAATCTTAAAAATCTGGCTAATCCCTGTTCATTTTTTCTGTCAACCACGTGAGATCCGGTTGAACCGATAAATTGAAAAACATACAGTAAAAATACGCCTGCTCTGCCAAGAAAGATACGGTCAATCATGTTCAAAGTACGCGTCTGAACCTCCGTTTCCATATCGCAAACTCTCTTCAGTCTGTTTGTTATGCAAAAGAGTGATCAAGGCAAAGAGCAGCCAAGACATGAAGGCCACTTTGGTTCCCCACAAAACAGCATCAAAGAGACCCTGAACCATCATGCCAACGAACCCGCCAGCGGCTCCCAAGGCCAAGGTCCAACGACTCAGATCCGATTTATCCCAGAGAAGCCGCCAGAGCATAAATACACAATTCATCAGGATAGCCAAATAGGCAATAAGCCCCGGCAAGCCGAGGTCAAGACCGATTTGGAGGAAAAGGTTATGAGCATGGGGAAAGCCCTCAACCGATACTTTGATTGGGTACAAGAGTGGAATCACCAGAGTAAAGGTGCCAATACCAATACCAGTGAAGACAAAATCTTGTAATGCATAGGCAGAGTGAGTCCACACATCAAGCCGTCCCGCCCACCCGCCTAATGAATCTCCACGAGACAACACATTTAGTAACTGTTCAAGAGGGATTTGCTTGAACCCTATAAAGAATCCTAACCCTAGCAATGGGATTCCCCAAAGAAGTCGTGGCCAACGTAAGAGCCCTAAGACAGCTATACTAACGAAGATACCTAAATAGCCTGCCCTGCTTTGGGTGAGGACTAGCATGAGTAAAGTAATAGCAACTCCCCCCCATTCCAGTAACCGAATCCAACCTGCTTTTGACACATTTGGAACAAGTAAACGTGCCATCAACAATGGTATGGTCAATAATAGTACGCCAGCGAGCAGATTCGCGTGAATCGTCTCGCTGGTTAGTTTGGGTAGAGTGGATAGTTGATTGTAGAACGGAAGGTAAAAGAGCCGAAAGTCTGGCTTCCACCTAACAATAGGAGCACCTAACGTTGCAAGTCCAGTTCCAATCCCAATGAGCGACCAAGCTACCCAATGAGGATTTCGTTGAATCACTGTTGCAACTGTGCAGAGAATGTAGAGCAGGATACCAAGGATCAGATACAAAATTGATTCCCAGGAGATGCTTCGGGATGCTGATGCCCACAAATTGATGGGTAGCCAGCATATGATAATCAGAATACTGAATCGATGGCAGGTTGATCTATAGACCATCCGCTGTATCATCCTACTAAGCTACACTCTCAGTAGGTTCATTAGCAGAGGTTCGGCTCCATCCAAAGAATGGCTCATATCCGAGCAAATGACTAAAGAGGGCCACCAAGATACCCAGGATAAGCCCCAGCATACCAGCAGTCGCTGTACTAAAGAGAATGCTGATATCCGGCAGTGGCTCAATAGGAAGAACGGCTGGAGCAGCCAAACGCACTTCGCTATTGGTTGCACTTTGCGCCAAATTAAGCTCAGTTGACTTATTGCTCAATGTTTTGAACGTCTCCCAAGCCAGATCCCGCTGTTGGGTAAGCTGCCGTTCTTGTGAGCGCTCCGCCTCGAGTTGGGCTTCTAACGCCTGAATCTCCCGATCAAGTTTATCAATTGCCTGAATTAAAGGTTGAGCCGATGTCGTATACTCAGGAATATCTTCTAACCCCTGAAGCTGAAGGAGCTGTTGGGCTTTTTCCAAACTTACCACTGCCAAGGGCGTATCATCGGGAATATCATCTGTAAGGCTTGATAGCTCCCCCAAAGTAAAGAGTTCAGGATAAAGAATCTTAATCTGTTCCAATAACGCAGAATCTTGGACCACACTTTGCTCAGCTTGAGCCAACGTGCCAACCTCAAAAAGGTCGAAGTAGCGCTCGATACTAGCCTCAGAAAGAGTCAGTGTATCAGATGTTGACTCCGGCTCTTCTGAGCTTTCAATAGTCAGATCCGTAGCCGATACACCCAAATTTGCTGCTTTGAGCTGCGTCAAATCATAGTTTGCTCCGTCAATGATGACAGTGGAAAGCGCTTCAATCTCGGCCTCGAGCCCCTCTATCACTTCTCTTAAGGAGATAACCAAAGCCTGGATATCAGCAGATTGATCTTCTGTATTCCGAATCGGAAGTTGGCTGATATCCAACATTATCTGAGGCGTCTGAGAATCGCGCCCAAATTGATTGAGAATTGACTGGCCACGCGAATTTAGCTGCTCATTCGGAACAGGATCCGATTGAAACTGACCGTCTGAAAAGATGCCTTGATTGGCAAAGGGATTGGGTGTAATCTCTGTGGGCAACGAAGCAACTTGTATCTTGAGCAGTAGTAAAGCAGCCTCATTGGTGGCGGTGCCATTTTCACCAGCGGAAGCAATCTGGTTTTGCAATAATTCAGCCTGAACCAGTACCTTTCCAATCTCAAGTCGATTTCGATATGCCTGCCGCAACAAATTAATCTGCCCCTGAACCTGTTCTTGAAGGACTGTGGATGTGGCAGTCAATTGGGCATCTGTTACTTGCTGGAAGAGTGACTCTCTGGTAAACCGATCCTGCTCGATTGCTGCCACCCGACTCTGAACTTCTGCATCAATGTAGCTATTGATCAATTCAGTCTTGGCCTGCTGCTCCTTCTGAAAGCCTAGCAATCGATTTCGAGCCAGTGTATTCATATAGGCTGAAATAACTTGACGACGGGCGTTTAACTCTTCTTCTACAATGGTATCAATGGCCGTCTGCTTGCCAGCCTGGAGGGAGTTGATGATGCCTTGTTTTTCATCGATTTGACGTTGAAGAGAACGAACTTGGTTAGTGGAGATGAAAGACTCTAAGTTGCGTTGTGAGGATTCATATCCTTCTTGCGCAGTGATAAACTCGTTATCAACCGATTCGAGTACTTCCACAGGTACTTGGCCATAAAGGCTGTTGACGTGCTCAACGTAATGCTTTGCCCAGCTATCTGCAATGGCCTGGGCTTTTTCGGCCGTATTTGCCGTGATCTTGATCCGAATTAAATTGCTTTCAACTCGTTCTGTTGCACCTGTAACAATGGATGCATGAACCATCTGCAGTAAGCTTGCAAGTCTCATTTCGCTCGGATCGAGCAGAGACGATAGGTCATCAGCCACCAACTGTGCAATTGTTCCTGTTGAGACTAATCGTAGAAGGGATGCCCGCCGAGAGATTATGTTTGTAGGCTGTGTAACATCGGCTTCATCAGAAACAGTAAGATAGCGTTCGTCAAAAGTGATGTCGTTAATCACCCTGGCAATGGCTACTGTGGCAAAAGCTTCATACGAAGGTTCTGTGAGTGAATTTCTCATAAAGACAGCAATGGCTGCGACGGATGCCAAAATCAAGCTTGTGAGAGCAATCTCTCGCCATCTAGCAATAATGACTTGAATCCACTTTCCGATATCGATCTCATCTGAATATAGTGGACCGTGATCAGACGAGACCTGAGATACGTCTGCTTCGATTTGGGTGCTCATTCGCTCCTTTCCCTATGATTATGTATTGAGTAATTCAATTATCACGAAAGTTGTAGTCGTACTTTTTACGAATTTGGATACTCTCGAAGCTTACTCAACTGTAATAACACATGATAAATAAATAGAGGGTATCCAAGTAAATAGCGTTTCCAAAGTCTTTTGGGTTCATTCGCCAGGCGAAAGAGCCACTCAAATCCACTACGCTGTATCCAATAGGGGGCCTGTGCCTTGGCACCTGCATGAAAGTCAAATGCTGCCCCAACACCAATAAGTGCATTTGCAGTGAGACGATTCTGGTGCTCGGCCATCCAGTATTCTTGTTTCGGTGATCCGAGTCCGACCCACACAATATGTGGTTTGGTGGAATTAATCATCTCCACAATCTCTTCGTCTTCCTCGTCAGACAAGGTACGAAAAGGGGGAGAATAAGAACCAGCAATCTGCAATTCCGGAAATTTGCGCTTCAAGTTATCGATAAGATTATCCAGCACATCCGCGTGACCGCCGTAGAAGTAGTGACGATAACCACGTTCAATGGAGTTAGCACAGAGTGCCAACATCAAATCGGGACCATATACGCGATCGACGCGATTATACCCATAGAGCCTACTCAACCAAACAATAGGCATACCGTCGGGTGTTACTAGCCCAGCAGTATTAAATATCTTTCTCAACTCGTCGTCATATAAGCAATCCATCACACTATGAGCTGGCGTCACACAAATATAGTGCTTTAATTGGTTACGAATCCACGAGTTGACCACACTAACGGCCATAGGCATATTGACAGCACTGACTTGAACACCCAAGATGTTTGTACTTTGGCCTTGCCACTTCCGAGGAAAGTGTGTGTTGATACTTTGGATACTGGAACTTTGCATAGAGATGCGACCTTAAAATGTGCCTTGCACTTTTTCTTGCTAGGTGTATTGGTTGATCCAGAGCCTTCTGTGCCTTCTAACTAAGCTCTGCAAATTATTTCAATATTTTAATGCACAGTTACCCTCAACTAATTCCAGATAAAATGCTTCAGTTAAGGGGGGTAGTAACGATATCAGTGTATTCGATACCGATAATGATATGACTAAGATTAGCGCAAAAAGGACGTTTCGGAACCGATGAGGAGGTTGAGCCAATAAATAATTATGATGCTCCATCATTCTCCACTTGCATTTCGACTACCCGTCACTTTTAAATATATGCTTAGCAATTCTTGATAATTTTTTTCAGGCATGTACTTTTGTTGATATTCACGTCGTGCATTTCTGCCCATTTGCTCCATCAAATCCGGATGATCCCATGCCCAATGAACCTTTTTAGACAGGTCTGTCCGACAATTGGCATCAAATAGCAAACCTGTATATTCGTGTTCTACAATCTCAGCCATCGCTCCGAGACGAGCTGCAATAACCGGCAATCCACAAGCGAAGGCTTCAGAGATCGTCATCGGAAAGCCTTCATACCACTGAGATGGAAAAACTAGAAAAGAGGCGCTTTTCATATACTCGATTGTTTGCTCATGAGAATTATACCCCAGCAACTCAACAGCATGCATTCTCTCATTGTCGACATAATGAGCCAGTTTTTTTTTCAACGGTCCATCGCCAACAATTTTTAGGGGTATTGCGTCAAGCTTGTGCCAAGATTCAATCATGGTCATTAACCCCTTTTCCTCAGTCAGTCGCCCTACGAATAGAGCATACCGCCCCCTGCTCCGTTTGAGTCCAGGATCAGGAAAAGTAAAGTTTGGTTTGACGACTATCTTATCGGGGGGAAGTCCTCCTTCAATGAATTTCGTACGCGCGAATTCAGTGAGTGCAATGTAGATATCTATCTGTCTCTGCCAAGTATGACACCAGCGATGAAACGTAAGCATTGCAATTACGCCCAATGTCTGTAAACGACTCTTTCGGTAGCAGCGGTGAATTGCTGCAGGCCAAGGAATAAATTTGGATAGGCAGTCCTCGCAAATTTTCTGGTCACGGTATAAATTGGACGCAGGGCAAAGAAGCCGAAAATTATGAAGTGTCTGCACCACCGGTATCCTCACGGATTTTGCTGCATAGTATACAGAAGGCGATATGAGCATAAATGTATTGTGAACATGGACTATATCGGGCTGCACCTTTTGAATAAGTACTCGAATTTCACGGTAACTCGTATGGTTCCACAATGTATTCTTGGCAAGGGCCCACTTTGATAAATCTGTAACTGCATCATTGTGCAAGGTATATTTTGTTACTGTGTGGCCGTTTTCTTCCAATAGCTTCATCTCACTAGCGAAGACTAAATCTTCGCCACCTGGCTGTTGGTAGTAGTTGTGAATGATAAGAATATGCAATGCTAACTCACGATATTGCGTAAATGAAACATAGGTGGGTGTCATTAATTTTTCGCCACCGATTCAACCTTACAGTAATTCTCAGAAAGAACGTAAGGTCAATTTTGTAAGTGGCGAATGAATCGTGACACTACCAATATAGTGTTTTACTTGGTGATGCCCAAGGCAGGTTACAAGCCATGTCGGTTTGCCCACTTGATTGCGCACGGCACCAAACCGTCAATTATGCGTATAAGCAGTGGATTTTGCAGATGTATCTTGAGATATACAAGCGTCAGCAAGATATCGGCTTCATCAGGCTGTATCACACTCAGGGATAGAGTATCGATGATATGTGAATAGATAGCCGAATAAGAGCGCTGATTTTTTACAAGAACAGAATGACTCAACACAAAGTAAAATGGATCGAGAAAAAGCGGTGCTTCATGTTCAAAATTTTCCCAATCGAACAACAATAGACGATTTGATATAATACGCGCGTTCCAAGGGGTAAAGTCTCCGTGTGCAGCACTACAACGAGCTCCTCTATTCGCAAGTAGTGACTTAAGCCGAGCGACAACTGTATTCCATGTACAATCACTGAATGTTTTAGAATCCCACCAATGAAGATTATTTAACATTACACTTTTTTCTGTTAAACGCACCATTTCGGCCCAGGCCTGCTGATATATTTCATTCCAAAAACCTGGCGCTCGCTTTGCTATTAAGGGTATAGGCGAGTAGAGTACATAATGAGTGCCTTCAAACTGCCCCTGAAACAAGAATACTGGCGCTTCAAAGGTTTGGAAATCGTATGACTGGAAAAAGGCAAGACCACGCTGTTCGCGCATGCTCTGTTTGATCTCCTGTGCGCCCCATGCCAATCTTGCAAAGGCAATGGGCTCGTCCGTTTTATCAAATAGCAAAACGGAACATTGCTTCCGATTTATCTGAGGTGGAAAGTAGAAGGCAGCTAAAACTTTTCCCAGTGATAGTTCTTGAGCGACTTCACACGTCCACTTCTCCCAATCCAAACCATCATGGCGCTGTGATGGTCCGTTCGCATGATAGGAAATCCAGCGTAGGTGCCTAAGAGCAGGTGTATTGCGAATCAGATACCAGGCAAATCTTGCCGGTACTTTGTGTGGTAGATAGAGTCCCAGCATTCTCTGTCGGATACGGTGCGATACTTCGGCAGGAACAGAGACCCGGTCTACACCACCAATAACATACGTATCATACATCTTTCGGCTTACATACATATAATAAATCGACAGAAATAGGAGCAAATAGACGGATGTCAGCACATGTGCGATCTAACCAAGCAGCTGATGCTTTGAACGATGTCCTATATAGGTTTGGTGGTAAAATTCCAAAACCATTTAGATCAACTATTTCAAAGCCGCATTCATCAAACATTTGCTTAATCTGACGCGGTGACATCTGGGCGTGTCTTTCGCTATGTATCAGGGAGCGATAGAGCAATGCACCCGAGCGAACCGAACGGCTATTTCCATGAATATTTGTGACTAAAATACCATTTTCTTTGTTCAGCCTTTTGTGTAACTCTCGCAATACGCGAGTGCGAATACTGTGCTCAGTATTCAGAAAAAAGCGGAAACAGGTAATTACATTAAACTCATCTGCCGCAAGATTCGCGTCTTCTAAGATATCACCCACATATATTTGAGAGGTTTGACACTTCGTGCGTGCAACTTGAGCCATGTCTTCTGAAATATCAATACCTACTGCTTCGGCCACTTGAGACTCAACGAATGACAAAATTCGTCCCGTACCACAAGCAAAGTCTAGCAACTTAAGCGGACCATGTTTTTCATGTTGGGCACGAATAAGTTCACTGAGCACCTCTCTTTGTAAAGACCAGATGTATGAAGAGTAGCTATTCGGTGCATATTCAGTATTTTCATACTTTGCAACAACCTCTTGAGTTTTAAATCGGTCGGAGTAGGGTTTGTTTTGCATAAGACGGTTAGGCTCTTTGTTCTATAAGGGCAGCATTGTGCTTCATGCTCGATATTTCGGTTTGGAGAATGGCAATAAGTAGAATGGCAATCACCTGAAAATCATAAGCAGCAAAGAATATATCATAGACGATACTGACTGTAACCGATACAGCCGTTAATGCAAATAGTACAATTGCACAGGTGTGTCCAACAGCCGAGAGTCGTTTACTATACGTCCAACTCCAGCTCCAAACAAGTAATAGGCCATAAATGAACAAAAACAGACTGAACCCAACATAGCCTAACTCACCAAGGTACTTGGCATAGTCGCCGTGAGATACGGTCTGATAATACGAAACAGCCATGATGGGTCTGGCACTACCCAACCCAGAACCAAGAATGGCTGGGCGTCTATTCCGCGATTCAGTGAGCAGTATATTCCAATATCGAAGCCGCCCTGCCAACCGAACTACGCGCTCCTCAACATATTGCGAATCTAAAAGAAAACGCCCTGGGTTTGTAAACATTGTTTTGAGCAAAAATGACGCGGTTATTTCATCAGGCTCCCAAAACATACGACGCTTTACAGGGTTGTCAACCGTGAGAACACCCAAACAAAGGGTGACACACAAGGCAATACTTGCTATCTGCCAATGCAATTGGCGCACAGAAACAAAGAAAATCGCCGCAATACCAATTGCCATGCTAAAAATGAAGCTACGTGTGATCGTCATTACAACTAACATGAGAGCCATACCGATAATAGGCCAGTTTAAGCGCCAGTCAGGGATCTTTCGCCAACCTGCAAATTCCAGCAATATAACGCTTATTGCGACTGGTGAGCGCATGTAGAAGGGTAACTTGTGCAGACGATCCACACCCCATTCTAACGAACCGAGATTCGCGATGATGCTAACAAGAGCAGACGCACAAGATAGGATGACAAAAAACTGTAGTATCCGACGCAATACTTGTAACCAGGCTTTGCTATCGCCATCTGAGCGCAAAACCAGTGACACCAAGATATAAAATAGAATCGGATACACTAATTTCAAGCCATCGCGAATCGTATAACTTAGCTCTGTTGTCCAGAGTATTGACAATTCTGCCCAAAACACGAAGAGAATGTAAGGCCAAATACGCCATACATTCGGTACCTTGCCACTACGTTGAGCTGCAAAGAGAGTAACACCCATCAAAGCGACAAATAACAATATCATGTTGCGCAAGCCATCAGCGGAAAGCCCACCAACGAAGTTGATCCGATTCGTCACTTCCCACAGTGTTATTTGACCACCAATAAGTAAGAAAATTAGCAAGTGCCTGCCCTTAATCTTCATTAGCGGCAGGGCTTGCCGAGTCAATGACTCAGGCGTCTCGTACTTGTGATGATCGGCAATGGGTGCTGAAGACATTATTGCTGAGAATCCAACATTGTATAGTGTTTGCGCATTAACGCAAGGAACTGTTCTGATGATGTTCCTTGGCTGAGTCGCTCATTCGCAAATTGATAACCGGCTCGGATGAGCGTCCTGCGCAGCTTACTTTCTTTAATCAATCTTTCGATCCCGTCGCACAGTGCTAGCGACGAACGGGGATCTACTAATAGCGCTTGCTCTTGATGTATGAGCATATGTGCAATTGTTCCAATTGACGTTGTGATAACGGGTAACCCCTGCGACATCGCCTCATAAATTACTCGCGGAAATCCCTCTCCCTGTGACGGTAGTACAAAAATGTCAGCTTGGCGGTAGTATGATAGTAACGTAGGGAGATCGGCTATTTGACCTACGAAGTTAACATACTCACCTATACTTCGGTCTTGTATAAGTTTATGCAACTGCTCCTGATAGTCATGATCACCACTGCCTACCAATTGCAGATTAATCTTATAGCCTTTGCTAACCAAAAGCGAAAGCGCTTCCAATAGATAGTCGATTCCTTTGCGTGGAATGAGTATACCAACATATAAACAATTGATTACCTTACCTTGACATGTATCCTCGCGCCGATAGAAATGCTTCGGTTCGATTGAAACCATCGGCACAGTTTCGACAACAGGTACAGTCAGATGCTTAAATTTACTCAAAACCTGACTACCGTGAACAACCGTAAATTGTGAATGTGTCACGGCAGTCTTTTCTGCCCAACTGGAAAGCCATTTATACGGACCATAGAATATTCGACTTATCCCTGTCCATTTAGAAAGAAACAGGGCTACTTCTTGCCAATCTGAACCGAAATACAGACTGTAAGGCTTGCCAAATCTTCTACATAAAAGATGGGCCAGAAATGGAGAGAACCCCGGCATCATGATATAGACGAAATTGACCTGTCGAATCTGCTTGGTATAGGTTGGAATCCGTTTAAGCCAGATTATCAGTTTCTGTAAGGGGGATGTGCGCCCATCAGAAATACCGACTGCCGTAACCGATATATTATTGGCACAAAACCCATATGTGAGTATGCTTTGTCCGTTTGGATAATAAGTTTGATCATCTTTTTTTGTTGCCGAGCCAACAAAATGCACGTGGTCAAAATGAACCGCTAAATCATCAACCATACGACCGATTTTATCATTAACTAGATACTGACCATTTTCTTCCGTAATCCCAACATATGCGATCATACATAATTTCATATTTATGACATTAAAAACTTTGTTTGAATATCTGTAACATATTGCCTTGGTATCACGGTTGTAGCCGCTCTAATCGTTGTTGTGCTTGTAAATTTTCGGGAGCGAGTAAAAGCGTTTGTTGATAGTGTTCAGTTGCTTGATCAATCAACCCTTCTGCATCGTATAATTCTGCTAAGTAGAAATGGAATCGCCAATTTGTATTGTTCATGGCTAACCCTCTGCTTAAGAATTCTTCCGCTTTGTGAAAATCTTCTGTATGACGATAAACTGCCCTACCAAGAACAAGATTAGCCCAAGAATGCTTCGGGCGTAGTGCTAGCGATTGTTCCAACATGGCGATCACTTCCGCATCGTTTTCTGCACCGCGCACATATAGGATTTGCCCGAGTTTATATAGCGCATTCGCCTTATCATGCTTATTGGCAAAATCATCCCTTGTGATGGACTTGCGATATAACTCTATGGCTGCTTCCAAGTCTGGATGTTCTATAGAGTGTTGCCAGAGCAGCGCCATGTGATAGAGTACGTCGCTATGGCCATGATGGTCACAAGAGGTAATAGGAAATTTGAGTGCCTCTTCATAGTTTTTCAAGGCTTGGGTCCAATTTTTGCTAGATGCCGCATACTGCCCGCGTGTGAACCACACATCTGCCAGACAAAAATCAGAGACTTCTGCCCTCATGAGCCAATCAACTGCCTGTTGCTCATCCTGTCGCTGGAAGAAGTAATTGGCTAATTGAATCATATGTTGACCATCGGCAACAGGATCCCAAATTTTCTGTGCAGCTTGATACTCTTTGCTTTGCCAATAGGCATTGCCAAGAGCCCAGGTGCGAATACCTTTTCCCGCCTGTGTCCGGCTAAGGGCAGAAATCGCAAGTTCAGGATCCCCCTCAGCCAGTTCACTATGTTGCCACCGTACCAGTCCTAGATTCAGCAAAAGTATATTTTTACTATGAAAAATACCAAGTACAAATGGAGTGCAAAAAATAAGAATCCACAATCCTGTAGTTACATGTTGCCTCATGTTATCCTGGCTAGCAGAATTGGTCGCGGCAAAGAATCGCCATCTTGCATCATCATACTGTCTAAAATTTCAGCATTGGGTGACCAGCGTTTTATCTTATCGGTAATCTCATCCACACTTTCGTTTTGATGGCCTTCATAAAGCATAAGATCTATTGAAAGCTCATTTAGCCATGAGGGAAAGCCGATATGATTTTCAATTGACATATAAAAAACAAAGTCAAATTTGGATATAGGTAGGAAGCTGGCAACTTTATCCTCACATAAATCACAACCTAATACGTCGATGCGGGAGAATCCACTCTCAAGCAAATATTGTTTTGAAACCTGGGCAATGGCCGGCATATCTAAACCTATACCCCATTTTGCTCCTTCACTCAGGGCATACATCAATAACGTTCCTAAATTGCATCCAACATCCAAGACATTGCAATTGCGAAAATCTACTTGATGAGCCTTCAAAAGCCCATCAATCTTGGAAATGCGATATAGCGTATCGCGTTTGCCAGGTGTAGCCAGACCGGGAATCGATTGATACGAATACCGTTGACCCCGTAATGGTCGTCCTTGCCCAAAATGTGTTACATCCTGAATTTTTTCCGCAAGTTGACGGAAGCGAGCATCCTGATCGAGAATCTCAAAATTTTGGATGTCCACATAATATGCACCCGTGTCATCAGCAACAATGTTTCGATTAAAGTCTGGGGGTGCAAAGTCGATATGCTGTTTGGAACCTAACCGGCTAATGCCTTCTTCCGCAAGAATCGCTTGAAACTTATCAATGAAGGCTGAACCCACTTCGCCAGTAACGATTGCACCATCAATATGTTGAACAACTTGCGCAAAAACGACAACATCGCCAGATTCGAATTTGACAATATCATATACTCTGGGGGCAACCCCTCTGAGAGAAAGAATATTGCTAATGCGCATCTTATCCTGAATACTACCCACCGCGCGCATAGTCACCGCTGTGGCTGCTGAACTGATTTTGGGTGACGTATAGTAAGGCGTACCATCTGGTGATATGTCCGAACTCTTAAAGAACTTAAGCCCAAACGGGTGTGGATAGAGTTGCTCGAAATCTGGGTTGATCGCTTGAATACAGGATGTCTCATGAAGATAAACAACGTATTCACCTAAATCAATTGGAAATCCCTTGTTCGCAAAAATCGCCTCTAGTTCTTTGCCTGTTCCTAATTCGATATTTGAGTGGACGGTCTCTACAGATTGTCGGAGTGAATAGCTCGACTTTGCCCGCGCGGAACTGTTGTTCAGCGAACGTTTTAGTAGATATCGCAAGTGGCGCAGGTTGTGTAAGCCACGTCCAAGTACCTTAGCAACGGGAGTTGGTAAGATAGTTTTTACTTGGCTCTTTATCATTCTTATATCCAATCAGATTGTCCTAGTGTATTTATGTAATCTAAACGGGTACTGCATTCGTTCTTTTAATCATCGTTCTGATAGCATCGACTGCCTGCCGATCAACGCAATGGTAAAGTACAACAAGGCTCGCACCCATGAGCGCGGCAAGGCGCAAAGAAAGCGAAATGAATGGTGAATTGACAGTCTGCGCAATCCACAAAATAAGCCCAGAAGTAACAATGTAACAGATCAGGGTGGTCAGAATAGCTTTATTGTCAAACCTCAAATCGGACCATCTGACGGTGAAATTCCAAAGAATAAATGTGAACACGAATTCGGCAGCAAACATCCCAATGGCGGCTCCGCCCAAACCAAACTGAGGAATCAACAAGATCGTAAGTAGTACGTTAACGATTGCTCCGCTCCAAGCCGCAATCGTATTGGCGATAGTTTTTTCTTGAATCAATGCCCCAAAAACGGTGATAGAGCCTGACGTATGCAGAATCGCAGCCCCAACGATCCACGGAATGACAACATAGCCTTGATAATATTCGGGGGGTACCATAAGACGAAACGCCTCCGGTGCTATAGATACAAGAACTAGCCCCAGACATACAAATAGCCCAGAGTAATAATTGAGTACCTGTCGATAAAATTGCTTGCGCTCTTTATCTGGTAGGTTAATCACGGTCATTCCATAGGGACCCCATGCCTGCTGAAAAATACTTACGGGCAAACGTATCAACAGTGCCAGCCTGGCCCCGGCGCTAAAGATCCCAACACTACCTAGCCCCAGGTATGTTAACAGTACGAGACGGTTTGATTGTTCGTTAACCCAATGAACCATCACGGCTGGGAGAAGCGGGAGACTGTATCGAAAAGAGCGTCTAAGCTTCTGCAGCGATAATTTTGTTGTAAAGAATTGATGTGTCCATAGAATCGTAACAAACAGTTGTATTGCCGCGGCCAATACGGATGCCAAGAATACGCCGATCAGTCCTGTTCCCTGTCCAAAAACAAAAAACAATGCCAATCCGGCGTATGAAAGCGAATAGAACAGGCTAAGAAGGTTAAAACGTACAATTCGTCGCTCCATACGGAGAACGATCTGTAAAATTCGTGAAATAGCCGTAAACGCTGCAGCTAGAAAGCCAAGAACAATATAGATAGCTCCTTCGGGGCTACCAAGTAAAATGTTGGAAATCGCTCTCGACAACAATATACCCAGTGCCAGGAGGCCACATCCGAAGATTGCAGCAACGACGACCAGCGTTGAAACCAGACTTGCCCGATCCTGATCTGTATCCAACGTAAAAAAATAGCGTTGTACGGCACTAGGGAAAGATAAACTTGCAACAATAGATAAGAGAGCTGTAAGGGTTACAACGATATCGATTGTCCCATATTGATCAACGGAGAACGCACGCGTAAATATAGGAAGAAGGAAAAATCCAGTTAACCGAGACAGCCCTGCCATAAGACCATAAACAAAGAAATCCTTTCCAAGCTCTGCCAATCGCCGCCCTGTGTCTGTTTGCATAATCTAGTCAGCCTCTACATCTGCGATATGAGTCCGATAGACAAGCACGCTTGTGTTCGCATAGATTTCAGTAAAATTAGAGACATCAAAATCTGACTCATTGTTACGGCTCAAAACAATTGTATGGATCTGTTTCCGCTCAGCTAGCGATTCCAGATCAGCTACCGGAAGAGGATAACGACCAATTAATTCACGAAACCGTGCCTGTTTGTTGCCGCGCGTAGCAAGCCCTATCAAAGAAATGTAGGTATGTTTCGTAAAGTACACACCGTAATGGGCCCAACTTATAGGGATCGTCAAGATTGTCTGCTTGGTTGGAACCTGCGCTAACCACCGAAATGCCTCTTCAATCATAGTGAGAGGCTCTCTATTTTTGTCGCGGCGATACTTCTGTACCCAAAAGTTCACAAACGTAAATCCAAACCCAATAATAATAAACAGGACAGAGAGCGGCGTAAAGCCAACAACAGTCAGGTATAGACTTGCCATGAATGCATATGGAAAAAAGCAGAAATCTAGGTAGCGCTCAGCTTGTCCAAAAATTTTCATCTTACCTATTGACGTCAGAATCATCAGAAGAGGACCAGCCCATAACCATGACTGCAAATAATTAGATATAGAGGTCGGTAAAAGTGCGTCTGCATAGTACGCTAGTTGATAGTATAGCAGCAGAAAAGGCATCCCAATAAGTAGGATCAGATAGCTATTTGTATCGTATAGTTTGTAGGATGCTTTGACGCTAAAGGATGAAATAGCATCACGTATGGATTTCCAACTATTTTTCGTAGTAACATAGCTATACGAATCATAAATATCAGTCCAGTACAGGTGCAAATGGCTAATTTGACCCCAAATGACTCTTAGACTCCATCCTCCCGTCAACACAATACTCGCAACTAGTGACACTATTGGGAACAAAGCAAGCAGATAGCTGCCAGTTGCCAAACCAACAATAATTGAATAGCCAAGTAGTGCTTGGATTGCAAATTTTGAGGTCACATAGATCAAACCTGCCATGCCTACTGCTGCGGCGTACCAGACCAGATTACCCGTAACAGAATAGGTACATAGAAAAATAAAAACTAAGATAAAGAAAGATATGCCAAAAGGTCTCGGACGAATTAAAAATCTGCCACTAGCGTTACGCGTCAGAATCGGTGACGACAGAAAAATGAGCAGATTGCTCCAAAGTAAACTCTCAACAGCCAATGGTTGGGACACTGTCTGCACGATAAAAAGCGCAAAAAGCTGAAAAACTGTAAAGTTTGCAAGTTCGATCAAACTCCCCAGGTAAATTGAGGCGATTCTTAATAAATTCTCTGGCACAAATGCTAAAAGCCAATGTGCAAACCAAGGGTAATAGATTGGATTATCATACCCAGCGACGAACGTAGCTGGACGATAGTGATTCTCCCGGATGGCTCTGATGCGCACTAAATGAAACCACTCATCCGTATCTGGTAGTACAGGTGTCGCTCCCTTAATAAATAGAAGTATGACGAATCTGTAGATTGCAAAGATGGCAACTGTTATTAGAGCAGTCAAAAAAGGCGAACTCACCTGATAAACTCCGTTGCAACATAGTTTGAAAAATTAACCGAGAGAAACATATTTTACAATATCGTCAATGGTATTTAGCTTTTCAACATCTTCATCGGGAATCGCAACCCCCAATCCTTCCTCGATGGACAGAAATAACGTGTACATATCTAATGAATCGATTCCTTGGCCGGTCAATGGCAAATCTTCCTTCAGAGACTCCACGTCGATTTGTGGATCCACGTCATTGACAATAATTTCTTTGATCTGTGCTGCAGTTACAGTCATAGATTTGTCCTTTTATTTCGCTTTAATAGCGCACTTGCCCAAGAAAGACCTACACCAAAACCGCAAATAACGATATGCGAATTCTCTGCATCCGTCATTTCCTTTTCAAGAATTACTGGAATAGATGAAGAGACAACATTGCCATAATCAGCGGCATCAAAGACAACCTGCTCTGGCGCAATTTTTAAACGCTTGGCGATGGTGTCAATGATATACTTGCTACCTTGGTGAAAGATAAACTTATCGACCTCGGCCAATGCCAATTCCTCAGACGCAAGTAAAACCTCCATGTCTGGTGGCACAAATTTTGCGGCGAAATTAAAGATCGCCCGACCATTCATCTCCAAAATGCCATCAGTACATATCAGTTCGCGATGACTTTGCCCAATGGTGCCAAAGGTAAATTTCTGTGTCGTATAGTGGGGTTTATTGGATACAAGAGTTGCCGTTGCTGCATCACCAAAAAGAGATGCTGTACTCTTATCGTTTGGGTTGATTATCTTTGAGTAAGGATCCGCGGTGAAAAGCACGCCGTGCTGTAGCCCATTCGCCTGCATAAAGGATTGCAGCACCGATAGGCCATAGACAAAGCCAGAGCATCCCAGCGATACGTCAAAGCAGGCACATCGTTCAGGCAAGCCAAGCTTACCGTGAACAATGGCCGATGTATGCGGGATGTTTGTATCAGGGTTTTGCGTAATTACAATCAGCGCTTGAATATCTTCGACCGAACACCCCGTCTTTTCTACCAAACATTCATACGCCTTGACGCAAAGGTCGGATGTATCTTCATCTTGAGCTTTGATAGCAACTTGCTGAATGCCAATTTTACGTTCAATAAAGGTGTCATCAAAGCCCAATTGTTCTTTGCGTTCGTAATTGGATATTCGCCCCTCTGGAATATATGAACCAATAGCTTCAATACCTATCATTATTATCTATATAGGATTCTGTCTTTTATGCTACGATCGATTTTGGAACAGAGTTGAAAATAAACGTCCTAAGTCATGGAGAAGTAAATAGCACCAACTGGATTGCCATCTATTGCTACCTGACTTTTCGTCAATTTGAAGTTAAAGTTGTGTTTTAATGCAACAGTAATTCGTTTATAGCTACTTTGAGCTGTATAGCATTTTGACTGATACCTTGCGAGATACCATTTACCTTTAACATCTGGGTATAGCGCCTGTAATAACCCCTTATTCATGGCAATAATCACTTCTATATCTGTGTAAGGTGTTGCTGAATCTAGCTGTATTTGCTTTTGTTCAATGCAAAGTTCTGATTGATCTACAATGTCATGTTCTGAGTAGGGGTATCGGCAATCTATCTCTTTGTTGCTTTCTACCATGAAGATGGTGTACCCTTCATCATCTGACTGAAATTTGAAAGTTCCCGTCGTTAATTCGTTTTTCTGAGGACTTTTTCCTTTGTAAACCGACAGTTTTAAGGAGCGAGTAGCAATCTTGTGAAAGGAAACATCGATGTTCTCAATTCCCGTCAACCCTAATGACGTGGTCACATATTCATTGACATGGTTATAAATGTCGGAACCGTGAACATACATTCGTTCACCTTTATAGCAAAAGGGCAATGTAACATCAGCTATTTTCACTTAATCTTCCTCGCATATTCTCGTAGACTCAGCCTATGAGGAATGGCAAAATTGCCCGAAACAACTTCTCCCTCACCGATATCCTTTACCACAACGCTACCCAGCTTTATCTGTGCGTTTGCACCAATCGTTAAACCATCCTTAATGGTTGCCGATGGCCCAACCCATACGCCATCACCCATCTCAACACTACCTCCGATTAACACATTTCCAGCAATCGAACAGTTGGCGCCAATCCGACTTTGATGTCCGACGCTGCTGAGTAAGCTTACTTGCGTGTTGTCATCGACTACGGTGTAATCAGGATAGATGGCCTTTGATATGACTGCGTTAGCCAGTATGGTTACGCCACTACCAATCTTGACTCCGCCAGCATGTCGAATAAACTCCTTACGGCCTGAGATAGAATATGTTTGTAAACCTTCCGCACCTATCACAGCCCCTGGTGCAATGAGCGTACTGTTGCCAATGATTGAATACGCCTCGATAACCGCACACGCACCAATCGACACACTATTTCCAATCTGAACAGTTTCAGAAATAATTGCGGATGGATGAATTTGACAATTTGTACCGATTCCAGCTTCTACAAAGTTAGGCTGTGCTAAACCTGCTTCAACTAAACGTCCATGAAGCGCCCAATAATCCAGTCTTGGGTTTTGCGAAACGATGATTCCAATATCTTCGGCTTGGTCCAACAAAGGCACTAGAGCCGTTGATGTAATAATTACGGATACATGCTGATTCTGTATCGCTTGCTGTAGATAATATTGACTTTCGCAGTACACAAGCGAAAGCGCATGAACAGAGTCCGGTTTTGCTAATCTTGCAAACTGACCCTCTTGATATATATAGTGCGGTTCAAATACATCAGCCGTATTGATCATGCTCGATACTGTTGACTTGTTCGTTCGATTTTAGTCTTTTTCCGAGAGAGTTAGATATCCCGAATGCAATATGAGGTACGCTGGATTGCCAAGTATTGGGCCAACTGCAAAAAGATTGTGCGTGAGCCGGTCCCGTCTTGAACATGTTTATCTACATGGGTCAATGTTGCGCTGAGTAAGTGATGACAGTCCCGCTTGAGTGCCTGATACGGTAACATATCTGCCGAGTTCAAATAGATATGGATTGGATGAAAATTAAAGATCTTGAGTCCATCGTCAGATGTCAAATAAGGCTCCACTTGCCAACATGCATCGGGTCGTCCCATCTCAAAATCGTCTTCCCAGTAAAATGGCGCGCGCCGCAACGTTTCACCACACCAGATATGTTCAATCGGCTGTAGAGATTTTGCTCTAGGTAAAAACAGCGAAACATCCATTCGAATCGGTGTATAGCGCAACACATTGGCAAGTAAAGGAGATGATTGATACAGCGAATGGGTTCGCATACATCTAGCTTCCGGAACCAAAGACATACAATGTTGTAATACATCTGGAATGGTTGAACCATGGGTTGAGTTCGCTAAAAAGTTTGGGTGAATGCCCAGTTCAAAAAGCTCAGGCGTTTTTCGTAGTCTTTCAATCGCTGCGCTGGCATGGGTCACAAACCATGTTGCACGAACCTGATGTTCACGCAAGATATCTGCAACAAAATCGATGACAAAGTCCGGAGCCCAATCAATATCTAACGTGATAATTGGTTCATTCATCATTAGGGTGATTGTTTTTGATTACGGCTATGATCACGGATTCGTCCAAGCATGACTGTCACAGACGAAAGAATGACCAACACCTCAATTTCAGTGGCATCCCAGATATAACCTATTCAACTAATGTTAGGTGCACATACAGGGATGGGGTTTTGTCTAAGGAATGAGTTGTAAATAACTTGCGCGTTTCAATCGGGTGTAGCCCCTTAAAGTGCTCAAGTTGTTGAATTCCCGTTCCTAAACACGGATAACGTATTATCCAATGCTCAATTCATAAATCTTTGAAGCCATTGCTCTACATTCAAAAGAGACCAAACGAGCAATCGTCTATTTCTCTCGCCACTTAGGTGTTCATTTACCAAGCATTGCACTGCATTCTTGTCAAGATATTCATAAAGCCGGGTGTGTCCATTAAAAAGTGATCGCTGCACATAATCAATGCTCTCTCCCTTAAACCAGCTAGCGTCTGGGGCCGAAAACCCCTGTTTTTCCCGTTGAGTAACCTCATTGGGGATATATTTCTCCATTGCTTTGCGCAATAGAAGTTTTCCATCTTTTGTCTTCTGAAAATATTTAGCAGGTTTTTTCCCGCCTGGTTCATTCTCGTTAATCCGAACTACCTCTCCCAGATTGCCCAGCTTGCATTTTACTGGAACACACATCGCAAAATCCACCAGATCGTTATCCAAAAAGGGAACCCGAGTCTCCAAGCTATGGGCCATACTTAGCTTATCTTCGACCACTAGCAGGCCATGCAAAAAGGTCTTTGCTTCAAAGTAAAGTGAATGATTGATATAATCTTCTGGTCGAGTTAGTTCTGCCTCATGTCGGCTAAACACACCCTTGAATATGTCACGTGTCCAGACGTGTTGAACATCCGACCAAACGGGTCGAAATACCTCTTGAATTGTCCGATTCGGAATTAACCTTTGCCAGTATGCGTAATACTTGTCTATATAGTCTTCGAAGTTATCATTGACAACGGCCCGATAGTAGCGCCAAGGATATCCACCAAATAACTCATCACCCCCTCCTCCCGACAAAACAACTTTGACAAACTTACTTGCTAATTGCGCAACATAGAAATTGGGGTAGCTTTGTCCAACACGTGGCTCTTCTAGATGCCAGGTAAGCTTAGGGAGCACCCGCTCCATGTCACCGGCTTTTAAGACCATTTCGTAATGTTCTGTCTTGAAAAGGTACGACATATATTCTGCTTTTCCCCGCTCATCAAAAGCTAACTCTAGGCCGGAAGCAGAATTAAGGTCGAAGCCACAAGTAAAGGTTTTCAAGTAGGGAAGCTGCGTAGCGGCAATAGCGGTGATTGACCCAGAATCCATGCCGCCACTCAGGTAAGATCCCACATCTACATCGCTTACTAACTGCCGATTGACCGCTTGGCGGAAAAGCCGGTCTAGCTCTTCTAGGTATTCTCGCTCATCTTTAACATTGTCAGGCTGGCGAAAACTATAATCCCAATATCTTTGCGGATTGCTGTTCCCATTTTGGCCCAACGAAATACGCATAAATGAACCAGCCGGTAGTAATCGGATGCCCTTAAACAAGGTATGATCAGTAAAGAGGTTCTGAAAAGTAAAATATTCGAGTAGGGCTTCCTTATCTAAGGATGTGGTATATGCAGGGTGAGCGAGAATTGCTTTAACTTCAGAGCCAAACAAAAACGTACTTCCTACATAAGCATAATACAGAGGCTTAATTCCATAGCGATCGCGGCTCAGAAACAACTCTTGCCTTGACCAATCCCAAACTGCAAAGGCAAACATTCCGTTCAGTCGGTCTAACGCCTTCTCTCCCCATTCACTGTAAGCATGTAATACTACCTCACTATCAGTTCGCGAATGAAATTGATAGCCGAGCATCTCTAATTCAATTCGCAGCTCTTGGAAGTTGTATATCTCACCGTTGTAACTAAGAATTTGTTGACGATCTGTGGTTATCATCGGTTGATGACCAGCGGATGACAGATCGATAATGGATAACCGACGGTGTCCCAATCCAATAAAGCTATCTGTATAGAAGCCCTCGCCATCCGGCCCACGGTGGGCAACCGCGTCCGTCATCTTGCGCAGGAGTACGGGTGAAACAGGTTCACCGTTTAGGTTAAAGATGCCAGTAATTCCGCACATAGATATCTATTCGGGTTTGTCCTTGTTTTTGCGAAACCGCCCACTATAGCATGCCTGCTCGCTATGAAAATGAACTGTTTCTAGTTTCTCTTCTGTGCTCCATGAACGAAATTCTTCTTCAGTATATCGATATGCTTGAGAAGGGGAGTACCAATCATAATTGGTGATTGTAGAGAGTTGTTCTCCCATCTGTTCGTTCCAAAAACATTTTATGAAGTTCCAGTAGAGAAAGCGTTGTATGGTCATCTTCCCACCTTCAATTCCCATGAGCGGGATATCGGGAAAATCGATTTCATCCTCAACGGAGCTGAGTATGCGTCCCAGATTCGTTAACTGAGAAGAAAGTGCTATCAAATCTTCATGTGAAAGTTCTTTGCTATAAGTACGGAAATGATCGTCAAGTAGTTCTCGCGGCAATGCTTTTTTTCGATACACATAACAGGCAATATCACCATTTTCTCCTGCTAATCGGACTAATTCGGCGAATGTCATCCTAGGTTGTGCCGTATGATGAATTACCTGATCACATGAGATGTAATCATATACAGAATCTGAGAAAAATGGCATAGATCCAATATCGCAACGAACAAAGAATAAGTTGGATACGTCTGAGTAATATTCGGCAGCATCGTATAAAGATGTTGAAATATCAGCAGCTACGACAAGCGTCGATGGGCTGAGCTCGGCAAACCAGGCCGCCTTGCCACATTTGCCCGCTCCTGCATCTAGAACATACTCACATTGGTTCAAAAAGCTTGCTAGTTGCGTCTCATTATCAAAACCATAAAGTTCTAAATACCAAGCCTTTTGTCTTTCAAGCGCTCGTATGTAATCATCCGAACCATGATCCACTTGCTTCCACTTGTTAGAAAAAGCCGTTTTTGTTTGCTCCTGATCCTCTGCAACTACATAAGCTTCATCCTCAACAAACCTCTCCGAGATCTGCCTTAGATTTGAACTCTTTTTATCTACAAAAAGAGATTGAAACTTCTGAATTAAGTTAGGATTCATTCGTACCCAAATGTATAATCTATACTCAGCCCCATTTAAAAACTGTTCTTTGGCCTCTCCAATAGGGCTTCGGGAAAGACCTGTTTTCAAAACGACCGCGGCATAATTCCACAAATAATCAGTAGATCGCAACGCCAATAAAAAGTTCTTCGGCTCCGTCGCTTTGCTATCGTAGCCAAAAGAATAACGTTGCGATCTACTGAATTATAGTATCCTATTCATTAACCGGCACTATCTTGGTTCTCACAGAGATACAAGACAGCCTCGGCCAAGTTATCAAAAATCGGCACTGCTGTGTTCTGTTGAAACGTGGAATCGAATGTTGCTCCTTGACGACCACTTCTTACTAGAAACGACTGGCATCCGGCTCGCTCAGCCGCCTGAAAATCCGTGATCGAATCCCCAATAAAAACGCACTTCTTCAAATCAAGTCTATACTTCTCGGCAGCATCCAAGAGCATCCCAGGCTCCGGTTTGCGGCAGCGACACCCATCATCAGGGTGATGCGGGCACATAAAAATCTTCGTAATGGACAACCCCCACCCTTCAAATTGGGCCATCATCTTTTCATGGATCAGGTCAATCTGTTCTCGAGACCTAATTCCCCTGCCGATGCAGGACTGATTCGTGATGATATAAATAGGTACGTTCAGCAATGCTAACTGCTGAATCGCATCCTGGGTACCGGACAAAAACTGAAATTCTTCCCAGCTTTTAACATAATCGGCCCGTTCAATGTTAATCACACCATCTCGATCCAGAAAAATGCCTTCAAGTTGGAAAGAGATTCCTACATTCACAAACCTAACTCATCCCCCTCCGCGCGGCAATCTGAATTCCCCCTTCAATCGGCTCCTCTGACACCAATATGAGGTATCCCCCTCCGCCAGCACCGGAGATCTTCCATCCCAAGGCGATATCCTTATATTGCTCGATTAATTCTTCAATCGTCGGGTTCATCATAAAGGGGAACATGGCAACTTGAGCTTCCAAGGAGGCTCGTACGGTTTGACCAAATGCTTTGGTATCTTGGGCAAGGATGGCCTGCCAACAGCCCTCAGCGGCATCGGCCAAATTTTTTGCCCCCTCGTTTGAAATATAGGTATCCCCTAATACGTTGTAACCGGCATGGCGTGGACCTAGCGGGACCAAATAGATGAGACTTTCAACAAAGCGTAACAGCTCTTCATCCTGATTTTGCTCGATTGATGAAGGCCAATAGGCACCGTTATAAAATGAGTAAGCTAACCCAGCATAGACAATTCCAATAGTATCCTGAGCACCTGAGACTTCTTCAGTGCCCGGTGGATTGTCACAACAGAAGAGGATACGGGATAGGATGGCGGGATCACCTACCGGCAATTGATTGCCCCAAATTTCAATAGCTGTTCGCCGGGTGCTAGATGCCATGCCACTACGCTCATTGAATTCCAACGTAGGATCCAATGAGAGAGTGATGACGGGACCTGGATAATGTTCGGAAACAAACGGTTGATCTAACCAACCACCGGCTAGATCAATGCGGCAGGGCATTTGAGGAACTTTGCGTAAATCAGTGGTTGAGCGAGCAACCAATCCACCATGAGGCTCTCGTTTTAAAACAACATATTCAAGACCGAGTTCACGACAGAGCTTTCGCTTGTCTGGCGAATTGCCATCCTCGTTGACTATAAAAATGTCGATATCTAACTCGCGCAGCTCTGGTTCAAAATCAAGATATCCCGCTCCGCTAGAGACAAAAGCCTGGTGAACACAACCTACCGACTCAACCATGAAGCGTCGCTCTTCTTCATTATTGATAGGTGCTCGTCCCTTCAGATCAAAAACAGTTTGATCTGAACCCAGGGCAACATGAAGCTGACCATATTGGGACGCCTGCTGAAAAAATTCTACATGTCCACTATGCAGCATATCGTAACAGCCGCTGACAAATACTTTCTTCATTCCTTAAAACTAACCTTACTATTGTCCGCCAGATTAAGTTTGCCCTGGCTTTTGGTCAAATTACCCTAGGAACTCCAAAAAAGAACAACTCTCTATCTTCACGAAAACGGGCTTCATCTTGCCATTTTATAATCGTCATGGTCAGAAGCAGACCAAACCACGACCAACTACCCACAAGACTTATACGCTTGATCCAAACAGGAGGTTACGCTCATTTTTCAGATTTCAATTGACTTTGCGAGAAGGCCCGCCGCTTTACTCACTTCACTTAGGATCGAGAATTAAATAAAACGTAATGGAAGATCTCTCGGGTACCCGAGATGACAGGACCGAAGTTTTCGGTTTTATTTGATCTTGATTCCTTAGTGCCGGCTCGTGATATAAAGAACGAGCATCACGAATCAGGATACTTTACCCAAACCGGGTTCCAAGCTTCGTTTCTTAAATTCGTCAGTTGTCTCTGGTTGCGCCCATCGGCATCCATAATCCAAAGCTGCGCATTGCCACCACGGGTTGAAAAGAATACAATCTGGGTTCCATCTGGCGACCAGCTAGGATGACGGTCCCAAGCTCCATAGTTA
>JBCCHB010000007.1:0-172067 GCA_039028975.1 Chloroflexota bacterium
AGAACGTTTGTGCTGCACTTTCGGACTCAGTCAGCCGATTTTTTTTCATACAGCGCTGTGAAATTTCATCTGACATCTGGTTTGACACAAATAATTGCATTTGTGTGCCATTTGCAACATAGGAATGGTTGCAAATTGATCCAAATTGGCTGAGTTATGTCATCTTTAGGTCTCCAACAGCTTTATTGTTGATTTTCCGAAAAATCGGTGCGGAATGTGGGCAACACAATTTGGGACTCAAATAACCCCATGTGGTAACCGTTCAGCCCCCTGAGCTTGTCGAAGGGGTGCTTTGGTTTTGACCAGCTCAGCCGACAGGGGGCGTGAATGGCTACGTCATGTAGTAAGGCTAGACCAAAATGCGCAAGTAATTGACGGATCAGCCCTCAGGGTCCGGCCAGAAAATGTTCAATAAAATTCTTATCGCCAACCGCGGTGAAATCGCAGCGCGAATCATTCGAGCCTGCAAAGAGATGGGCATCAAAACTGTAGCTGTCTATTCAGAAGCAGATGCCTTGGCACCCTATGTGTGGCTAGCAGATGAAGCAGCGTTGCTAGGTCCGGCACCCTCTGCCGAGTCTTACCTTAGGATTGATAAAATTATCGATATTGCGCAACAATTAGCGTGCGATGCCATTCACCCGGGTTATGGGTTTCTGGCAGAGAATGCTGAGTTTGCAGAAGCGGTTGCTGCAGCTGGCATCACATTTATTGGCCCAACAGCAGCGACAATCCGTACGATGGGGTCGAAAACGGCAGCCCGCTCAGCAATGGAGGCTGTTGGCGTTCCTGTTGTGCCGGGATATCAAGAAGGTGGTTCGGATGACGAGCTTATCAAAGCCGCCGCAGACGTTGGATTTCCGCTGCTAGTCAAAGCTACGGCTGGCGGTGGCGGCAAAGGTATGCGGATCGTTCACGACCCAACTGAATTGCCAAGTGCTATCAACTCAGCGAAGAGCGAGGCACTCAATTCGTTTGGGGATGAGCAGATCTTTCTAGAGCGGCTCATAGAGCAACCCCATCATATTGAATTTCAGATCTTCGGTGACCAGTATGGCACCATCGTCCATCTTTATGAACGAGAATGTTCCATTCAACGTCGGCACCAGAAAATTGTCGAGGAAGCACCATCCCCACTACTAGAGCAGAATACAGACTTACGACAACGTATGGGCCAAGCAGCTGTAGCCGCTGCCCAGGCGACCGGATATGTGAACGCGGGTACCGTTGAGTTTCTAGCTGATGATGCAGGTAATTTTTATTTCTTAGAGATGAACACCCGTCTTCAGGTTGAGCATCCAGTTACGGAGCTGGTAACGGGTGTCGATCTGGTCAAGCTTCAAATTCGGATAGCCGCTGGTAAACCCTTGCCCTTCACCCAAACGGATCTGAGCCAGCGAGGCCATGCGATTGAGTGCCGGATCTATGCCGAGGATCCTGCCAACGGCTTCTTGCCCTCTATTGGCCAGATTCACCTTGTTCAAGAGCCTGTCGGCCCTGGCATACGCGTCGACTCCGGCGTGACAAGCGGAGACAAGGTCTCGATTCATTACGATCCTATGCTGGCCAAGCTCATTGTCCTAGGCGATAATCGATCCGATGCCATCGCTAAAATGCTCCATGCCCTACGAGAATATGTAATCCTCGGTGATTTGGTGACCAATATTCGTTATTTGTGGGATCTTCTTGACCACGACGCTTTCCGAGCAGGTCACACCACCACCGATTTCGTCGAGCACCATTTGCCTACTTGGCAATCTGCTCAGGCGGAAGTGCCGGATGAAGTTCTACTCGCCGCGGCACTAACCGAGCTAACCACCTGCAGGACACAGCAAGCTGACATAGCATTGCAAACGGTTGATGACCCATTCAGCCCATGGAAAGAACTGAGTGGGTTCCGGATAGGAGCGTAACGCCATGGCAATATTCCACTATCGTGTAAATGATTCACAGATTGCTGTTCAGATGGAACATGACAAAGATGGGTACCGTGTATCGATTGGAGACAGAAGCTACCGAGTCTTAATTCATAAAAGGAACGAGCGGTCGATTGCCTTTACCATGAATGGGCAACCTAAGCAAGTGCATATGGCTTACGGCAACGGTGCTGATGAGCGTACCTTGTGGTTTAATGGACGGGCTTGGGACCTCGAAAAAGTTGATCCGAGGAGTAGGCGTCAACGCGCTAGCATTCATGAAACGTCTGGAGCGTTAGTGGCGGCCATGCCTGGCCAAGTACGGGAAATTTCAGTCGCTGAAGGAGATACGGTTTGCCAAGGCGATCTGCTCGTCGTGTTGGAAGCCATGAAGATGGAGATGCGCCTTTCAGCACCTATTGATGGCGTGGTCACATTGCTGAGCTGTGGGGTAGGAGATGTTGTAGAACGAGGGCAGCTATTGGTAACGGTAACCCCGTTGGGATAGTGCCATTTGTGAAATTTTTCACAAATGGCGAACATACCTTCGGTAGGGCGTAGGTATAGTCGTGCAAAGTCTTTCTTCACTGCAGGAAGAAGCTGTAGCCCATCTAATTCAGCTCCGTTTGAAAACACGAGCCTGGTTACTCTGGTGGAGTATAGGCTAATTCCTGTTTTCAAAACGACTGCAAGTATAAATTGACCCAATCGTATTTTGAATAACAAAAAACACAGCTATGTTCCTTTTTTCCCAAAGCTAGGAAATGGACAAGCCGCGTTCGTCAAAATTAGATAATTTTAGAATCAAAAAGAGGCGCCATTTAATTGGCTCCTCTAGATATAATTCTATCACAAAGAAAGCGGCTTGTCAAGGGTTTTCGCGACCAATTTTCAAAATTGATCTCGCAACTTCCCCTATAAACCTCATTATCCGCAAATGCATCGCCTTGCATAGCATATAGATTACCAGAAAACTTGTTCCCGTGAAAACGGGAATCTTGTCCCCACGAAGATGGGGATAGCCTCTCTTCTCGGAAATTCCCAAAGTGAATCGGTCAAGATTGGGGACAAGACTTTCTGACCAAGTATAAGGAGCTTGGTGTCGAGTTGCATTCTTCCTAAAATGCCCATTTTTCTATCCTATGGTATGATCATCCCAATGATGATTCGACTCTCACAAAGATAGGAGCCTTCTTTGTCTACTTTAGCAGAAGTTCAGTCTATTGATGACCTGCTGAACCACCTTTCCAACGAGAACTACGTTTGTGAGCGTAATCTCGGTACGGCAATTTTTCTATCCTTAAAGTTAGGCCGACCTCTATTTTTGGAAGGTGAGGCTGGTGTAGGTAAAACAGAAATTGCTAAGGTCCTCTCTACCATGTTTGATAGGCGGCTAATTCGCCTCCAATGCTACGAAGGGCTGGATGTGAATACGGCAGTTTATGAGTGGAACTACACTCAACAGATGCTTCAAATTCGTCTGCTGGAGGCTACAGGGAAGGTTGATATCAATTCAGCTCGCAGCCAGCTCTTCAGCGAAGAATTCATGCTCAAACGCCCCTTGCTCCAGGCGATTGATTATGGTGAAAGCGCTCCCCCTGTTCTCCTAATAGATGAATTGGATCGAGCAGATGAAGAGTTTGAAGCGTTTCTTTTAGAGATTCTCTCAGATTTCCAAATCTCTATTCCTGAGATCGGCACCATCAAGGCGCCTGAGCCGCCTATTGTGATCATTACATCTAACCGCACCCGAGAGGTTCACGATGCGCTCAAGCGGCGCTGCCTTTACCAATGGATTGACTATCCAAGCTTTGCCAAAGAGTACGGTATTGTATTGGCCAAAGTCCCAGGTGCACCCGAACGCCTGGCGGAGCAAGTTGTTCATTTTGTGCAAGAGCTGAGACGAGAAGAGCTATACAAATTTCCCGGTGTAGCTGAAACGTTGGATTGGATCACTGCCCTCGTTGCCCTAGACAAAGAAGAGCTGACGGAAGAAGTGGTCAACGACACTCTTGGCACACTGCTTAAATACCGTGATGACTTTCAGGCAGTCAAAGATGCTGGACTTCAGGCCATGATCGAACGAGCCAAGGCCATGTAGCCGCAGGTATGTAAAAAGACCATGCCAAAAGAACCGGATAATAAGGACCGGATATTGAGGTCTATATATAAATGAGTACACTTTCAATTATACCGCAACAACCGTTTGACCCGTTGACGTCTGCTTTCCCTGATCCGATCCTGCAGGAGACCCCATATCTTACCCACTCTCCCCCTAAAGGCAATCTATTGCGAAACTGCGTCCACTTTGGTCGCCTTTTGCGCGCGCTGGGTGTTGAAGTGACGCCAACCCAAATGGTCGATCTGGTGGATAGTCTGTACCATGTAGAGATTGCCAATAAGTATGACTTTAAGTTTAGCGCACAAGCTGTCCTGATCAATCGGCGAGAACATCTAGCTATCTTCCATGAAGCCTTTGAACTCTTCTGGCAGGCTCGAGATGAGCATGAATTGCAGGAGATCGATCTCAGTTCAATGTTCTCTCCGGTAGAACCTGACCCAAATGAGCAGCAACAGCAGCTAGCCGAGCCTGACCAAGATGAGGGGGGCACAGAGGGTCAGGAAGATGAAGAGATGGAGATCGAACAGGTCTTCACTTATAGCGCTAGAGAAATTCTGCGCGAAAAGGATTTTGGCAAACTGACTGATGAGGAGATGGTTGAACTCCGACGCTTGATGTTACAAACTGAATGGAACCTATCTGAGCGACGAACTCGTCGGGTCACGCCAGACGCAAATGGGTTTCAACTAGATATGCGGCGCACTCTCCGCCAGAATTTACGGTATGGTGGAGAACCTCTGAGCCTCGCCCGGCGCAAGCGCAAGACGAAGCGCCGCCCATTGGTGGTCATTTGTGATATCAGCGGTTCCATGGAGCGTTATTCCCGGGTACTACTCCAATTTATCTATGCCATCACATCCGAAGTGGATACCGTGGAAGCCTTTGCCTTTGGGACCAGGCTAACGCGAATTACCCGCCAACTTCAGTCCAGGGATGTGGATAAGGCACTGGGCGAAGCCTCGGCAGTCATCAACGACTGGGCAGGCGGCACACGGATTGGTGAATCAATCCGCTCCTTTAACTATGAATGGGGACGTCGAGTTCTTGGCCAGGGGGCAGTGGTCCTGATCATATCCGATGGCTGGGATCGCGGGGATATCAACCTTCTTGGCAAGGAAATGGATCGGCTCCATCGCAGTTGCCATCAGCTCATCTGGCTCAACCCCCTCCTCGGCTCAGAAAATTATGAACCCCTTGTCCGTGGCATTCAAGCCGCTCTACCTCACATCGATAACTTTATGCCAGTCCACAATCTCGCAAGCCTTGAGCAATTGGCAGAGTTTTTTGAGAATGGGCTGAAGAATTGAGCAGGTTGGTAAACAAGTGAGCAGGTAAGATAGGTACGATCCTCACACGAATCATGAACTCATGAGTAAAGACGTCAATTCGACCGAACAAATTCCCAACTACTACGGTGTCCGGCGTCGAGTTGATTCTGACGTACATGGACAGCCGCTCTATGATGAAGTCCCACTGACTCTCGATGATTTTCTGAACCCCACGGATGACGATATTTTTGAGGTAGGGCCGAGACACGAGCAGGACGTTGCCCAGCTCTTCATGGGTCTACAGGTTCACTATCGACATAACCAGCTGGCTTTGGTGGCCCGGAATCTGAAAATAATTTGGGACAACGTAAATTTAGCCCAGCCTAGAGCAGATATCCTTATTGCCACGAGTGATGCCCCTCAAACGGTCCTAGGAAATCGCTTTTCTGAAACCACTTGGGGAGGGCCGCCTCGCTGCGTCATCGAGGTGACTGCACCTCGTTTGGCTGATGCGGATTTGGTTGATAAGGTAGCCATCTACGAGCAGGGTGGTGTCGATGAATACATCATTGTTGATTCTGGGTTGCGAGAGAACCAAACTCAAATTCAATACAGCGTCATAGGGTATCGTCTAGACACAGGCCGTTATCAACCCATAGAAATTGACCAGAATGGTCGGATCGTTAGTGAAGTATGCCGTCTCAAAATTGGCCTTACAAGCAATGGCGACGGAATTGAGCTGATTGACCTCCGCTCCGGCCAACCCATTGATGGCGAAGAGGTCATCGCAAAAGATCGCATCGCCCAGGTGCAGGGGAATCGTCGGGCAGATGAGATTGGATCAGCGCTAGATTTTTTGAGAGGATAAAATATTATGCGTGAATTGCTACCCGATATTGAGCGTTGGAAGAGCGAAGAAAAGCAGATCGCGATCGCCACAGTGGTCAAAGTATACGGCTCTGCCCCGCGTCCACTAGGTGCCAAGATGGCCATCTCCTCTGCTGGCGAGATGGCTGGTTCGGTGAGTGGGGGCTGCGTGGAGGGTGCCGTGGCTCAGGAGGCCCTGGATGTGCTGGAAACAGGGCAAGCCCGACTGGTGGAGTATGGCATTACGGATGAGCTGGCCATGAACGTTGGGTTGGCTTGTGGGGGCAATATAGAAGTCTTTGTCGAACCAATTCTTTGGTAAACTATGTCTGATTCAAAGATAGCCAGTGCAACTGTCCCATCGACGCATTTCCCAACCGTGAAAGCGGCTGTCGTACAAGCTGCCCCTGTTCTCTTTGATCGAGATGCGACAGTTGCAAAGTGCGGCAAGCTAACGGCAGAGGCCGCAGGGAATGGCGCCGAGCTAATTCTCTTCCCAGAAGCGTTTATTCCCGCGTATCCCAGGGGCTTGAGCTTTGGAATTGTGGTAGGCAGCCGTAGTCCGGAGGGGCGCTTAACCTGGCAGCGTTACTGGGAGGGGGCCATCGATGTACCTGGGCCAGAAACGCAACGGTTGGGTGCTGCAGCCAAAGCCGCCAACGCCTACCTAGCTGTGGGCGTGATCGAACGCGACTCATCCTTTAGTAGAGGGACTCTTTACTGTACCCTACTCTACTTTGGACCAAATGGTCGATTGTTGGGCAAACATCGGAAGCTGAAGCCAACAGCGGCCGAACGACTCATCTGGGGAGAAGGCGATGGCAGCACGCTGACCACTATTAACACACCCAAAGGCAAGATTGGGGGTCTGATCTGTTGGGAGAACTATATGCCTTTGGCGCGGATGGCCATGTATAGCAAAGGCGTTGAAATCTACTTGGCACCGACTGCTGATTCACGGGATAGTTGGCATGCCACCATTCAACATATTGGCTGTGAGGGGCGCTGCTATGTGCTCGCCTGCAATCAATTTGTCACCAAAGCCATGTACCCTGCTGACCTTATCGGTATTGAAGATCTGGCCGCGCAACCCGAGATCTTATGTCGGGGCGGCAGTGCCATCATTTCGCCATTGGGTGACGTATTGGCAGGCCCCCTCTACGATCAAGAAGGAATTCTCTATGCCGAACTCGATTTGGCAGAGATAGCCCAGAGTAAGCTGGATTTTGATGCTGTTGGACACTACGCTCGGCCAGACGTCTTTCAGCTTGTCGTTGACGAACGTTCAAAAGCTCCGACCCAATTTACAACTGACAAGTAATTCATCCGAGCCGCACTTCTTGCCCGCTGCCCGCACTCTCTAACATCGCTTCCATCATCTCTTGCACAATCAAGCCATGACGCAAGGGCGTGGCACATTCTGCGCCGTCCCGAATACAGGCGGCAAAGTGGGTGGCCATCTCTTCCCAAACTGTCTTTCTTCCCCGCTCAGGAATGTTGACGGTTGAGTCTTGGGGCGCGCCATTCACCGTGCGATAGATGGTTAGTGGATCCAGCCGAGCACCAGCCTTATCGCCAAACAATTCAATTTGAAGTTCGTTGGGTTGGTGAGAAGCCCAGAAACTCTCTACCTGAAGACCAGCACCATTTTCAAACCGAATCAATCCACCAGCATAATCATCTGCTTCAAAATTTTCTACCATTTCAACTGGCGGTGGGCGAAAGTCCCAAAAGCCTTGGCCGTGGGGACCAAATTTGGCACCGCCTACACCCGTTACACTGATTGGCTTGGGCATGCCCAGCAGCCACCAAGCTGAATCGAGCACGTGAACGCCCATATCCCGGAATGCACCACCGCCCTGCTTGACAAAGCCCAAACTCCAAGAAGGAATTCCGCTGCGGCGGATGCTTCGCGTTCGGGCGTAGTAGATCTGTCCAAACTCACCCTCACGGGCTAGCTGACCCAGGTACTGGACTTCATGGGCAAAACGGGTGGAGAGGGACATCATATTGACCAACCCGGATGCTTCGGCTGCTTCCACAAGTCGGCGGGCTGCTTCCACTGAATCCGAGAGGGGTTTGGTGACCAGTACATGTTTGTCGTTGGCTATGGCGGCCAAAGCGACGGGCACATGAAACTGATTGGGTGTTCCAACGAAGACAGCGTCGATCTCTGGATCTTTCACCATCTTCTCATAGTCGGTGTACATCTTAACGGGATTGGGGATCTCCTGGGCAAATTCAGCCATGCGATCTTCCAGCAGATCACAGAGGGCCACAATTCGAGTATGGGGAGAGCTGATAAATCCCTTCCCGTTGGCTCGGCCAATTCCCATACCGACGATGCAGACTTTCACTTCCTCCATCAGTTATCCCCCTTTGTATTTTTGGCGTCACCGCTCTACCTCTGCTCGCAACGCTACATTTTCTTTTTCGACCGCTTCAAACGGATTGGAGTAAAAGAGTATACCACAGGTTAGAATGTTCCTGTCTACCTGGCATCGAATCGCATAATCTTCAGACCCACAAATGTCTGTTCATCCTGCTTGAGCATGGTCTCACCCAGCGTATTAGGAATGATCTGGGTAGGATCTGTATACCAATCATGGGAATAAACAAGCCAAATACGGTCCCGATCTTGGGTCAGCTCAAGAAGTCTAGGAATGTCTGACCCCATCATACGCGGTTCTAGCTCCCCTCGATCAAAGAGATCGACTGGAATACCACGTAGTTCGGTTTCCTTGCCTTCGTGTCGATAGTAGTACTCAAAGGGGATCTGCACCCAGGTCGCATTGAAGAGCAGCAGATCAGAGGGCCCAACCTGTTCCGCCACATATTGAGCCGCTTTGTCCCACTCCTCCTTCTGGTACCAGAAGTAATAGCCATTGAGAGAATGATAATTTAGCCAGCTCATAAGCGATAGGATGAGCAGTGGTGCCACGGCATAGGTTACGATACTCCATCCCCTTTTGGCACCATTTGTAGACTCATTAAAGGCATCAGTCGTAGATGTAGGGGTAGATTCTGTGTCAGAAGGGCGTCGTCCCAAGATCAATGACCTAAAGAAGGAACCAATCCCTTGACCAATCCACTGTATTCCGGCGCCAATGAGTAGATAGTACGAAAGAGATGCCCATATGAGCGTTCGATCATAGTAGATGGGACGACGCAAGCTGATCAAGAGGGCTAGCCCGATGGGCACAAAGAGGAGGGCGAGCAGTAGAAAAATTCGGGCAGGTGAACGTCTTAGGCGGACAATGCCAAAGATAGCCAACAGCAGATAGAAGCTTCGCAGCCAATCCTGGTAGAGAACCCAACCTGGTAAGAAGAGAAAGTTAAAGGTCTTTTGGGTGTTTCGTACCGTATCCCACGTGGGTGGTGAGAGCCAAAACTGGCGGTCAACGCCTATGCTCTGAATCACAAAAGGAATGGCCCAAGGCAACCAAATAAGCAAAGCAAGCGCCTGAAATTGAATCCATCGACGACCAAAGTTAGCGGCATTGAAGGCAGCCAAAGTAGATGGGGGACCCATGCGACGGGCAACCAACCAAAGCGTGCCAACAACTAGGTTAACTGTCACCGTAAAGTAGACAAGTGCCGTATTATGGGTCAGCATGACCGCCGCTTGGGCAACGGCAAAGCCAATCCATACGGCATTCGGTGATGCTTCCTGATTCGACTCATTGGGTTCAGATGTTAGTAAAATCGTAAGAAAATAGAAGGCTACTGCAACCGCTAGGGTTAGGAGGCTGTACATCCGAGCCTCTTGGGCAAAATTAACGTGAAATGGCGCAATCGCCAAAATAAATGTGGCGATGAGGGCACTCCACGGATCGACAAGACGGCGAGCGCCCCCATAGAAGAAGGGTAATGCTGTAATGCTAAAGAGGGCCGAGAGAAGGCGGACAGTTCCTTGGAGATCGCCAAAGAAGCTTTGCCAGAAGGAGAGTAGCGTATAGTAGAGTGGAGGGTGCTGATCGATCTTGATGAGCCACTGCCAAAGCTCTAATAGCGAGTGGTCAGCTATCCAAATACTAAACGCCTCATCTAGCCAGACCGTCTTGTCACCCAACCCATAAATACGCAGAAATGCGCCAAGAGGAATCACCAATAATAGTAAAAGAAGAGATAATCTTACTGGGGTTGCTACCGAATTCGTATTCTCATCCATGTTTGATGCTGATTGGGCGTTTTCGAAGGACACAAGGCGAAATCCTCATATATATCTGCTTAAGCATAGCAGAGAATGGGCTGGGCGGCTAAACGACTGGGGACTAATTGGTTAAGCTCGCTGCTAAGGAATGAGTTGTAAATAACTTGCGCGCTTCAATCGGGTGTAGCCCCTTCAAGTGCTCAAGTAATTTAATTCCCGTTCCTAAAAGGCATAACGAAAGGTAACGCTCAAAATATAGTAGGCAGCCAAGACCGAGCCCTTAATTGTTCCACTCACCTTAGAATGTCCACTTCGCCTGGGCTGGTGACTCACCGGCACTTCAAGAATGTGTATGCCTCTTCGAGCCGATTTCACCATCATCTCTGTGGGCCAGCCGAAGGTCATCTCCTTCATTTCCAACTCTTGGAGCAATGAACGGCGGATGGCTCGATAAGGGCCTAAATCCGTAACCTCAATTTGATAGAGCTGTTGCATTAGGCGGGAGGTCAACCAATTGCCAAAACGTTGGTGGGGTGGCATAGAGCCAGCGGCAATGTGCCCTCTCGTTCGTGAACCAAGAACCAGACCCGCCTGCCCGGTGCGGAGTGGTTCCAGCAGTCGATCGAGTTCGCTGGGCAAGGAGCTATAGTCACCGTCTAAAAAGACGAGGTGCTCGGTTGAGTCGGGAGCCGCGAAGGCACCAGCTGCACAGGCATAGCCGTACCCGCGCCGCGGTTCTGAGACGACCACTGCACCTGCATCCTCAGCCAGGGATGCAGTTGCGTCAGTCGATCCATTGTCCACAACGATGACCAGATCACCATCATGGAGGCAAGGTTGGGCAAGCGTCTCTCGGACAAGGGGACCAATATTCCCTGCTTCATTCAGGGCTGGGATAATCACGACAGAACTCATTTAACTCATTTTAAAAAGCTGATTATACCAAGTATCAATAGACTGCAATCGACTTAACATATTGGGCGTTGCTCCTGTTTGTTGAATCCAGCTCTAACCCTGGCATTGCCATCTACTGGGCATACATGGTGCGTATGGCTACTTTTCTAGTGGACGTCTATTTTTGTATAAAAAGCCCTTGCAAGCTCTTTGCAGTATGAGATGCTCGACCATGCCCTTCGTTCTCAAGCTCGCTATGCAGGCGCTGTAACTCCTCTACTGTATCCACATCATACCAGGATGGCAGCAAGACAGACCTTGCACTCTCTTCGGCTGCAATCATTAAGCTCTCCTGGAGTACATTGGGCGTGGACATTTTGACCTCGCGTACGATGCGAGGCCATGGGCGAGTGAGCCCGATAAGATAGTAACCACCATCTTCTGCTGGACCAAAAACGACGTCAACTCTTCCAGTCTCCAACTGATGAAAGGCTTGAACCAAATGGTCTACCGGTAACGTTGGGCTATCGCTGTTAATGGCCGCAACATGTTGATATCCTTGACTCAGACAGCTTGTGAGCACGAAGTCAAGCCGTTCGCCCAGAGTGGCACCTTGCTGTGGGACAAGAGAGAAATCCGGAGCCAGCGCTTGAAAGTAGGATTGGGCAGCTTCGGGGGCATAGGCAATAAAGGGCCTGAGCTGAGGAACCCTGCGCGCCACATCACGGGCAAGCTCGATGACATCTTGTAAAAATGCCCCATATAGTTGGGCCGCCTCTACGTGGCTTAAGGGCGGACACAAGCGAGTCTTTGTTTTTCCAGGCGCTGGCTCTTTGGCCATGATAATCAGGGCGTGTTTCATACTTGGAGTGCACTTCTTGCTTGCCGGATCTGCCAGGATTGCTGAAAAGCTAGGAGAGCAATATAACCATATCCAGTCACATACATGAGAATCCAGATTAGCATCCACCACATGCCGCTCTGTATACAGTAGAGCAGCAGATAGAGGGCATATAAGGCCATCGCTAGTTCCAACCAAGCCAAAGAATGCCTTGCCAACGCATATGAACTATGATACCAGCTTTCTTCCGACAGGGTAGAATTTTGGCTTGTGTCAGATAACCCAGAACGTGATGAGATTGGATATGACGAAGCAGAGGAAGATGAGGCTGCGGACGGCGAAGCATTCTCTGACGCGGCTAAAGCAAATTTAGGAGTACGCTTAAATTCACTCTCAATTCCGGTGAATGCTTCCAGAGCTGCTTTGGTGTTATTGATTGAAAGCCCCGTACCCAGCGCCATCAGAATCGATAGCTTGCGAATTTTTGTCCAAATTGGAAGATCCTGCTCCCTCATAGCCAGCCAATACATGATGGGTGGACCAATCGCCGCAGTTGTCATAAAGGGCGCAGCATAGAGAACGGGGCTTTGAGAAAATGAGATAGGAAGCAATAATAGCAGGTTGAGCACCATAAATGGATGAACCATATAGTTGGTCAGGTGTAGGGTGCCAAGAATCTTACGCCAAGGGGGTTGGGATGAACTCCTCCATAGCCGGATAAGCAATTTACGCGCGGTTTGTAGGCTACCCTTGGCCCAGCGAAATTGTTGTCGCTTGAAGGCGTCAATCTGGACAGGTAGCTCAGCAGGAACGGGAACGTCAACTTGATAGGCGATTCGCCATCCAGCCAACTGGGCACGATAGCTCAAATCTAGATCTTCTGTTAATGTATCATGTTGCCATCCTCCTGCATCGTCCATACATGCTCTTCGCCACACGCCGGCTGTTCCGTTGAAATTTAAAAAGGCCCCAATTTGATCACGCACATACTGCTCAATCCGAAAATGGCCATCAATGCCCAACGACTGGGCTTCTGTTAACAAAGACGTATGGGGGTTCACGTGGCCCCAACGGGTCTGGATGCAGCCAACCTGGTTGTCATGAAAAGCGGGAATGGTTCGATGGAGGAAATCGGGCGGGGGGATGAAATCAGCATCAAAGATGGCTACAAAGCCGCTTTGGGAGGAGCACAGACCGTGCTGCAGTGCTCCTGCCTTGAATCCGATTCGGTTTGGGCGTCGAATGTGTTCGACAGCCATCTTAAACGGCTTGTGGCGGGCTAAGGTGGCGGCAATAATATCGCTGGTGTCATCGCTTGAATCATCTAGGATCTGTATCTGCAGCTCTTTAGACGGCCACTGCAATTCTAGCACAGCCTCTACCAACCGAGCCGCGACATGACGTTCATTGTAGATGGGCAATTGAATGGTTACATGAGGCGTAGTCGACTCTGAACGGTCTGTCGCTTCTAAATCATCAGATGGATCGACCCCGGGTGATTTAGAAGCGAGATGGGGAATGCCTGGCCACTGCGATCTGCGCTCACTGCTAGAGGACGAACGCCAGAATAGCCAGGCATGAAATAAGGAGTTGAAGCCATAGGCAGCTAGGGCTATGGCACTGATCAGGTACAAGATCTCGAGTAAGAACATAATAAGCGATGGGGAGATTACCAAAGCAATCCCATGGGTGACTTGCCCCGATTTTGGTATAAATAAGCGTCAATGCCAAAGGCTCGCCCAGACTGAGTAAAGGCCACTGCAAAAGCAGCACTGGTTAGTAGAACATAAGTCCAAATCCACTCATTGCCTCCAAAGTAGGCAAGAAAAAGGTTAAAGAAGAAAAGCATAGCCCCAAAGCCAGCGATTGGTGTAAAGGCACCAAAAATCAACCCAAGAGCCAAAAGCAGTTCTGCAACTAGTTGGAAGGCGGCAAAAAGACCAGGTGCCTGAAGAATCGTGCTTTGAACAAATTGGCGATAAAATTCAGGACCGCCACCGTTGTCATTAAATATGTAGTTGAATAAACCTGCGATGCCGTCTGCTGTATACGTTCCTTTGGTCCAATTTTCATACCAAGTAACGAGTAGAATAACGCCTAATGTAATGCGTAAAACAGAGAGCACTCGCCGTATTGTTTGAGCTTCATTTGATTGGGACATAAGGTATTTCCTTCCTAAGTTGAATGATATGTTTGATTATTCTGATGTGATTGCCAAAGCTGTGCATATGCCAACTGTTGCAACCACTATATTAGACAACATTAGTCAGGAAAATATTACCTATGAACCTATTCTGGCCAAATCTCCATCTCACCTGCAAGGGGAATAGGAAGTACGGCCTCGGGTCCCTCGAACCACTTGCTGTAGATTTCACTATACACGCCTGACTTCCAAAGTTCTTGTAATGCATAGTTGACCTGGTCGCGCCATGCAGAATCGTTGATAGGAACACCGATACCAAACTGAACAGGGTTATGTCCTCCAGGAAGAAGTTCTAGTTCAGGATCCCCAGCAGCTAGAGCCAAAAGTGTAATATTATCTTCAGTGTATCCCTCGACAGCGCCATCGCGCAACGCCTGCATGGCAGCTAACTTGTCGCCAAATTCGACAATCTCTGGCACCTTACCACCAGCGGCAGCAACGTACTCGGTCCAAGAAGGAATGGCAGAGCTACCTGCGTTGGCAGCAACAGTTTGCCCGAACAGTTCGTCAATGGATGCATAAGTCCTATTGCGAATCAGAAAGGATTGGTTGTCCCAAAAATAGGTGATGCTAAAGTCAATGGCATTGTCTCGTTGGCGGGTATGGTTCATACTGGCTACTGACATATCCACCCGACCTTCTTGGAGAAAAGTGATGCGCGTGGTCCCATCAACTACCACCAGCTCAATCTCTACACCCATCTCTTCGGCTAACGCATTGGCCAAGTCAATATCAAAGCCAATCCACTCGCCTGATTCATCAATAAAGCTCATGGGTGGATTATCATTGCGTACGCCTATTTGTACTACGCCAGATTCCAGCACAGATTCGAGCGTTGAAGGTGCCTGCAGTGGTTGACAAGCAGCGAAGACAAGGATGAATAGCAAGGCTCCAACGAATTTTAACCCACTATCGCGGGCTGAGACCCCAGAATGCTTTGCTCTCCAGAGTTGCAGTCTATTGAACGTTTTGCGAGCTGTTTTGCACAATGCATTGTCAATACGATTAGTCATTCTTTCCTCTTAATAGTTAACTTAAGTAATATGGTAAAAAACTCGAGCATAATTCAAATATGTAACTTGAAGGTTTACAAGTGTCAAGCACTACAGCGAATTTTGAATGGAACGAATTTGTTGTTTCGTCAACGAAAGCGGCTTTTCAACCAGGCGAAATCAGTTAGACCAACGAGCAGCAACCAATTACTGACTAATTGATGAATGAAGCAGATCCGGAATCCGATACTTCTTCTCTAATCGGTAGGCAAAGCGGGATAGGCTAAATGCAACCACAAAATAGAGAAAACCGACGGCACCATACAGAGCGACCCAGTAAGGTGCATTATTGACGTCACTACCCAAGACAACCCGTGCCACCATCATCAGATCAGCAACGCCGATGATCAACACAACAGACGTATCCTTAAAGAGACTAATGGCTTGGCCAATGTAGGCAGGCAGCATGGTCCGGCTAACATAAGGAAGCCGGACATAGAGTAGATTCTGCCAAACATTTGCCCGAAGAACTCTCGCCGTATCATATAGCTGGGTTGGCATACCTTCTATGCCAGCCCGGGTAATTTCAGCTTGGTATGCACTACTGTAGAGCGTTAAGGCAACCAAGGCAGAACCTATAGCGCTTAAGTTGAGCCCCAATCGGGGATGACCCAGAATCTGATAGAGCAACAAGACAAGCAGGAGCAAGGGCAATCCGCGAAAAATCTCCACATAAAGTCGGCTGCTCCAGCGTATAGGGTACCGTTTCGATCGATAACCGGATGCAATCAAGTGGCTTAAGCAAAAACCAAACGTTATCGCAACGGCTGCAAGTAATACACTCATGATCAGGCCCGCAGGGCGTTGGCCTGGAAAGCCGATAAGCAAATAGACAAAGTTATCAACAATAAACTGGAATTGATTCATGTTGCTTTGCCATTCTAGGATAAGGCTTACCTGTATTACTGTTGTATTAATGGTAGAAAGCTCTTTCCTGTATTTATCTCGTCCGTGCCAATGACAACCTCTATCTCTCGCGGCATAGCAACCAACTCACTGTTATCAACTGCATGAATCACTATCCGGTAGGTCCCTGATTGAGTAAAGCCAGGATAGATACCAGCAAACACATTTCTCTCATCGGTTGGTGTCAAGTTAAAGTTCGGTAGAGTTTCGGCTTGCAGCTCTTGAATATTTTCAGGGGTCATGTAGTCTGGTGGATAGACAATCGCCCATACTTGACGCACTGTTTGATCATCGCGCACATCTGCGCGGATAACGCCACTGAAATTAGTAAACTCAGTGGGTTCAGTCACACTAAATATATGAGGTGCCCACTGATTGCTGGCCAATGTACCTACATGTGCAAAGCTACTTTGCGCTGAAAGTGCACCATCTTGAAATTCGTTGGGTATGCCGTTTCCGTTGGCATCAAGCCAGGGGCGTTGTAGCTCAAAGATCGATTGTGCTACTTTGCTTGCCCTGTCAAAACTATTGGCTATATTATCTCCCAAATATAATGAAGTAAGGAACTGATCAGAAAAGTAGGCGCCATTGGGGGATGCTTTTGCATCATTTACAGCATTGGTAGAAGTCACCACAACACGGCCGGCTCGGCTGATGCTACCATTTTGGGGATCAATAAAGCTGCCTGACTGACATGCTTCAATAAAAATATTGAGCTTAATGTTCGGTACGAGCTCTTCTAGTGTATTAAGCCAGTTGTTCAGGTCTATAGGCGATATACGATGGCCATTAAATTCATCAATATAGAACGTGTCTGAGCTACCATGATCCATAAGGTAAAGGGTCAACACGCCATTGGCATTTAATCTGTTTGCCGCCCAATCAACAATCGCCAAACGTAGAGCATCTTTGGTAGCAGCCGCATCGTATCCAGCAAGATCTGCTTTTGTTGCCAAATAGTAAATATCTTCATCGCTATATCCATTTTTTTGGAAAAGCTGATAAACTGACTCAGTGACTTTGTGAATGTTCCTTTGGAGTCGATCTGCTCCCTTAAGCCTACCAGCAACAATAATTAATGCTCTATTATCGCTAGCTTCATTCAAAGAACGAACCGAGAGAGTGTATTTGGCCTCATCACCAAAGACAGTCGCATCAAAATTGGCAAACCGTAAATAGACTGGACCACTTGCCGTTGCTTCGAAGTCGAGCCGAATGCCAGGATTAAAGTCAGGCGATTCATTTTGTTCAACTGCTTGATCACAGCCTTTATAAATCTCAAGGTTGACATCGGCTAGTGAGTCAATATCCGTACTAACTTCAATACGGTAGATAGTCCCCATATTTGCATTGAAATAGACCCAATCTACCTCTCCTTGGCTTGAGAACGTTTGCTCCAAGCTAGCACCATTTGTTTCAGATAATCTTGCGTTCGTACATGTATTTCCAATTTGCTCTCCTGAGGGTTCTAAGGTTGACGTAGGTACAGATGTTACAGTTGGTGTTACAGTTGGTGTTACAGTTGGTGTTACAGTTGGTGCTTCAGTCGGTATTTCGGTCGGTGTTACAGTTGGTGTTACAGTTTGAGTGGGTAGGGTCACTACAATATCAATACTGTCTCCATAATGGCTCCTTAGTGAATTCTCTTGATCGTCAAATATATCATTAGAATTCATTCCATCATGTGCTGGTGTAAAGGTACGAATGGCAAATGCATAAGGGGTATCAGGCAGTAGATCTGAGATGACGATGCTGTTAGCCGTTTTATCTGTCGTAGTTGCTACTACGCTGTAAGACGTATCACCGTCAATCGATATTCCTATTTCGTAAGCGCCGCCATCAGTCGTGTACAGAATCGGCTCCCAACTCAGGCGAACGGATGTAGTTGAAAGAACCAACACCTGCAAGTTAGTTGGAGGAATTGTTTGAGTCGTTTTCCAGGTACTACTTCGATTATCTAGACAGGTTACTGACTGCTGGTTTGCCCCCTCTAACCGATTAAAATCAATGTTGAAGTCTGTTAAGTTCGGCCATTTAGGAGGGCAACTTAAGTCGGAGGTTATCTGTCCGCTAAGTTTATTGCTGTATAACCCAAGCTCAGTTAGGCTAACGAGTTGACCTAATTCTACTGGAATGGATCCGCTTAACTGATTATTGAACAATCGAAGTGAGGTAAGGTTAGTTAGCAGACCTAAATTAGCTGGGATAGCACCACCTAACTTATTCCTATGTAGCCAAAGCTTAGTGAGATTGTCAAGTTGACCTAATTCGGCCGGAATAGAGCCACTCAGTTCGTTACCATGCAACCTAAGCTCACTTAAGTTTGAGAGTTGACCTAATTCTGTTGGAATAGCCCCGCTCAACTTATTACTGTCTAGAAAAAGTGAGGCGAGGTTGGTAAGTTGACCTAACCCGGCTGGAATAAATCCACTTAACCTATTACCTTGCAACCTAAACGAAGTAATGCTAGTCAGTTGACCTAATTCCGCTGGAATAGCTCCACTCAGCTCATTATGATGTAACCTAAGCTCAGTTAGGTTTAAGAGCTGGCCTAATTCTACTGGCACGGTTCCACTTATCTGGTTCCTGTCCAGATAAAGCTCAACAAGGTTAGAAAGTTGGCCTAATTCTGGTGGAATAACTCCACTTAGTTGATTATTAGCAAGAGAAAGAAACGTCAGGTTAGAGAGTTGGCCTAATTGAGTTGGAATAACTCCACTTAACCCATTGTTGAATAACCGAAGTTCAGTGAGGTTAGATAATTGGCCTAGCTCTGGTGGAATTCTATCACTTAGCTGATTGCTATGTAGAGAAAGGTCTGTAAGGTTGGAAAGTTGGCCTAATTCGGCCGGGATAGATCCGTTTAGCTGATTCCTATGTAGGGAAAGTTCAATAAGATTAGAGAGTTGACCTAATTCTACTGGAAGAGAGCCGCTTAATTGATTATTGATCAGTGAAAGCCTGCTTACTTGAGCATTTACACAACTAATGCCGTACCAATCACATGGCGTATTGGTCTGTAACCAGTTACTGTTATTAGACCAGTTGGATCCGTTTGTGGCGTTATAAAGAATCACAAGTACTGAGCAATCATTTTGAGCAATGCCACTTGCTGTAGAGCAATCAAAAGAATTCGCTTGGTTGCTCGAGGCTGAATGGAGCGTAAAAACCCCTCTACTTGGCACAAATTCACCTGCATACAGCACAACTAAGGATGTGAAAGCCAATAATACAGACATAATTATTGTATATATAATAACTTTGTAAGGGTGATATGCATTCATTTTCATGCCACTATCATTCATGCTATCATTCGAGCAGTAAGATCTTGCCTAATTTATACTATATTGATTCTGAACGATCCAAATAATTAAGACAAATTTCACATGACAATCTATAGTGAATCAGGTCTACAATTTTGTACTACAATTCTACAGCCGATTGGCACACCAACGTAAGAACTCTGCAAAACAGCAGGAAAGAATCAGATAGATAGCTGCCGCCAGAAGCAGAAATTCAAACGCCCGAAAGGAACGGGTAATGCCAGTTTGGGTACTGTGAAATAACTCCGGTACAGATACGAAAGATGCTAGGGACGTATTTTTCATATTGTGTACGAGGCGTGTTGCAATGGCTGGCATGGCCACACGTAATCCCTGCGGCAACAATATTGACCAATACGACTGCCATGCCGAGGCCCCCAATGTCTTGGCAGAATCGACATGTTCTCTTGGCAATGTGCCAACTGCTGCCCGGAAAATTTCCGCAATGTAGGCACTGGTATTGAGCGTAAGCGCCAACGTAACGGCAAATGCATAGTAGATCAAAGAGAGACCGGTTATCGATTCTAAAGAGCGAATAATCGGGTTGGCAAAGAATAATTCTTGGCGAACCATGATGGGAAAAAGATTGGGAACCGCAAACGCCCAAAATAGTATCAGCACAAGGGCTGGAATATTTCGATGAATTTCAACGTGCAGTGTACCAATGACTCGCAGCCATCGCTTCCTAGACGTTCGCAACGTAGCTGTACCAATTCCGACGATTAATGACAGAATAGATGAAAGCAGCGTCAATGAGATTGTGAGCCAGAGCCCTCTCAGAAGCAAGCTGGTCATATCGGGCGTCAGCCAACTGATGGACATTGCTCTCTATCTCTGGCTCATAACAATCATCATGGGGCTATCCTGGCAAAGCATTGCACCATCTGCATTGGCAAACCACTCTTTAGGCTGAAAACCTGCGTTTTGTAAAAGATGAACCAAATCGTCCATCTGATAGAGTCGATACTGAAGGAAGTATTCGTCCAAACCGTCAGGCGTACCAATGGTGAAACGCTCGGAAACGATAGAAGCCTTTGGATCATAGTGGCGCTGAATATCTGTAAAATTCTGTTCATCTCCAAAGCGATCATGAAGCTTAAGATTGGCGAGGTAAGTATCCTTCTGCGGAACCTCAATAACCAAATGACCATCAGGACGTAGAAGCCTATAGAGATTCATCAACATCCCACTGTTATCCTCCCCATTACTCATCTGCCCCAAGGTGGTAAAGAGACATAAGATGATCTCAAATGGAGGCGAATGATGGAAATCTTCTCCGCCAATTTCAAAAAACTCAACAGCAACGTTTTCCTTTTGAGCAGCATCGCGTGCTGCGTTAATCATTGCTGTTGAAGGATCAATCCCTATCACGGTAAATCCTCTTTTGGCCAACTCAATCGTATGCCGACCAAAACCACAGCCAACGTCCAGAATGGTGGCCTGGGGAGATGGTTGAAGCTGGGTAAGGAGAAAATCGACTTCCTTTTGAGTTCTTTCGAGTTGTATCAGGGGATGATTTAGATAGGGGGAACCCTCTGTAAAGAAGTTCGCTTGTGACATAGCTTCTGTATAGATAGCCAGATAAAATCAGTAGTTAAATATGCTGCATCAAACAACCGCCGGCTGCTGACAATCTATTATCAGTAGTTCACGATTTCAGTGAAGGAGGTGTTCGCTTACGCCGGACTTCTCTAGGCAGATCCGCATAAGAGAATGCTCATTCCACGGAAACTAGTAACTTTCGTGAACGACTGATTATTTGGGTGGTGCGTGTAGATCCCCACTCACGGTGGGAAGATATTGATTGCGCTTTTTTCAGAGCGAATCTCGTACATCGAGCATGGGTAGATCTTGACGTTCCAAGTCGTAGAGCGCTTCAAAGGGAATCGCAGCATCCATCGATTCCGCCACTTCAGCCCATGCCTCGATCCATTCTCTATCCACCCCATCTACATCATCCACGACGCGCAACCTATCCAAATTATAGGTCTCTTTGATGCTCTTCATCTCGGCAGCAACACTCTCTGGTGAGCGTTGACGAAAGCCTGTACCATGAACAGACTCTTGACACCATTCACAACCGTACGGGCAACCGCGCGAGGTAGAGATGGTCATGGATGCATAGCCATTGCTCTCCTGCCAGGTATCTAGGTAGCGCTCCATATCGATTAAATCTCGAGCTGGTAGAGGAAGCGCATCTAGGTTCTCAATAGGTGGGCGTGGCGGATTTAGGTGGGAGATCCCCTCTTCATCTCGGTAAGCAATGCCAAGTTCAGAAGCAAAATGAGCAGAGTCGAAGTGGCCAGAATCGATAAGCTCAAGTAAGGCGACTATAGTCTGCTCGCCCTCGTGATGGGCTACCACATCTACCTGCGGATATTGCAGAAATGAGACTGGATCCTTGGTCGGCTCTGGACCACCAAGGATGACGAGATTTCCTTGATTACTAGCCATAGAGGCAAGCGTTAGGGTAGTATCGCGGGTCGGAAGTAGGACAGATATGCCAACAGCGTCTGGCTCTTCTCTTTCTAGTGCTGAAAAAAATGCTGATTCGTCATCCTCAAAGGTCCCATCAAAGATAGCGACAGAATGACCGTTGTCACGGACGTAAGAAGCTAGATAAAGCAATCCAAGTGGAAAATACGGGCTGCTTGACGCCTGTTCTTCTGGGCTTTTGGATAAGAACAGGGGATGGCAGAGCAATAGTTTCGCCATAGGTTTTTGTCGTGGTTTGTGGTGTGTACCGAATTATGATGATTCTTAGGCAATTTAGAAACGGGAACTAAATAACTTTGACAATTGATGAGCTATACCCGATTGAAACCTACAAGTTATTTGCGCCTCATCTCTTAGGGACTATCGTATCATAAACAGAATATGATATGATAATGTACAAACTAGTCTAATCAATCATATCGATTTCTACTGTAAGATCACTGACGAATCAAGGCCTGGCGTGACTTCTATGAAACTAAGAAACTTCCCTACATTCACCATGATTGTTCTTGCGGCTTCGCTCTTCATGGCAATCGGCATCGTAGCCCTCAATCACCAAGGTACAAATCACCTAGATACAAATCCCTCAAGCACGAACCCTCTAATGGATAGAGAGGGCGAGGGTTCAGACAGTGGTTCAGTCATTGAGCAACAGCTTAGCCCCGAACTCTACTATGACAAAGTCAGGGCCGCATGGCAGACGATTTTGATTGCCAATTATACCGGGCTTGAGCACGAGGGGCTCTATTTGGATGAGCCAAGTGAAGAAACCTCCATTGAGCTTGTGCTGCTAGAGCAGTGGCCAACCGATGACGATACCTCAGTTGAATGGGTGGATCTTCACATTTTAGAGACCTATGGACTCCATCCCACCTATGAGCAGATTCGTGATGAGTGGGTCGATCATCTCAACCACGACATCTGGGTCTCTACCCGTCAAGCTCGCGATCTGATGGATATAGGGGTCGTACCACCCCAGACAGGAGAGGCTAGGCTGAATCCTGAAGGTGTATGGACCATTGATGCCCAACTTCAAACTGAGCTATTTGGGCTAATTGCACCTGGGTTGCCCGACGTAGCCATGAATCAGGCTCGCTATTTTGCACGGGTAACCAACAGCGGCTTTGCGGTAGAGGCCAGCCAATTTTATGCTTCTGCCTATGCCGATGCGTTCTTTGTTTTCCATGTTCCTACGTTAATTGAACGAGCGCAGAGTCGCTTCCCCAAAGATAGTGATATTGCGCAAATTGTAACGTTTGTCCAGACTTGCCACACAAACCACCCCGATAACTGGCGTACATGCCGCCAAATGATTCGGGACCGCTATGACACGGATCCGGTGTGGTGGGGAGCACGAGTTAACTTTGCATCGGCCATTATGGCTCTGCTCTACGGAGAGGGCGATCTGATGGAAACCATGACCATTGGCAGCCTAGCTGGCTGGGACGCCGACAACAACGTGACAACTGGCGCAGGACTGCTGGCATTGATCGTGGGGTATGATGGATTGCCTGAGGCGTTTCGTAGCGCTAGTGATACCTACTTTAACGAGGATGTCACTGGTGATTTGCCCAAGACCCAAACTGTGGCCGAAATCGCGGAACGAACCCAACGGCTGGCCGAACAAACGATTATAGAAGCTGGTGGACAAGTTCTTTCTGACCGATATGTGGTTGTTAGCCACTCCGTTGAGTGAGGTACAGTACCCGTACCGTTCCGCGGCATGGAGTGGGCCGATAACAATACCCTTCTCATCACCGACTACCAAGGGAGGCTTTTACTAGTCTTGGACAAAGCAGAATCAGTCGTTCACGATTTCGGCGGAGGAGGTGTTCTGTAACGCTGGACTTCTCGAGGCAGATCCGCATTAGAGAATGCTCATTCCACGGCAACGAGTCACTTTCGTGAACGACTGAGAATAAGAATTATCACCCTACATAATGGTAACCCCTATCCAACAGCCCCTCTTCCTTTAGTGCAGACCAAAACTCATCAGGCAGGGCCGTCTCGATCAACTCAATATTAGGCGCGACCCGTTCAGGTCTGCTGGTGCTAATAGCCATGCTTACGATTGCAGGGTGGGATTGACCAAATTGATAGCAGGCATGGGCTGGATCAACAGAGAATTGCTCACAGAGCATGAAGAATTTTTCCCTCCATTGAAAAATGGCCCGATCGTCGACATTGTTGTGATCTAGTTTGCGATAGTTGAAGAATTCGCCACCCGTCAAGAAACCAGCATTGAAGACCGCTGAGTTGATAATGGCTACGTTCTTTTGTTGTAGTTCATCCATAAATGCCAGTAACTCTGCTGGATGGGAGTAGAGCGTCATGCTATTGGCGAACATCACCCAGTCTAGATCGACGTGACGAGTGATTTCCTGGATGCTGGTCCAATCTTTGGCACCGACGCCTATTGCACTAGCTTTACCAGCTACCTTAAGCTCAGCCAGCGCGCGATAGGCGTCCAGTACATCTTCAAAGAGTTGCTCTCGTTCAGCAGGCGAATTAGCCTGAGCCAAGTATTCATCGGGATCATGGACAGAGACCATCTGAGTTACATAACCCCTTCCCAACAATTCGTTGCCTTCTTCCCAGCAGCGCAAAATACCGTCGTAGCTAATATCGAGCACTGCGTCGTGTTCTAAGCCAAACCAGGCGCCCGGTTCAAAGGTGGGTTCTGGCGTGGTTAATGGTGCCCGCCGCCAAGCCAGCTTGTTGCTGATGACAACATCGTGAGCATCAACGCCCAAAGTTCGTAATCCATCACCGATGCACTCCAACGCAAGGCCGGCACCGTACTTTCCTGCCGAGTCGATTCCAACAGCGCCACTCGCCTCCTTGACCATTTCTGCTAGTACGGCTAGCTTTTGTTCATAAGGAACGACTTTGAAGATATTGCCAAAGGTTGTAGTACCGAAGACAATTGAGGGAAGCCGGACGTCGGTCTCGCCGATTGCTGTGTATTGCATAAATATGCCTCCTGTCAATGAGATCGTAAGAAATGGAGTCGCAAATAACCTGCGTCCTGCGTGTATCGCCCGGGTGTAACCCCATTCAGTGACCAATTTGTTTATACTCAGCTCTGTTTGAAAACAGGTGTTTGGTCTCTGATAGAGCTTGGGAAAACACCTGTTTTCAAAACGACCGCAGTATAACGCTCATTTCTAAGTAGTTTTCAACCAAGTATAGTGAGTATTCGATTCAGAGCAAAAAACTGTCCAACAAGATCCCGCGGGGTAAAGGTTGCGTGAAACTGATGCTCTACGGCACAATATGTAGATGTCCTATAGATTGAATGTTTCACATATCGCGTTGAGCCTACTGGGGCGCTACTTGGCTTGGGGCCTTGCACTTAGCTTTTGTTTGATAAGCATGCCTCTCTATGGCGCTTCCGAGCCGTGTAAACCGCCTAACGTCATTCCTGCATCGGTCTGTGATTTTGACTCGTTCCGGGGTAGCCCACCACGGCAAATCCCCAACGGGTGGAACGAGTTTATTCTTTCTGGCGATCCCACCTTTATGCAAGATGTGGATACCTATTGGGGACCACCAAGCTTACGCATCTGGAGTAATGGTGGTACGTTTCATGTGGGCATCTATACCCAAGTGAATGTAACGCCTGGTGCTGGATATCGCGCTAGTATTGCCTGGGGTGCACCCAATGCACCCAGTACCTTTGGCCGCCAGCTTGGCATCGATCCAACTGGAGGGACCGATCCCAATAGCCCCAATGTGATTTGGGGGCATGAGCACTTTGGTGATGGACGCATCCTGAACTATGAACCCCCGGATGTCAATATCGATGTGCGGGCGCGTGCCCAAAGTGCAACCATGACCGTCTTTTTCAAAGTCAATCATCCCAGAAGTACGGGAGACAATCTAATCTTTATTGATGCCATTGCTCTCTATCCTGACGAGAGCGCGCCTGCGGCACAGGAGGTACGTAGTGCGGTCGTGCCAACCGACCCCCCCGCACCTGTGCCGCCTACCGCGGCACCTGTTATTAGATCCACAAATACACCAATTCCACCTACATTTACATCTATACCCACAGCCACGCCTACGCCCACACCTACTTCAACGCCCACGCCGACTCACACCGCTACAGCCACCCCAACGCCTACCTTTACAGCCACGCCAACCGCAACCTGGACACCTTGGCCCACTGTCACACCAGAGGAAATTCGACTCTCGACTGCTGGATTGCAGAGCTTAGCAAAGAGCTATGCAAACCGTGTGGGGATTGGGGTGTTGGTGCTTGCTTCCTACTTTGGCATTGCTGGTAGTCTCCTCTTTGGGGGGGTACTCTTATGGAAGCGGCGAAGGTAGCATTATACGGCCACATTTACACAAACTAAAACACATAGCAATACATACTTAGACCTGCGGGAACTCACCTCACCCCACACAAAGACATATATCTTTAATGTAAAATCGCCAAATTGCCTCTTGACAGACAATGAAATCAATGATATCCTTGGCATTGTTTTTCAGATATACTCAGGCTCCGCATAAAGTAACATTTTTCGTTTTTCCCTAGATTAACGCTGTTACTTTATCACGACCGCCAGTATAATTCCATGCCTCACACAGTACTACTTTCGATACTTCAAGTTTATCTTTCTAAGTTTGTCGCTGTGACAGAAAGGGTAGCGCACAATGTTGATTACAAATCATAATGTTACTAAGAACAGAATCCCTACGTTGAGCGCGCCACTCGGTCACAGGCTGCTTCGATGGATTGAAGAAATTCTTGAATTGAAGACCCTCTAGGGCTTTCGTTCACCTCTTTCTTCAGCTTCCCACACGCGGAAATCGCATCGACAACCGACCAGCAACCTGCGCTTTATCCTTCAGGAAAAGCGTTTTGTGCGTTCCCAGCACAGCAGGTATTGCCGGCACATAGCTAGTGACAGAATGGCTACGCTTGACCGTAGCCTTTGTCTGTTGGTTCAGATCTCTAGTAGGTTGCCAGAAGTTTTCTGTCCTTCCCTTTCGGGATTCACTTGAGCGGATTGGACAAGAGTCAAGACAAGACTTCTTTGGCAAATTATACGAGATACCGAACAGATCTGTTCTTTTAACAGCCATGGGCATCTACTTTTCGGTGTTCATGGTTTGTCGCGCCGTCTGATTGATTGGTTTGGCGTAACCCTTCCACCATGGTTGGTTACACTGTATGCTTTATTGGAGGTCATCTTGCAAGAGGTCAATACTGAAACGTCTATGAAGATTCCACTGAGCAGGTATTGGGAATTGCTGCAACGGTACCTACGCCCTCAGTGGAGAAAAGTGCTCTTTCTCTTTACGCTACTTTTTGGTGCCATCGGTCTGCGCTTGGTCACGCCCCAACTGATTAGAGATTTTATTGATCTGGCATCGGCTGGTTCTGCAGCCGGGCAGTTAACCCGGGTTGCCTTGCTCTACCTAGGCATCTCCCTGGTCCAGCAAGTTGTCCGGCTTGGTTCTGCTTACTTTACAGAAGATGTGAAGTGGCGAGCCACCAACTGGTTACGAAATGATCTGGCAGATCACTGTATGCGTCTCGATATGTCCTTCCATAACGACAACACGCCAGGATCTATGATTGAGCGCATTGATGGAGATGTGGAAGAGTTATCTCGCTTCTTCTCTCACTTTGTAGTGGAGATTCTCGGCAACTTGGTCTTTATCGTTGGTGTATTGGTTCTGCTCTTTATAGAAGACTGGCGCTTCGGAGCGACCTTTACGCTGCTCTGTGGCACCCTCTTTGCACTAATGACCCGTACCATCACCTTTGCTGCTCCCTTTTGGGAACGATGGCGAGACGCGATGTCAGAGCAGTATGGCCTGATTGAAGAGTGGTTGGGAGGAACTGAAGATATTCGGGCCAACGGTGGCACGGGCTATGTGATGAACGCTCTCCAAGCCGTCAACCGAAAACTCTATGAGCGGGCACGTGTTGCATGGGTCATTGGCGACATTACGTGGGGCCTCAATACAGTCTTCTATGCCTTAAGCATTGCCGCCTCGTTAGGCATCGGTGGCGTACTGCTCTGGAATGGCGAGATTACCATTGGCACCGTCTATCTAGTTATGCAATATGGCAATATGCTCCATTGGCCCATCAATCGCTTAGCCCGAGAGCTGAAAGATATGCAGACGGCCACCGCGGCCATTATGCGCATTCAATCTCTCTTCGTGGAGGAGACCAAGGTGATCGAGCCGATTCATCCAATCTCTATGGAGCCAGAGGCGCTCTCTGTCTCACTGGATCACGTTACCTTTGGCTACAATCCCACAGAGCCGATTCTCAAGGATCTTTCGTTTGAGTTGGAGGCAGGGAAGGTGATGGGACTCTTAGGACGTACGGGCAGTGGTAAAACCACCATTACCCGGCTGCTTTTCCGTCTCTATGATCCAGTGGATGGTGCTGTTTGCTTAGGGGGAGACGATTTGCGTATGGTATCGCTAGATGAAATTCGCAGCCGGGTGGGCATGGTCACCCAAGAGGTACAGCTCTTTCAGGCTTCGGTCCGAGATAATTTGACCTTCTTCGATCCCTACATTGCTGATGAGAAGATTGTTGATACCCTTCATTTGCTGGGGTTGGGAAGTTGGTTTGATTCTTTGGGAGAGGGCTTAGATACTCGACTCGCTTCCGGTGGCAAGGGACTCTCGGCCGGTGAAGCCCAGTTACTCGCCTTCACGCGCGTCTTTTTAAAAGATCCAGGATTGGTCATTTTGGACGAAGCTTCATCCAGGCTGGATCCGGCGACTGAGTACCTGATTGAACAGGCCATTGACAAATTACTCTACAATCGAACCGCCATCATTGTGGCACATCGCTTGGCAACTGTGCAACGCGCCGATGACATTTTGATTCTACAGGACGGTGAGATTGCCGAACATGGGGATCGCATTGCCCTGATGGCTGATGCGGATTCGAGATTCTCCCAACTCTTAAGAACAGGGATGGAGAAAGTTTTGGTTTAACTCGTAAGACGCCTTACGCATTACGAATCAAGGATACATATGCTCCATACAACAAACACAGTCAATACGTGGACCGCTAGTTGGGCTCTGATTTGGCATCGTCCAGGAAGATATATTTTGAATGCCGCGATGTGGGCCCTGGTTGGGGTAACGCCACTTTTGCCAGGCTTTGTCACTAGGGAGGTCTTTAACGTCTTAACCGGGGATACGCCAGCCCTCTTTGGTTTTTGGACGTTGATCGCGATTTTGGCAGCCATTGGCGTTGGACGCTTTGGAATAATCATTGCTGCTGTGATGAACTACGTACCCTATCGCTACTTTATCTCTGGCACGCTTAAGATTAACCTAATGAAACATATTCTACGTCGACCAGGGGCGGCAGCACTGCCAAATTCCTCTGGGGAGGCTATTAGTCGCTTTCGGGGGGACGCAGATCATCTGATCGATTTTGCCGCGGATCGGCTTATCGATGGCCCTGGACTTTTTCTCAGCTCTCTGATTGGTCTGGGGACGCTGGCCTGGATCAACCCTCTGATCACGGTAGCCGTAGTCATCCCTATGATCGCTGTCGTCCTGCTGGTGACCTTCATGCGGCAGCGGCTAGAGACCTATCGTGAGATTAAGCGGAAGGCTGCCGGTCGGGTAACGGGCTTTATCGGTGAAATGTTTGGTGCTGTGCAGTCAGTGAAAGTAGCCAATGCCGTTACCGGCGTCAGCGGCAAGTTGACAGAACTAAATGAGGAGCGGCGCAAAGCCTCACTGCGAGACACCCTCTGTTCTGAAATGCTTCACACTGCCTTTATGAGCACAACCGAGATCAGCATGGGATTCATTCTGATTTTGGCAGGCTTAACCATTGGCTCTAATTCGTTTGCTGGGGACACATTTACCCTTGGTGACTTTGCCCTCTTTGCTGCGTTTCTTTTTCCCATCACAGAGGGAATCACCTTCTTGGGCAGCATGCTAGCTATGCATCGACAGACCAACGTCTCTGTTAAACGCATGACCGAGCTTTTGCAAGGACCTCCTTCAACAGCTCTTTTGGAGAAGGTAGATGTGCAACTCTTTGACGAAGAGACACCCGCCAGCATCCCAGCCAAAACGGTCACCGATCGGCTGGAAGAGGTAACGGCAACGGACCTGACTTACCTCTACCCGTCTACCGGGCGTGGCGTTACAGGTGTCAATCTCTCATTGCCTCGGGGATCTTTCACCGTGGTAACAGGACGAATCGGGGCAGGCAAAACCACTCTGTTGCGAGCACTGCTGGGGTTACTGCCTTTGGATAACGGGCAAGTCTACTGGAATGGTCAGTTGGTCACCGATCGGGGTGCTTTCTTGGTGCCACCGAGGGCGGCATATACAGGCCAGGTTCCTCGACTCTTTAGCGATTCTTTGCAGCAAAACATCCTCATGGGCATGGCAGAGAATGAAAACTCACTCCAGCAGGCCATTCACTCGGCTGTTATGGATAAGGATCTGGTGGATTTAGAAAATGGGATGGAGACGGTTGTTGGTCCTAGAGGCGTCAAGCTCTCTGGTGGGCAGATTCAGCGAACTGCGGCGGCCCGCATGTTGGCCCGAGAACCTGAACTCTATGTCTTTGATGATCTCTCCAGCGCCCTCGATGTTGAGACAGAGAAGACCCTCTGGTCACGTCTCTTTGAGCGGCAGGATCAGGGTGTCCATACACCAACTTGCTTGGTTGTCTCTCACCGCAAGCCAGCACTGCGTCGTGCGGATCAGATTATCGTGTTAGAGGAGGGCCGAGTTGTGGATCAGGGTCAGTTGGATGAACTGCTTGCACGATGTCCAGAGATGCAGCGGCTTTGGGCCGGAGATGCAAAGTAAGTGCTTAGTTTCTGTCGTTAAGGTAGCAGAGGGTGCGATGATGCACGGCTCGTTCATTTTTACTGTTCAGTCAGAAAAAGCGCCGTGCATTGCACTTGAAAGCGGGTGCGTATGATTCTTTACGGAATGATATTAAGTTCTCAGTTGCCTACCAAATCCAGTTTGGTATCTGAGGGTGCCAGCCCCAAGTTGCGATCTTCGGATAGTGCCATTGCTGGATAGAGAAGGATGCGTAGGGGAAGCGCTCGTACTGGACGAATCATATCCATATGCGCTACCTCTGTTACGCTGTCTGAGAGGATTTCACGCATTGCATCTGGAATATTGTGCTCTCTTGCATTCTCAAAATGGACAAGGATCCAGTACGTGACCTTGGGTGAAAGTTTGTCCATTGAATTGATGCTCTTTATGTCGATCACATCTTGGAAGCCGTAGTAGACTGAAATAGCGTCAGAGGCAATCAACTGGTCATCTTCACCCATATTTTCACGAAGATAGTCATAAGCCGAGCGAAAATCCTGACGATACCCGTTGTAATATTCATAGTATAAATAATCATTGAACGAATATTCCGCAACGAGAATCATTACCAAAGCGAAGAGAAAGAGGGGTTGATGCTCACGTATGAGTCGAACCAAGTTGATGAGCCCATAGCTAGCCAACAAGAGCCACGCTGGCAATATAACGAAGATATAGTGATTGGCGGCTTTGGCAACGAGCGAAATAAGCAGAAGGGCCACTAGAGGTACGAGTGCATTGAGAATAAGCAATAGCCCAAAACGTTCTTTGCGCATAGTCAAAAGCATGGCCGCGGCCAACCCTAAGCCGATCACTGGAAAACCCAAGCGCCACAGCACCCCCCCTAAAATTTGGTAGGGGTTACTGTTGACATAACGAACGGAAATTTCTCCAAAGGTGTCTAGGCTTTGTGCATACGGTAGCAAAAGGGGGATTCCAAGGGCAAGGGTCGGAAGAGTAAAAATGAGCAGATTTTTCCAATGAAGCCCAGCAGGTCTCTCATAGCCCAATAACAAAATACCCAAAATATAGGTAACAATGACAGGTAGAAAGAAGAGGCCATATAACCTCTCTTTGACAACAAGAGCAAGAAAGAGGAACGAAATGACGAAGTAGCTGGGGCGATCTTCCTCCATGCCAACATAAAAAAAGTAGAGCGCGGCCAAAAAGAAGAGCAGTAGGGCAACGGGATAGCGGACATTTTGAGACCAGTAGATGTGCCACGGAGACATGGCCAGTAAGAGTGCAGCCAGTGCCGCAATCGTGCGATCTTTAACGAGGCGTTGTGCAGCCAAGTAAAAGAGCGGAATCGTCAATGCGCCAAGCAATGCTGGCACCAAGCGACCAGCCCACTCACTATCGCCCAAAAGGCCCACCACCCACTGAATTAGTTGGTGAGAGAACGAGCGACGTAATACTGAATCGCTCAATCCGTCGGACCAGCCTAGGATGGTAAAGGCTTCATCGGTCCATAGGCTCCATTCACCTAGCTTGTAAAATCGCAGAAAGAGTGAAATGAGAATGAGAGAAAATACGACTAGCGCATCAAGATGAACCCTAGCAGAGTAAGAATGATTCGGATCAGATTCACGGCGTACTGGGTACTTAGATTGGCCGGACAAGCTGACGGAGGAAAAAAGCTGGTTTGCCATGACGTTGAAGTGGGTGTTTTTCCGTTCTCCTATTCGAGACAAAGACTACATGTCAATGGGAAATCGTTGAATAGCTACTTGGCATGCAAGTCGATAGACTCACTACTATCTCAGCTCCGTTTGAAAACCGTAGTTTGGTTACTCTGGTAGAGCTAAAGAGAACTACGGTTTTCCAATCGACCGCATTATAGGAAAAATTGGATGTTGCTGTCAGAACAGCCATAAGTATAGTTGAACATCTGTAAAATTGACAACTCTATTCAATTACAATTGCCTTAAAGTAAAAGAAATTATTTTTGAATGAGAAGATGAATGCTTTTACCTCCTAATACCAAATCGACTTGGCTATCGAAGATCGACAACGGCCCTTGCTGCTGTGAATGCATATTTTCGTCTATATGGCTCTGTTTATAAGTGCCATCAACTAAACCTGTAATCGTAAGTCTACGTGTATGAGTATCGCTGTTAATGATGCATAAAACAAGTTTATCTTGATGAACGGCCGCCAACGAAAAGATTGCCGAATCATTTGGTGATGTCGCGACAATCTGGGCACCAGGTGCGAAAGTTTGGCTCAGCTCCTGCAAAATGTGGAAGACAGGATAGCTCGCCGAGCCATTGTTTGTTGGGTAATCCGTTCCTAACATCTGCCAAAAATGGGTAGTTGTGGCACCCGTCAGCTTTAGCACTCGCAGGTAGATTTTTGCAGTCTGAAGCGCGTGCTCCCAAGAGGCAAAGGAGGCGGTATCGGGATTTTGTTGCCATTGGTTAGAATCCCAGCCCACTTCGGTAACTATCAAGGGTAGACCTGAATTGGCAGCAAAGTACCCGAGAGCTTGATAGTCTAGATCCGGCGGTTGGGGCCTGTCCCATGTATGGACTGCTAGGCTGCTGATGTAAGGATGAACAGACGGGGTGGTCCAAATTGTGCGAGAAAAATGCAAACAATTCTGAACAGATGAACAGTCACCAAGCAAAAATTTTGTATCCAGACCGGCAGTGGCAATACGAGGGCCAGCTTGCTGAATAAAGTCGGCCATTGCTTCTGGAGACCAGTGGATGTTGGCTCCCAAATCTGGTTCATTGAAACTTAGATGGGAGATGGTCAAGCCATATGTTTCCTGGCTGTAGAGTAGCCAATCAATGAGTAGATCAATGACAGCATGGTAGCTTCCTGGGGAAACGACTCGCTGACGGCTCGCTTGAGGATTGAGCATCAACCAATCTGGTAAGTCCCGGATGGCAACCATTCGTTCGATATTTTGCTCCTGCATCAGTTGCATCAGGAGAAAGGAATTGTGTATGTGGCCAGAATCTTGAAATTCACCGTTGGGCCGGAGCAGCCAGGGCGCTAAGTCCACCACAATTCGTGCCGATCGGTGATCCAAATTGTCGAGATTATAGCGACCGATGCTGTCCAGCGGCACAGAAATGTCTGCTGAATCGTGCCGCCAGTTGCCGCCAGCAATCGACGTAATCGTTTGCTGAGGATCATCAGGCCAGATCTGTACAGATTGGATGTCGTTATCCGCTATTGGTATGGGCAGTTCCCGCAGAGACGGCGTATCGACGAGCACTTTGGCCGTAGCTGGCTCAGTCTCAATTCGCCACGTCGCTTTCTCAAGGATTCCGGACCAAGTCAGGTTAAGAATTTGAGAGAGGTGCTGCCACTCGCCGCCGATAAGCGGCACAGCTACTGTGCCAAAGTAATCAGTACCAGTAGAGGTTGTGACTTCGAGAACCATCCAAGCTATACCTAGTTCATGATCAGGAAGGCGCAGCCAAACGCTCGATTCATATCGACCATTCTGGTGAATGTCAGAAGATACATCTTGAGCGAGTCCATTCCAGACGGCTGTCCGCCGATCTACCAGAGCCACATCACGGCCTTGATCACTATACTGTTGGATGCTGCAAGAGCCTAGACACGACCAGTCCGTAAGTTGGCCAAACTCAGCATGCTGCAAAAGATTATCGCTAGGAGCAGAATCATTCAGAACAGCTATACTAAGGGCGGTTTGCAATGGGGATGAAGATGAGTTGGTGTTCATCTCCGAAGATGGTGAATCAACATGTCCAGCTTCTTCAGCTTCAGCTTTAGCTTCTTTAACCTTATGTTGAGATACCGGAGGGAGCGACGATGGAATTGTCGGCTCGATCACGTCCCCTGGCGATGGGGATAGGTCTCGTTGGGCAGGTCGTCTCCATTCACATCCAAAAAGAGGAAGCCAAAGACCAAGGATGGTAATCGTTACAAGGTAAGGGTGACAGGCATTCATATGGGTATCATATCCCAATTTAGGTAAATCGTGTATTGTCATTCATTACGTTATTGTCACAGATGAGATGAGCGTTAGTGAGAAGAAGAATTATGAATATACGACCATTTAACGACACAGACGAGGATTATATTGCCTGGATCGACTTAAGCCTAGCCATCAATCCCGAGGTGCATCTCACAGTGGAATTGCTACGTGAAGACGTTCGGGACTGTCGCGCCCAGAACCATGAAGCGCGTTTTCTAGGTGAAGTTGACGATCAGGTAATTGCTTTTGGCATGAACTGGCAGCCATCCCGCAAACCTGACGCACCCTATGAATTCAGCTTTTCGATTCACCCAGAGTACCGAGCGGGTAATGTACCCCAGAAAATGCATGACCATTTGCTAACATTGATCGAGCGGGAAAACCCATCGACCATCGCCTCTTATCCTAAAGAGAATGAGCCATTCCGTAAAGAGTTGCTTGAAGCGTCTGGTTTTGACGTGAAGATGCGTTTTCCCGAATCTAGGTTGTCAGTCGAACAGGTAGATCTAGCCACCTATGAGGAACTCATGGATAAGTTACAGCAGCAGGGAATCGAATTTGTGACGCTGACAGACGTTATGGAAACGGATTCTGAATGGCAGCGCAACGTGTGGCAGATGTTCTCTATCATCGAGCGAGACATTCCTTCCGCTGAACCCGAGGAACCGACCTCATTTGAGGAGTATTCTGAATACTACACTGAAGAACTCTTCCGACCGGACTCGTGGATAATTGCCGTCGATTCAGGCCTTACAGGCGCAGCCAAATATGTGGGGATGTGTGTCGTCAATATCATGCCCACCAAGCCTAAATCTCTCTATGCTGGGATTACTGGCGTCATTCCAAGCCACCGCCGACGCAAGATCGCGACCGTGCTCAAGATCAACAGCGTCAAGTACGCTCAAAAGCATGGCTACGAGTACATCGAAACAGACAATGAAGAGAATAATCCAATGTATGATTTGAATATGCAGCTAGGATTTGAGCCGCTTCCAGCAGTACTTTACTATAGGAAGGAGATGAGCTGAGTCCACATGAATGAAACAAGTCGAATCGTAGCCTATATTCGGGCCAAGGCTTACTCTGGTGAGCGATACACAGTGTCAATGCCCCCGTTTACACTGTTCTTCCATGAGGGGAGTAGTGACTTGAGCGAAAATTATGCCATCTTAGACCAGCAACTCAATGAAGATGTGGATGAAGTATTAGCTCGGCTTCAATTGCAGTTTATAGAACGACAGCGTAAACCATGTCTAAATTTTCTGGATGTGTCTGCACCAGGGCTCGCAAATCATCTAAAGACAGCCGGTTTCGAGGAAATTGGAAAATGGCCGTTATTGACATGCACAGAAGATACTTACGTTGCTGAGCTACAAGTTCCCGGTTTGGCGTTTGAAATGATCTCATCTGAATCGCCACTGGAAGCGGTTCGAGAAGGCTGGAACGCAAATGCTCGTGGATACGATATGAACGCTGATTTAGCAACGGATGAACAAGTAAACGAGTTTCGCAATCATCCTGGAAATTGGCGGGGATTTACTGCCCGTCTTTATGGTGAAGTAGTCGGTGCTGGCATGTTTGAGGTGATCCGGAATGGAGTAACAGAGCTTGTTGGTATAACGACTCTAGAGCCATATCGACGACGAGGTATAGCATCCGCATTGACTGCACACGCAACACAAATTGCATTTTCAATGGGTGTAGACGTGACATTTTTGATACCTGCGAATAATGAAGCCCACCGAATATATACGCGAGTTGGATATCAACATCACGCCACACAGATGTCTTATCGTTTATCTATAGCACAATAGGTCGGAATTCGTACCAGTATAGGGCTGTCAGTTTAGAGTTGACAGCGTTTCAGAGTGTCTCCCAGATGGAAATTCATCGATTAATCGAGCAGATTAACCAGCAAAATGCAACCTGCTTCACGCTAACAGAACGCTGTGAAGCGGGTTACCAAGGCGGGGCACATGTCCTGACTGATGCTGCAGGACAAAATGCAATTCTCAAGCTGGGGCTGGGCGCGCAGGCCGCGCCGATTGTGAGCCGACTAAGGGAGCTAGGGTATCCAACGCCAGCTTATCAATATATGGGTTCGAGTCTAGATGGGATTAATAATGGGATTGATTATGTTGTTCAAGATTTTATGTCCGGTAGCCCGCTAACCAATTTGACAGAAGCCATTCTTAAGGAACTTCTACAAGCGATTGCGTTGCAGGGCGAACAGGCCATTTCCACTGAGCGTAACTGGTCTACATATGCATATAACGTAGTCTTTAACGACGAGTCGGGCTGGGCCAACAAACTGCGAAATTACTCAGCCGAAACCGCAGAATTGCTCTCTAAGTTAGAGGCAATCACTATGCCCTATATAAATGCGGAACTCCCAAACGGCGATATCGTTCATGGCGACGTTGACTATGACAACATTTTGATTCACAACGGTGCGTTAAGCGGGATTGTGGATACGGCTGCTGCTGGCTGTGGAACGCGAACCATCGACCTAATGACCGTCCTTCAAGGTGTCTATTATTACGATAGTGATATCGAAGGAATATTCAAAGGACGCATCTATCAGGCGATTGTAGATGCTGCTGAACCAGCAACCTATATGATCTGTTTGGCATACCGCATCATGGCCATGGTCAGTTGGTCGATTCAACATCACTCATCGGATTCGGTTCGGTTTTACGTTCGGCATAGCTGGGATATGGTGGACAAATTCATGTCAGATAAGTGTAAATGAGGAGGGGTAGATGAATATCTTAGAAACCGAACGACTTATTTTGCGTCGTTTTACCATGGACGATCTGGATGAAATCTACCACCTGGTTTATGCCGATCCAATCGTCAAAAATGCATGGTCTGGAGCGCAAGGAACGCCGGAAGAACTCAAAGAGCGATTCGCCAACACCTGGATATTACCACAAGATGATTTCCGTTTTCGTGCCGTTGTACTCAAAGAGACCAATACGCTGATCGGCTTAATGGGTTTCCAAATTCATGAATCAGGAGAAGGGGAAGAGATCTACTTTCTTCATTCAGAAGATGAACCAAATCGACGTGTTGGCTTTGACCCGAACTTCATCGAGGTTGAACTCACCTACGCGCTAGGCCACGGCTACTGGAAGCGGGGCTATGCCACAGAAATGGGTAAAGCCATCATTCCGTATGGCTTCAAGGAACTAGGAATTGGACGCATTATTCAGGGCGTTCGCACCAGCAATCCTAACTCTGTAAACTTGATGCGGCGGCTTGGCTTTCGGATCGAGAAGGGAACCTATCCCAATCAGACGGTTGGCATTTTGGATTCATATCAATTGTGATCAGCCAGATAGCTCTATGCCAGTTCCAGACCATCTGTCTATGAACTCCGCTGTGGGCTATCTGTTGATAAACGTAGCACCTCCGCATCTGGGGAGCTACGAAATGTGAAGAATGTTGTATTAGATAAAGCGAGGATAGAAAACATGACAATCGAGACCATCTGGATATAAGACCAAGAAGTATCAGTCGACCGCATGTCGCTTAGGAACTAGAATTCAATAGAACCAAACGAACGCTCTATCGATTACCGTAGATGACAGGAGTGAAGTTTAGGGTTTTATTTGATCTTGTTTCCTTCGGACGCACACCTTCATGCAACGTATGACTGGAACGAGACGGGACTACTCCGCTGCGGTCTACTGAGTGTAGGAAACCCACAGGATGCAGTACCTGTGGAGAAGAATTATGAGTTACCGTATATTTAGAACCAATACCAGGATGGATCCGTTATGAAAAAATCTTCCAAACAAAAAAATAACAAACGTCAAGCCAAGCAGCAACGCCGACAGCAGCGTCAACTCAAGCAGCAAGCCAAACACGATGAACAGTCAGCAGATAGTCCTGATGACGCACACCCAATGACCGCTGCACAACGGCGCAAAACCCTAATGGCCCAGTTCCGCCAAAACCAGTGGAACCAGAAAGTTCAAGCCGGAAAAGCCGCCGGCGCCAGAGTCGAAAAACGTTTCAACCGCGGTGGCTAAGGGAGGATAGGCTGTCTAGCCTGTCTAACCGTAGGGGTATAGGAGCTGCTTTTTCCAGCCCCTATATCCCACTATCAAAGGAAAAGAATGGACGCCAACACCAAAAAACGACTAACCATCGAACCCTTCCCATGCCACCATCCAGAGATCGGACGCTGGTTATGGGCCATCCAAGACATCCGCAATCGAACGCTGGAAATCCTCCCCGATCTGACCCAGGCGCAGATCGACTGGCAACCCTCCCAGGGCGAGAGCAGCATCGGCTCAGTTCTCTATCACATTGCCGATATCGAAGCCGACTGGCTCTACGTCGAGGTGCTGGAGCAAGAGTTCCCTGCCCCAATAGCCGCGCTCTTCCCCTACCCAACCAGGGATGAGCATGGCCGCCTCACTCATGTCCAAGGATTCACTCTGACCGAGCATCTTCAACGGTTGGAAACTGTGCGCGAACGGCTGCTCGAAACATACCGAGAAATATCAATTGATGACTATCGCCGCCCCCGCTCTTTGCCCAGCTATGACGTGTCACCCGAATGGGTCCTTCATCATCTGATGCATCATGAGGCGCAGCACTTTGGTCAGATCGGCTCGCTCATTACTAGGATGCAGGCAGAGCTGAGTGTACCTGAAATCGCATAAGGTATAAAGAAACCCTCCTTGGAGCTGCGGAACCTGCAGAGCAAGTGAAGTTCGTAAAGCAGATCTGTCATGACATTCATCAAGAGATGTTGTCGATGGGTGTTATCACTGGGCAAGGTGTAGGTGAGTATAGCGAGTATTTATTGCCATTCTTGACTGCCCATAACGAACTCATGGCGAAAGTTACATGGATGCATGAGACTGTAGAAGGGTCTCCACAGGGCGCTGGCAAAAACGCGTAACGAGTACAGCATAGAAAGGAGATCATCATGCTCAAAATTCGTCACTTTGAACCAAGCGATAACGAATACGCAGAGATATGTCGGGTCCATAACCTAGAATGGCCCAAGCACCCCAGCACTGTGCGCAGCTATACCTGGGGCGACGAAAACTGGAATAATAATTACCTTTTTCAACGTTTCGTGGCTGAACTGGATGGCAAGATGATCGTTGAGGGCGCTTACTACGTTCCCTTTTGGTCCTTCACGCATGGTAAGTTTCAGATGGGATGGAGCCTAGACCCAGCCTATATCGATTACAAAGAAGATGGCAAAGGCATCCACCAACAGATGTACGACTATGTACTCAGTGAACTGGCCGACCGCAATCCCACACTGCTTTCTACTAGCACCCGCGAAGACAAGCAGGATCGGCTCGATTTTCTGGCTGCAAACGGCTTCGAATTCCAGATGCGCTATCCTGAATCTGAGCTGGCGGTGGATGAATTTGACTTTACACCATACGATGGGTTGTCAGCCAAGCTGGCAGAAAAGGGCATTGAAATCAGTACACTGGACAAGTTGATGGAGAGCGATCCCAACTGGCTCAACAAAATCTACGAACTCTGCTGGGACATTTACCAAGATGTCCCGTCGCCCGACCCACCAGCCAAGGAATCGTTGGAAGAGTGGCAGAAAGGACTCAAAAGCCCTAACTTTCTAAACAAGGGATGTTTTGTGGCAGTGGATACCAACATTGACGCCCGCAATTATCAAGAGACAGATGGGCGCGGTGATTATGTTGGCGTTAGCATGTTGGAGAAGGATGAAGTCTTGCCTGAGAAGATGCACACGTCACTGACAGGCGTAGGCCGCAGCCACCGCCGCCAGGGAGTGGCCACTGCCATGAAGCTCAAGTCCATCGAGCTTGCCAAAGGCCGCGGGGCCAAGACCATCAGCACTGGCAACGAAGAGAACAATCCTATGTACCAGTTAAACGTACGGCTAGGCTTTAAACCCAAACCAGCCTGGGCAGATTATCACAAAATTTTGTAAAACATGCTGTAACACCGGGAATGATGATTCATGATTACCATACGTCCATTTGAAGAGACAGAATCAGATTTTGAAGCCCTCGTCACCATCCAAAATGCGGAATGGCCGGACGAGCCAACGACTCTGGAGAATATTAAATTTTGGGAGGAGAACCGCAACAAGAATTATCTGCGTCAACGCTTTCTTATCGAGAAGGAAATTGATGGCCAGACTCAAGTTATCGCCGAGTGTGGAACATGGGAATCAGCGTGGTCTTATGTACCAGGGAAGTACGGTATCGGCTTTGGCATTCAACCGGAATATGCGTGCCAAGGCATTGAAGCGATTATGTATGACCATGTGATGGATTTTCTTAACCAGAGAGAGCCACAGCCCAAAGTACTCAATTCTTTCATGCGCGAGGATCGGACGGAGCGGGTCAACTTCTTCACCGACCGCGGCTTTGAAATCATCATGCGGGAGAACGAATCGGACCTGATCGTGACCGATTACGACTTCTCGCGCTTCGACGGCGCCTTCGATAAAGTGGCGGCTAATGGCATCGAAATTGTCACCTTACCCGAACTAAAAGAGCGATTTCCTGACTGGATTCAGCGCTACTACGATCTCTACATCCCCATCGACACCGATGTTCCATCTCCAGATGACCTGACACCTCAACCTCTAGAAGAATTCGCCAAGGGTTTCAACAGTCCCGGTCACCTGGCTGATGCCCACTTCATTGCCCTGGATGGCGATAAGTGGGTTGGGTTAAGCACCCTCAACAAAGACAATGCCAATCCCAAACGGCTGTGGGTGAGCATTACAGGCGTCTTGCGCGGCCACCGACGGAAGGGGATTGCCACGGCGCTCAAACTCAAAACGATTCAGTACGCCATCGACTACGGTGCAGAAAAGATCCAGACCGGTAACGAAGAGAACAACCCCATGTATGATCTCAATGTGATGTTGGGGTTCAAGCCGATGCCTGCTTGGTTGGAATTGAGGAAGATGGTTGAGGGTTGATGGCGAATGGTGAATAGTAAATGGTGGGTGTTCAACAAGTTGCTCAAGTGTTGGGATCTGGTGGCAGAACATTTTGCAAAGCCGCCAAGTTTTACTCTGAGGATTCTTTGCGCCTTGGCGTGAGTTTCACACAAGAGTCGGCTAATCAGACCTGCATATAGAGAGACCTATGAAAGTTACACAAAAAGCCTTCTCTGGACCAAACGACCTTCAGGCTATGACGGCCTTAGCTAATGATTTTCCCTACGAGAATCTGCACGTCGCCGATCTGTCTTATCGCTTTAGCTCATGGGCAATGGACTTTCCTGAAAATATCCAGGTGTGGACAGACGATGATGGAAAGCTGGCTGGCTGGGCCTTTATGCAGTCACCCTTCTGGGCCATCGATTATGCCTATCACCCAGAAGTTTCGGAGCTTCATCCATAAATACTCACTTGGGTGAATGAACGCGCCAAGGCAATTGTCGATACACCGAGTGGGCGCCCGTGTTGGTTTATCAACGTATTCACAACCCAAGAAGATCGAATGGCAGAGCTGGAATCGGCTGGTTTCGCTTCCCAAGCAGACGTGGGCGAAAATTCATGGACTAAAGTCTTGATGAAGTGCTCACGCGAATCTGTACCTATCGCAGCCAACTTGGCAGATGGGTTCACCATCCGGCCATTGGCAGGTGAAAACGAAGTTCAGGCATACGTCGATCTGCATCAAGCGGTCTTCCAAAGCAAAAGCATGACCACCGAGTGGCGGCAGCGAACCCTCCAACAGCCAGCCTACAATCCTGATGTGGATTTGGTTGCGGTTGCGCCTGATGGCACTCTGGCCGCCTTTTGCATTTGCTGGCTGAACACCAACCGTGCGGGTGAAATTACTGGTCAGATTGAACCGCTGGGTGTCTCTGAGGATTTCCGTAAGCTGGGGTTGGGGCGCAGCATCCTAACCGAAGGGCTACAGAGGCTGAAGGCCAATGGCGCTCAATCCATTTACTTGGAGACTGATAACTATCGCGATGAGGCCTATGCCCTTTATGAGTCGGTTGGATTTCGTGTGGCAAAAGATGTCCTGGTTTATCGAAAAGATTATGGCGAGTTTTAGGAAATGAAATCATTATGATGAAATTGAGCACGATGCAGGAAATCGTCTCCACGGTCAGCGAAGAATGGGAAAGCCCGCTGGCAAACGAGATTTTGCAGCACTGGGAAACCGACGGCGAACCTGCCAAATACTGGCGTTCCAGCACAAACTTTGTCTTCTTCTTCAACCGAGGTGATCACGTATTGCGCTTCAACCATGTGGATGAGCGAGCCGTTGAAACCATCCAAGCTGAGATCGACCACGTCAATGCACTTATCGACAAAGGGATTCCGGCAGCCAAACCCGTTCTGTCACTCGCAGGGAACTATGTCGAGTCTGTTGCCACTGAGCATGGACTCTTTCACGCTTCAGCCTTCCACACTCTGGCAGGACAGCAACTCGAAATTGAAGAGTTGATGCCAGAGCAATTCGCCCGTTGGGGAGAGACACTTGGTGACTTGCACAACGCATCATCTTACCCTGCGGGATGGAGACCAGTTCGTCCCAGTTGGGAGGACCATTTGGCGTTTGTGACCGATGTGCTGCCACCAAACGAAGAAGCCGCCCTGAGAACAGCAGAAAGCCTCATGAACCAGCTACAAGCGCTGCCCATCAACGAGCAGAGCTTCGGTTTGATTCATTACGACTTTGAGCTGGATAACATTCTTTGGCACGAGGGACAGCCCGGGATTATCGACTTTGACGACTGTGCTTGGTACTGGTTTGTGGCCGATTTTGCTTTGGCCTTGGGCGATCTCTTTGACGACAGCGTAGGCAAAGTCGACTTGCAGAATGATTCGTTTCGGCATTTTGTGGAAGGGTATCGACGTGTCCGCCCGATGGACGACGAGGAACTGGCTTGGATGCCGCTCTTTGTTCAATTGGATCATCTAAATACCTTTGCCAAACTGCACCGAGCGTTGACGCCAATTAACCCGAATGGGGAACTCCCGTGGATGCCTGACCTGCGGGATAAGTTGACAGCAAAAATGGAGTCTTATCGAGATGAATTCTCTGATTGAAACAAAGATCCAACCATTCATCGAATCGCAGGACATTCTTGGTCTATCTATTGCCATTGTCCGCGGTGGAGAAATCGTCTATGCCAACGGTTTTGGCATGACCAGTGTAGAGGCAGAAACTGCGCTTCCTGTGACTCAGAATACGATCTTTTCGTTGGGCATCACGAGCCGTACCCTCACCACGGTGATGGTGCTGCGCCTGGTCGAGCAGGGGCACCTCAATTTAGATCGGCCTATCGTTGAATATCTGCATGGCTATGTGTTCCATAACAACCCTGAATGGGGGCAGCGAATTACGCTGCGTCACCTCCTCAGCGAGACGGTTGGCTCTGGCTCTGGCGGCAAAGGCTGGGGACCTAACGATCCCAACGCGCTGGAACGCTGGTGTTGGAACGAATATGCTCACTATCAATTTTTGGCCGAGCCAGGAAAAATGCCCAACCATGGCAATCACCCTGCTATGGCGGCATATCTGGCCGAGGTCGTTACTGGAAAACATTTTCCGCTGCTCATGCAGGAGCTAGTCTTTGAGCCGTTGCAGATGACCCGCTCTACCTATGATCGCGACGTAGCCATGACCTACGCGGTGGCGTTGGATCACGAAAAAGACAAGAATGGAAATCTGCGCGTCAAGCACCGATATTTGGATAACCCCGTAGGGAACCCTGATTTCTTTGCGCTCTCTTCTGCCCATGATTTAGCCAATTTTACGTCAATGCTGCTCAATCAGGGACAGTTCAACGACGAGCAGATTCTGTCCCCTGAGAGTGTCCAAATGATGTCTACTAGCCATGCAAGCTATGGTGTTTCAACAAGTTCGGATGTGCGCACACGAATGGAAGAAGGCGAAGGGTTTGGCGGCATTGTTGGTCAATACAAAGGTGTTCCCTATTTCGGCCGTCCCGCGTTCCATGGGCAAATCATCAATTTGGATCTCTTCCCATCCAAAGGTCTCGGCGTGATTCTCTTGACGAACTATGCTGACTCAGACAAGAGGACCGAACTTCTCTACAGTATATACGATGACCTGCTGGAGACACCTTCGAACTTTCACTACCCAGCACCGTCGCCTACATCAGATGATAGCCATAAAGCCCTGTGGCCCAAACATGTCGGTAGATACCTAATGGAGTGGGGTGAGGAGGTCAAGATCTGGGTAGAAGATGATCAGCTATTTATAGAGTATGAGGAGACACCCTACCCACTCACCGCTATTTCACCTTATGCCTACACATTTATCGATCAAAATCAGTCCCGCCAATCGTTGACCTTTATTCCTATCGAAGACGGACCTACCAATAACCTGCAAGCTTCCTTTTTTGCCTGCTTCCGTTATGATCCAGAACCTGACTTTACGCCTAACCCAACCGAGTGGCAAAAGTGGCAAGGTACTTACATTAACTATCAAGACGCCTATTCCACCGTGGGTTACCATATTTACATGGAAGGGAATAGTCTCTACGTTACCGGACCCGACGACGCAGGCAAATTGCAGATTCCCGAAGCCGCGGAGGGAACGATTTGCACCCCCGTCGGACCAACAAAGATCATCTATGCATCGGGCATGTTTGACTTCTTCGAAGATGAGTCCGGGCAGAAGTGGCTACAAAAAGATATGGGCTTTCGCTACAGACGGATTGCGGACTTCAAAGGAACTGGCTGGAAAATCAACGAGGACATACGATGATTTCTATTTCAAGCGAGCAGGTAACACCCCAACTATATAATCTTTTCAACACCAATGATCCAGCAGCCACACGCTGCTTTAACGTCTTGGCGGGCATGATGCGCGGCGGAAAAATCTTCACCGATGATCCCGCTAATCCAACTTGGGGCGTCGTCCAGGAATCATATGATGGAACCGTCTTTCTTGGTGGGGTGATCGACCAAGAAACAGCACATCAAATTTTTACTACGCTGCGCCGGCAAGGCGATATCATCGTCTTGCTACCAGATGACGATACACGGCTCGATCTGCTGCCGTCGGAGCCACATTACGACGGACGCATTCTTGAGTTTTACGACCGACCTGTGGGGCAAGAGCTCGATCACATTCTGAACCAGATCCCGGAGAGACTCAAGCTATGCCGCATGGACCGAGACCTCGTTATGCGTACCCAATGGGGTCCAGATGATGTCGAGTGGTGGGGTGGGTTAGACGGCTGGGAGCAAAATCAGCTGGGATTTGTACTCATGGAGGGAGATAAGATAGTAAGTGAAGCGTCTGTTGGTCCATCTACAACAGGTGTACGCGAGCCGGGTGTCATTACCCACGAAGATCATTGGCGCAATGGCTATGGCACACTTGTCTCGGCCCGACTGGTTCAGGAGATCGAGTCCCTAGGCGACACAACTTTCTGGAACTGCACCAAGCAGAACGTTGGCTCAGCTGCTATCGCGCGCAACCTAGGATATACATTCGAGAAGGAATTTCGCAATATGCACTGGAAAGCACTATAAAACGTTCTTTTGGTGTCCAAAAGCAAAAACAAATCAACCATGAAGCACATGAAGGATACCAAGGTTTTCCTGCTGGGCGTTTGGTGTATCAGGAGGTACTTGGAACAACTCCTAATCCTCAAGATGAAGAGAAAAACATCCAGCAATGCTATGCACCTTGAGCATCACGAACAGTGAAATAAAAAATTCATAGTCTCCAATGCCTTCATGGTGTTAATGGAGTTGACCTACGATGAAACTATATTTTCGCTCATTTAGAACGGACGATATTGAGGCCATAGTCAAGCTATCGCTGCTGGCTTGGGAGCCAGTCTTTGTCTCGTTTGAGCAAGTGTTGGGCAAAGCAATCTATAGCCATATCTTCCCGGATTGGAAGAGCACTCAGGAAGAAGTTGTGCGAAAGTACTGCACTAAAGAGGGGGCCATTGTTCTGGTGGCGGAATCAGATGCACAAGTTGCGGGCTTTTTGAGCTATGAGCTAAATCAGGAAGAAAAAACTGGCGAGACAACGCTTCTAGCTGTGCATCCGGATTTTCAAAATCGGGGCATCGGCACCAAGCTGAATAACCAGGCCCTCCAGGAGATGGCTGAGCACGGCATGAAGCTCGCCGTTGTTGGCACGGGTGGCGATCCAGGCCACTCGCCAGCCAGGGCCTGTTATGAGAAGTCTGGGTACAGGCCATTACCCAACATACGCTATTATAAACATTTAGGATAAATCATAAGTAAATTGCAACGGGTGGAGGTCGCATCCTCAGATGCGGCATTGGCGGACGCAATCCGCATCTGAGGACTCTCTCCCCTCCGCGATCTACACATTACCAGCGAACTCTCAGGGAGTAAAAACATGTTAAAAATGATCCGTGGTCCTAGCTATTAAACCCTAGATCCAGCAGCCTTCCAGCAATTGGTTGCACCTTACAACAGGCAGGTTGTGATCGATATAGGAACAGGTGATGGTCGCTTTGTCTGCCGAAGTGCCCGTCAGCAACCAGAAACCTTCTTTATTGGGGTCGACGCGAACGCCAGTGCTTTGGCTAAAGTTTCGGAGAAGATTCATCGTAAGCCAGCCAAAGGTGGATTGCCTAACGCACTCTTTTTGCAGGCTGCGGTGGAGTCGTTGCCAGTTGAGCTAACCGGCATAGCCAGTACCGTGCAGGTACAGTTCCCTTGGGGGAGCCTACTGCGCGGTGTAATCAATGGAGATACCACAGTATTGAGTAATTTACGCCGCATCTGTATGCCGGATGCCAAGCTAACCATCATCACTGGGCTGGATCCAAAGCGAGACCGAAATGAGATCGAACGGTTGGCAATCCAGCCGCCCACGCTGGCGTATCTCCAGAATAAGTTGCTACCCAAATATGAAGCGGCGGGCTTTTCGTCTGTAGAGATTGGACCACTTGCACCTGCCGTTTGGCCGCAATTGGCATCATCCTGGGCCAAACGGCTGCGCAATAATCCTGACCGTTCACTGCTTGCCCTGAACTTTCGAGCGGCAAGCCTAATCGAAAGCGAGTTGAACGATCCAAATCCAGAGCTCTCTGGGCATCTGATTGACGATCGGCATCAACATACAGGCGAGCTGTGGGCGCAGGTTATGCAGAAAGAAATGACAAAATGATTCTAATTCAGGGAAATCAGATCAACCTACGCGATTGGCGCTTGGACGATCTGCCAGACTACGCCCATTGGCAGCATCCAGAGCATGCTTGGCATCAACTGGATGGCCCTACTACGACAGACCCGAACCAGAAGATATACCGCCTATGATCGAAAAGATTCGGGGCATCATTGAAGAAGCCAAATGGCCGACGCCAAGAAAACGCCTCGTCATTGCCGAACAGGTGAATGAGCAACTGATCGGGACAGTTTCGTGGTATTGGATCGGTCAAGAAACCGATTGGCTTGCTCAAGGTATCGTGATCTTTGACGAGAGCCATTGGCAACGCTGTATTGGCTACGAGGCCTTCGGCTTATGGAGTCAATACCTCTTTGACAACATGCCCCAAATCGTTCGGCTGGATCTGCGCACTTGGTCGGGCAACCATGGCATGCAGGGATTGGCCCGCAAGCTTGGCTATCAAGAGGAGGCGCGGTTCCGTAATGCGCGCCTGGTTGATGGTGAGTATTATGATGGATTGGGCTTTGGCATTCTACGAGAGGAATGGGAATCTCGCTATCCACAAGGGTTCGCTTACCATCTATTCGGTTCCTTGTCATGAAATTTGTGTTTTCGCGTCAAGAAAAATTCATTTTTCAGAATAAAATAAACAAACGAACTTTCTCTGTAAATCTCTATGAAACCTCTTTGGCTCTAGCTTGGCTAGGTTAGGGAATAAAAATGAACGAATACTATGATGTTGTTGACTCACTCAAGTTCAAAGAAAAACGCTTTGAGGCAGGTGTCATTTTAGCAGGTGGTGTTGGTGCAACGGAAACCCGCGGCATACCCATTCCGCCAGAAAAATTAGAGGCCCTGATCTGGGGCCTCAAGCATCCAAGTTCGCCCGTTCGCTGGGGTGTGCTCGAAATTTTGGACAACCATCCAGGCGATGAAGCCGTAACCTACATTGTCGAAGCTCTGGACGATCCAGTGCCGCGGGTTCGCTGGCACGCGGTCCACGCGCTGACGTGCGAGCTCTGTAAAGACGCGTGTAAAGACGGTCACTCCAATCTGACGTCCGATATTGAAACACGAATGAGGAATATTGTGGCCAACGATCCCAGCCCCAAAGTACGGGGAGCGGCCAAATATGCACTAGGAATTAACTCATGACCAAATTTTTATCTGTGTTTATCCTGGCTTGTCCACGACCCTTTTTAGCTCTGGCTCGTCCAGGTTAGGATTACAATATGGATGCTACCAGCAAACGACTACATATTCGTGATCTAGCCGAAGAAGATTGGCCAGCACTGCACATGTTACGTACAGATCCAGATGTCTATCGCTACAACCACTTTGGCCCAGAAAATGTAGAAGCGACACGCACTTGGATTCGTGAAACGATGGTACACAACAACTTGACGCCGCGTCGTTCCCACAACTGCACCATCGTATTGAGAGCGAAAAAAGAGGTCATCGGCTGGATCGGCTTTGGATTGCCCGGCCCAGAAGAGGCAGACCACAGCGACCTGACGTTTGGCTATGCGTTGTTGCCTGCCTTTTGGAATCGGGGCTATATGACTGAAGCAGTACAGGCGATGATCAACTTTGCCTTTACCAACGTCGATTCCTCGGCCCCTGTCAACAGCATCTCTGCCACTTGTGATGTGCGCAATATCGGCTCGATGCGGGTGATGGAAAAGGCAGGTCTATGCCAAGTGGACCGTTTTGTCGAACTCGATGACGAGACAGGTGAAACAGCCGACTATTTTCGTTACCGGATTCTACACGGTGAGTGGGCAAACGCTACCCATAAACCCGCAGAGTCATCTGATTTTGTGGTTCAGGGTCCTTTTCATGGACAGGGTGGCACATGCGAACCGGTTCTGCGCGATCTGCCTAACTGGTTTGGCATTGAGGAAGCAACCAAACATTACATCCAAGAGATTGATACGCTGCCGACTTTCCTCGCTTGCCAGGGCGACGAGGTTGTCGGATTCCTGAGTTTGAAGAGCCACAACAGCCATTCCGCCGAGGTCTACGTGATGGGCATCAAGAAAGATCGGCACCGACGGGGCATTGGTAAAAAGCTACTGCACGAAGCAGAGGCACACCTGCAAGCCCAAGAAGTTGAGTACCTGCAGGCGAAGACACTAAGCAATTCACATCCAGATGAAGGCTATGCCAAAACGAGAGCATTTTATCAAGCAGTTGGATTTCGCCCACTAGAAGAGTTGCCAACACTCTGGGGAGAAGAGAACCCCTGCCTTCTCATGATAAAACGGCTTTGAAATAGCAATAGTAGCGCATGCTGTTAGCTTGTCCGGCACAGGTTGACCGCATGCACTATGTCACTAAAAAGTAGGATTTATTTTTATGAACATACGAGAATTTAACGAAGCAACCGATCACGACTATGAAGCTGGCGTTGCCATCTGGAACGCCAACTGGCCTGACTATTTGGAAACCGTAGAAGAGTGGAAAGCATGGCATGAAACCCGTGACAAATCCCTCTATTATGAACGGTTCGTCGGTGAAATCGATGGTCAGGTCGTCTGTTACGGAGATTGGGGCGAGTCTGGCTGGACCCTGTTCCCTGGCAAATACAACTGGGACTTCTATCTCCACCCAGACTATGACACTGCCTCCATCACAGACCAGATATACGATGGGCTGCTGGAAATGATTATGGCCAAGGAGCCGACAAAGATTACCTCCGGCACCCGCTCGGACAAGCCCAAGCGTATTTCCTTTTTGGAAGAAAAGGGGTACAAACTGGCCCAAACCGAACCAACATCATTGCTTGATGTAACCGCCTTCGATCGATCTGCCTACCAAAAATCCATTGATAAAGCGGCGGCCGCTGGCATCGAGATCTACTCCTGTGCCCAACTCAAAGAGATCGACCCCAAATGGAAGCACAAGCTCTGGGAACTACGCTGGGAGATTCATCAAGATGTCCCGTCTACCGACCCACCCAAGCCGACGCCCTTCGAGGTCTATGCCAAGCGGCTAGACGATCCGGTTGCCGTTAACTTGCCGTCGCGCTTCGTCGCGGTCGATACGACCACAGCAACCAATGGCGATAATGGTGAAGGCGATATTGGTCAGTACGTGGCGCTCTCCAACTTGGACTACAACCGGGTCAATAAAGCCAAGGGGCATACTGGTTTGACTGGTGTTGCCCGCGCCCACCGTCGTAAGGGGATCGCCACTGCCATCAAGGTCCACGCAATCAGTCAGGCTAAGGCCGATGGAATTGAAATCATCGACACAGACAATGATGAAAACAACCCGATGCTGGCTCTTAACGTGCTTTTGGGGTTCAGGCCAGGTCCTGCTTGGCTGGCTTATGAGCTGTTCATCAAGGAAGCCTAAATTATGAAAATCACAGATCATTCATTCACCAATGATGATGCTGAATACAATCTGATCAAAGAATTGTTGCTTGAAATTGAAGGCCGCCCTGAGGTTGACAATAACTGGGATCCTGGCCGCATGGACTATTGGCGTTACAATGTCCAATCCCAAAAGGCGGTAGATTTCTTTAAGGCCAACGCCCGCTACTGGAAAGTAGAATCTGACCAAACTGAACCAGATGAAAATAATGCTGGCCAGGTTGTGGGTTTATTCATCACGGAATATGGCAAAGATGATTTCTTCATTGTGGTGCATCCCAGTTACTGGGAACTGTTCTCTGAGATATTGAATTGGGGCCGTACCGTCTGGGCACGCGGAAAGACCAAGATTACCACCGATGTCTATACCTTTGGCCAACAAAAGATCGATCGATTGACGGCTGCTGGCTTTTATGAGGATGGTCATGTGGAAAATGTCAGAATGTACCCCTTGGCGAACTATGATTTTGGCTATGCGCTAGAGTCAGGCTTCAAGCTAATGAGTTTTTCAGAGTACGGGAATTACGAGAGCAAGGTCAACCTGATGCGTAATGCCTTTGAAAATCCTAATCTATCAGAGGCTCGATACCGTGCGCTTCAGAGTACCCCAAGCTATCTGGCGGAACTGGATCTGGTCATTGTGAATCCCGAAGGCGAGAGCGTTGCATACTGCACGGGATGGGTGCAAGAGAATGATACTACCTTTGGCTACATTGAGCCGATGGGAACCCATTCAGAATATAGACAAAGGAGTTTTGGAAAAGCCCTCGCCAAAGAGTGCTTCAAACGGCTCGCCAATCTAGGCGTCGAAACGGCGTGGATTGCCTCCAACGCAGAACCCGATATCTCCAATTTTCTGTATGATTCGTTAAACCCAGAAAGCGTAAAGCGGTCGTATCGATATGCTCTAAATCTTGAATGATTGACTTGATTGCAGCCTTTAAGAACCAACCCAAAAAGCGGTTCTGAGTCTTGTCATGCATTAAGCAATGACGAGAGCATCCCAGAACTTTTCGGATAGATACGAAGAAAGACTCCTGATGACTGACATAACATTAGATTATTCAAATTACTTCTGGCAGACCGATAAGATACGGCTACGCGCTTTGACTACTGCCGATGCGGACCATCGATTCGCCCATTCGCTCGACAGTATCTCCAGAGAGGAATTCAATATTGGGATAGAACTGCCAACCAATATCGAACAGCAGACAGCATGGCTTGAGAAATATGGTGGATGCAGAGAGGTCAACAATATGATCGCATTTGCTATTGAGACTCATACACAAGAATATGTAGGCATGGCCACGATCCATGGCATGGATGAACGCCATGGGAAATTTGGCTTTAGCATGATCGTAGACCGTCCTCATCGGAGACGAGGATATGGGATAGATGCCGTTCGGCTCATTCTAAAATACGGATTTATGGAAAGACGATTTCGCAAGTGCAACTCTGCCTGCGCAAGCTATAACACGGCTTCGGCCCAGTTGCATCAAAGACTGGGCTTCGTTCAGGAGGGAAGATTGAGAAAAGAATCGTTTTACAATGGTGAGTACCACGATGAACTAATTTTTGGCCTGCTTTTGGACGAGTATAATGTCGCACACCAAAATAATGTCACATGACTTTGAAGTATGCCCAGGCTGTTTAGTCCGCCTGCCCAAGCCAGAGTACGGTGGAGACACCCATCCCTATATTGGCGCGTCAGCCAGTTGCTGGACGCTTTTTGCCAATATTTGGGGCGGTGGGGAGCCACCAATTGCGCCATTCAACACATACCCGCTGATTCTAGATGCATACTGCGTACAGCACCACGGCACGCCATCGCCACAAGCCATTCAGTCGGTGGCGATCCATGCCCTGACGTTGTATGGCGTACTCAGCCAAGGGGTCGATCCGAGTCAGACGATTTGGATACGAAGTCGACTTCTGCGGGACATGCAGATCCCTAAGCACGAACGCTTCGAATGGCTTACACCGCCAGCGTTCGAGCAATGCACTATCATACAGACATCGTTCGGGAGCCAAAGCCAGAAGCACGATCCCAAAAAGCCCAAACATATATCGAAGAAGTATGGACGCTTTGGCAAAAGCGCCACGGCGATACCTTAGCCCGTTGGTACGAAAGGTATATAACGTGATCATCTCACACAAGCATAGATACGTCTATATCGGTATCCCGCGCACAGCATCAAAGTCAACTAGTCGGTGGTTAGTTGAACACTATGATGGCGAATGGGTCGGCTTCCATCATGAGTGGCGGGTGCCAGAAAAGGCGTTCGATTATCTGATATTCACTGTTGTCAGAAATCCGTATGAACGAATGGCTAGCGGCATGCTTGCTGTTCTATGGGGAGACATACAGCCTAATCCAGCCAGACGGGTGCCTTCACCCATACCGGAACCGTCGACCGAGCCGCGCGAAAAAAGGGTCCAAGAGGCGAGACTTATTGGCAAAGCAACCATACTGGATGATAGCAGCAGCGTACCTGAAGATGGGATGAATCAGAGCCATTTTATCAAGAAGGCCGGGATCTCACTGGTCTTGTTCTTCGAACGATTACCGGAATGTCTGGGGAATCTGCCTTTTGTTGATCAGGACAACCTACCTCCGTTTCCGCATGTGCTAGAGCGGGGGATTCGGCCACCAGGCACATTTTTTGATCATTTCTCTGATGAAGAGGAACAGGTCACTTGGGCATTCGCCGCAGAAGATTTCGAGCTATTGGGCTACGAGCGGTATAGCCCATCGTTGCCATCAGCGTCATCTAGTTGGCAGCATATAGAAGGACTTGGGCAATGAATACAATGACATTAGAAAAGTTAACCCAGCTCTTCAAGTCTGTTGGCGAACTTCAAGGCACGGATATTTCTCGTGTTCGTGTTGAGCGAGCACCCGTTCTCTGGCAATATGAGGATGTCGTCCGTCAATATCTCAAGCCAACCGATCGGGTGTTGGATGTCGGCACGGGCGGTGGCGAGATATTTCTTTCCTTAGCACCCTACTTTAGCGAAGGAGTTGGCATTGACAGTACTCCCAAAAATCTCGAGGCGGCCCAAAGTAATTTATCTAGGCAATCAGTGGGCCACGTCTCCATGATGCAAATGGAGGCCAGCGATCTTCAGTTTGGTTCGGATGAATTTGATGTGGTCTTACTAAGGCACTTGTGGATCTACGTGTCTGAGATTGTGCCGATACTCCGTCCAGGTGGGTACTTTATCACACAAATGGTTGGGCAACGCAGTTCACTTAACCTCCTTGATGTCTTCGGTTGGACGCCAGACAGCTTCGGCCCCAACTGGTGGCAAACGGTTTCTGAGGTAGCCGATGAGTTTCGGCAGCACGGGTGTCATGTCTTGGCCCAAGCTGAATATGACGTTCCGTACTGGTTTCAAGATATCGAGTCCTTTATCTTTTGGATGAAAGCCGTACCCTGGCCAGACAAAATTGTACTCGAAAAACATTGGCAAAATATAAGCCAGATTCTAGAAACGGCTCAAACAGAACGGGGGATTGAGAGCAATGAGCATCGCGGGTTATTGATTGTTCAAAAACCGTGATTTACACCTTACAGAAGCAACCAATGGTCCACATGACCAAGCTTGATTACGACAAAGACTTTTTCCGCACCCAGTTAGTCTTTGCCCACAAAGTGGCTGAGGTCACAGGCGATCCGTTCAACGAAGTCATCATCGACCATACCCAGCTTCGAAATATCTATGGGCTGCGTGTGTCGCGTACAGACCCATCGGATCCACTCTGGCAGGAGTTCATGCGTGGTCTGGCATCCTGTAGCAATCTCGATGAAGAAACGGAATGGGCGTACACCTTCTATCATGCCAACTTCGATCCAGCCAGATATATGGCAAATGACAGACGCTACTGGGGGTGCTTTACCTACGCTTACCCGTTTCGAGATCGACCAGCCGTTCGCCTTCATTTTAAACACAGAGAACCATCGGGGTACGGCGTCTTGAGCAGGACAAGGATGCACGTTCGGATAGCAGAACTGACTGACATGTTCCGCCACATTAAAGCACATCTTCCAGAAGTAGAGACCGTCGTTGGCGGATCGTGGCTCTACAATATTGACGCCTATCGCCGCCTTTTTCCAACGCGTTTTCTCGAAACCGCGCGCACCCAACCATCCGAGCCAGGGTTTTGGGCCACATGGGGACAATTTCTTAGAGGCAACGGCCAGCTGGATGAAGAGAAAGCAGAATCATTCTTGAATTGCCTGGAGCAGCAGACAACACTAGACGGATGTTTGTGCTGCTTTCCATTGGCAATACTACGTCTGGAAAGTCCGATTAGCGTGTTTTATAAGTACTATGGAATCTAATCATGTTTACACCATCTGAAAGAGACGACTTTGCAAAACATGGACTGATCAAGCGCGACAGTTTCCTTCCACAGGAGAAAATTGCCGAAGCACGCAAGGTGATTTTTGCGCACTTAGAGCAGGAAGGCACCTGGCGCGACGGCGATTGGTGTCTTGATGAATACGAATATACAGTTGTGCGTGGTGCGGGGATGAAGTTGCTAAAACCACTTTGCCACGATCAAACGATGATTGATCTCATTAATGGCGATGCGCTAGCCGCCGCGACTGCGCTACTCAATGTTCGCCCAGTGTTTCCAAAGGACGCTTATCCACTGCTCCTGTTTACGCTACCTGATGTAACGACGTGGACTGTTCCTCATAGCGCTTGGCATTTGGATATGCCACGCCTATCCAAGGCTGGAATTCCTGGTGTGCAGATATTTGCTCTACTAGAGACCGTTGAGCCGAGCGGAGGGGGAACGTTGGTTGTAACAGGCTCACATCGTTTGCGAGATAACGGGGTACGAATGAAGTCGGGGTATCTGCGCAAGAAATTGATGGAGGAGCCATATTTTTCAGACTTAATGTCAGATGGTGCCGACGAACGGCATCGTTTCTTGCATGATGTGGGCTATGTTGATGACGTTGAAGTGAAGGTTGTTGAAATGACGGGCGAAGCGGGGGATGTGTACTTCATGGACATGCGGATGCTTCACACCGTTGCGCCGAACGCCCTTCAGATACCGCGAATCATGCTGACCTACCGTTATCTGAGTGAATTTTCATATAAGGCAATTCGCTGACATGAAGATTGCCATGAATGCTGCATACAGAATTTTTCCATCGAGCCCATGAACAACTCTCTCCAAGCCTACCGCTCAATTCTGATTGATTACCTTCGCCCCCAACGCGGGCGTATGGTAGCTTTGGCCATCCTGATCTTCGCCAACATCGGGCTACAACTGGTCAATCCACAGATCATGCGCCGCTTTATTGATAGCGCGCTGACACGCGAAAATACCGAGCAGCTAGGCTGGCTGGCGCTACTCTTTATCGCCATTGCTCTGGTTCAGCAGATCGTGGCCGTTGGCAGCATCTACGTTGGCGAAAATGTGAGCTGGATGGCTACAAACTGGCTGCGCTATGACCTGGCCCGCCACTGCTTGAACCTGGATATGTCGTTCCACAACCGCTACACCCCGGGTGCCATGATCGAGCGCATCGACGGCGATATCAACACGCTCTCGCTTTTCTTCTCCCAGTTTGTGCTGCAGGTCATTGGGAACGGGCTGCTGCTGATCGGCATATTGGCATTGCTTTGGCGAGAGAGCCTGCTGCTTGGTGCTGTTCTGACCTTCTTCGTGATTGTGGTTATGACGGTACTGATTGCTATGCGTAGCGCGGCCATCCCTCAGTGGAAGAAGTCCCGCCAGGCCAGTGCCGACTTTTTCGGCTTTCTAGAGGAGCGGCTAGCAGGCACGGAAGAGATCCGTTCCAGCGGGGCCAAGGCATATGTGATGCGTCGTTTTGCAGAACTGCTGCGAGCCTTCTGGCAAACCACAGTGCGGGCACGGCTGCTGGCTTTTGCCATGACCAATATCGGATGGCTGCTCTTCACTATAGGTGTGGCCGCCACCTATGGGATCAGCGCCAATCTCTTCAGCGAGAACGCCATGACAATAGGTTCCGTCTACCTAGTCGTCCACTATGCAGGGCTACTAAACCGACCGATCCAGCGCATTGCCGCCGAGATCGAGCAGCTTCAGCAGGCGGGGGCGGGCGTCGCGCGGATTCAAGAATTCCTGGCCGAAGAGAATGGACTTGCTCGGTCCGATACCGAGCAAACGCTGCCGGAAGGCTCTTTACCCATAGCGTTTGAAGGGGTCTCCTTTGCCTATCCAATGGACGCAACGCTTGATAGTGATAATGGCCGGCAAGATGCGCCCCCACGGACCGAAAAGAACACGGACAATCCGGAGTTGCTGATGGCTCACCCAGAAGATGCCTCAGAAGATGAGGTTGTTTTGGATGACATCACCTTTCGGTTGGAAGCAGGAAAAGTGCTGGGACTGTTGGGGCGTACGGGTAGCGGTAAGACTACCTTGGCACGGCTCCTCTTTCGCTTCTATGACCCGACAGCGGGTACTGTTTACGTTGGTGGTGAAAATGTAGCCAATTTGGACGTCCACCAGTTGCGTCAGCGCATCGGCATCGTCACCCAAAATGTGCAGCTCTTCCATACCACTGTTCGGGACAACATGACCTTCTTCAATCCGGAACTGCCTGACGCTGCACTGCTGGAAGTGCTTGACGAGTTGGGCCTATCTAGCTGGCTGGCATCCCTGGATGATGGGTTGGATACGGTGCTGGAGGCGGGTGGAGGCAACTTGTCCGCAGGCGAGGCACAGCTATTGGCGCTGACCCGGATCTTCCTTAAGAACCCAGATATTGTGATCTTTGATGAAGCCTCATCCCGACTGGATCCAGCTACGGAACAACGCATAGAGCTGGCAGTGGATCGACTTCTGAATAACCGCACCGCGATTATCATAGCCCATCGGCTGGCCACGGTTCAACGAGCTGACGAGATCATGATTTTGGAGAGAGGGCGGATTGTGGAGCATGGAGAGCGGGTCTCGCTGAGTTTGGATTCGGGTTCGAGGTTTGCTGGATTGCTCAAGAGTGGGTTAGAGGCAGACGTTGCCCCATCCTAAAGATGACATGTTTCTATCAGTTATTATTCCAGCGTTTAATGAGGAGATGTACCTGGAGCAGACACTGGAACGAATCAAATCTGCTCTCGATGAGAATGAACGAATGGACCTCTCATGGGAACTGATTGTTTGTGACAACAACTCTGGCGATAAGACGTCGGAGATTGCATCTGCCTTTGGTGCGCGGGTGATTTTCGAGCCGATAAACCAAATCTCTAGAGCCAGAAACAGGGGTGCCAGCATCGCAAAAGGGGAGTGGCTTCTCTTTATCGATGCCGATTCCTATCCAGAGCCAGCATTGATTGCTGAAATGATCGACCGAATCCGTAGTCGGAAAATCATCGGCTGTGGCACCACGGTTCGTGTGAAAGGTGGAACCCTATTCAACAAGCTGCGTATGGAGCGGGTCAACCCATTCTTTCGGCTATTTGGCCTGAGCGGTGGTGCGTTTCTGCTCTGTCAGGCAGACGCCTTTCGGGCCATCGATGGATTTAGCACAGATCTGTATGCATACGAGGAGATCGACTTCATCATTCGGCTCAAGCGACATGGACGCAAGGTGGGAAAACGATTTGCTGTAATGCATCAACATCCTGTGGTCACATCTGGACGAAAAGGGGATGTTGGCCTGCGTTCTCTGGGCTTGCTCTATCTTTCGAATTTTTCTGCCGTAGTTCTTTTGCTACTTTATTATCTGGTACCAGCGAGTCTGGTGAGATGGCTAGGGAATCGATTATTGGGATATTGGTACCCTAGGCGTCGGTAGGTTGATTCGATTTTCTAAGGCTGGCAGTCAGGGAAATAGATATGCTAGATATACACCAAGTCACAATACGCAAAATGGTGGCCCACGATGCCACGCCGATTGCTCAAGCATTCGCGCATATGCACAAGAATCAAGAGCAATATGAACGCTATTGGCAAGAGAATGTGGTAGGTGAACGAGTGACCTTGATCGCAGAACTTGAGGGATCGATTGTGGGGTATACCAATATTGTATGGAAATCAGGCTATGTGTCGTTTTGCCAGCAAGGCATCCCCGAAATTAACGATATGAATGTCATAGCACCATTGCGCTGCAACGGGATCGGTACAAAAATGATTGAGTGCGCTGAACAGATTGTTCGACTATCTGGAAAGTCGGTAATTGGGATTGGCGTCGGGATGACACCCGGTTATGAGATTGCGCAACGTTTGTATCCCAAACTAGGGTACGTTGAAGACGGAAGCGGTTTTCATAATGATGAGTGGGGTGGCGGTATATATTTAACTAAGAGCCTTGGATGAATTTACTTCGCCGGAAAAGCCTTGTCCCGACCCATGTGCAACCCACACTGGGAAATTCCCAGAGCGGCGAACAGATCTTTTTTGGCCACCTATACAATGAGGATGTAAAAAAGGAAACAAATGACCGATCAAGAATTTAACGATGTCGTCCGAACAGGAAGCTGTACCTGTGGCGCGCTGAAATTTGAGGTTCGCGGCCCAGTTGTTGGAATCGGCCAATGCCACTGTTCCAAATGCCGCAAGGAGACAGGTACTGGCTCTTCTACCTTTGTACCTGTTCCGGGTGAACAGTTCGTATGGATTTCGGGAAACGATCAGATCAGCGACTATGATCGTTGTACCGTCTGTGGCTCACTTGCTCCATACCACAATCCGCAGCGGAATTTATATAGTGTCCCTGCAGGCTTGCTGGATGATTACACAGGGATCAAGGTTCTTGATCACATTTATGTTGGCTCAAAAGCAAGTTGGGATGTGATTGGCGATGACGCTCCTCAATATGATGAAGATGGTCCGCCGTTGATCTAGGGGGAATCCCATGACATACGATGAACTAAAGCAAATAGCCGAGAGGGTGGGGAAGCTTGACGGCTGGGACTTCTCGCACATTCGCGCCGGCCGAGATCCTGTCCTATGGGATTATGTAGAGGTGGTCCGCCAATACCTCAAGCCAACGGATCGAGTGCTGGACATCGGTACGGGCGGGGGCGAAATATTCCTATCGTTAGCAGACAGTTTTGCGGAAGGGGTCGCGGTCGATCAAAATCCCAAGATGATCGAAACAGCTCAGCGCAACCTATCCGAACAGTCAATCGGCAATGTTACGCTGATACAGATGGAGGCTAGCGATCTACACTTTCATGATGCCTCATTCGACATCGTTTTGACCCGACACCTGCGAGTCTATCCCGAGCAGATCATACGGGTACTCCGATCCGGCGGCTATTTCATCACCCAAATGGTGGGGCAGCGTATCTCGCTCAATTTGCTCGAAGGGTTCGGCTGGACGCCCGCCAGCTTTGGGCCAGATTGGTGGCAGACGGCGGATGAGTTGGCACAGCAGTTTCAGGATTTGGGCTGTCACGTGTTGGCAAAGGCTGAATACGATGTGCCGTACTGGTTTGAGGATCTGGAATCGCTCATCTTTTACATACTGTCTGTGCCGTGGCCAGAGAAGATTGTGTTAGAGCAACACTGGCAAAGTATCAACCGGATTGTGGAGACTTGCCAAAGTGAACGAGGTTTCGAGAGTAACGAACACCAAGAGTTGTTGATTGTGCAGAAAAGGGGTGCCAATGACAAATGAGGAATGGCTTGCACTTGCCGCAACCGCCTGCAATCATGCAGGAGCCGAATATGAGAAGATAGAGATTGTGGCGACATGGGAGCAACAGTACTGTGCAAATGCTGTCTATTGTCTTGACAACGAACGTTATTTGAAGATATTCGGACCAACTTCTGAACGTCAGTTTCATTTCGAGCGGGCTGCCTTACAGAAACTTGCGGAGCAAAATGAGATTCCAGCTCCCCGAATCATCACTGCCAATGAACGCACGGGAAGTCGACCCTATCTTATCATGACAGGGGTACCAGGTTCGACGGCAGAGAACGTTTGGGACGATCTGCCCCGTTCCAATCAGCTCGCCATCGCTAGGGAATTAGGCACAATCACGGCCGCCATCCACCGCCTTCCATATGACGACTTTGCTGCCGTGGAGCAAGCATTTGGCGGTAGAAGCGAACATATCCGAGCGTACCAGCCACGACTAACGGAACTCGTCAAGAGAACGGAATCTCTATCGACCCAATATCGTGATGATATGATCCGTTTTTTACAGATTGAAGCCCAAGAACACTTGGAAGAGCTAACTCATCTTACCCACAGCGAACTTGCACACAATCACATTTACCTTGCGAAGGAAGACAGGGGCGCGAAATCGTGGACTGTTTCGGGATTCATTGATTGGGCAGATGCCATGCTTGGCCCGCCGGAATGGGATGTTACATTTTTGTGGTTTTGGACATTCTCACGTGATCAAGAAGCAATGCGTGAATGCCTCCAAACACTTTATACAGACGGTCGGCCACCTGAGCGATTTGCGCGGCGCTGTCTTGCAGCAATTCTACATACACATTCAGGACCTGGACTGTGGATGGAGTTTATTGATCAAGGAGGCGGCAGGTCTATATCTATTGAACGCGAACTAACGGATTATCTATTTCCGCAAGAGCTGTTTGGTCCACCGGATTAGCTCAATATATGACACTCTGTACGAAAAAGTGTGTAAATCGATACCGCTCAATCAGAGAACCCTCGCCATTTACACACTTTGGTTTACAGAGTCCAATATGATAGAAAAATTCCTGTCTCTATGAGGGTACATGATGACTACTGAATCCACCCTGCAAAAACGTGAACAACTCGCCGACTTTATTGACCGATTTCTCAAACCGGTGCCTGCACTCCGTGCGGTCGTTGGCGTCGGCAGCATTGCCTTCGGCACCATGCGCCCTCATTCGGATATTGACGCAGTGCTCTTCTGGGATCCAATCGATCATTATGTGGTTCCATCGGAGTTTGTCTGGGTGCCAGAGGCCAATACCTATCACAGTATCTTTGAACCGGATGTGACTGGGATTCAGTTTGATTTTCATCACTTTAATTTGAGAAAGTGGACCGATTCTAACTGCGTATGGTCCGAGGGACAGTGCGCCGCCTTTGTAGACAGCTGGCTCGTCTATGACAGAGATGGCAGCGTAGCCAAGTTGTTTGCGGAGCGGACCGCCTACACGGAATCGATTCGCATGAAACACTTGGATAGCGCGCTGCTCGACATGCAAATGATTCGGGATGATCCCACTGGGTTGTGGGAAAGTTTGGGGCCAGCCGTTGCGTTTGATCGGACCCAATCGACCTATGAGGCACTTGTCCGCGGCTTATTTGCCTACAACTGGCGTTGGCGACCTTGGCGTCTTCGGGAGATGACTTATCTCCTTACGCTACCGTGGCTGCCGTCTGACTTTGCAACGAGGGTGCTTTCTGCCCTCAATGGGCCGTCGAGTGACTTGAAGGGATTTTGCCAACGCTTTTTTGCGATTCGTGATTTTGGCAATGAGTTGCTGACTCAACTAACTGATGAGCCGGAGTACGGTTCGGATCCGATTGGGGAAGCATTCACCCGTAGTCATGATCTGCCAGGGTATGCCCATAATATGGATGAGTGGAATGCGGAACATGCAAAAAGGAAACAAACCTATGAAAAGAAATCAGTTCCAAATTGATGTAGGCAGTGCCAAACTGGCGGGTATCCACGCTGGAGATGGACCACCCGTTGTTTTTCTTCACGCAGGCGTTGCGGACCGACGGATGTGGCATCCCCAAATCGATACCTTTTGCCATGATCATCTGGTCATTGCGTATGACAGACGCGGCTTTGGCGAAACAACGGCCATTGATGAACCTTTTTCCCACGTCGATGACTTAGATGCGGTCCTGGATCACTTTGGGCTTGGAAAGGTGACGCTTGTTGGCTGCTCCCAAGGGGGCCGAATCGCCATCGATTTTGCGCTACAGAACCCCAATCGGGTTACTGCGTTGGCCTTGATTGCGCCAGCCGTCAGCGGTGCCTCCGGGCCAGAGGAATGGCCACCGCAAATTGAGGCACTGGGGGATGCGCTGGATGCAGCCGATGAGGCAGACGATCTAGATCAGATCAACGAAATCGAAGCCCACATGTGGTTGGACGGACCTCTAAGCCAGGCAGGACGAGTACAAGGCGAGCTGCGGAATCTCTTCCTGGATATGAACGGCATAGCCCTCAATATGCCTGAGTTGGAGAAGGAGATCGAACCGGATTCGTCCTATGAACGGGTAGAAGAGTTGACGATGCCAGCGGTCGTCATTTGGGGGGCATTAGATTTCCCACACCTCATCGAACGATGTCAATATTTGGTTGAATCGATACCAGGAGCAAAGGGACATGAGATTGAGAAAGCTGCTCACATGGTGAGTTGTGAGAAGGCGGAAGAGGTAAATGGGCTATTGTTCTCGGCCTTCAGCTTAACACTCTGATCTAGGCGGACTTTTTTATCAGAGCATATACATATATACGAGAATACCGAATGTTGATACCTATACTGCGGTCGTTTTGAAAACAGGTGTTTGGTCTCTCTGGTAGAGCTTGGGAAAACACCTGTTTTCAAACGGAGCTGAGTATAGAAGCGTTTCCGCTTCAATAAAAGGTTCCGCCAGCTGTACGGACATGAAATGCTCCTTTCACAATGAGATTACTATGAAGAGCAAATATAACGACAAAAATGTTCATTACCGAATAGGAAGATTGGTTCACCACGACGGCATTGAAACGTATTTCCAGCAGCACTATTCTGCAAGCAACACCGTTCTTGAATTAGGAGCAGGAACTGGCATTGGGACGACAGCATTGTCAACCTATTTTCATAAAGTGATTGCCGTAGAGCCAGTCACTGAAATGCTTGATTCCTACAAAAGCAATACTGAAAATGCGAATGTAGTCTTTATCAATTCTGATGTTGAGAGCCTTGACATTAGCAGACTTAGCTTTCAGTACATCATCTGTTTTCAAGCAACCCATTGGTTTTACGAAACGCCAAATTATCAATCACTGTACAAAAAGGCCGAGAAGCCTGTGATTGACATATGCTCGTTCATATCCTTCCCAAACGATCAACCATTTTTCGATGAGTTGGCTCAAAAGCAGACCATTGCCCAATCTCATCGCGGGACCAAATACCCTTTTGAAATCGCCGAGCAGTATTCCTACCAGAAATATATAACTATAGATCATGCTGCCCATCAGCTATGCAGCCGTTCTTGGATTGACCATACCCATTTCCCGCACATTAGAGCAACAATAGCAGAGAGGTACGGCGATGGGAGTATTCTTGTCAATATAGAAACGCGTATACACAATATCATTACATAATATCGTTTTATTGTTTCGGTGGATTATGAAACAAGCTGAACCAAAACGCCTAGTAGTCGCTCGATGGGGTCGAGTGCAAAACGCCGTTTTTCGATCATCATGGTCTTGCCCTGCAAACGCAAGAACCGCCAAATATCGCTGTTGGTGACGCATCCATAGATAAACTCGATATCGTTTCCTTCTTTTTGATTATGAATTTGGGCTGCCACCATCTCCGCCATGCATTGGCCCAAACCTGGGTTAATGTTGCCCTGTTTGGCTTCAACCAGTGCTAAGACCGGAGCAGTCAATGTGTACTGGATATTGGAAGCACTGATAATGAAGTCACAACGGCCGTTCAGACCATTTTTAGGCTCTACGTTAAACTCAATGCCCGAAAAAAGGCTAACTTGGTGCTCCATTATTTCACGCACCTCGGCCAGAATGGGGGCGATAACGAACTCTGACTTTGCCTTCTCAGTACCGATTGCCTCAGCTAGGGGCGCAAACTTATCTAATATCGACCGCAACATTTCACTGGGCTCTACTGGCTGAAATTCCGGAATAAACAATGCGTCTTCCACAAGTTGTATGCCAAAGTCACGGCGAACTTGGTTAATCGTAAATGTGTTATAAGCCACTTTGTCGCCTCCATTGCAATTTGTGGATACAGTACGAATGACGGTTCTTATTTTATCACGAACACTATGACAATTTCAACCGAATCCATCCGACATAATCCACTCTCCACTTGGCGCTACTGGCGAGAGCTAATCCGCTGCCACCCAGGCACCTACGCAACCACGACGATTCTGCGGATTGCTATTTTCACTGTTGTCTTTCAAGGCATCGGTTTGACCATGCGCTTTTTCTTCGATTCACTGACCGGAGACGCTCCGCTAGGGTGGGGGCCCATGTCTTGGGTCGTGCTGACCGTGGTTATCGCATTTGTGCAGAACTCGCTGATCATGGCCGACATGTATTTCTTTTTTAAGTGGGAATTTCTGACTGGGGCCGTGCTGCGCAAGAATCTAGTGGAACGGATTCTCGACAGACCTGGCGCACGTGCATTGCCCGGAACCACAGGCGAGGCCATCAGCCGTTTTCGGGGCGATGTAGATGATGTGACCAACTTTACAGTCTGGGCACTCTTTATTGTGGCCCAGGGCTTCTTTTCCATCATCGCGTTGGTAATTATGCTGCGCATCAACGTGCAGATTACGCTCTTTGTCTTCTTGCCCCTGATACTGGTTGTCGTTGCAGCCAACATGACCTTGACCCGTGTCCAGCGCTACCGTGAAGCCACACGCCACGCAACTGGGCAGGTTACCAGTTTCATCGGCGAGATGTTTGACGCCACCCAGGCCATCAAGGCATCAACGGCGGAGGAACGGGTCCTTGGCCACTTCGAAAAGCTGAATGAGCAACGTCGCAAAAGCGCACTGCGGGACCGCCTATTCACCGAACTGCTAGGAGCCATCTTCATCAACACAACCAACGTGGGAACCGGGTTGATTCTGCTAGTCGGGAGCCAATTTATGCAGGATGGTTCATTTACCGTGGGGGATTTTGCCCTGTTCGTCTTCTATCTGGGCCACGTCTCAGATTTGACGGCCCAGGTTGGGCGCTTCTTCCCGCGGCTGCGTCAGGCTGGGGTGGCCTTTGACCGAATGAACGGATTGTTGCAGGGCGCGCCGCCAGAGACGTTGGTCAAACAGACGCCGACCCACTTGCATGGTGACCTGCCCGAAGTGCATATGGTTCTTAGAACCGATGGCGACGAGCTTGAGAAGCTGACCGCATCCCATCTAACTTACACGTATCCCAACAGCATCAACGGGATTTATGATGTATCGTTAACGTTGAATAGCGGCTCGTTCACGGTGATAACCGGGCGGGTTGGCTCAGGCAAAACCACGCTCCTACGGACGCTGTTGGGGCTTCTCCCTGCACAGGCTGGGGTGCTGCGCTGGAACGATGGGCTGGTCGAATCAGCCGACACGTTCATGGTACCACCACGGGTGGCTTACACGCCCCAGATCCCAATGCTCTTTAGCGAATCACTGCGGAAAAATATCCTGATGGGTTTGAGCGTGTCAGAATCCAATCTGTCCCAAGCGATTGAGGCAGCGATTCTGACGTCGGATATCGAACAACTTGAAGATGGATTGGAGACGAAGGTAGGGCCGCGCGGCGTAAAGCTATCGGGTGGGCAGCAGCAGCGCTCAACCGCGGCCCGTATGTTTGTACGATCGCCTGAGTTGTTAGTTTTTGATGATCTTTCCAGCGCATTAGATGTGAACACTGAGAACAAGCTGTGGGAAGGAATCTTTGCCCAGCAGTCAGCCACCTGCCTCGTCGTCTCCCATCGCCGGCCTGCCTTACAGCGGGCCGATCACATCATCGTTATGAAGGATGGTCGAGCCGAGGATGAAGGGACGCTGGCGGCATTGCTAGACCGCAGTGAAGAGATGCGGCAATTGTGGGCAGAGGGTTCGTGACACATGATTCGTGGCTGGCCAGAAAAGTTCTGTCTTTCCCTTTCGAAATTATCCAGAGAAGATTGGATGAGTGTCGGGACAAGTCTTTTCTGGAATAATACAAAACCAGAAAATTATGAATTCAGGAAAACCAATCTATACAATCGAACAGTACACTCACGACTACGATCCTGGTCTTGCCGTTATGTGGAATGAGAGTGACCATGAATGGCCTGGCTCCTTTACCGATGGCGTCCCCATGACCGCGGAACGATGGGGTGAGTCTATGGACAAGGAGGTCGCTCTGATGCGGCTAGTAGTGGTACAAGAGAATGGCCCCATCGTCGGCTTTGGCTCTCTGTGGGACAGCAATGACCGCAAGGGCGAATCCTGTTATGTGGATCTTCTTAACGTTCACCCCGCTCATCAGGGCCGTAGCCTCTGCCGCCGCATGTTAACCCAAATGATTGACTTTGCCACCGAGCAAGGCTACGTACAAGTCACCTTGGGTACATGGACGGCCAACCTTAAGGCACTTCCACTCTACAAAAAGACTGGCTTCTTCTGGCGACCGGATACCTCGGTCTATATGGAGAACTTTATTCCGGCGGTGAGACAGTTGCCTATCCTAGTCGAATTCTTCCAGCAGGCAGACTGGTATCAGGACTATGACCGCACACTGGATCAGGTAGAAGATGAAGAGCGCCATCCTAAAACTGGCGAGATGAAAGTCTATATCAATCGCTGGACTCGAGCCAATAACGGGGAATATGGTGAAACCATTGAAGCCATCTTCGACCGCCAAAGCCAACAACTATGCGGCTTGGATACGCCCGACCTTGCAGCTTACGCCCGGATCGATGAGACCAAGCCCGCCATGGGGCTTTCGTATGACGTGATTTGGTCAATCACCAACAAGCGAGAGCGACCCGTCAATGTGAGCTTAGAAATCGGCGCGGACGAGGGCATCAACATTAGATCCGAATCCACCATTGCGTTACGTCTCAATGCTGGTGAGAACCAACTGGTCAGATCCACCTATTGTGTCACTTCCGATGCACCTAAAGTAGAAGTGAACAAATGGCACCCCAAACCTATGCCCTCGGTTCGTGCAAACGTGACGGTTGACGGAACGGCATTTTCGCTATCTGCAGGATTGCATTACCAAAAGCCTATTGAAGTCACTTATCATCCAGACGTGTTGAATGGACTGCCAGGCCAAAAACAGACGGTACTGGTCCAGATACAAAACTACCTTACTGAGAAGATCAGCGGTCAGCTAACCCTTCGATTAGATAGCAACAATGACGGCAATAGAAATGGCAAAGGAACCGTTGCTGTTGATAGCTCAATGCACAACCTAACCTGGCAGAAGCAAGACTTTGCCATTGAACCAGAGGGTTTTGCTGGCGTCCCGCTGACAATTGAATCGTCCCAGACTTCCGGCTTCAATCTACAGATACAGGCCGAGTTTACCCAGAGCGGTCAGTCGATTCAAACGCCGCCGGCCGTGTTGCCTTGCCTCATTCGGCACATCGGCGGTGTGGTTGCGGTTGAATCAGAGGCAGACAAGAACGAGCATCACATCTTCATTGAGAATGACTTCATCCGGCTTAAGGTAAATCGCCGAGGGAACTCGGTGAATATCGTCAATAAGGCCGGCTGGCATCACAACATGTATTTTGAAGATACATTGGGGCCGGGCTTCTACCCCTTCGAATTTGGCCGCAGCAACTTCGATCTGGCGCTACACCAAGAGCCGGGAATATCCACCGTTACGTCAACCATCGTCTCGAAAAATTTTCCCGGCGTCGAGTTTTGTCGCGTGCTCACCGTCACGGCCTCACCGATCATTCAGGTTCAATATCGGCTAAGGCACATGGGCAACGTCGGTAGTGAAGATGACACAGCCCAGACACATATCTGCCAAGTGCTGACCTACAGTCGGCTCATTAACCTACAGGTGATCAATGGTCAATCGGTCATACCGCTGGCAGATGGTCTTGTGCAGACTCTGGCCACGACCATGCCGTCCGTCGACAATGACTTCCCGCAGAAACCAGACGGTAGGGTCGGTGAGGAATGGGCCGCGTATAGTGCTGACGGTCAGGCTCACGGTCTCATCTGGTCATCTGATGTTTCAGAGCATATCTGGAAGCGCTGGGGAATCGATCTAATTTCGGCTGAATATACCATTGCACCCCAAGAGACCGTTATGCTAAACCCCTTCTATCTCTACGCAGGACCAGGAGATTGGCGGGACGTAAGGCGGGTTTGGCAGAGCGTCAATAGCAGGGCCACGTCGGAACCGCGAGAGATTGATGCAGCATATAACAATGCCATGCCCGTCCCAAAACCTACTCATCAGGTGAGATTCCTTCCAGAGCCATTGGTGACAATAACGGATGAGATGGAAGCCACGCTTCAGGCCGAAAATGTCCGCCCTATTAAGCTCAACGGCACAATCTCGCTCGAGCTGCCCAACGGCTGGCAGTCAGATATCAACTGTGTTGATCTGAAAGATCTAGCTGCCAACAAGACGCAAGCACGGGCCGTCCACCTGACTAGCTCAAAACGCGTCGGCGCGACCGAAGGTCGATTCCGGTTGCAAACCCAATATGCAGATGAAGCAATACCGTTTCCGCTGATCCGCCTGGGGAATTCGGGGCAAGAAGTCAGCATTACCCAGCATACGGCGGCCGAACAACCACTCTGGCGGGTTGCCAATGGGTGCATGGTCTACACGGTTACCCCCGATTTTCATGGTGGACTCATCGACTGGCGCGAGCAGAATAGTGAGGTTAATCATCTCTTTACCTCGTTTCCAGTAGAGGGTGAATTTAAGTGGATAAAGCCCTGGTTTGGCGGTGTACGTCCTATGCTCACCAGTCCGGACAGCGCCTGGCCGGGCAAGCTCCACGAGGCAGAATTCCTTGCCAGAACCATCGAGGTACCCGATCAGCGTAATCTACCCTGGCGCGGTGTCCGCCTAGATGGGAGGCCCGTCGAAGAGTCAGCATTGGGTATTCACATTCAGCTCGAGTATTTGACCTTACCTGGCAGCAACGTAATCAAGTTGGTCTACCGACGGTTGAACAGAACCAATGTCTATCAAAACGCAGGACGCGCTTGGCCTATCTTTGGGATCTATTGTCAGGTAGATGGGGATATGAGCCGCGGCGCGCTTCATGGCGATTACCCTGGCGTTGGCGCTATCCACCGCAAACGCAGCGAACAGAATGCTGACGTCTGCGTCGATACCTGGGCCGCTGTTGAGAATCCAGAGACTGGCCGGGCGATTGTGGTCGTAGCGGGGGAGCGAGGCCAGTCTGTACTGCTCGAAGATGCTGATAGCATGGGCGGTCACATCTGGGTGGATCACGGCAAGCATCTGCCACCGAACGGTCAGCACGAGATGGTAACGTACATGGCGTTGGCTGGCTCGGTTGAAGAGGCGAAACGGTACGCGGCACTAAATTCAATGAGTGGCTCATGAGTGAAATAACCTTTCTCGCAGACTATCCCGAAACGATTCCAATTCTGAGCCAGTGGTTTCGTGACCAATGGCCAGCGTACTATATTGAACGAACGCCAGCAGATATTGCTCAAGATTTTTACGCAGAAGCAAACCGTGAGGTTCTGCCTGTGCGCCTGATAGCCTTGGCCGAAGACGAGTTGACAGGAACGATTACGTTACGTGAACGGGCTGATAGGAACTTGCCGGCATTCTGTCCCGGCCTTGGGGGACTATTCGTCGCAGAGCAACACCGTGGCCGAGGCATAGGGACCAAGTTAGTCAGAGCAGCAATGAACCTAGCTCAGGAGTTGGGCTACGAATCGATTTACGCCACGACGGTTGCGGCGCGTGGCATCCTGGAACGCCTAGAATGGGAGCCTCTCCGCAAGATCGAACAAGACGATGATCAATCGACACTCTATCAATATGAACTCGAAAAGCATGCACGAAAAGGAATAAATGCTTTATGACAAGCAACAGATATAACGTCAGACCATTTAACCCAACGGACGAAGAATATCAAGCGATTGTTGATGTTTACAACGCAGATTGGCCAGACGATCCAGCCACGGTTTCCACTTGGCAACACGAAGATGCAAATCGGGACAAACGCTATCTTTTTCTGCGCTATGTGGTGGAAGTAAATAACAAGATAGTCGTGGAGGGTTGCTATGGCGAAGACGACTGGTCCTACGTTCCAGGCAAGTACTTCTTTGCTTATTCGCTGCATCCCGACCATCATGGTGCGCCGATTCAGCAAACCATTTACGAGTACGTCATGGAACAGTTGGCAACCCGTGAGCCAGCTCCTACATCGATTTGGGGATATTCCCGAGAGGATAAACCCGTGCGAAACGATTTTTTGCTCGCAACTGGTTTCACCCTGGCCATGCGCGAGCCGCGCTCTATCCTCGATGTGACCTCGTTTGACCACAGTCGCTTTGATGGCGCAGAGGAGAAGGCGCACAATAGGGGGTTGGAGCTAATGTCGTTGGCTGACTATCAAGCGCTCGATACTGATTGGCAACGTAAATATTGGGAAGGGTGCAGCGAGATTGAACGGGATGTCCCATCGACCGACCCAGTAACGCCCTCACCATTCGAAGAATTTATCAAGAGTTTTGGGCATCCTCATTTTCGGGCAGACGCCCATTTTATCGTTGTCGATAAACATAGCAGCGATGATATAACGGATTGGGAAATCGTCGGTTTAAGTCAAATCAGTGTCGATCCCAACATTCAGGACAAGGTTCACACCTGGCTAACTGGTGTGCGGCGTGCCTATCGTCGATTAGGGTTGGCAACGGCGCTGAAGTTGCGAGCGATAAGATTCGTGCAAACTCATGGTGCACGCTACATCGAAACAGGTAACGAAGAGAACAACCCTATGTATAACATCAATATGACGCTGGGCTTTGAACCGCAGCCAGCTTGGCTGGAGTTTCAAAAGCCGCTCTCCAACCAGCAACTTTCCAACCAGTAATCAAGAGAAGCAATATGAAGCCATTCGAAACCCTAACCAAAAGAGGCCAACTGAGTCGATTGAAGCAGCTTGGCCTTAACGCACTGAAGGCTTACGAGATCGATGAACCGCACTTTACACCACTACGTCACGAAGACAACACCACCTTTCGCCTCCAGACCGATCGCGGGGAACAGTATGTATTGCGCATCCATCGCCACCCCAAGAAGACGTCGGAGATGGTGCGCTCCGAGATGATGTGGCTGGATGCCTTACACCAAGAAGACGGATTGATTGTCCCCGAACCTTTGCCAACGCGTGATGGTGATTTGTTAACCTCTGCCAGCGCTGACGGCGTCCCCGAATCGCGCGTCTGCGTCCTCTTTCGGTGGGTGCCTGGGCGCTTTTTTGATGACAGCCTGCGACCTGTTCATCTTACCAGGGTGGGCGCGTTCATGGCGCGTCTGCAGCAATTTGGTGCCACTTTCGACCCACCAGAAGGGTTTGTGCGTGGGCGGCTCGATCATCTCTGCGGAAAACCTGATGGCATCAGCGACTCCCTGGCACGCCAGCAGGTAGACAACCCGGAAGACGAAGCCGTGGCTATCCAGTTGGTGAGTGACGTCTTTTCACCCGAGGAGGGGGCGTTGATCAGCGCCTATATCGAGCAGGTGCGGGCGGCGCAGCGTTCAATCGGATATGGAGCCGACGTCTTTGGGCTGATCCATGGTGATTTGCACCAGGAGAATTACCTTTTCCATCAGGGGCAAGTCCGGGCCATCGATTTTGACGACTGCGGATATGGCCACTACCTGTATGATATGGCCGTGACGCTCAACAACGTCCATTGGCGTGATGATGCACCTGAACTGCGCCAGGCATTTTTAGATGGTTATCGGTCGGTTCGCCCTCTGTCGGCAGAACATGAAGCCCATCTGGATTTACTTATTTACTTACGCGAGATTCAAATTATGCTCTGGGAGATCGAAATGCGCAATCATCCAGCATTCCGAGACACGTGGGAGTCGGATGCGAAAGAAGTTCTGGATGATGTCCGGAAACTTGTTGCGTAATTATGTAAAAGAGGTAACGTAATGAGAGTATATCACTCTATTCTTATGATTTCCGCATGCATAATCTTCGGTTTTGGTCTCGTTGCCAAAGCAGCAAGCCCCATGTCTGCTGCCCAAGGAGAGCCGCCACAGCCAACCGGACTCGCGATTTTGCATCGTAGCGGTCAAACATTCATCACTTGGACAGAAAGGGACGACCTAAGTGGTGAAATGTATCGTATCTATCGACACGATCAGCCCGTTACTGGGGCAAACCTAGGAGAGGCAGCGCAGCTTTACGAGGTTTCGGAAGGCTCAGCTCGTTTCTTTGCCAATCGATACAGATCGCCAGAAGGTATCTGGCAGCCGCGCTATGTAGACCGTTTTGTAATTGAACCCGATGGCCCGCAAATCGGTGACAATAGAGGGCTTTTGGTCTGGACGCTGGCACCCCAGGACTTTGACAGCGGAGCTAGCGGTTCCAGCTACTATGCTGTTACCACTGTCGAGAATGGGTCGGAAAACCGTACTGACTTTACGCCCCCTAATGCTTTCGGCAATACTTCAGGGGAAGTTGCTGAACAGGTTGCTGACCCACAGCCTATTCGCCTGTCCAGCGATATCGGCGCTGGGGGCCACGCCTACATCCAATATATGGACCTACGTCGTTGGAACCCCACCTTTCATGCCCCCAACTGGACCAATGAGCACTATGGGCTGGACCCGACTACACCTGCGGTAGCCAACGCACTCCAATATGCCTACGACTATGTGGTTTACGAACCATCAGCTGAGTCGTGTGAAGGCACGATTCCTGAGGAGCTTCCGCTCTTTGTTTCCTTGCACGGTTGGACTGGGAACAACTACCCCCCGTTTACAGAAAATCCTGATGCTTTATGGTGTTCATACGCCATTTACCCCTATGACATAAGTGAGACATGGTATTTTGGCTTTGCCCAAAACAACGACTATCGTCCGGGGACAGCTCCTGAGGAGGGTGATACCATTATCAACTATACCGAACAGCGGATTTTACGTATGATCTATGATCTGGTCCGTAATCCACCCGGTCCCGCAATTGACCGAACACGTGTTTACCTCTTTGGTCACTCTATGGGCGGCAGCGGCACACTCGCATTCACTACTCGCTATGCTAATGTCTTTGCCGCATCCTATGCCAGCCAACCCATGACCAACTATCGCACCTCTAGTGATGATGGCGGTAGTAACTTTGAGGAGGATATCGCGCCCAAGTGGGGGAGTTCGGAGGACAATTTGCCGATTCTAATCGATGCACCCAATGGCTGGTCTAGTCACCTTCAACCATACAACAGTACAGGCGTTTGGGACTGGCAAAACCATCAGCAGAACCTACGGTTGCGTCAGGCCGATGAGATGGTGCCTTTTGGCGTTGCCCACGGCCGGCTAGATACCATCATTCATTGGTCCAACCAAGCCCAACCAGCCTATGCCGCCTTTAACGCAAGTCGAAAGGGCTGGGGTGGCGTCGTAGTCAATGCCAATCACAGATGGCTTGGTTTTCAGGGGTTACCGCCTAACTTGCAGCTTGACGAGTTAGCAACTCCCTTCGCTGGTTTCCAGGTTATTCTAAATGAGAGCATTCCTGGCTTAAGCAACGCCAGCAACGATTCTGATTTGCCGCCTGAGAGGGCGGGAGGCTACAACCAAACGATCCGCTGGTCTGCTTCTTGGGATGAGTGGGATGGTGCGCCCGTAGATCTGCCAAACCGCTGGCAGATCAGTCTCTGCTCTGTTGACGCAGCGAAGGGTAATTGTGGAAGCGGGACCCCGCAGACGGTCGATGTGACACCCCGTCGACTGCAAAATTTTGTGGTCCAGCCAGGGGCCAACTACACCTGGGTCAATCGTAACGTTGCGGATGATAGCCAAGTGGCCAGCGGTATGGTCACTGCAGATGAAGACGGGGTCGTTACAGTACTAGGGGTTGCGGTCTCACCCATGGGGAATCGACTTATCCTAAAACCTGTGGATGCACCCCAATCCACGTCAACATCAAATCCGATAGCCAATCCAACACTTAATCCTGAGCCAACGTCCACCAACCAGCCTACGGTTAGGCCCACAACCCAGCCATTCGATTTCTGCTCAGCTTATCATAATAGTTAGAAGAGTGGATTTATCTATCGTTCATACCACTAAGAGCTTACAAAATGACAAATTTAACAATTCGACCCTTTGAACCAACTGATGAAGAATATAAATCCGTGGTTGCGTTGGTTAATGCTGAATGGCCAGACGACCCAGCTTCGGTAGAGATTTGGAAGCATAACGATAACATCCGCAACCCAAACTATCATCATGAGCGCTTTGTGGGCGAGGTGGGCGATGGCAGCGGAAGCATGAAGATCGTTGCCGTCGGCGCGGTTTGGGAATCCATCTGGACCAATAAGCCAGGCAAATACAACTTCGATCTTGATGTTACGCAGGGCTATAGAGAGCAGGGATTGGATACACCTTTCTACCAACATCTGGCTGACTCTCTGGCGGATCGCAACCCAACTGAACTAAAGACTTGGACTCGTGAAGACAAGACCCTCCACATCGATTTTTTGAAAAAGATGGGCTTTGAGCAGACCCTGCGCGAACCTGACTCTCAACTTGATGTGCCAGCCTTTGACTTTACGCCGTTTGCCGGTGCGCAGGAGAAAGTTGCTGCCTCTGGCATTGAGATACTCACCTTGTCCGAGTTACAGGAGAGGGATGCGAACTGGATGCAGAAACTCTATGATCTAGAAATTGCTGTTGAGCAGGATGTGCCAGATACAGACGATTTAACACCTGCAGGGCTCGAAGAATATGCCAAAAACTTCAAGCGCCCTCACATCCGACCAGACGCATGGTTCATTGCCGTAGATGGTATGGAGTACGTCGGATTGAGCAATCTGTGGCCCAACACTGTCCTCAAAGATAAGCTAGGCGTGGGCATTACGGGCGTCCTGCGCAGCCACCGCCGTCGCGGTATTGCTACCGCGCTCAAGCTCAGAACCATCGAGTTTGCTCAGGAGTACGGAGCCAAGATTATCGAAACCGGCAATGAAGAGAACAATCCCATGTACGACTTGAATATGAAGCTGGGCTTCAAGCCAACGCCCGCTTATCTGACGTTTGAAAAATGCTGTAGAAGCTAGTCCAATATCAGATCAGCGATGTTCAAACCATTGTCGATCAACACATCATCTGACCATTTTGTGCGCCCTTTTGTATTGCAGAGAATGACTCTCTCTAGGAGAGCACCTTCTCCGTAGTATTGATGAAGATGATGAAAACCTCTGGTATCTTTCTGAGAGGGCCGTTCTTTCAGCTTACTTTCCATAGCAATGAGTGAAGTGCCTTTTTCAATCACAAAGTCAACTTCATGGCCATCTTGCGTCCGCCAGTACCAAAACGAAGGATTGATAATGCCGTGATTTAGGAACGCCTTGTGAATTTGGGAAAAACAGTATGTCTCCCAGACGGCACCTGCCAGCGGAGACTGGATAAGCACTTCCCAGCGATTTATGCCAAGCAGATGGAGTAGGAGCCCGGTGTCCGTGAAATAGATTTTAGGTGATTTGACCAATCGCTGACCGATGTTGCGATAGTAAGGTTCTAATAAGTAAATGAGATTAGATGCTTGCACAATCGAAATCCAAGACTTGATGGTATTCGGTGCAACGCCCACGTCTCGTGCAATATCCGCATAGGACAATACTTGAGATGTGCGTATGGCAAGGGCACGGATAAAGCGACTAAAATCACGCAGATTTTGCACATTGACTGTATTCCGAACATCTCGCTCAAGATAGGTCGAGATATACGACGGAAACCAGTTGCGCGGCGTCAGATTCTCTTGGGAATATAAGACTGGATAGCCGCCACGAAGAACGAAGTCAGTCAGTTCAAAGTCAGTAGATGCTTGTTGAACTTCAGAAGCAGACAATGTTGGTAGCGACAGAATCCCAGCCCGGCCAGCTAGGCTTTCACTTACGTTTTTCATCAGATCAAAACTTTGGGAGCCAGTAAGGAGATATTGGCAAGCTTGGGGTGTTAGGCTTTTGGAAGAGCGATTTTCTTGATCGACAACCAACTTAATGTAGCGAAAGATGGAAGGCGCATATTGAACCTCGTCAATGATGAGTGGCTTTGTATAGCTATCCAAAAACTCACGCGGCGCGTATTCTGCCCGATCTGCTTCAAAGGGATCATCAAGCGAAACGTAGTCAAAATCGGGGAAGAGGTGCTGAAACAGACTCGTCTTTCCTGTTTGGCGAGCACCAGTTAAGATGAGTACGGAGAATTGCTGAATGTATTCCCGAATCAATTTTTCGATATTTCGATTTATCCACATATTGAAATTGTGCAATTAAATTGCAGAATTGTCAAAATTTGCTTGAGAAAACATCAGGGCTTCTGAGCCGTAATACCAAATGCCCGAGGCTGGGGGCGTATTTGGACAAAACCAACATCAGCAATACGTGCCAAGACGCCTTTCGTGGTGTTGCGACCGCTTTTGCTTTCGGGATTGCCTATGTAATGGAATAGTGTGCTCTTGGGACGCAGAACCCTCAATAGTTCGGCATAAAAATCGGCGGAGTAGAGATGACCAGCCATGCTAAACATGGGTGGATCGTGGATAATCACATCAAAGGAATCATTGTCCAAGGTTTCCACAACGTCGAACGAATCACCGATTTCTTGGGTGATCTTGGGGTCATCAAATAGAGGTTGGGACCACGGATTTTGACGGCAGATTTCGAGAGCCACAGAATCAAGTTCAATGGTGGTGACAGATGTGGCAGTTTGTGCCGCGGCAATCGCGGTGTAGCCCAAGCCCGTCGCAGTATCCAGAACGGTGCCTTTGATTTTTCCTGCGGCACGTATCTTCTCTTTGGTGTCAAGTTGGGGCGTTGTGTCCTTGATGCGATGCATGGGAATGGCAGAAATAAGCATGGTCGGCGCTGCATCTTGGACAATACGACGCTTGCCTTTTTTGGCTGGTTTGCGCTTTGGAGCAGATGGTTTTTCGACTGGCATCAGCGAATAGAGGCGATTGAATTCTTCGGAAAATGCCTGAATTTTTTCGATATCGCCGTCGGTTGTTACCGTGAAACAGGCATTCTCATTTTGGGTGATCTGTTGAACAGTCTGCCAGTCTAGAATGGTTTGATCGGACAATGTAACCCCTGATGCGTTCATGGCGACCTCGGTTTGGGTCTGACCTAGATCGAGGGAGAGCAATGTGTAGGCTGCGCCTGCGTTAAATGCATCCAGAACGGCATTGGCCGATATGTATGAGAGGATCGTGGTGGATTCCGTTTTTTTTGACTGAGCTCTAGAAAAAGATTACATAGGCCCGGAACACCCCGTCCGATGGGTGAGACGCCTGAGGAGCGGAATATCCTTATCTTAAACACTAAATGAAAATGATGCAATCGAATTGTAGAATTGTCAAGTGATGCGATGTCATCAAATCCAAATCACTTTCTGTACATTGTGCAAGAAAATTGCGAATGGTGAATTGTCAACGGTGAATGGTGAATGAAGGTGCGTCGGAGGCAAAACCGTTCACCATTAATAATTTGCCATTTACCATTCTTAATTCTGACTTGTTCGGGTTAGGGCTATACCCGAATAATTTGAACGACCTTGGATTTACAAAATATGTCTACACAGATCCAGATTCGCTCCTATCAGCCTACTGATTTACCAGGAATCAATGAACTTGAAGCACGGGTCAAGCCATATCGCCCAGAAGATCAAGCTCAAGTCGAGGCCATGTTTGCCCGCGCAAAAGAGGCAGAACGTCTAAATGATCCCTGCTGGATGGCACCGCCACCCTATCATGGACCTGCTGCGCCAGAGACGTATGCTGCCTTCTGGGTTGCGAATCAGCATGAATCTGAAACAGGGGCAGCGATCGTTGGGACAGCGGCGGTTCAGTGTTTTCAAGCCGGAGAAGAGATGGCAGCCACTCATCCGCTGGCTCACAAATGGGATGGACGAGGTGGTCTCCTTGAGATGCGTCGTATCCGGGTTTCTCCAGAAGTTCGCGGACAGGGCATTGGGAGACGCCTATGCCAAGTGGCAGTCGAGTGGGCGAAGGAGAATAGATTTAGTCTCTTTGTCGTCAATTCGACAACGCCCCAAACTCCGGCATTGCAACTTTATCGAAGTCTGGGATTTCAGGACGTAGGCATATCATTCATTGGCAAGTATGCGTTGCAGTGGTTGGCGTTGGATCTTGGACCGACTGGCACCCGTGATAAATTAACTCAGCAAACTGAGACATAAGACGTTAATTTATACAGCGCCTGGGTATAAAGAGTAAAGGAGCCATTTATGTTTCAACGGAATTTAGGAAAGAGCGACATCACCGTCAGTCTGCTTGGCTTGGGATGTTGGGCAATCGGCGGCGATGCTTGGGGAAAGGTGAACGATCAGGAGTCTATTCGGGCCATTCATCGAGCGTTAGATTTAGGCGTTACGTTCTATGATACGGCAAACGTTTACGGCGGCGGCCATAGTGAGCGGGTTTTGGGAGAGGCGCTGGGCACAAAACGAAGCGACGTGATTGTTGCAACCAAATTTGGAAATGGTCAGGATGAGCAGACAGGCCAGCCATTTAGCAAACAATCGGCTGCTCAGTTTATTGTCAATGCCTGTGAAGCCAGTCTACGGCGATTGAATACCGACTATATCGATCTCTACCAATTTCATCTCAATAACTATGATCCGCTGGATGCGGAGCCTGTACGCAACGCGTTAGATTCTCTTGTTCAGTCAGGCAAGATTCGTTACTACGGATGGAGTACAGATGGACCGGAGCAAGCCCAAGCATTTGCTGATAGTGAACACTACATAGCTGTTCAACAGCGCCTGAATCTATTTGAAGGGGATGAGACGACTTTGGCCGTATGTGAAGAACATAACCTCGCCAGCATCAATCGGGGGCCACTAGCCATGGGTTTGTTAACGGGCAAATATTCAAATGAATCCCAACTTTCCTCAGATGATATTCGCGGTCGGAATATGTCATGGATCAAGTCTTTTACGAATGGGAAGCCCAACGCGATGTGGTTATCTCGCCTTGAGCAAGTGCGACACATTTTGGCCAGTGAGGGACGAACTTTAACCCAGGGCGCATTGGCGTGGCTTTGGGGGCGCAGTACGCAGACAATTCCCATTCCTGGCTTCAAAACTGTTGAGCAGGTGGAGGAAAATGTGAGGGCAATCACATTCGGTCCATTGCGTGAAGAACAGATGCAAACCATTGGAAACTTACTAAATGATTAACCACTCAAACTTGGAAGATTATGTAGAGCCTGTACTCTACGACTATGAAGTCCGGGACTTTGAGCCAGATGGTCCCTTCTACCAGCACTTGGCTTCGCAAAGATCCGAACCCATCCTCGATCTGGGCTGCGGAACTGGCCGCGTCACCATTCCTTTGGCTCAAGCTGGTCTCGATATTACTGGCCTCGATATCGTACCAGAAATGCTTGCACGTGCTCGTAGGAAAGCAGGTGACCTGCCCATTCGATGGGTTGAGGCCGATATGCGTAGTTTCAACTTAGGAGAAACGTACGGATTGATCATTGCGTCGGGGATGCCGTTCGAACATCTGCTTACCCGTGAAGATCAAGAAGCGGCATTGTCCTGTATATGGAACCACTTAGATGATGAGGGATTGTTCGCCATCTCTATCCGGGTTCCAACGCCAGATCTCATGAAGAATTCGGATGGAGAGCAGTTCTGGTATTCGTATATGACAGATGAGCGAGGTGAAGTTCGGCTATCTGGCGAAGATACCTATGATGTCATAAACCAGATTAGACACGAGACGGCCTATCGGCGATGGATTGGCAGCAACGGTGAGGAGATCACAAAACGGGCACGTTTAGCCCTGCGCTTGATCTTTCCCCAAGAGATGGAGTCACTGCTTGTCTACAATCGCTTTGAAATTCTGCATCGGTATGGGGATTGGGAATTCCTGCCACCAAAGAATGAAAGTGGGGCGCTCATCTATGTATGTCGAAAGCGAGAGCAATCATGCTAACCATACGCGACTTCAACAATTCGGATGCTGACTACCAAGCTTGCATTGCCATTTGGAACGCTAATCACGGCACCACGCAGCCCGAAATACTCCAGCAGTGGAAAGACCGCGACCGTCATTTGGGCAAGACCCATCCAATCTCTAGACTGGTGGGGGAAATAGATGGGCAAGTTGTTTGCTACGGTCAATATGCTGAGGAGAGTTGGGCGTATCAACCAGGAAAATATATCTGGGACTTTGGCATCAATCCGGAAGTTGAACCTTGTGCGATCTTGCCGCAACTCTATGAAAAGATAGTCGGCTTACTTCTGGGTCATGGTGCATTCAAAATTTTGGTCAATGCCCGGTCAGATGAGACCTATCGGGTGGTGTTTATCGAAAGCCAGGGCTACCGACAGATTCAACGAGAGCCCACCTCGTGGCTGGATGTGACTCAATTTCAACCAGCCAAGTTTGAGGAAGTTATTGAACGTATCAACGGCAACGGCATCCAAATCTACTCGGTGGCGCAACTGAGCGAGATGGATCCAAATTGGTTGCGAAAGCTGCACGTCATAGTCGAGGCAGCGCGCATGGATGTTCCAGCAGAAGAACCGCCTTCACCTTTGGCCTTTGAAGAATTTGCCAGCCGCGTCAACGACCCCAATGATCGAGCCACCCACAAAACGCGCTTTGTCGCTGTTGATACGAAGACAAGCGATGAGGATGGGCTGGGCAAATACGTCGGTGTCACCAATCTGCGCTACAACGTGGTTGACTCAACGTTGGCTCACACCGGCCTAACGGGCATGGCCCGAGCCTACCGCCGCCAAGGTATTGCCACCGCTCTAAAGGTCCACAGCATCAGCCAAGCCAAAGCTGACGGCGTACGCCGCATTGACACAGACAACGACGAAAACAATCCCATGCTGGATCTCAATCTTAAGCTGGAATTCCAGCCTGGACCAATCAAACTATTGTATGAAAAGGTAATAGAGCCATCATGACTGAAGTGACAACCTACTCATTAGAGATGAGATCCCCATCTGCGCTCAACGAAAAGACCGAATCAAATGGACTGGAAGTTGCCGAATGCCAGGTCAAGCAATTTGCCTTCAATCGCTTCCTCTACCAATTCGTTGGCGCAAATTGGTCATGGACCGACAAACTCTCCTGGTCAGATGAACAATGGAAGGCCTACGCCGAGAACGACAATCTGCGAACGTGGCTGGGGCTATTCAGAGGCTCACCAGCAGGGTTTTACGAGCTACAACAGCAAAAAGACGGCAATGTGGAGCTAGCCTACTTCGGCTTGGCACCTAACTTTATTGGCCGGGGCATGGGTGGATACTTTTTATCTGAAGCCATCAAATCGGCATGGGCTTGGCCAGGGACACAAAGAGTTTGGGTTCACACCTGTACCCTTGATCATCCCAGTGCGTTGCAGAATTACAAGTCACGAGGTTTTGAAGTCTATCATGTTGAAACGACTGAGGAGACATAGAGGCATCGGCAGAGCGCTATCATGACACAAGTAACCACCTACTACCTGGAAATGACATCGCCTTCAGCCTTAAACGAGAAGACCGAATCCAATGGTCTGCAAGTTGTTGAGTGCTAAGTCAAACAGTTCGAATTTAACCGCTTTTTGTACAAATTTGTCGGCACCCCCTGGTCGTGGACAGACAAATACCCGTGGTCCGATGAGCAGTGGAGAGCCTACGCCGAGAGCGACAACTTACGAACCTGGCTGGCGCTGTACCGAGGCTCACCTGCTGGGTATTTCGAGTTGCAACGTCAGGCGGAAGAGAGTGTAGAGATTGCTTACTTTGGCCTAGCCCCGGACTTTATTGGTCAAGGTATGGGCAGTTACTTTCTGTCTCAAGCCATAAAGTCAGCCTGGGCTTGGGAAGGCACCCAAAGAGTGTGGCTTCAAACAAGTACGCTCAACCATCCAAGTGCTTTGCGTATCTATCAGGCTAGGGGTTTTACGATTTATCGAACAGAGAGATCTGAAAGGACTTAAGCCCATGATGAAAGTCGATTCAAAGACCGTTGACGGTTATATGGACCTGGCTCAACAATCCTTGGATGAATCTGAAGGGCCAAACCGGGCATACTGGATCAACCGACTGGAAGAAGAGCATGTCAATCTACAAAAGGTCTTCGACTGGTTAATTGAGCAAGGCGATGCAGAACGCAGCCTTCGATTGGCCTACCTACTGCAAGAGCTGTGGTTTGAAGAACATCATACCAGCGAAGCGCGCGACTTATTGGCGAAACTCTTGGCGATGCCCAACTCATCCGTGCAGCCAGCCATCCGCGCACAATCTCTTGATTTAGCCGGAGCCTTCGCCCTTGCCCAAGATGACTTTGCCAAGGCTCGCTCGCTTACGGGCCGTGCTGTTGAAATTTGTCGAGGTCTTGAAGACAAATCTATGTTGGGGTCCAGGTTGGTTCACCTTGGGCACATAGAGCGTTACGCAGGGAACTACGAGGCTGCTCAAATTGTCTATCAAGAGGCGCTCCAGATCTTTCAAACATTAGACCATCCTTGGTGGCTCGCTGTCATCATGGGCAATTTGGCGAGTACTGCCGTTGTTGCTGGAGATTTTTCCAGAGCCGATCCACTCGTGAAGGAATGCCTACAACGCCATCGAGAATTAGATGCCGAGTGGGAATTAGCGCAGATGGTTGGTACCGCGGCGGGCGTTGCAGCCGGTTTCGGCCAGCACGAACGAGCAATTTGCCTAGCCGGTGCCAGCGCCGCTCATCGCGAGCGGATTGGTGTTTCTCTGCCGCCCATTCAGAGTGAACGATTTGAACAGATGATTGTTTCGGCCCGCCAAGCACTTGATGAATCAACACAGGCACGGCTGTGGGATGAAGGTCTATCAATGACGTTAGACCAAGCCGTAAACTATGCCCTGGAGTAAAAATTTGAATCCATACCGAGCAGATAGATGTCAAAAATTCGGAAATCACTAGCCTATGGTATTGGCGGCTTAGCAGGTATAGTAGGGTTAGGTGCATTACATCAAGCTATAGCAAATCAGAGAGATTTACAAAGATATCCCCCACCTGGCAAATTGATTGATGTGGGCGGTTACTCATTGCACATCAAGTGCATGGGCAAAGGCTTCCCTGCCGTCGTTTTGGACTCTGGATTATCTCACAATGGGCTTGTTTGGAGCTTGGTGCAACCTGAGGTCGCCCGGTTTACGCAAGTATGCTCGTACGATCGTGCTGGGTACGGCTGGAGCGATGCCGGGCCGAGGCCAAGAACGTGCCGGCAGATTGCTTATGAGCTACATACACTTCTGCAGAATGTACATATTGCAGGGCCGTATGTAGTGGTTGGTCATTCTTTCGGGGGAATGAACATACGCGTCTTTGCAGACATGTATCCTGATGATGTTGTAGGATTGGTTTTGGTGGATGCTGCCCACGAGGATCAGCGCAAGCGAATGCCCCAGGCTCAATTCAGGACGCGTTTGATTCAAGATCTACAGTGGCAGTGGTTTCGTCTCAACTCTTTGTGGGCGAGACTGGGGATTTGGCGGTTAAGAAACCAACCATTTGGCGTAATCAAAGAACTGCCGTCGCAATTACAGGCCGTAGCCACCGCTTTAGGCTATCGATCTAACGCTTACGATTGGGTATGGGGTGAGGCTGGCTCTATTCCAGGGAGCGAAAAGCAGGTCAGGGCGACAGGATCGCTTGGAGATTTACCTCTGACTGTCCTTTCGGCGCATATGGGAGACGAAATGGTTGACCAATATTGGCAGGCACTCCAGGCAGATTTGGCGCAACTTTCATCAAACGCAACTCACATTGTAGCAGAAAAAGGAGGCCACAATCTACACATTGATGAACCAGAATTAGTTGTTGATGCAATCCAGGTGATGGTTGAAGCAATAAGGGAGAATCAGCAGCAGTGATCATCGCAACGAATAGAGAAATACTCTGTAGCATGAAGCATCGTTGCGCAAGTGCTACATCCCCCAAACCTGGATCGTGTTGCCCTTATATGATTCCGTCTTGACAAATATTTTCTCAGCCCAAGGCTTGTCTGGGTCACGATTGAAGATGATTAAATGGCCATCTTCGGTCTCAGCCCGATCCATGTAGAACCAAGTCTGCTCAACGCCTTTCTCGATGGTCTTATCGAGATTGCTGTAGAGGATCTTGAGTTCGATCGCGGATTTCTGGATTTGACCGTCACCGTAGGGCCAGCGCACCAGAAGGTCAGTACGGCGGCGGCCCAATCCATATTCGCGGCGGATCTCTCCGCCGCCGTTGATAATGCGTTGAAGGTGAGCCTGTATCAATAGCTGGGGGCCAGCCTCTTTGTACTGAAAACGCTCTACCCAGATTTCCGAATTTTCGCGGAAGAATACCTGAAAATCGCTGAGGAGTTTATGCATGTCCAGACGGCCATCGTCGTCGATGTACCAAGTTGACTCAAAGCGGGAGGCCAGATTGATCTGGGTGATCTCGGTAAGTTGCCGTGGAATGACTTCTTGGTAGATAGGGTTGGCAATCTCTGCTTTTTGTTTGCTACTCTGCCCTGGGTAGCCGCGCCGCACCAGACCAAGATCAATGACATACTGGATGTCGTCTTGGCTGACGTCATCATCCAATTCGGTGCCTTCCAACATGGGTTCAATGACCTGTCGGACGCGGGTTTCTTGAAGCTTATCTGCCAATTGATCAAGATGTGTCTCTTTGCGTTGGATCAGGTTCTCTTTGGCATCATAGATCATCTCTGGCGTAATGGCAATCGAACGGTCTCGATTCTCCTTGATCTCAAAACAGACTTCATAGCCAAGTGCGTTGACCAACCAAGGTTGCCCTTGGCTCAGGTCCCAAACTTGATCAAGCACGCCTGGAAGAAACATCTGACCTGTCTCTCGAGTATGTTGGGCAAATAGTTGTTCGACTTCCCCTCGAACAAAGTCGCCCATGCGTAGTGACTTGGCTTTGATGTTAAAGGCGCTGCCGCCCGTGATGATGGCTTTCTCGCTGCTAGAGTGAATTCGATAGTCTCGCACGTCGCGGATGCCGCAGAGCACGATGCTATGGGGAAAAGCATGGGGGCGTTTGTCATAGCCGCCACGCAACTGACGTAATACTGAAATGAGCGTATCGCCGATCAGCGTATCAATTTCATCGACAAGGAGGATAAGGGGTTTCTCAGAGTGGCGAGACCAGCGGGTTAGAAATTCATTTAACGCACCTTCGCCACCATGTCTCTCCAGCACGTCGAGCATGATTTCGTGAGGATATAGATCATCGAGAAAATCGCGAGCACGTGACGCGATTTCACCGATAATGACCCGAATAGCGGTATCAACTCTTTCGCGCGCTGCTTGGGCCGCCTCGACATTGAAATAGAGACAGTTATACTTGCTCTGCTCATTCAAAAACTTGGCCAGCGCAATCAAATAGGTGGTTTTGCCCACTTGCCGCGGTGCATGGAGTACGAAGTACTTTTTTTGCTCGAGCAGCAGCAAAATATCATCGAGATCTAATCTCGTGAGTGGCGGTATACAGTAGTGGTCTTCTGCTACGACAGGACCAGTTGTATTAAAGAATCGCATCAGCATTCCTTTGAGAAGATTGTAAAATTTATATTTCCTAATTATACCACATCAAAAAAGGCATAAATTTTGATCGACCCCAAACTTAACGATAAAGTCGTGCTTACCACAGGTGCCAACCACGGTATCGGTGCTGCAACGGCCCAAGCCTTGGCAGCCCAAGAAGCAAAGGTCTTTATTACCTACTACCGAGAAGAGCACCCTTACTCTGCTCAAGAGCTAAAGGCAGCACGAGAAGATGGCAACGGTGGCGATCGCTTGTACCGCGCTATGCAACAACAATCAGGTGAGACTGTGACCGAGCAGATCCGTGCGGAAGGCGGCACTGCCGTTGCACATGAAGCGGATCTAGCTGATGCCAACACCATTCCTCGGCTATTCGATTGGTGTGAAGCAAAACTGGGCCCAGTTGATATTTTAATCAACAACCATACCTACTGTGTACTAGAAACCTTTGACCCTAAGCGAACAACCGAAGAAGAGAGCGGTATCTATTTGCCGACAGCCCCAGTCATCGATGCCCACTTCCAGATCAATACCCGCGCTTGTGCGTTGATGATGTCTGAATACCTCAAGCGTTATCTAGCCAGGGGTGCCACTTGGGGACGCATCATCAATACCAGTACCGATGCCGCCCACGCCCATCCAGAAAATGTAAGCTACGCGGCCAGTAAACACGCCATCGAATCCTACAGCCGGTCCGCCGCTGCAGAAATGGGAAATATGGCATCACCGTCAATATTCTAGCACCTGGTCCCATCCAAACTGGCTACATCACGCCAGAATCCGAAGCGAATATTGTTGTTGGGACACCACTCGGCGCAGTTGGCGAACCAGAGTACATTGCGGATGTGATGGTCTTTCTGGCATCGGAACAAGCGCGGTGGCTCACAGGTCAACTTCTCTATGTAGGCGGCGGCTGGCGCATGCATCAATAAAGTAGGGCAGGCTGTCTAGCCTGTCAACACAAACATCATGAAAACAAAAGAACAATTGGCCGAACGCGAAGAACTGGCCAAACAATCCGAACTGACTCTAACCGAATTTTGCAACGAACATCCAGCATATTCAATTGACGCCGACCAGCCAGAATACCGTGGCGGAACGAACCTTATCACATTCGGCCATCGGCGCACTGAGGAAGGACAGCAGCAGCCCATCGTCTTCAAGTACTTTATTCGAACATACCGCTTCTCTCAGGAATATTTCTGCCTACACCACTTTGCCGACACGGGACACGTGCCGAAAATTCTTGCCGCTGTTCCTGACCGACTTATCGTCATGACGCGCTACCCTGCCAGCGGCATCGAGGCTGAACAACTGAATTTGGTTGAGCGGAAAGCAGTCAGCAGCGAGATGGGTAAAGCGGTTGCAGACTGGGTCCGATGGCCACTACCTAACGCCGAAAATTGGCCAACGCCGCAAACAGAATTTGAGCAACTTCAATGGCGGACCGACATGGGTGAGATCATTGGACATGTTTTGTCGCTCTGTCGGCAAATTCAAGCGGTGGTCCCATCCTACCAAACGCCCTTCTATAGTGAAGCGCTAGCCTTAACCGAGCAACATGTTGACTTTATTGACCAGCAGCCAAGGGTTCTCTTCCATGAGGACTTCGCAAACTTGAGCGTCCATCAAGGACATTTTCTGGGTTTCTACGATCTAGAAATGGTTCGCATCGGCACCGAGGCTATGCAACTTGGCTGCGCGCTTGAGCTGGTTAACCCTCAGTGGATAGACAGCGAGTGGCTGGTTTGGGCTGATTTTATTCAAGCATTCCAAGAGACAACTAGGCGGACGTTAGACGAAGCAGATTTCCTTGCAATTCTGGCTATGAATCATTTCTATTACCATATTCGCCTTTGTCGCTGGGGAAAGTGGAATGGCAATCCAGCTGAAATAGAAAACATGAATTTCGCAACCTCAAATGCGGCAAGCTATCTTACGAACATAAAGAGGACCTGTTTCTCGCTTCGAGAGTGGGTCGACCTGTACAAATGGTTTCCTAGTTTGCGGTAAGAGAGGGAAGCGCGGAATCATGACAATCATTTAGGGAAATCCCAATGCCATCTACCGAACGTGAAGAATTACCCAAACAATCAAAAGAAGGGCTGCAAGCATTCATTCGCCAGCATCCAGAGTATTCGATAGACAATTTCCAACCTGTTTATCGGGGCGGCACCAACCTGGTAACATTCGGTCAGCGACGAACTGAGACAGGCGAGCAACAGCCGGTCGTCTACAAATACTTCATTCGAACCTACCGCTATAGCCAAGAATACTTCTGCTTACGACACTTTGCCGATACAGGGCATGTTCCCATTATTTTGGACGCTATCCCTGACCGTCTCATCGTCATGACCCGCTTACCAGACTCACACATAGAGGGTGAAACAGCCCACTTTAATCTGGACCAGAGAAAGCAGGTAAGCCGCCAGATCGGTCATGCCATAGGAGATTTGGTTCAATGGCCACTACCCACAGCCGAAAGTCAGCCGATACCGGAAACAGAGTTTGAACAGTTTGCCTGGCGAACTGATGTGGGGGCGATCATAAAGGATGTGCTCGTGTGCTGTCGTCAAATTCAAGCGAACGTGCCAGCTTACCAAACCTCGCTCTACACCGAATCGCTATACTTTGCTGAAAAGCATGTTGACTACATCGCTCAGCAACCACGTTGCCTATTCCATGAGGACATCCCAAACTTGTGCATATACGAGGGGCATTTTCAAGGCTTCTATGATCTGGAGATGGCCCGTATCGGCACAGAAGCACTACAGCTAGGCGTAGCACTTGATTTATGTCGACCACACTGGATGGAGGGGGAGTGGCTAGTATGGGCAGAATTTATCGAGGGGTACCAAGAAAGAACTGGACGGACATTAACTGAGTCGGATTTTCTCGCCATTTTGACCATGAGCCACTTCTACTACCACATCCGCATTTGCCGCTGGTGTGAGTGGGATGGAGACTTGACCCAATCTGATCACTTGGAATTCGCGACAAGATTTGCCGAACGATACCATACCTATATGAAGCGGACCTGTATGTCGATAAAGGGGTGGGTAGACCTTTACAAATGGTTTCCGAGCTTGAGGTAACACAATGAATCAACAGACAATCTATCGTGCCTATACCGCAGTGCTCAGAGACAATATGATTTTGATGGTCCGCCACGTCCATGATGGTGAGGATTACTGGACGCTTCCCGGTGGCAAAATCGAAGTGGGAGAGACGGAAGAACAAGCGGCTATTCGAGAGCTCATGGAGGAAACAGGTATCGCTGTAGATTCAGTCACTCGGTTATTTGCAGAGAATGGCCAAGTTTGCTTCCTGGCCAGTTGCTCCGCCGATCAGGCAGCGGTTGTTGGATCTGATCCTGAGCTTTTACTCAATGAACAAGTGATTCAAGATGTACGCTGGTTTGACCTCACTGAGAAACGCCATGATAGTCAAGTTTCAAAAGTGCTTAGCCACATTTCACCAAACGAATAGGAGTCTAGCTTCATGAACTTGGGGCGACGATGGGATCACAACAACCACTATCACCAATACTTGCTCAACCAGCTACCGCCAGCCATAGATCGAGTACTCGATGTTGGGTGTGGCTATGGCGAATTTGCCGCTCACTTGGCCCAACGCTCTACTTACGTCCATGCGGTTGATGCAGACGCTGATGTGATCCAGATGGCCCAATACCAGCACGCCAGGCTTGACCATCTCAGCTTCATTCAGGGCGACTTTTTGGAGATGGACCTGCCGAGGGAACACTATCACGTTGTGACATCTTTGGCTGCGATTCATCACATGGCACTTGAACCAGCTCTGGAGAAGATAAAGCAGGTGCTGCAACCAGGAGGAATTTTGGCTATTCTTGGGCTATATCGGGAAGCAACAGCGAGTGACCATGTAGCGAGCGTCACCGGTATACTGGCTCACACAATCTACAGCCGATTTATCTACCGGGATATTTTTTTAACCAAACCCGCCCAAACGGCACCGATAACGAGCCCAACCACAACCCTCGCTGAAATCAAGTCGGTGGCAAATACAACTCTTCCTGGCGCTAGAATTCGCCGACATCTGCTGTGGCGGTACTCGTTGATTTGGGAGAAACGTTAGGGCAGGCTGAGTAGCCAATACAGTTCAGTTTTCTAAGGCATCAATCACCGACACGATTTCATTGCTAGATATATCATCTGTATCAGACTTTGCATAAATGATGAGGAGTATAACAATCTGATTATTTTGAACAAGATAGATGACTCGATATCCTCCACTTTTCCCTTTTTGGATATCGCTATTCTTGAGTCGAGTCTTGTAAACAACGTGGCCAGTACCGGCTATTCGATCACCAGGGGTTTCGCCAGCTTGGAGTTGTTCGATAAGAGGCGAAACATCATTGCGAATATTTCAGTATCGTCTTGCTAACTTCTTTAACTTGGATTTGAAATGTTTGGCGGCCCTTACGGTAATCGTATCTTTAGGGTTATTCGACATCAATGCCGTCCCAAAGTTCTTCTACAGGTATTGTCTCACCAGCTTGGACTTCTGCCCAAGCGATTCGAAGATCGTCTAAAGGCTTATCGACCTCTTGCTCTTCGATAAGCATTCGTACTACCTCTTCAAGACGGTGCAAGTGGGCAAGAATCGCTTCGAGTTGCTTGACAGGTACATTCACAGTTTCAATTGACGGAGTCATTGTCTGATTATATCGACCTCACTAAGTCGTATTCACTAGTGTACAGGGACTGAACTATACGCCATACAATATCCTGCTTGACATTCTTTGTCAACCTAATTATATCAGATCAAGCCGAGGAGATCTCCTAATGCGACAAGAATTCCCGATTTTAGAATACGACTCCGATCCACACGGCATCATCGACATTGACCTAGAAGAAGATGCCCTACCCGGCATGCCAGAACATTGTGTGATCTGCTTCTTCCGCGACGTCTTCGAGCGATTTTCAGAGCAGGGGATTATCACACCCCTCAAAACCCTTAGGACCGAAATGGGCGATCATCCTGTCTATCTGCATTCGGTTGGGGAGCGTCAGGTTGCCTTACTACACCAAGGAGTGGGTGCGCCTTTAGCCTCCTCTCTAGTGGAAGAGATGATTGCCCTAGGTGGACGCAAATTTATCGCCTGTGGTGGTGCTGGTGTGCTCGATCCGTCTATTGCTATGGGTCACATCCTCGTTCCTACTGCGGCTATTCGCGATGAAGGCACGTCGTATCATTACCTACCACCAGCGCGCGAAGTTGAACCTACCCCAGCCGCATTGGCCGCCATCGAAACGGTATTAAGAGAGCGGAATGTGGATTATCTTCTGACCAAAACCTGGACGACTGACGCCTTTTTCCGCGAGACCAAAGGGAAAGTGGCGTTGCGCAAAGAAGAGGGCTGTGCAGCCGTAGAGATGGAAGCAGCAGCCATGTTCGCTGTCGCCCATTTTCGTAACGTTGAGTTGGCCCAAATTCTCTACAGTGGCGACAGCGTTGACCCTGAAAAGTGGGACCACCGAGATTGGACCAGCAACTGGACCGTCCGCGAGATGCTCGTGGAGTTGGCGGCAGAAGCGTGCCTGCTGCTCTAGCCTCTCCACCAATCAAAAGAAACAATCATGACCAACTATCAAGTACTTGAAGAAAAAATCCAATCAGCCGTTGGATCCGATGCCATCTTGGGATTAAGCGTTGCCATCATCAAAGGTGGCGAAATTGAGTATCTCAAGGGCTTTGGTTCCACAAGTGTTGAAGATGACGCATTATCAATCACACCCCTAACCCTCTTTGACTATGGCTCCATATCCAAGAATCTGTGCGCAGTCCTGGTCATGCGCCTTGTGGAGCAAGGGCTGCTTGAACTGGACGCACCAATCCTAAATTACCTGCCCGATCTGCGATTGAACAATACCGAATATGGTTCCCAGATCACACTCCGCCATTTGTTGAGCCACACATCTGGGCTACCTTGTGCAGGAAAGGAGTGGGGACCGCGGGATCTGAACTCGTTGCAGCGTTCAGTCTACGAACAGATTCCTCACTATGAATTTCTGGCACCGCCTGGCACGTTTCATCTTTACGCCAATACGGTTATCTGCGTGGCCGGTCATATTGCAGAAGTGGTGACGGGGAAATTCTATGACGAGCTACTGCAAGAGCAGGTCTTTGAGCCACTCCAGATGACGCGCTCAACCTTTGATCCAACAGTCTATGCAACCTACCCGATTGCCTTGCCCCATGAGAAAGATCCAGACGGAGATCTACGTGCCATCCATCAGCTTAGCCGCAACGCAAGTGGAAACCCATCCAGCTTCTGCTTAGGCACGGCGTCCGATCTAGCCAATCTGGCCCAGATGTATCTCAACCAAGGCCGATTTGATAGCCATCAGTTTCTCACGCCAGAATCGACTGCCGATATGCAGACCGCGGTCTGTTCCCGCTATATCAATGGGGTAGCCCATCCATTGGCTCAAGTGCAAACGGGTTATGGTTTGGGCTTCGAGGTTGGCGAATACCGAGGCAGACGGGTGGCTGGACATGGCGGTATGAATATGAGCTACAACTGCTTCTTCTATCTCTTTCCTGAAGATGAATCTGGCGTAGTTCTGATGACTAATTATGCCGACGATCCGCTGTACATGGAGATTGTTGTACTTGCTTATGATACCGCAACAGGCTTGCTACATCGCGGTATCATTCCTGTAGAGAAGCCAACAGCGCTCGAAATGCAGCCAACTCCAGAAGAACTACAGCAGTACGTGGGTACCTATGTTTGGATAGAGGAATCAGAGCTAGCAACGGTCACGGTTGAGAATGATACTCTCGTGCTGGATCGAGGAGGAAATCAACGAAAGCTGGTTGCCATTGGTGCCCATCAATTCTATGCGGAAGCCCACGAGTTCTACCGCCCGACGGTTGCATTCGTCCACAATGCTGCTGGCGAATTGACCCATGCCCAAATTGATGGTGAACCCTACAATCCCATTGAATTTGACCACAACTTAGAGCCAGATTTGACGTTGTGGGACTCTTTCGTAGGTGTCTACAAAGATCCGTCCAACTGTAACTTGGACGAAGTTTTCCGCGTGCGTCTTGATGGTGACACGCTCTATTTTGCCGAAGGAGACGAAGAAACGACCTGCACGCCCGTCAATCAGCGAACCTTCTTGAGCGACCTACTCTATTTCGAGTTTGTGAACGCTTCATCCGAAAATGGGACACTTCTTAAGTGGGGAAAGGCTGCGCTTTACTACCCAATAGACCCAGAAGCATTGGATAAGCGAGGCGTTGTAGAATATTTGGTGGACGTCCCCAGAATTCTGGATGATATCGCTACTGGCCTACACCTGAATAATTATGGAGAACCCAATGGCATTTGAACAAGAGATGACTTGGCGCACTGCCGAATATTATGCAGATTTCTTTCACCCTCACCTCCAGCCAGACGACCATGTTCTAGACGTTGGCTGCGGAACGGGGACAATCACCGTTGGCCTTGCCAAGTATGTCCCCAATGGCACGGTGGTTGGGATTGATATCGAAGACCATGAATTCCAAGAGGCCCAAACCTATCTAAGCGAAAAGAGTATCGAGAATGTCCACTTTCGTAAGGCTAGTATGCTCGACCTGCCGTTTGAACCAGAGACATTTTCTGCTTGCCTTTGCCATTCATCCATTGAAGCCGTGAACGAGCCAATTCAGGCATTACAGGAGATACGACGCGTGCTGAAACCTGATGGTCTCATCGGTGTTGCCTGCGTCGAATACGAGGGCGTTCTGCTTGCTGGTCCACAGGAGTCACTTCTAAGGCAATTCTATGATGTGCGAGAAAAGCTATGGCAGTTGGACGGTCTGGCCGATCCCAGAAGGGGCAAGCACCTGCGCGGCCTTCTGAGCAGAGCAGGTTATGCAGACATCAATGTACAGGCCACCTATATTTCCCACAGCAGCAAGGCTGAAATTGCGGATTTTGGGACAGGTCGTGCGGCCGATTGCGAAGACCCCTGGTATGTGGAAGGGGCGTTGAAGCATGGCCTGCTGACTGAGGAGCAGCTTCAAGAAATCCAAGCGGCTTGGAAACAGTGGTCCACGGCCGACGATTCGTTTGCCGCATTTACTTGGTGTAAAGCAACGGGACGGAAAATTTAACCGAGAAGATCTATGTGATTTTGAGGCTGTCATTAGAAAACAGGGATTAGAAGATTACACAAATTCAGGGAGAAAATCTGCGAAATTTTTGCAATCTTTGTTTGAAGAACTCTCTCGATTTCACTTACCCGGAAAGGTTTAATTATCTAGAAAATGAACAAAACTTTTGAACAACTCATTGCCGAAGTACTCAAACAGGCCCACGAAGGCTGGGACTTTTCCTACATTGCCGACCGACGCCACTCTGAGAATCCATCGTGGGCTTATGGCGATACAGTGCTGACCAAGTTGGCGCAGGTCGAAACCATGTTGGACACGGGCACAGGCGGTGGAGAATTCTTACTTTCGTTGCGACAAAGGGCATCTGTCTGGCCCAAGACCGTCATCGCAACGGAAGGCTATCCGCCCAACGTCCTTGTGGCGAAACGCACGTTGGCTCCTGTAGGCATCGAGGTAATCGACCACGATTCTGAAAAGCCGCTGCCTTTCGCTGAAGAAACCTCTGATTTGGTCATCAACCGACACGATTTCTTCAAACCGTTGGAAGTGCTACGGGTGCTCAAACCTGGCGGTAAGTTCATAACCCAGCAAGTAGGCAGCGAAATGAATCGAGGATTGAACGAGCTACTGGATGCACCAGTCAAGGACTACAAAGAATGGGTACTCGAACGTGCCGTAGAACAGTTAGCAGGCGTTGGATTCGCCATTTTGGATAAGAAGGAACACCGCGGCACCTGTCGCTTTGACGATGTTGGCGCTATTGTGTGGTACCTGAATGCGATCCCGTGGCAGATACCTGATTTTTCGGTCGAGCGGTATGAAGAACGATTACGGCAGGTGCATGAAGAGATAGGAATGAACGGTCCGATAGAGGTGAAAAATCACTTCTTCTATATTGAGGCGCAGAAGTCTACAACAGATTCGGGGGAATCTCGAATTGTAAATGGTGAACGGTGAATTGCGAATGATGAATGACGGCGTTTGTGCCGCCATCCCGATCATTCACCATTCACCATTAAGAATTCACCATTCACCGTTCGGCCCAAGGGCCAATAGCCACAACGAGAGGAGCAAACAATGATCAAAATCCGCCACCTACAACCTAACGATCTCGCCCAAACGGCTGAGATTGATGTATCCGAGGAAGGCACACAAACATACAAACTCATCGACGGCCAGCTACAGATTATAGAGGAAGAGTGGCAACGTCCCCGCTGGGATGCAGATAAATGGCAGAGCAATCTGGAACGATGGGCAAGAACACTCAAATCAGATGGATACTTGGGTGCGTTTGATGGTCAGCAGATGGTTGGATTTGCGGGTCTGCGCTATCAACTCACCCCCACAATGGCCGAATTGACGCTGCTCTGGATCAACCGAGCACATCGTCATCAAGGGGTTGCGTCAAAACTTGTTCAGGAAGTTTTTCGTATGTGCAAAGCCGCAGGTGCCGAAACCATTTACGTTTCATCTACACCGACGATTCCGGCGGTCAGCTTTTACATGAGCCAGGGATTTCGACCGACGTCAGAGCCAGATCCCTATCTGTTTGAACTAGAGCCGCTGGATATCCATATGACTTGTCCGTTATAGAAAATCATTATGCTTACGATCCGAAAATTCAATCACACAAATCAAGATTTTGCCGACGTCGTAGCCATCTACAACGCTGATTGGCCTGATGAACCAATCACAATCGAAGAATGGCGGCACTATCTTGATGTGCGCAACCCTAACTTTTTGGACCAGCAGTTTGTGATGGAGCAAACGGGCGAACAGGTGGCCAAGCCAGAAATGGTTGCTACCTTCCGCATCTGGGAGTCTGAAGGCAGCTACGTCCCAGGGAAATATCGCATTGAGTATTGCATCCACCCTAATGCACTGGACCAAGGCATTGATGAACAAATCTACCAGTACATCACCGCGTACGTAAAAAAGCGGAATCCAGCGCCGCAGTTCTTGGATACCAAGATGCGAGAAGATCGAAGTGATCGCATTCGCTTTTGGACAAACCACGGCTTCGAAATTGTCATGCGTGAACCAAAGTCTGAATTGATTGTGACCAATTACGATTTTTCTCGCTTTGATGGTGCTTTCCAGAAGGTTGCCAATCACGGTATCCAAATCTTGACCATGACTGAGCTACAGCAGCGTGATCCAAAGTGGCTGCGACACTACTACAATCTTTTTTGGCTCATTATCAACGATGTGCCGTCAGCCGATAAGCGCACGCCCATTCCCTTCGAGAAGTGGCGCAAACGCATTACCGACAGTCCCAACTTGCTGCCTGAGGCTAATTTCTTCGCCCTTGACGGTGACCAATGGGTAGGTACCAGCAATCTGTGGAAGGATGCTTCCAATAAAGAAAATCTGAATGTAGGTGTTACCGGTGTTTTGCCCAGTCATCGACGTCAAGGGATAGCCACTGCATTGAAGCTAAAGACATTTGACTATGCCATTGAGTACGGCGCAATCACGCTCAAAACGGGAAACGAAGAGAACAATCCTATGTATGAGCTGAACTTAGCACTAGGCTTCAAGCCCAAACCGGCGTGGTTGTCTCTGCGGAAAACGCTATAAGGGAAAATGTATGAAGACCGACACAGTAAGAATTGACACAGTAAGAATCGCTGAGATTATACAAGAATATTCGGAACTCGATCCAATGGAAGCCTATTACCGAAGTTATGAAGTTCCATCAAAAACCCTAATCTCGTTTTCTTGTTCCACCGAAGATACAATCGCAGGAGCAATGACAACGGATTCACGGGTGCTTGATGTGGGATGTGGGGATGGGCATACCTTAATCAACCTATCAAACCTTTATCAGGAAGGCATAGGAATCGATGAGTCGGCCTACATTATTGAGAAGGCCAGCCACGCGGCCGCGGAAGCAGCCATCAACAACGTCCAGTTTTTGCGGGAAAGTGCGATTAACTTGCCGTTCGACAACCACTCGTTTGATTTCATCTTCTCCGAGCGCGGACCCTTGGGGCTTGGTGATGAGACACTGGCCGAAGCGACGAGGGTCCTCAAACCTGGCGGACGTATATTCATTGAAACAATGGGATCCTATTTCATGCAAGAATACAAGTCGCCTGACGAGCCGCCTTCTCAAGACACACTCTTGACCACATTAGATGTGGAACGGGAGCGTTTCCGACGATTCGGTATTGAACCCACAATTCTTATGAGCCAAACAAGCACTCTTCAATTCGAGTCGCTCTACGATTGGTTTGCAAATCACTGCGCTATAGAGCGCTACTTTGAGAATTCTCTGACCGAGCAGAGTGATGAAACCTTTATCCAGTCATTTGTCGAGAACGCTTCTGATGAGGCAGGCAGGCTGAATCTCACAGAGCACTTAATCTGGATGGGAGGCGTACTGGGTCAATAATTCTCAATTCACCATACCACATAAAAATACTATGATCACACTTCGAAAATTGAACCCAAATGAACTCACATTGGCTGGGGAAATTGATGTCTCTGAAGAAGGCAATGCACTATACCAGTGCGTTGACGGCCGGCTAAACCTTATCCAACAATCCTGGCAACGTGCCGATTGGAGCGCCCACACTTGGCAAGAGAATCTCGACGACTGGCAGTTTCTTGGCTTTGATGAAATCTTGGGTGCGTTCCACGATAAAACGTTCGTCGGCATGGCAATCCTTGGCTATGACAAAACAGCAACGACGGCTCAACTCGTCTCCATCCACGTCAGCCGTCCTTATCAGAGACAGGGCATCGGCGGTCAGTTGATTGAGCAGTTGATCGAACTAGCTCGCCAAAAAGAGAAAAAGCAGTTGTATGTTTGGGCGACTAATTCTCAGTCTGCCGTTGATTTTTACTTGAAACACGGGTTTCAACCGATACAGACGGGGCATGTGTTCTATGAGGAAGTAGAAGATGATATTCCCATGTTAAAAATTCTGTCAAGCGAATCATCCCAGTAATCAAACAGGAGGAGCCGAACCTATGTATACCATTCGCGACTTTGACTTCACCGATTCGGATTATGAAGCCATCGTCGCCGTTCACAATGCGGAGTGGCCAGATCGACCTGTAACGGTCGCAAGTTGGAAATACGAATTTGAGAATCGCAATAAGGAGTACTTAAGTCAAACATTCGTTGTAGAGAGCCCCATCGGCTCTTCCGGGGAAAAGCAGATCGTTGCTTCATGCGGCGTCAGTGAATCCGCTTGGGCCTACGTGGCAGGAAAGTACAATATCGGCTTCACGATCCACCCTGATTTTGAAGAGCAGGGCATCGATGAGCAACTCTGCAGTCACGCGGTTGACTTTCTCAACCAGCGCGAGCCAAAGCCGATTATGTTTGACGCCTTCATACGCGAAGATCGGACGGAACGGGTCAAATTCTGGACCAACCATGGATTTAAAACCGTCTTGCGGGAGCCAACCTCTGAGCTAATCGTCACCGATTACGATTTTAGCCGCTTCGAGAGGGCCTTTGGCAGAGTTGCTGCTCAGGGCATTGAGATTGCTAACTTGCCTACTTTGCAGAAACGATGTCCAGACTGGCCACAAAGGGCCTACCATATCATTGTAACCGTAGATAACGACATCCCAACCGCTGATGCGCAAACGCCACAGCCTCTAGAAGAGTTTATGAAAGAGACAAGACACCCGAACTTCCTGCCGGAGGCCAATTTCTTTGCTATAGACGGTGATGAGTGGGTCGGTGTGAGCACGCTGTGGAAAACTGCCAGTGAAAAGTGTCTCAGTGTGGATATCACTGGCGTCTTGACCAGCCACCGCCGCAAGGGCATTGCCACGGCCCTTAAGCTAAAGACAATCGAATTTGCCATCAATTATGGAGCCACCACCATTAAGACTGGAAACGAAGAAAACAATCCTATGTATGATCTCAATATAATGCTGGGCTTCAAACCCAAACCAGCGTGGCTAGAGATGCGAAAGATGTTAGTCGAAACCACTAAGTGAACGATCCGTATAGCGGTCGTAGTGAGAGAAATTAATGGAGAACCATGAGCTTCGAACCAATTAACCTATCCGCTTACGCCGATCCTGTCATAGACGAACTGACAAGCGGCGTGCCCAAACTGGAGAACAGTATTCTGATTGATCTTGCTAAGGAGGCCAATGGCACGACCCTCGAATTAGGCTGTGGCTATGGACGCATCGCCATTCCCTTGGCCGAACGAGGAATTGAGCTGGTTGGCATTGAGCTTTGCCCGCCGTCCATTGCCGCGGCGCGTCAAAAGGGTGCCGGATTACCCATCGAGTGGGTAGAAGGTGATGCCCGTACCTTTCAACTCAACCGCAAATTCCCGTTTATCTTTGCTCGCGGCTGTGTTTTCAACTTCATGCTGACTCGAATTGATCAGGAAGCCATGCTAGCCCGCGTCCGCGAACACCTGACTGAAGGTGGAAAATTCGCCTTTGATATCTGTTATATCTTTCCACACAAAATGGTTGATCGGACAGAAGAACACGAATGGTTCACAATGACCGACACCCAAGGTCGTACGATCTGCTTTACGGGTATCGACTGGTACGAGCACGACAAACAACTATGGATCCAGCGGTGTTGGGAGCGTCTCGGCGGACCAACGGGTGAGCCATTGCGTGAACCGTGGACCCTAACCCTACGCTACGTCATGACCCAGGAACTGAGATCGCTTTTACACTACAATGGGTTCAAACTTATTAATGCTTACATGGGCTGGGATGGCGAACTAGCACCAGTAGAGGGAAGAGGGAATGTGTTTTTGTGTGAAGTGGTCTAGCACATATAGATGACCAGAAAAACCTCGTCTGTCTCTCTTGAAACTTCCCAGAGTACTAATATTGGTCAAACCATTTCCGCTGAGAAGACATGCCAACGTTGAAAACTCCACAAATAGGAGGTCGAATGAACTTCGAACCAATTAACCTTTCTGCCTATGCCGACCCCGTTATAGATGAGTTGGTCAGCGGTAAACCCAATCTGGAGAACTCTATTCTGATTGATCTGGGTCAAGAAGCCAACGGCACTGTCCTCGAATTAGGCTGTGGTTATGGACGAATCACGATTCCTCTGGCAGAGCGAGGCATTGAGCTCGTCGGCGTGGAACTTTGCCCGCCGTCGATTGCTGCCGCGCGAGAAAAAGGGACAGGTCTGCCTATCGAGTGGGTGGAAGGTGATGCCCGTACCTTTCAGCTCAATCGTCAATTTCCCTTCATCTTTGCCCGTGGCGGAGTCTTTGATTTCATGCTGACTCGCGCTGATCAAGAAGCGATGCTAGCAAGGGTACGAGAGCATCTATCTGGAGACGGGTTATTTGCTTTTGACATTTGCTACCGCCACCCCAGTCGGATGGTAGATTATAAAGAAGAATCTGAATGGTTCACCATGACCGACACTATGGGACGCAAAATCTGTTTTACAGGCGTAGACTGGTATGATCACGACAACCAACTGTATATTCAACGCTGCTGGGAACGGCTTGGTGGAGCCGATGGTGAGCCGCTCCGTGAACCGTGGGAATTGACCCTGCGCTACAACTTCCCACAGGATGTAGAAACGCTGCTGCATTATAACGGCTTCGAAGTCATCGACCGCTATACCGACTGGTTTGGTACGCCGCCAAGTAAGGAAGAGGGTACGTCACTGTTTGTATGTAAAGCGGTGTAGCAATCGTCAATCCAAAACCGCCAACCGTAATGGAGACTAATTTGATATCAATACGTAAGTTTAACCACAGCGACGCTGATTATGAAGCCGTACTAGCCGTTTATAATGCCGACTGGCCCGAAAACCCGCAAACTGTTGAAATATGGCGACATCGAGCAGAAAACCACAACAAGAAATATCTAGACCAACGCTTTGTCATTGAAATAGAGGCTGCCCCTAGAGAAGAAAATCGAATTGTGGCTTCCTGTGTTGTCTGGGAGAGTTCATGGTCTTATGTGCCTGGAAAATATGGCATGGCCTTTGACATTCATCCCGACTTCGTGAATCAAGGGATTGAAGGGCAAATGTTTAATCATATGGTTACCTTTCTGAACCAGCGCACGCCAGCTCCAACGATCTTCGACACCTCCATGCGGGAGGATCGCACTGAACGCGTCCAATTCTGGGCTGATCATGGCTTCGAAGTCATCATGCGGGAGAATGAGTCAGCTTTGGATGTCACTGATTACGACTTTCCCCGCTTTGACACGGCGTTTGAAAGGGTAACGGCGAATGGCATCGAAATCGCTACTCTAGCCGATCTCCAACAAAGATTTCCAGACTGGCTTCAGCGATATTACGATCTCCTCATGCCGATCTATAACGATATTCCATCACCAGATACCATAACACCAGAAACATTAGAGGAATTCGCCAAGGGATTTACACAGCCGAAATTTTTGGCAGATGCCGAGTTCATCGCATTGGATAGCGATCAGTGGGTAGGCTTAAGCGCATTGAGCAAAGACTTGGTCAATATCAAGCGGCTATGGGTCGGCATTACTGGCGTCTTGCCCACTCATCGGCGACGAGGTATTGCTACTGCACTTAAACTCAAGACCATCCAATATGCCATCGATTATGGTGCTGAGACAATCCAAACGGGCAACGAAGAGAACAACCCCATGTACGATTTGAATGTTATGTTGGGGTTTAAGCCGCTGCCTGCATGGTTGGAGATGAGGAAGAAGGTGAATATATGAACAACATCCACTACAAAACATCAGTTGATGGTATTGCCGCATCAATGTTAATCGGGTTCTTTGAAGACTGGCCCAATCCGCCCGACTCGGGAACGCATTTACGCATTCTCAAAGGCAGCTCGCATATCGTTTTGGCGTTGCCCCAGTCAGATGAAAAAGTCGTCGGCTATGTCACAGCCATCAGTGATGGCGTAACCTGTGCCTACATCCCCCAACTCGAAGTGTTGCCAGAATATCGGGGTCAAGGCATTGGTAGCGAGTTGGTTAAACGTATGATCAAACAGCTCAATGGTATCTACGCCATTGACCTCTTGTGTGATGAAGATGTAAATCCCTTTTATGAGAGATTAGGGATGCAGCAAGCCAATGGGATGTTCATCCGCAATTATCAAAACCAAGCTGGATTGCCAGTATAGGGTAAATTCTCTCACAGGCGAGAGAATTTTTTCGGAAAAACAGGCAGACAAAAAAGGACTTATAGCAATGGCGAACCATGAGCCATCTACCGCATCATGGAACTTGGAAAACAACCTAACAATCCGCTGGTCCACATCCGCTGATACTGAAAAGATCGCTGAGTTAATGGGTATTGTCTACCGTCGCGGACCTGATGCACCGCCCAATGAACGCGTCCCCGATCAGGTACGGCTCTATATGCGCGGCGACTTCCCTTGGATGACACCAACTGATTTTGTCATTGTCGAAGATACCCAAAAGCCAGGACAACCTGTTGTGGCGTGCGGATCGTTATGGCGAAAAAAATGGGCCTACGACGACATTCCTTTTGATGTCGGGCAACCTGAGACCATTGCTACCCATCCCGACTATCGTCATCGTGGTTTGGTACGCGAAATCATGCATTGGCTACATGAAAGGAGCAATCAAGAGGGCCATCCTGTTCAGATGATTGCGGGCATCCCGAACTTCTATCGCCAATTTGGCTACGAATATGCCCTTGATATCGGTGGCAAGCGTATTGCGCGCTGTTCACTCATTCCCAAAGCAAATGAGCAATCAGCCAAGCCGTACTCGCTGCGTGCTGCAACTGTTGATGATGCGCCGCTCATAGCGAAGCTTTTTGAGCAGAGACACAATCAATTCCCAGTCCGCCCTGTTTGGACAGAGGATGAATGTCGCTATGCAATCCGAAGCTGGGACGAAGTCGAAAATGGTCGTATCGATCCGTTGGCTTGCGGAATCAATGATCGCCTAATGATGATCATCGATGAATCCAATAGCACCTGCGGTTATGTACAGGTCGCGACCAGACGACGGGGGACAGATATGGAAGTCTATGCCGTGGAGGTTGGGTCACATGCCAATCTATATCAGGTTATGCCATCACTCTTAAATGCACTGATGCAAGTCGGAGAGGCGCTACCCACTACCGACACTGGCCAACAGCCATTGCGAGACATAGCGTTCACATTGGGGCGCACACACCCTGTTTATGATGTGCTGGGTAAGTCGTTGGCCCCTCTCTATGAACCACCTTATGCTTGGTATGTGCGGGTGCCAGATTTTCCAGCCTTCCTTCGACACGTTGCGCCTGTTCTGGAACGACGGTTGGCAAGTTCACCTTTGGTAGGACATACAGGAGAAGTGGCTATATCATTCTATCGCGGCGGAATTCAGCTTAGGTTTGAGCAGGGCAAGATTGTCATGATTCAGACGTGGAAGGAAGCCGCCTATGGATCCCCGAGCAGCGCAGCGTTGCCATCCAATCTCTTTCTGCAACTACTTTTCGGCTACCGCAGTTTGGAAGAATTGCAGACGTTCTTCCCAGATGTAAGGGCGAGTGATGAGGCGAAGTTGCTCTTAAATACACTCTTTCCCAAACGCTATTCATGACTCAGATAGCACCACGGTCGGATGAAAATCGAACAAAGATTAGAAGATTACGCAGATTCTTCATCTTCCTAATCTTTTAGTCTTTGTTATTTCAAGACAGATTCTGTAAATCTTTAAGGAAATCTCAATGTCCCCAAACTCATGGCAAACCTATTTTGATAGTCACGCCCACGAATATATGTCCCAATGGTTTACCCAAAGCTGGCGTGAAGAAGTTGATTTCTTGGAACAACAGCTCGGTCTCAAGCCAGGTAAGCGGATTCTAGATGTTGGTTGTGGCGCAGGTCGTCACACAGTCGAGTTGGCCCGACGGGGCTATCAAGTAACTGGCCTCGATTTCTCTACAGGTATGCTGGCCGAAGCCAAAAGGAGAGCCCAAGAGGCGGGTGTTGAGGTCGAATGGATTCATGGTGACGCGACCCAGTTTACAAGTGAAGAAAAGTATGACGGGGCCATCTGCATGTTAGAGGCAGCTATTGGACTGATCGCTGTCAACGGGGACCCCCATGAACACGATCTGGCTGTCATGCGTGCCGTTTGTGCTGTTCTAAACAGTGGAGCAACGTTTATTGTGGAGGTTCCCAATGCCATACGGATGCTCCGTAATCTATCCGAAGAGGCCATTGCAAATAACGAATTTGACCTGGAGCGTATGGTCAACACAAGCAGGGCTACGTGGGATACACCCGAAGGCGTTGAAAAAGGGATCATGACTAGCGCGCGAAACTATGTACCCACAGAACTCAAGTTGATGTTGCAGCTAAGCGGGTTCTCAGTAAACGCATTCTCTGGCAAGTCAGCATCCCATGCACCAATTGAGTTGGACGACTATACGATCATTGCGATTGCGCGTAAAGAATAACAGAGATGATGGAATCAGTCAGAGGGAAAAATATAAGGCGCATCCACATCCTAGGTGCTGCAGGCAGCGGCAAAACCACGCTCGCTCGCCATGCTGCAGAACGGCTCAAATGCCCGTGGTATGAACTCGATACTATCGCCTACGTAGGTGGATACGCACGCAAGCGTACGCTTGCAGAGCGGCTAACCAATCTGCAAGAGATAGCTATACAGCCTGCTTGGGCTACCGAGGGCTTCTTTCTCTGGTGGATTGATGAATTGCTTGGTTCCGCGGATGCTATCGTCTGGCTGGACCTACCAATGACTATTTCAATTCCGCGGGTCGTCACTCGTCACTTCAAACTCAGTTGGGCAGGAGAAAACCGTCATCCAGGGCTATTGAAATTGGCTCGGTTTACCTGGGGCTGCTTGCCGTTCTACCTGGAACCAGAGCCGAGAATTCCCAAAGCACCTGATGATGATGGTGCAGTCAATCGGGTGACAGTTTCACAGTATCTTGAGCCGTATGCTGAAAAGGTTGTTCAGTGCCGTAGACCAGCAGATGTTGAACAATTCTTATCTCACCTACATGTCGGAGCAAAGACTCATGAGTGAACAAACACAAGCAACTGCCATTACCTACACCCAAGCAATTTTAACATCGGCGTGGGGAACGCCTGTCAAGCTCGCTCCAGCCGACGAACTTGACAATGACGAACGTTCCGCAACACGCCGTTTCCAAGTTATAGATGGACCTGCCGACGCGCCTGGCACAGTCATAGCAAAACAGGTATTCACCACCGACGACAAACCGTTTACTCCACTGAACAGCGATTCATTTGCCGCACAGCGTTTCTTTAATGAGTGGTCTGGATTGAGCTTCTTAAAGGAGTGCTTTGATGATGAACCACCTGCACCTCAACTCTACGGTGCAGACCAAACAAAGGGCATTTTAGTATTGGAAGATCTAGGTCAAGGCAATACACTGGTTGAGGTCGTTCAGGGGAATGATTCCAAACGTACCAAGGCTGGATTGGTTGAACTTATGACCACCTTAGGGCGAATCCACGCCAGCACCATTGGCAAACAAGAACAGTATCAGACAATTCGCCAATCTATCAGCGCACCGCCAATCCGATCCTATTTTTCTAGTGCAGCCGAAGGAGACCTGCACCCCACCCAGTTTGCGAAACTCTTCCAGACTATGCTCGATAAACTCGGCATTTCAGCAATTGCAGGCGTTAACGAAGCTATCGAATATCAGCATAGTACATCAACACGAAAGGATTCCCCGACATGAGCGAAACCACCGAAAACCCAACCCGTGACTCTACCGTAACCTTACGCGAGATCACAGAAGAAACTGTACTCAGCATCCTTCGTCTTAAAGTAGCTGAAAACCAAAAAAATTTTGTTGCGCCCAACGCCGTCTCCATTGCCCAAGCCCACTTTTCTAAACACGCTTGGTTCCGGGCCATCTATGCTGATGAGACGCCGATCGGCTTCTTGATGATCCATGATGAACCGGATGGAGAAAACGGCCCAGTCTACTATCTATGGCGCTTCATGGTTGACGAACGTTATCAGAGAATGGGCTTTGGACGGCAGGCTATCTCACTGTTGCTTGACCACATGAGGACACGTCCCAACGCAACTGCTTTCTACCTCAGCTACGTGCCAGAAGAGGGAGGCCCCAGAGATTTTTATGCTAGTCTCGGCTTTGAAGATACAGGCGAAAAACACGGCGACGAATTGGAAATGAGGATAAACTTATGAATCCAGGCATAATCCACTCCATCTATGTAGGCTCACGAGTCGGCATATGTTCGGCGAGGTTACAATAAAAGGGGTTGATACAATCAGACGGGTTGGTACATAAAAGTCGCTGGCTAAGCAATTACGTATCTTGACGCCCTGCTACACAGACGCTTACCCCAACGTTTGGTATACTGACCATATAGAGCATATAGCTTGAATAATCAAACGTGGAAAAACTTCAACAACCGCAGATTTTATGCCGACAGGATGATCTATAATGACTGAATCAATCCCAAATCCAACCCGTGAATCAACCGTTACTCTGCGCGAGATCACTGAAGATACTTTAGGCAGTATTCTCAACTTAAAGGTAACCGACGCTCAAACCGTCTTTGTAGACAGCAATGCCGAATCCATTGCCGAAGCCTACTTTTCTGAACATGCTTGGTTTCGCGCTATCTATGCAGACGAGACCCCCGTCGGCTTTCTGATGATCCATGACGAACCTGACGCAACCGATGGAGCGGAATATTATCTATGGCGCTTCATGATCGACGAAAGCTATCAACGAATGGGCTTTGGACGACAAGCTATGTTGCTGCTCATCGAGCACGTCAAAGCGCGTCCCAATGCAACTGAACTCATTTTAAGTTACGTGCCGGAGGAGGGTAGCCCCAAGGAGTTCTATGAAGGTTTAGAGTTTGAGCATACAGGCGAAGAAGACGATGGGGAATTGGTCATGAAATTAGACTTATAGATGGCCAGAAAAAGCTTGTCCCCATGAAGATTCGGGATCTCCTCCCTTCTTAAAATTTCTTACGTGGGCTGTCAAGCGCCAGAACAAGGTTTTTCTGACGCAGTATAATCAGTCGTTTTTCATGGTTCAAGCAACACCACAGCGGATCAAAGTCGAACAAAGATTAGAAGATTACGCAGATCTTTCATCTTTCTAATCTTGTCATCTTTGTTATTTACAGGGTCGTCCGCAATAGGAAGGACATCGACTGGGCAGACTTAGGACTGAGCAACCAAATGACTGCGGGCTACTAATCATTGCCTTACTCCTTCACGTATCGGGTCCGCAGCGTAAAGACGCTATCTCCACTCAAAATGGCTCCCCGTCCAAATAAGCGTCCATTCTGCCAGTTGGACAGCCCCAACTCTGGCCGATGTAGGGCAAATTGACCATCAACCCAGCGGGTATAGTCGTTGGAGGTAAAAGGGGCGTTGATGGTGTCGTAGAAATGTTCATGCTCAGCTTGCTCTTCAGATAGAAGGGCACCGATGAATTGGGGACTTTGTGCATTAAATAATGCGACAGCCTCATCCACGGAATTGACCAAGGTAAGGGTGACCTCAGGGGACTCCTCCCATTCCCATTCCTGGCCCAGGTCGGTTGGGGCAATGGTTTGTGCCTGGGGTTCGTCCACATTGCCTTCGGCCCGACCGATGGGAACAATTTTCTGGAAAAGGTCTTGGGGCACAGCGCTTTCGCTCCCCTGAGCCACGTGAAGCTTGAAGTTGTGTTCACGCCGCTTGCCCGCTTCTTCCAGGCCTCGCAAAAACGCGGGGGCCAATACGTCTGCTTGGGATCGGACGATACAGCAGGTATTGAGCGTGTTGCAAACTTTGCGGTCCAAGGAACGTACGACCGCATCCTCCAGGATGGCTGCATCAGCTGATTCGGCTGCCACAATCCAGGCCCCACCAGTCCCATGGAGGCTTACCGGGACTCCGACACTGCGGGCCAAGGAGCCGAGCATCTCTACCGCAGGGCCAGAACCCCGAGCAACAGCCAAAGAGAGCCGCTCATCCAGGAAAAGTGCCCATCCTGCAGCATGGGCTGAACTTTCGACTAAGCTGGCTGCCCCGTTGGGCAAGCCCGCAGCCTCAAGCGCCGGATTGAGCGCATATTCCATAATAGCCTGCGCCGTACGTAATGCGTCACTGCCAATGCGAAAGACGACCGTATTGCCGCTGCGCAAAACACCACACGCATCCGCTAGAACATTGGGGCGACCTTCAAAGACAAAGGCAATTACCCCTAGGGCGGCCCCTACCAACTCTACCCTGAAGCCGTCATGCTGAACGGTCTCTACAATGTGGCCCCGCTGAGAAGGCGCATGGATCCAGCCGCGCAAGCCGTCAATCATGCCTTGACGTAACTTACTAGTGGCCTCCAATCTTGTTGTGGAACGCCCTCGCGCTTTCGCACTGTCTACATCTTTCGCATTTACCTCAGCAATCTGTGTCCAAATCTTATCATCTTCCAGAGCTGCCGCAAATTGACCATAAAATTCTAAAATCTGCCCATCCGAAACCGTCCCCATTTGATGAAAGGCATCCACACTACGCGTTACGGCATTGGCGGCAATCGCCCGCTCAGTGGCTGGAATCCGCAGTAATTCTCCCGATGAGGATGCAACGGCCAAGGTATCCCCTGGCTCAAAGGCCGCGGCCAACTCTTCAGTGACTCGGATCACGCTGCCGCTGGCTGTTAAGACCGGCATACCGGCTTCTATTTTGTCTAGCGTTTCAAATTGGGGCATGGTTTCATTCCTCTGTCTTTCTCTTTTTTGCTCCCAGCACTGGGTCTTTCCGCCAATACGCTACGCCTTGGAAGCGTGCCACCGTCTCGCCATCCTGATTGACAATCTCCACATCACCACTGCTGGTGCGTCCACTTTGGGTCATAATTTGGGCTATAGCAGTCAGCCGATCACCTAGTTTGGCCGCGCTGGTAAAGATAACGTGAGCAGAGAGCGTCACCATGGCTTGATTTTTGGCCAGGCAAGCATAGGCAAAGGCATTATCGGCTAGGAAGAATATAAAGCCTCCGTGGCAGAATTTGCCTGAGTTGAGCATGTCTTCACGAATAGTCATATGGCAGACCGCGCGACCGGGTTGAAATGGCTCGGCTTCGATACCTAGCATATCGAGAAATCTGTGATCAACCGCAGTGATTTTTTCCCCGATTTTTAGGGCTGTTTCTTCGGGTGTATAGTTCATGTTGTGTATCTGGTTTATTATAGAACTCGCTTTTTCATAATTCGATTCTCTGGCATGTTAATGACTTGTCCATTGTTGCCTGTTAATAACCATGCCATTGTATCATGAAATCAGTTAATTGTGGATGGAAACTACACCTGTGGGTGCCTTTGGGTTTCGGGGCGAGAATGTTAGCCAGTCGAGTGCGTCGCACTCTTGTACCCCCGTTAATTGTGGATGGGAAATCATATCTGTTTATACTCTGCATCGTGCCTACTCCACTGCGAGCTGCCGATTCTTACATGTAGGTAGACCTATACTGCGGTCGTTATGAAAACAGGTGTTTTCCGAAGCTCTACCAGAGAGACCAAACACCTGTTTTCAAACGGAGCTGAGTATAAATAGAGGTTAGCTAAAGTAGATAAGTGCTTGGCAAACTTGAACCTCACCGAATTATACAGGATAATAGGTATGCAGACTCGAATTTTAACCTGACCTTTTATACAATTCAGAGCATACGCCGAGAGAATAGTGAGAAACGATCTAGAATGAATCAACGAACTCCCCGAGTGCTTCTGGCTAAGCCCGGACTTGACGGTCATGATCGTGGTGCCAAAGTGATCGCCCGTTCTTTGCGAGACGCTGGCTTTGAGGTAATCTACACCGGCATTCGGCAGACTCCCCAGATGATTGCAGAAGCTGCCCTGCAAGAAGATGTTGATATCGTTGGCATGAGCATCCTAAGTGGTGCGCATATGACCCTCTGTCCCAAAGTGGTTGATCTACTACACACCCAGGGTCAAGATGATGTCCTTGTCCTTGTCGGAGGCATCATTCCTGATGAGGATATCGCTCCACTCAAAGATTCCGGGGTTGATGCGGTCTTTGGCCCCGGCACATCTACCCAAGATATCATCGATTACATCCGCACTGTGTTTCAAGAGCGAGCAGGTATAGACCTTGAAGAAGACGCTGAAGACGAAGCGGTGGGCCGACTTGATGCATAGTAAGCTTATGCAGGGCGTGCTGGAGGGAAATCGATTACAGGTTGCCCGGGCCATTACCCTTGTTGAAAATGAGCAACCTGACGCACCGTCGCTGCTCAGCAGCCTCTACACCCACGCGGGCAAGGCCCACATTATCGGCATAACCGGCGCACCAGGTACGGGCAAATCTACTCTGGTTACGGCTTTGGCCCAAAGCTATCGCAGGGCTGACCTCACGGTGGCCATTGTTGCCATTGATCCAACCAGCCCCTTCAGCGGTGGTGCCCTATTGGGCGACCGAGTACGAATGAGGGCCTTGTCAGGTGACTCCGGGGCTTTTATCCGTAGCATGGCCACTCGCGGCAGCTTAGGCGGGTTGAGCAAAACCACCAGTGATGCCGTGACGGTTCTGGACGCCGCGGGCTTTGATCGGATACTGGTTGAGACAGTGGGCGTAGGTCAAGCAGAGATTGAAATTGTGAGCACCGCTCATACCACGCTAGTTGTGGAAGCACCAGGAATGGGCGACGAGGTGCAGGCGATCAAGGCGGGCATCTTGGAAATCGCCGATCTCCTCGTCGTAAACAAAGCCGACCGCCCAGGAGTAGATAAAACGATTCAAGCCTTAGAGATGGTGCTCGCTGTTGATAGTGGCGTTACCCGCCAAGTTCGCCACCATGGTCAACTACTTCCAGTTAATATGATGCAGCCAGTTAGTGAAATCGCGCCGGGCCTCTCATCAGACACGAAAGGTTTGCCAGAGAATCAATGGGAGATCTCTGTGCAAAAGACTGTTGCAACGTCTGGGGATGGTGTTGATTTGCTGCGAGAGCGAATCGATGAGCATCATCGATGGCTTGTGGATTCAGGGGAGTTGGCAGTTCGGGAAGAGCTTCGTATCAGCAAAACCATAGAAAACATTGTCCGGGCTGACCTAAACCGACGAATCCGCAAGGCCATGCCAGCCGAGACGAGTTCCAGCATGATCGAGCGGATCCGGCAGCGTATTAGTGATCCGTATGCCGAAGCTACATCGATCCTAAGTCGCATTACATAGAAGGACAGCTAGGGCTTCAACTTAGGTCGACCCACTTCAGTTCAGCGGCCTAGACAAGTGCCTCTAGCTCATGAATATAGTCTGTCATGAGGTGATGGCTTACCCGCCCTGTTATAAACTTATAGGTAAAGTGCCGACCGATGTGATCAACGGTATTGACGTGGCGATAGCCGTTCCACCAGCGTGGCAGACCAGGGACAATATCCAGCCCATTGACCATACGATAGCTACGGGAAATATTGGCATCAAAGAGATCCCGGAACTGGGGATTTCCGACACGAGGAGAGCCAAAGGTAAAGATCTCAATGGGCCATTTACCCTCATATGATAGTTGAAAGTCAATCGCACAGAGCGTGGCCAGTGCCCCGCCCAGGCTATGGCCCGTGACAGTTATGCTGCCTGGATTATACTGCCGTATGTACTGATGTAATCCATCCTGTACAGATTGGTAGGCACGGACGAAGCCATTGTGCATCTTGGCTAAAGGAGCGTCTGGGGCCAAATCAGTGCGGCCTTCTGCAGGTCGGATCGCCTCTAGTTGGGCTACGTCCTCTGCAGGGGATACGGTGTCCTCTAGAAGATTCATAGGATCGTCTGACGTATTCTCAAAGGTGAATAGATCGCGGCTAAATATAATATTGGTGCGCCAGTCTCGGATATTTTCTGTGCCCCTGAAAATGATGTAGACAGCATCGTTTTCCGGAACTGGTAAAATGACGCTTTGGGTATCCGTCCCTTTGTTTTCAAAGATCTCCGGAGTACTATTGGGAAAACCACTAAACTTTATTGTATCCAGGTCTCCATAGACTTCTTGAGCCAGCTTTGCACAGACAAGTGCTCTTGAATAATTCATAAAATATAGCCCTCAAAATTTAAATCGGGAATGTAAAGAGAAACATCTAGAGAACAACGTATGCTTACTACTTATTCGGTAAAGGATGCCCAATCGAGTATCCTCCAGCGAGAGAATGCCTTCTTATTTGATGAGTTTGATATGGGTGCCGATGAACGCGCAGAGTCTATTCGGATTTATGGTGAGGCCCTAACGCCAGAACAGGGTGTCCAGAAGATCCTGCGAGACGTCCGCCTACGGGGGAACCAAGCTATCCATGATTGGACGGAGCGCTTGGACCAGATTGCCGATGTTACTCTAAAGACACCGGATGGTGAACCTCAGGCGGCGCTAGAGCGGATCGACCCTGAATTGCGTCACGCACTAGAATGTGCCGCTCAGCGAATACGCGATTTCCATAGCCGTCAACCCTTACCCAATTGGAGTACAAATGAGATGGGCGGTACCCTTGGCCAGCGGGTTACGCCGATTCAGCGGGTGGGTGTTTACGTGCCAGGTGGAACCGCTCCTCTTCCGTCAACTTTGCTCATGTGTGCCTTGCCTGGTCGGGTTGCTGGCGTCGAGGAACTGGTTGTAACTACCCCTCCTGGAGCCGATGGTCGAATTCCCGATGTCATACTCGCGGCTGGGGCCATCGCGGGCGTCGACGAAATGTTGGCCATAGGCGGTGCCCAAGCTATAGGCGCACTCACCTTTGGCACGGAAAGCATTCGGCGAGTTGATAAGATCGTTGGCCCTGGCAGTCTTTGGGTTACATTGGCCAAGCGGCAGGTTTATGGCATTGTCGGCATTGATGGGCTTTATGGCCCAACTGAAACCGTTGTTGTGGCAGACGAAAGTGCCAACCCTGCTTGGGTTGCGGCCGACATGTTGGCTCAGGCCGAACATGATGTCCTGGCCACCGCTATTCTTTTTACCCCTTCAAAGCAGGTTGCCCATGCTGTTCAAGCAGAGATCGGACATCAGTTAGAACAGCTTACCCGTGCCGATGTCATTGCCGAGTCATTAACCAAACGGGGCGGAATTGTGCTCACTCATGATATGGACGAGGCTTGCCTATTGGCCAGCGACTTTGCGGCCGAACATACCTGTATTGCTAGCGAGACGCCCGAACGCTATACGTCTAAGATTCGCGATGCAGGTGGCCTCTTTGTCGGCGAGCGTTCGTTTGAAGTACTGGGTGATTATGTTGCTGGCCCTAGCCATACCATGCCCACCAGCGCCACTGCCCGCTTCGCCTCCCCCCTCAACGTGGCCGACTTTGTCAAGATCAGCAGCATCGTTGAACTCGATGCTGAGACTTCAGCCCAGCTAAGCCCGATTGCTGCTCGTATTGCCCTTGCGGAGGGATTGGATGGTCATGCTGCTGCGGCTCAGCAACGTCTGGCTAAATAAAGATTCATTGCCATCGGTTGCACTACTCAGGTTCTGTATAGATGACCAACCGCAGCATCATTCGATCACAATGCTGTATACTTCGCTGGAAAAGTCTTGTCCCGATTCGAGACCAATCCGCTCTAGAAAATTCTGAAAAGGAAGGACAGAAAAGTTCTGGTCATCTATAAGTGTACGATGAAGTAACTCTGGCCTAAGCGACCAATCCCCATGCTCACGGGGACAAGCTGAGTGCGGGCTACCGAGTATAGTATAACACAGGCCATGATTGCCATGAAACAAAATTACCGGATGTACGTATTGATTTATGACAAGCACTCATAACCATGCGAAACTAACTGAGATGTCGCTTTCATGAGCGTGGTGAGATCTAAATAAGCGTAGAGTAGGCCATCTAGCCCAGAGTGCATGTACTCATTCCAAACATGATGATTCACATGGGTGAGTTCAGTAGATAAATGATAAAGCGCAGTGCGATACAATAAACTGCTAAAAATATAAAGGAATGAAAATTAACATGGAAAACAAAAATAACGGTGGCAACACAGAACGGACTTGGACGGAAGAGATCGAAATTGCTGGTGGTCAATTGGTCGAGCGCGTTAAAGACTTGTTAGAAGAAGGAAGCGTTCGTCGCCTGATTATTCGCCGCCCCGATGATGAGATTCTGCTCGAGGTTCCCCTAACTGCTGGTGCTGCAGTAGGAGGTGTCTTGGCTGTCTTTGCCCCTCTCCTGGCTGCAGTTGGTGCCATGGCAGCCTTGGTTGCCCAATTCAAAGTAGAAATTGTGCGAGAGGTTGAAGAAGAGAGTGAAGAGGAAGAAGTGCAGCAGATTGATGTAGAATCAGACGGCTCTGCATAATTTCGATTTTGTATAGTAAAGAATAACCATTATGAATGAAAATCAACAAAAACAGACTAAAGAAATGAACTGGACAGAGGATATAGGCGGGAAGACGGGCCGAGTCTGGGAACAGACCCAGGATTTGGTTCGACGCAGCAATGAAAGGCAGGTAGTCATTCGTCGCGGCAATCATTTGCAGCTCATGGCTTTCCCGCTTGTCTTTGGTGTGATTGGGGTCCTGATTCTCTTATGGCTCCTGCCCAAAACACTGGCGGTTGCTGCCATTGCAGCTATGATAGCGGGTATTACACTGGATATCGAGCGCACTCGCCCCCGACAACGGTCAGATATTGAAGATATAGACTACTCTCACAAGGAATAGTCTCTGGGTCAGGTCGTTACGATTTTCCTACATAAACCTGACCTGGACAAGCCTGAACCAAAAGGGCTCACGCATAGCCGCCAAGGTGCCGAGTTTTTTTCGCCTTGGCTTGAGAAAAGTTCATTGCTATCGGCTGGTTAGCTGAAAGCTCTGTTCTCTCTATCAAAGCGGTTGACGATTGGTAAGATCGTCAACCGCTTTTCAATTGGTATCCTTTCCTGCCCTGAAAACTAAACAAAGATTTGAAGATTTCAAAGATAAAAAAAATCTACAAAATCTTACTCATCTTTGTTGATTTTCATCCTTCCGCGGTGCAGTTGGATGAATGGATGTCTGCCCTATAAATAACAAAGATGAAAAGATTAGAAAGATTAAGAATCTGCACAATCTTCTAATCTTTGTTCGATTTTCATCCGTCCGTGGTGCAGTTGGATGGATGTCTGCCCTGTTAATCATCGTTCATAAAGCCCCATCGGAGTACGTAAAGTACGCTTCTCAAGCCAAACTAGGTATAAAAATCAGTCCTTGCCAATAATAAGCGAATAGTGTATGCTTTCAGTTTGATTGTACCCAAAACCAATCTACATATTCCCACGCAATAGCACACAATCATTCGATTGCCGCGCGGGTCGCTCACCATATTCATCATTCCTGCAGATGAGATGACTGGGCTTTAGCATTAAATGTCAGTCGTTCGCAACGTCACGGAGAGCTTCTTCGGCTCTTCGTATTTGTTCCTTCGAGTGCTCAGAGCAGCTACTAAGCTGATCTCCGAGCCTTGCCCAGGGGCCGGAGGAATGAACTTGTGATCAACTGAGAATGTTGTATCAAGGAGAAAGTTCTATTATGTTCCGTTCTATCGTTCGGGAGTGGGTTTGTTTTGCCCAATTCCCTTTGAAAAAGTGCCTTTATCTATTATTTGTTTTTGGACTCGTAGCGGCTGCCACTATTTTTTCTGGGGACGTGCAGCCAGCTTATGCTTCATCTGTCATGACAGCCGTACAGGCACCTTCCCAGCAAGATCCAGCGCCAGAAGCAACCGCTGGTGAACTTCTTACCAACTACTTTCAGGTCAATCTACAACTGCAGAGCGTAACCGATTCGGGGTTGGCTACGACCATCGGTGATGTAGACACCAATGCCGGCCCAGACAACACTTATGTCTTCGACTGGACCAGCTTTGTCCCCAATCGTCCCGGTGATACAGTCGACTGGATCGAAGGGGACTGGATTGGCAATTATCGATACGGTGATCCAACTGGCGATCACGTCACGGTCGATCATGATCCGGCACCTGGCACCGCAGACTTAGACTACTATCCGTCCGGTGGTGAAGAGTACGACGTAGAGGCGTTTTACTTTGATAATGATGCCGATTACTTTTACATAGCCATCGTCACCTCTGTGCCTTTCTCTGGAACCTATACCAACCAAGTTTCGGGTAGCGTCTTTGATGCATTAGGTGTACCAGATATTAAATTTGTGGGCAGCACCACAGGCTCCATCTTTTACCCTGGCGATCTGGCTCTGGATCTCGGGGTCGGTACGCCTCGCGATGAGCAAGGTGACAACGCTTTTCGCTATGATTATGGTGTGGATCTTGTTCACGAAGACCGGACCACCCAAGTGCCATATAATGAAGCCGGATGGATTGCGGCGGACGAGCGAGACTTCTCCTTAGGCGATCAGCTATACAAAACGCAGTACGATGCTGGCGGCAGCGACAATTCACCTGATCCAGGCAGCGCATGGTATACCAGCGTCTTCAAGGGCTTTACTACTGGTGGTTGGTCCCATACTAACTTCGATCCCATCGGGACGCCCGGCTTGGTAGAATCCAGAGGAGCTGTGCAGACGGCCTACTATGAATATACATTTCCTGGAGGGATTTTAGAGAATGACAGCCCCACATACGTCATCGAATTTGTCATTCCCCGTACACTCTTCCAAGATGATAATCCGGGTAATGGCTCGCCAATAGGCATTCGTTGGGTAGAAGGATGTCGCAACGACGGAAATGGTATCGATGGTGTCTTGACTCTCAACGGCACAATTGACGAGCCTCCCACCCCAGAGACGGTTAGCCTGGGCGACCAGATCTGGTTTGATGCCAATAACAACGGTGTAAAGGATAGTAGTGAGGTTGGCATTGCTGACGTTACAGCCACCCTGTGGACCGATGATAATGGCGACGGTGCTCCCGATACCAACACAACTTTGACCTCTACAACCAATGCAGAGGGATATTATATATTTGATGATCTGGTTCCTGGTGACTATGTTGTCCAAATTGCTCCCGATCAGTTTGAACCTGCCAGCCCGCTCTTTGGCCTCCTCTCTAGTAACGGAAATGATATTGGGGCCACCGGCTCACCCGATCCGGATACAGGTGATGTAGATAATGATGACAACGGCGATCCGGTGGCAGGGCTTGGCGTGCTCTCCAAGGCAGTTACCCTTACAGTGGGCGGAGAACCAACCGATGACGATGAATCTGGCATTGCCAGCAACGTAGCCACTGAGAGCAGCAATCGCACAGTAGACTTTGGTTTCTACGAGCCAGTTGCTCTGGGCGACCAGGTCTGGTTGGACGTGGACAACAATGGCGTCAAAGACGTGGACGAAGTGGGTATTCAAGGTGTTACCCTCAACCTCTGGATAGATGCTGACGATGATGGCATTCCGGAAACAGACACTGGGTTGAGTGCAACCACGGGTACTAATGGCTATTACCTCTTTGATGGCATACCACCTGGCGACTACTTCATCCAGATTCCATCTACCAACTTTGCGCCAAACGCACCGTTAGATGGTCTCTCCTCAAGCACAGGTAATGGCATAGCGCCGGATGTGGATGATTCACCGATAGAAGATGATGACAATGGCGACCCCGCCGTCAATCTGGGAAATTTGGATGGTGTTGTAACCCAAGCCATTACGCTCGTCAGCCGCGGCGAACCGATTGATGACAACGAGGCAGGGATAGCCTCAACGGCTCCCAATAACAGCAGCAACAAGACAGTGGACTTTGGTTTCTACCAAGAAGGCCCGGGCCCTATGAGTTTGGGTGATCAAGTCTGGCTAGACATTAATGATAATGGCCAGATCGATGGGAGTGAGCCAGGAATCTCAGGCGTTCTGCTAAAGCTATGGAGCGATGACGATGGTGACGGTGGGCCGGATACGGATCTGGCTATCACAGCGACCACCAACATCAGCGGCTTCTACCTCTTCGATAATCTTACACCAGGTGACTATGTCGTCCAGATTCCGGCAAGCGAGTTTGCAACGGGCAAACCACTTGAGGGTCACTCCTCCAGCACGGGGAATGACTCAGGGACCGGCGCACCGGATCCGGACAATGATCAGAACAATGATGACAACGGCATCCCAATGGGTGGTGGTATCGTCTCTCTAGCTGTCACATTGACTGCTGATGGTGAACCAACCGATGATGGTGGTTTAACCAGCGGCACGGCCACCAATGAGAACAGCAACTTGACCGTTGACTTTGGCTTTTTCCAAATTGGGGGCCAACCCGAGCTGAGCCTGGGTGACCAGATTTGGTTGGACAGTGACAATAGTGGCTTGATTGACAATGGGGAGACGGGGATCGCTGGCGTGCAGGTGAAGCTCTGGCGAGACACGAATGGTGACAATGCGCCAGACGAGGATCTAAACCTCACGGCAACCACCAACATTAGCGGCTTCTATCTCTTTGATAATCTAGTTCCAGGTGATTACATTGTCCAAGTTCCTGCCTCTGAGTTTGGTACTGGTAAGCCACTGGAAGGTCTTAGCAGCAGTACGGGGAATGATGTCGGGACCACCGGTGCGCCGGATCCGGACAACAATCAGAACAATGATGACAACGGGGATCCAGATGGCACAGGCGGCATCACCTCTAAAGCAGTGACCTTGGCTACAGGCAATGAACCAATCAACGATACAGGCCCAACGAGCGGAAACGCCCGCGATGAAGACAGCAATCTGACCATCGATTTTGGTTTCTTCCGATCAGGAGCGGAGCCTACCCAGCACAGCTTGGGCAACTATATTTGGCTGGACGGTGACAACAATGGCCAGGTAGACGCAAATGAGTCGCCGGTGGCTGATGGGGTGCTCGTGGAACTGCTATCTTCTCAAGGCGTGGTACTCCAATCCGCGACTACCGTCAACGGCTTCTACCTCTTTACGAACCTCATTCCTGGACGCTACCAGGTTCGTCTAGCGGCAAGCAACTTCCAGACTTCGGGTCTACTGGTTGGGTACAGTCACAGCACCGGCGTCAATCAAGAAGCAACCCCAGATAATGATGGCGATCAGAATGATAATGGATTAGACGGCTCTAGCCCACCCACCGATGGCATCACAAGTGCGCCTGTTACCATTGGGACCAACGAACCCACTAGTGAGACACCAACGGCTACGGGAACACCTGGTGATGATGGCAACGGTACTCCCGATGCGAATAGCAACCTCACCGTTGATTTTGGTGTCGTACGGGCCGCCCATAGTTTGGGGAACTATGTGTGGAGTGACACCAACAACAATGGCATAGTGGATCCCAACGAAGGACCAGTGCCAGATGGCGTCTTTATTGAACTGCTCGATGAGCAGGGCCGCCCACTCAACAATACCACAACCGCGAATGGCTTCTACATATTTGGCAGCCTGACAGAAGGGAATTACCGAGTGCGCTTGGCTGCTTCTAATTTCGCCCCTGGTGGTCGTCTGGCCAACTATACCCACAGCAGTGGAGATGGCCAGGAGGACGATCCCAATGCAGGCGGCGATCAAAATGATAATGGACTGGATACTTCTGACCCAGTTGCAAGCGGTATTACCAGTGGTCTTGTGATCCTGAATTCGGATGAGCCAACGTTAGAGACGCCTACGGCTACAGGAACATCCGGTGATGATGGCCTGGGAACTGAAGATAGTAGCAGCAACTTGACTGTGGACTTCGGCGTTGTGCCTCCGGCTACAACTGTCGCTATCGGCAACATGGTCTGGCACGATGAAGACAATGATGGCCAGTATAACCCACTGACGGAATCGGGCATTGCAGGTCTCCAACTCCAGCTCTTTATGACGGGTAGCGATCCATCAAACAGCGACCCGCTTATGACCCAATCTACCGCGGCGGATGGTTCGTACCACTTTAGCGGCCTCACACCTGGGTCATACTTCATCTACATTCCCAGCCCACCAACTGGCCTCCCCATGAGCAGCTCCCGAACGGATGGAGTTGACAATCAGGAGGACAACGACAACAATGGCATCCAGATCTTGCCGGGTGGACCTGTACGCAGCCCGGATATTGAGCTAACCATCAATGGCGAGCCAACCAATGATGGCGATGGAAGCAGCAGCGATCAGACCATCGACTTCGGTTTCTGGAAACCTATGTATAGCCTAGGTAACTATCTTTGGATTGACTCTGACGATAACGGTGTGGTCGATACGGGAGAAAGCTATGTGCCAGATGGCGTTCTCGTCGAACTTCTAAACGGTGACGGTTCACCAACTGGCATGGTAACTGAAACCGTCAATGGATTCTATCTCTTCAATGAGCTTGATCCTGGAGACTACCGCGTGCGGATTGCTGCCAGCAACTTTATGGCTGACGGTCTTCTTGAGGGATATACGCACTCCACTGGCGCAGGACAGGAAGAAGATCCCAACAACAACGACGATCAAAATGACAATGGTTTGGATAGCAGCGTTGTCACCATTGATGGGATCAGTAGTGGAATTGTCTCTTTGGGTAGTGACGAACCATTGAATGAATCGCCCACTTTGAGCACTTTACCAGGCAATGATGGAGCAGGGACGCTGGATGGCAACAGCAATCTAACCGTTGACTTTGGTGTTGTACCACCTAGCAGTGTCTTGATGAGCCTTGGAAACTTGGTGTGGAATGATGCCAATAGCAACGGTATAGTCGATCCCAATGAACCAGGTATTGATGGTGTGACGGTCCAGCTCTTCCAAGCTGGTGATGATCCAACAAGCGCTTCACCTGTACGCACCGAACAGACCAGTGGTGGCGGTTTCTACCAATTTACCGATCTGGAGCCAGGTATCTACTTTGTCTACATTCCAACGCCTCTGGCACCTTTTACGGGTAGCAGCCCTATCGAAAGTGAAGCTGATGATCAGCGAGATAACGATGACAATGGTATCCAATCCACCATAAATGGAGCGGTTCGTAGCCCCGATATTACCTTGACACCCAACAACGAACCCACAAATGACGGGGATGGGGCCAATAGCGATCTGACCATTGACTTCGGCTTTTTCAATACACCAGTGGCTGTTGGTGACCGAGTCTGGTTTGACGAAAATGGCAATGGACTCTTGGATTCAGGTGAACAGGGTGTCCCCAATGTTACCGTATGGCTCTACCAAGACGGTGTACCCATTACAGAAAGTCCATTCCTCACTACAACGACCTTTGACAATGGCTTCTACCTCTTCCCCGCTGTGCCATCTGGTGAGTACTATGTTCGATTCGATCTCTCCTCCTTGCCCATCGGATATATTCCAACCCTGCAGGATGTAGGCACAGATGATGGGATTGATAGTGATGCGGATCCCGATACGGGCGTTACCCCATCGACAGGCACTCTAGTCCCAGAGACAAGCAATCTGACGCTGGATTTGGGCATTACCCGGGAGGCGTCAGTGGGTGATCTGGTCTGGTACGATACAGACGCCGATGGGACGCAAGATGGCGATGAGACCGGCCAGCCAGCCCAGATAGAGCAAATTGGTGTCCCCGGTGTCAGCGTTACCCTCTTTACGGCGGATAACGACCAAGTTGGAGTAACCACGACCAACGCGGATGGCTCATATCACTTTGATGGCTTGCTTCCAGGAGGGTACTATCTTCGCTTTACACCACCTGCTGGCTTCTCAGTTAGCCCAACAGATGCCGGGACTGATGATCTATTTGATAGCGATGTCCAAGCCGATTCGCTACAAACAGCACCCTTCTCTTTGACGGCAGGTCAACATGATCCAACCCGGGATTTGGGTCTCTATCTGCCCAGCGAAAGGCCTGCGACATTGGGTAACAGAGTCTGGTTGGATTCAAATCGAGACGGTATCCAAAACCAAGATGAACCAGGCTTGCCCAGCATTCTGGTAACGCTGCGGGATTCTACTAATAACGCGTTGTCTGAAACGAGAACCGATGAGAACGGCAATTACCTCTTTAGGAATCTAGCACCTGGCACCTATCGTTTAGGCTTCACTGCCCCTGAGGGCTACTTGTTTAGCCCACAAGACGTTGGCTCCAATCCGGCTGAGGATAGCGATGCCGATTTGATAACAGGGATTACGTCGCCGATTACGCTAGAGAGTGGTGAAGATGATCGCAACTGGGATGCAGGCTTTTACATCGAAGAACAGAACACAGGTGCAATCGGTGATCGAGTCTGGCTTGATGCTAATGGAAATGGCCTGCAAGATGAGGAGATGTCTCAAGCTGGTGTGTCGGGTATAACTGTCATGCTCTATGGCGAAGAGAATCAACTAGTCGCTACGACAACGACCGACGCCACAGGCACCTATCGATTTGAGCGGCTCCTAGGTGGAAACTACTACCTTGTCTTTGATCTTCCCTCGTCTTATGCCCCAACTGACGACGAGGTAGGTACTGATGAGAGTGAAGATAGTGATGTTGACTCAACAACATGGCGTACCCCAATCATCAACATCACATCTGGTGAGAACGATACGGATTGGGATTTGGGCCTAATTGTTCCAAATGTCACGGGTGAGGCTACGGCAATCATTGGTGGCGAAGTTTGGGAAGAGAGCCGCGGGACGAATGGCAGGGTTGACGGGTTACGGGACGATACTGAGATGGCTCTGTCAAGCATCGTCGTGAAGCTATACGATAACCTTGGCGATCTGATGGCCACCACGTTCACCGATCAGACAGGTGCTTATACCTTTACCAATGTACTAACTGGCACGTACTATTTGGAATTTGTTAGTCCAAGTTCTCCGTCTTCAAGCCAGGTCTATAGCTTTACAACCAGCTCTGAGGTCAGCGGAGTGGACAACGACAGCGACGCCAATAGCCAGACGGGGCGCACCATGCCGATACGCGTCGTGTCTGGCTCGGAAGACTTCACATGGGATGTCGGCTTCTTCACCTTTGATCCAACGAACCTACCACGTGGTGATGAACCTGGGATTAGGTCGGAGATCTTCTTGCCGCTGATCGATTCAAGATAGGAGAAGGTAATTTCCCCATAGAGTAAAGGAACAGTAGACTATACCACGTTTAGCGTAGGATTTAAGAAACGGTCGTCCTCACCTGAAACAGGTAGCAGGACGACCGTTTTTATTTGCCTCGATTGCTTTGTCCACCCCGTATTCATCCTCAGCAGATCCTAGTTCAGTAGGCACGCCCTTACCACTGTGGGACTATTTCCAACAGATCTGGGACTTCTGGCGTAGAAAGACGCCTCGCCACCTCCTACAATAGAGCCAAAGGAACTGGTGACAACAGCCATGTGACTTTGAGTATCTATACTCGATGGTATAACGAATTCTGTGTAAAATTCCAGGCCTTCTGAGTGGACACGTCCTCTATTTCGCCTTTTACACAACCATCGTTATACGACCCTATGCTCTGCCCCGTTTGGAAACTGTAGTTTGGTTACTCTGGTAAAGCAAATAAAAATTATGGTTTCCAAATCGACCGCAGCATAACTTCCTATGTGTACAACCGAATCTTTAGGAGACAAACAATGTACCCCCGTAAATCTATTTTAAAGTCTATCCAAAAACTGAATACCTACCTATCCGTACTCCGCAGTAGAAAGATGAGATTATCTCCGAACAACTGTAGTATAGCATTCCCTAACCAAACTGGAGGCTACCAACGATTTTCAGCCAAATTCGTACCCAATCTAGCCATCCTAATCGCTCTGCTTCTAATGGTGCTAGCGGCCTTACTTCCTGTGTCCACTGTTAGCGCTGCCTCACTCAATCAAGAAGTAACCGTCGATATTCCAGCCTTACGGGATACGGGTATAATCGAGGGGTTGCCAGATTACGTTCATCTGCACGGTGCTGATATATTCGTCTTTCATAGACGAAATGAAAACAGTGAAGTTTTAGATATCGCCTTTATCGAGTTTGATCTCGCAGCGATTCCAAATGAGGCGGTCATTAGTGAGGCAAAACTCGAGCTACATTTAGATTTTTCACCCACTGCACCGCCTCAGACCATTGAAATCGGTCTGGTAACAGATGAGTGGAATCCGTATCCATTCAGTTGGAATACCCAGCCAGCCGTCACATGGTCCACTGGAAATCCAGCAGCAAGCCCTACGGCGAGTGCGACAGGTCCTCTGGCTTGGCCTATGACGTCGCTGGTCCGGAGCTGGCTTGATGGGACTATCGAAAACCATGGTATAGCACTTCGCCCGCTTGTCCTGGCTGGTGGCGTTGTGACAGGACAAACCAGCGATGCGGCGGACGATCCAACAACCGATGCAGATGGTTTCTCACCACGGCTCGTCGTTACCTACACTCTTCCTACAGATACTGAACCACGTCCGGACCTTGGCGATGCGCCAGACAGCAGCAACCATCACAGCTTTGTCAATCGCGCCTACCCCAACGTGCCAGGGAATTTCCCTACGGTATGGCAAGTACCATCTGGAGAGGTGGCTGGACCACGCCACTTGAACCAAACCTATGAAGCCATTCTTGGTCAGTACCTATCTCGAGAGGCCGATGCCGATCAAGGGTTAGATCAGGACGGAGCCAATAACATTCTCCAAAACGCCGCTGGCCTCGTTGGTGATATTGCCGACCTGGATCGGGGTGACGATGGTTGGCGCAATCGCAACATCCGATTCATTGACTGTCTGCAACAGACGCTGACTGTTCGAGTCTATCGAGATGCGAACTCGACCCAAGAGATCATGTATCTCAACACATGGTTTGATGGCAATCGGGATGGTGATTGGGCAGATCGCCGCGCCTGTGTCCCTTTGGGCAGCTCCCCTAACCGCCCTCTATCCCCCTCTTATGAATGGATTGTGCAGAATGAAGTCATCGACATGGCGACGATTCCGGCAGATGGCTACCGCGATATTCAGATACCTACGGAACGAATCTACAACGGTGCCGATGACCAATCTCACTGGATGCGCTTTACTTTGAGCGAAGAACCGGCCATTGTGCCATCGACTGGTGGTCTGCCCGATGGGCGTGGGCTTCACCCTGTGGACGACAGCGCGCCCAGTGGCTTTCTCTTTGGCGAGACTGAGGATGTGCTCTATAATCCGCCGCCACTTGGTGAGGTTGGCGAGCTACTTCTAGAAAAGCAGGTTATCAACGCCATTAGCCCCGTTCCATATGGCGAAACGGTTACCTATCAAGTGCGTCTGAGTCACACCGGAGGCTCCCAACCTATCCAGGCCCAGATTCGCGATGAGTTGACGGATGTTGCATTACATTTGTCACCTCGACTCAACGCAGATGGCCAATCTGTCTACGTCAACGTAACCAGTCCAACGGGCGGCGTTTCACCCCTGGTTGCCCAAGTTAGAAACTCTGACGATGCTTCGTCCAATGAGGTCGTCTTTTGGGAAGGCATCCTAAAACCCAATGCAGAGGTCATTCTCACCTTTGATGTAACAGTGCACCCCTTCTGCCACTTTTTCACAGGCACCCGGTCCGTTGAGAACGTTGCCCAAGCCCGATCTCCAGAAGGAACCCAGATCCAAGCGGATATTGCATTCGACGGCCAGTGCTTCGTCTTCGACACCAATGACTTGCCCATTGGTGAGGTTGAGCTAGATAGTTCGCTTGGTGAGGCCCCCGTTGGTTTCCGCTGGGAGAGTGACGTTCACAATCGCCATGACCATGAGATCATCCTTGGCTTGGTCCAACAATTGAGCGGGACGCCTAATGATGAGGACGCTACGGACGATGGACCAGGGGATGAGCCTCGCCACATGGTCACCAAAGCATCAACAGGGGATAGCGCTCGCTTTCTGGGTAGCGTGACCTTTGACCCTGATGAGAAGAAACGAGTAGCTCTCCAGTTGGAGATGGACTCCGCCGCCGATAAGGAACTAAGCTTCCTTAACGATGACGCACCGTTGGGACGCCTGCGCTACTGCTTGCTGCCCTATGAGGACGCCACCTGCCCCAGCGAAGACGAATATCCGAACTTGTGGGGCGAATGGGAGCTGCCACACGTACCTCGCCGAGCTGATCTGGGCGACGCACCGGACAGCACCAACCACTTTACGCCAACAATGGAAGCCTACCTAGGTATCCAAGCCAACTTTCCAACCGTCTTTGATCCGGCAACAGGCTTACCTCCGGGACCAAGACATTTGCGCCCCTGGTTATTTCACCTGGGACCCGATGTGAGCAATGAAGTAGAGGCAGATATCGGCCGCGATGCTGATGGCGTTAACAACATTGAGCCACTCGCTGACACGCCCGACCAAGATTGGTATGATGATGGTTCATCGTTAACCCTTCAGGGTGCGTGTGAGCCTGCCATTGCCGATGTGGAGGTCAACGTCAGCCTCAAGGCTCTACAGCACTTTAGCACAACCAACCCAACGGCCTATCTTAACGTCTGGCTAGACTGGAGCTACGATGGGGACTGGGATGATAGTTTTGTATGTATCGGCCCTGGCGGCCAAGGCGAAGGCGTGGCGGAACATATTCTCATTGACTATCCGATCGATGTCGCAGCTATGATGGCTGGCACCAACACAATTACAGGCATTGTCACGAGTCGAGTCCCGTGGCCAGCCCAATTCAATGAGATGGAGCGATGGATTCGCTTTACCCTAAGCGACCAGCCATCCAACAAGACACTGAGCTACTTCGATCCCAAGGATGACAAGACTGTCGAATATGGCGATGGAAGGGGACATGATAAGCCCTTTAAGAGTGGTGAAACCGAAGATTACCTCTGGGATCTGCGGGATGATGCACCCACATGGCCAGATATGGTGATTCAAGCCCATGGCGAGATCCACATCGATAGACCTTCTGGGAACCCACCTGGCACGCCCACAAAAGAGTTGGTCTTCAAGGTCAATTACGCCAACATTGGCTCTCAAGCAACAACGGATGCCGTGCTGACCCTCACAAAAACGGATCCCATTCGCAACATCGAGATCCAAGCCGTGGCCGGGCCTGGGATCGACTCCGGTAGTGTCACCAACGATGCCAACAGTATTACGATTCCGCTACCACCTGTCGCTCCTAATCAGACAGGTACTGTGCTCCTGCGCTTGGGACCGCTCTCTGAGGATGCTGTTTCGACGGCGGCCATGCTGCTTGATGAACTGGAGATTGTTGCTACGATTATGGCCACTGGGGATCTGAATGTGAACAACAATGCCATCTCCATTCTGATTGAGCGACCCAATGCACCGTTGCGTTTGGCTGGTACGGTGGATGGCGACGCCCTTTGGCGTAAACGGGATACCACTTGCCGAACAAGCCTCAATCTGACCAGTCGTGGCGAGCCGATGGAAGATGCCGTCTTGATGCTCAACGGTGCCGTGTCAACGAGAGGTCAGTATGATGCCAATGGAATATTGAGCAATGGGGTCGTCAGTGGGCTGAAGGATGGAAACAATCTCATCTGGGTTGATTACGTAGGTGACCCAACCTTGCCCGGCAATGTCTCACCATCTCAATCTATTCGGCTTCAGGTTGATTCTTCCTTGGTGGTCGATCCCATTACGCTATTGTTGACCGACGATCAAGGGCGACAGGTTCATCCATCTACATTTAGCTGGAAATCCGGTTCACTGGCTACTTATCTACTTCACAGCGGGGAAAGTTACACGGTTAGCATTCAAAGCTGCAGTGCGGAGGTAGAGCCAAGGATTAGCCTCTTGCTTGGCGGCGAGCGGCTGACAACCCTGCAGGATGAAGAAGGGGATGGTCGCTATATTGGCCGCTTTACCTATCAACCCACCGAATCTGATCCTGATGTATTCTCTAATGGAGATAACAGAGTCCAATCCGCAGGTACTGCTAACGACAACCAACTGAGCCTACTTATCCAGGCAAATGGTGTTGAGCAGAGTATCATCGGCCAGATGGAGAGTGTGAACAGCGGAACCGTGGTAGACGCTGTAAGCGGGCAGCCGATTGCAGGCGCCGAAGTGACCCCGCTGCTAAATGGAACTGTAGCGAATCTACCAACCGTCAATTCACTGACTACAGATGCAGATGGAACTTACGGCTTTGATGTGCCAGATGACACCTACCAACTGCTGTTTACCTCTGATGGATATCAGCCTTACCGCAGCCGTTCTATTGTCGTCTCCAATGGACGACTGGCTGAGGATATCCGATTAGTCCCTGCTGTTGACGAAGCAGCTGACCACACTATCTATATAACGGCACAAGGGTTTAGCCCAGCACTGATTGATGCCAACCCGGGAGATGTGGTCGAATGGCTAAACTCAGACCTAAGCGGACATATTACTAAGGGCCGACTGTGGGATAGTGGGCAACTTATGCCAACTGAAGGATTCAAGATCAGGTTGACTGAGGAAGGGAGCTACCCTTACTCTAATGATGAGGATTCGTCCTTTGGAGAGGGAGTAATTAGCGTGCAAAGTGGTTCAAGCAACGACGAGCCAAGCCCAACCGACCCATCTGGTGGTGACACGGATGATCTAGAGATGCAGAAACTCTTTCTGCCCCTAGTTCAGCAGTAAACCGTTGTAGTTTAAATATCGCAGTTTCGGTTGTACAGATGACAGTCACTTCCCAAGTGACTGTCATCTAAGCAGAATACCTTGACTGTTTCATATTAGCATCTAGATCTTGCTAAATGTCTTCCTCAAACCTACCCGAGCATGTCCGCTAACATACCACTTCTCAAATTCCGCAAAGACTTGGTAGCCCTGCTTTTGGTAAAACCCCGGTGCTTCATACCCCGCCGTCCATGTATAGATGTATTCCACACCAAGCATTTGGACCTTGGCCTCCAACTTAGCTAGCAGTTCAGAACCTAACCCAAGGTGACGGTATGGCTTTTCCACAAAGAGGTCGGTTAGGTTGGCCCACTTGTTGTAGCCATGTTCATGCCTATACACGAGGCAGCTTGAACACCCCACAAACTCAGCTCCATTCAACGCCACAAATCCATATCGCTCAGACTCTTCAAGGGGATTACCATGCTCGAGTGCATGCTCGTCAAAGCCTGCATTCATGCGAGCGAACTCGGCGTCGCTCATTGCCCGTTCAATAATCTGCGTCGTATTCATTAATACACCCCTCAGATGTGTTTCTGGACAAATGGTTCCACCACAGAAGCAACCACATCCCGCTCGCTAACCAACTGTCTATGATCAAGTCCATCAAAGATATGGAATTTCAGTCCGGCGGATTCTATCGCCGACCGTTGTCGCTGCAAGGTCTCTACGATTTGTCCATCCTCACTGCCAGTATAAATCAAGGCTGGACATTGCAGATCCGCAGCTTCTACCGCGGGCCAGCTTTCGACAGCATAACGACGCGCCCACAACAGAGCGATGTCGTTGCTTTCAGCAAAGGCTCGTCGTCTTTCAGGTATATCGATTTCACCTAATCGGCCCTCTCGTTTGGCTTTAGCAATTTCACCAATCTGCCGAGTATCGTTGCGCCACCGTTCAACACTAAAAAGGGGGCCGAAATAGGTACCAGCAATCACAGCGCATTTGAGTCGATCCGTACCGGTAGCGAGATGGGTGCCGATTGTCGCGCCAAACGACCAACCCCAATAAATGCATTCGTCCAGGCTACAAGCATCAAGAACGTTGATGACATCTGCCAGATGTGACTGTTGCGAATAATCGGTTGGCTCATGGGTAGCTGTACTTTCTCCACAGCCACGAACATCCATTGTGACCACAGTATAATCGGATTGGAAGTGGTCAATCCAACCATCGTCTCGCCACATGGTGCGGCTGTTGCTAAAGCCATGAACTAGCAGTAACGCTGGACCTGCACCATATACGTCATAGGCAATTTGAAAATCATTCTCTGAAGTAATAAATTGAGTGGTCATGAAGCTATCGCCCTTCAGACATCGATGCGGTATGTACGAAGTGTCTGCTTATCTGTATACTTAAAATTGTCCACATAAATCATAGCGAAACCAAGTTCGACCCCATCTTCATCGTAAATTTCGAGCCACTGTTCATCACCATCACAGGTTGTGTGGACAGCATATGTCCAGACATCATCTACTAGCACTTTGTAGAGGCTGACGCCGCCCCAATCTTGCTTTTCAACGTTTTCATAGTAGTAACTGTGGGTAGATTGTATGCTGGGGGGAGCCATTGCAACCTCAACATGCTCACCCATACGGCGCACGAAGTATCCACCAAAGGCGTCTCCCTCGGTTTCCTCATGGCACTTAACACCCTGCACGAATGCACCGTAGTAAAATGCCTGGATTGGACTCATTGCACTCAACACTTTCTCTCTCCTTTATCAGCAGGTTCAAAACCCATTATCAGTAGAGGATGAGTTGTATCTGTACCCAAGCGTAGCACCTCCAAAATGGATTGAGTTGACTGTGGGCCAGATGACCAAACGACTGTGGACTAATGATTATAGCCTATACCACTCGCGCGCATTCTTCGACCAAATATTCGAATGCAGCGGTTCCGGCAATTCGAAGGGCCACGCCTCTTCATCCGTATCATAGTGCCAGTGAGGATAGTCGGTAGCAAACATAAGCATAGCATCCGACTCCATCTGCTCGATGGTCTGCAAGATAAAGTCTGGCTCTGGTGGTGACCCAATAGGTTGCACAGATAAGCGGATATGATCGCGCATGTAGTCCGATGGCGGTCGCTTGACCCAAGGTGTATTGGCGCGCAGCCCCTTCCACTCTTTGTCAATGCGCCACATGAGCGACGGCATCCACGCAAAACCACCTTCCAGAAGGGAGACTCGCAGGTCTGGGAAACGGTCAAAGACACCCTCCGTGACCATGCTGGTTACCTGGGACTGAAAGACCTGGGCCATGCCTGCATGCTCTTCTAGATAGGTAGAAGGCCACCCCACAGGTGTTGGCGCATGCCCTGGCGCGCCACCAAAGTTGATGCCCAAAACTAAGTCAAATTTAACAGCCGCTGCATAAAGTGGATCATAGAAGCGCTTGCCATAGGTCTTGTACGATCGTACAGGGAGCGCCACCTGCACAAAGGATGGGTGAGCGCCAAATCGTTCGATCTCCTCTGCCGCCCGTTCCGGGAGGTGGCTCGGTACAACCAGAGAGCCTCGCAGCCGCGGTTCAGGATCCAGCCAATTATCGAGCTGCCATTGGTTCACAGCGGTGGCTAAGGCGGCGGATAGATCGTCGGCATGGATGCTCTGCACGCGATAACTACAGTTCAAGATGCCAACTTCTGTAGACCAGGGATCCAATACCTGCTTCTGAACAAGCTGCAGGTGAGAGCCAGCCGGTCCTCCCTCCTCTGGTATGCTACCTGGTCGGGCCGTTGTTGGCGCACCAGGCGGGTAATCGCTGGCTCCTGGCCCCCCAAAGCCGACGTTGCGGATGTAGTCGATCCAGTAGTCGGGAAGATAGGGAAAAAGTCGAGAAATCGCGGGGAGTTCGTTATGGATGTCGCAGTCAATGACCGTTGTTCCAGACGTAACGGGGACAGTAGTGTCCGCGACTGGCATGGTTTGTATGCTGGGTGACAATGTTCGCTCCTCTGATTGGTTGCTTGGTACCTGACCAAATAAACTGATACTGATTGGGCCAGAAAATCATCCGCGTGACTCCGCGCTTGTCCGCGTGTCATTGGGTTCTGGCTTGTGCTGGTTAGGTATAATCGGCAGTATGGGCTTGATATCACTCATCCAATCGTCACGAAAATGGGTGTTACCGTCACTCCTGTAGCGGGGTCGACATAGGCAGCCTCAAATTCTTGACGATTGGCGTTATCAATCTCTTCGATAAAATAGATAAGTGAAATATGGGTGAGCTTCATTTGGGAACCATATTCGGCGGCTTGGATAAGCGCTTGTTGATAATCCCAACGGGTGGCAAAGCTCTTGACTTCCAGACCATAGACGGTGCCATCGAAATCAATAAAGAGATCAATTTTCCCGTTCCCCGTTGGAAATTCTGGCCAGACTTTGCAAGAAAACGGCTCAAAAAAGCGATCCAAGTAGGTAAAGAGATGAAAGTGATAAACCGCCTCGTAGATCCGCAGATCAGTCTTACGCCTTGGCGCGCCTGCAAAGAGACGCTCCCGATTTTGCTGGATATATCTTTCATAGCGGCCCATCAGGTTTTTGATATCTAGCCTCTGGGCTGTCACCACATCGGCCAAGTCATCAAAGGGATCATAGAGCCGACTCTCTTGACCAAAAAGTTGGTCGGCATAGCGATTGAATAACCGCTTTTGCACAAATGGTGATGAAAAACGGGCCGAAAGCGCCTGGCCTGAGTCGTCAATATCAATAATGCCGTTAAGATAAAGAAAGTTGACCAGCGGATTATCAAATTTAAAATCAGTTTTGGTATCGGTCTGGAAGAGATTGAGGACAAAGTGGCGGTAGGGTTCCTGATCAGCTTTGCTAATGATGTTGGCAATGTTATTGTTGCCTAACCCATCAGCCGCCCAGCGCAGCACCGTACCCAGGTTTTCCAGCGTAATCGGTTGCTCACGGTCATGATTGTAGGTCTCGGTGAGCAACTCGCCAAACCAGCCCACCAGCCCGGGTTGACCTCGGGTTTCGAAGAAAATAGTGTCTATAACATCCTGTGCAATGGATTGGCTACTTTCCCTTTCATACCAGCGAAACATCTGGCTCACTTCCTCATGAGTTAAGTTAGGAATATAAAGGCTGCGCTGAATATTAAAAGGTGAGCCTGATTGATTATCTACCCCTAACACACTTCGAACACCAATAAGCGCTAGGCCATGCAGCAAACTACCTTTTTCGCCAGTCAGCCTCTCTGGCTCGTTTTGGCGGCTAATGTACATACTGCGAAACTCAGTAACGCAGCTACGGATAAAATCCTCGCCCAAAGCATCAAACTCGTCGATAATGAGAATGATGGGTTTGCTAAAATAGTCAGTCGTGAAGAGCTTGCTAAGGTGCTGCCACGAATCAACATCAGGAAAGTCTCTTTGGAACCAACTGGCCAGTCGAGCCACCAGAATATCCAGCACTTCTGCCTCTGTATCGGCATTGCGTGCGGATTGCAGGTTGATTATGCCGACTTCAAATGCATCATTTTGGCTGAGCCGTAACCGCACCTGCTGCATGATCCACGTTTTGCCTGACTGGCGCGGTGCCCAGACTGTAATATAGTTTCCACCTTTTTGGGGATCATCACCCAGCAAGTACGAACAGCCACTCTGGATCAGTGCTTGCCGAGGAACATAGTATTGAAGTTCTGTATCTATGGGACCGTAGGATGAGAATCTACGCATTTCAGATCTGTTTACTCTGGTCTAGTTGCTGCTTATTGACTGCCTCTTTACCATTCATTCCTTACCAACTGGGTTCTTGCTTTCCACACATTGAAACAATTTGGTATTATTATACCATAATTAAGAGGCCATAAAGGTCTTGGCGAGCCAGGCGGCTGGTATCTTGCGGTTGGTCATGAATGGGAACAATGCGACAGTATTTACCTCCAATGGTATTAGCAATTTAACCCAGGAACATCCATACTATATTTAGTCACTCTTCCATTGCCGGATCCCGATTTAAGCACAGAAGGGAATATCCAATTTTAAAATTCCTTCTGTGCTATTCCACAAAATAAATGCCCAACATAGATGGCCAGAAAAGTTCTGTCCTCCCCCTAGGGAATTCCCTAAGCGGATTGGTCATGAGTCGGGACAGGACTTTTCTGGCGAACTATATCCAGTACCTTCCTACCATGCTGACTATTCAGGTACTCGGCGGTTTCAAAATTTCCTTTGATGGCAAGCTACTCAGTGGTCTAACCAAGCCGCGGGGGCAATCCTTGCTGACTTATCTACTGCTCCACGCCGAAACACCCCAATCGCGCAGCCACCTCGCTTACACCTTTTGGCCCGATTCTTCAGACAAGCAGGCCCGTACCAACCTGCGGCGTGAACTGCATCAGCTTCGCCAAGGTTCCTCGCTCATTGATAATCATCTGCAAAGCGATACCCAAACTGTACAGTGGATTATGCCTGCGAATAGAAGCATCGATGCCATTGAGTTTGAGAAGCTGGTTGCCGAAGCATCTCGCTCTGATGACTTCACCCAGACGAAAGTCTTCCTCCAGAAAGCCATTGATCTCTACCAGGGCGACTTAGTGCCCGGTCTCTACGATGAGTGGATCGTTGCCAAGCGCGAAGAACTGCGCCAGTCATTTGTTCAGGCATTGGAGTCTTTAACCAAGCTTATGATGGGCGAACGGGAATACAAATTTGCAACTCAGTTGACGCAACGGCTCTTGCTGGTTGATCCACTTTACGAAGCTGGCTACGCCCAGTTGATGCAGCTATACGCGTTGCAAAATGACCGCGCCCGCGTCCTGCATACCTATCATACCTGCGTCACGGTTTTGGAGCGAGAATTGGGGGTGCCCCCCAGTGAAGAAGTCGAAACACTCTACCAACGGCAACTCGATGCCGAAAATCGCAAACCAAGGTATCCCAAACCGACCGTGAGCACATCGTCGAAACTTGTTGGCCGGAATCCGGAGTGGCAAACCCTGCTCTCTAAATGGCGGCAGATAGCCCGCGGTCAGACCCACATGGTGTTGATTGAGGGTGAAGCAGGCATTGGCAAAACCCGATTAGCCGAAGAATTGTTGGAATGGGTCCATCGCCAAGCCATGCCCGCTGCCCGCACCCGCTCCTACGCGGCCGAAGGAAGTCTAGCTTATGCGCCCGTAATCGAGTGGCTGCGCTCGGACGCGCTCAAAGCGGCCCTCAATGGACTGGAGACGGTCTGGCTCACAGAAATTTCTCGACTATTGCCCGAACTGCTGGTTGAGCAGCCAGACTTGCCGCCACCACAACCCATGACCGAACGGTACCAGCGCCAGCAGCTCTTTGAAGCCCTGGCGCGCGCCTTTACTTTTTCGAATCAACCTATGCTGCTGCTGATTGATGACTTGCAGTGGTGCGACCAGGAAACGCTGGAGTGGTTGCGCTTTCTAATGCGATTTGAGATGGCTGAATCGCTATTGATTGTGGGGACAGTGCGCATTGAAGAGATCAATGCCTCTCATCCATTACGAGTGCTGAATACCGATTTACAGCGCGATGAACAGCTAACCCAAATCGCGTTGAAGCCGCTAAGCCCAGAAGAATCGACAACATTAGCCAGCCAGGAGCACGGTGCCGAGCTGGATGATAAGGCAGCTGAGCAGATTTATCTCAATTCTGAGGGCAACCCGCTCTTTGTGGTGGAGATGGTGCGTTCTGGCAGTTACACAGCAGATTTGAATCGTAATAGCGATGAGGTAAAGGCTATTGATTTACCGCCCAAAGTCTATGCAGTCATCCAGCATCGCCTAGCTCAGCTTTCTCCCACCGCGGCCAAGCTAGTGAACTTGGCCGCGACAATCGGGCGCTCCTTTTCATACGAGGTGTTGGCTGCTGCGAGCGACGTTGGTGAAGATGAAGTGGTCAATGGGCTGGATGAGTTATGGCAAAGGCGGGCGATCCGAGAAGGGGAGGCGGGGAGTTACGACTTTAGCCATGACCGCATTCGGGAGGCGGCCTACGCAGCATTGAGTCCGATGCGGCGCAGAGGGTTACATCAGTCTATAGCCAATACTTTTGTACATGTTTATCAGCACAATATCGACGAACATTCTGCACGGCTTGCTTATCATTTTGAATGTGCAGATGAACCAGATGAGGCCATCAAATGGTATGAGAAAGCTGGTGAAGTAGCTCGCAAAGTCTACGCATACCGCGAGTCCATTAGTCACTTGAAAAACGCTTTGTCTCAGTTTGACAAGCTACCACTATCAGCATCCTCCGCCGATCTCAAGGCCGAGCTTCTCGTCCTTCAACATAAGGATTTGAGGCTCGTCTATGGCTTTGCGGCACCAGAGGTCCATGAAGTGAATTTAAAATTGGAGCAGGTACAGGGCCAGATCAATTCTACAGAAATTAAATATTTGGTTTTGACCCATTTGCGTGGGTTTTACGCTGCAGGGAATCAGCTAACGAAGGCGTATGAGACTATACAGGACCAACTGGACCTGCTGAAAGACCTAGACGATCTATACAACCACATGTGGACACATAAGTCCTGCGGTTTAACGAATCTACAACTGGGCCGTTTTGAAGATGCCGATCAACATTTCGAACGAAGCAATGATTTTTATCAAAAGCATCCTCAACTGCAAACAGAGGCCTCTCACAATTATGTAGAGTTACTTGCAAAATGGGCCTTTGTTCTATGGGTCTGTGGTTTTCCGGAACAAGCACAGGTCATGGCTACTAATGGCCTAAAGCAATACAATCAATTAACAGATTTGGTAGATCGACATATTTCACTCTTCTTGCTCTCTCTCTATTACCGCTCAACGGGTAATGTTGGTGTTGTATCTCGTTTAGGGCATGACTCAGCCGCAATTGGGACCAAGATTGATTTACCGTACGCATCATTTACAGCGGATGGTCTTATTGGATTTGTTTACTCCGCCACCAGCAATCCTAAGGATGGGGTTCCTCTGATGCGTCGCAATGTTGATGGTTATAATAAAACGGGGCATACCATGTTCCAACCGTTTCGGATTGGTTTCCTAGCGAATGCTCAACTGCGGGCAGGACAACTTGAGGATGCATTAGCTACTATAGAAGAAGGCTTTACTATGTCTGACTACTCGGAACAACGATTTTGGGATGCGGAACTCCATCGACTCCATGGTGAAATTCTGTTGGCTCTAGGAAGTTCTGATACAGAGATAGAAGCATGTTACCAACGTGCCCTCGACATCGCAGAAGAGCAATCGGCTAAAATGTTGAGCTTACGTGCTACTGTGAGCCTGTGTCGGCTTTGGGCGCGGCTGGGAAAACTTCGGGAAGCCCATCAAATGCTGCAAGAGATTTACGATTGGTTCACGGAGGGGTTTGATACGCCAGATTTGGTTGAGGCGAGAGAGCTACTCAGACAGCTATCTCAATAAGTCTACTTCTCGATAATGAATGACAATGCAGGGCCATTTAAGTTCACGTTGAACTGATTCAATACGTCACGGCCAAGAATTGCAAAATCAAGCCCTGTCGGGATCACTTCAATCTGAGGGATATTTAGCTCGTCTGAGGCAATGCGTACCTAATAGGTGTAAACATAGCTACTTTCCGCATGAAGATCTTCAAATAGCATTCGACCGATGGGATAAAGTTGCAACGGTTCAATGGTATGTTGGGGGATTGCGGTTACATCCGCACCAGAATCAAGCAATGCTGGCAATACTTGCCGCAGTCGTCGATTGAGCGTATTGGCTATGGTAATCTCAATGACCGGAGCAGGCGGATCGTGTTCGAAGCTATATGGAATCATCGCTTAATCCGAGATGAGGTTATTCGTACTTTACGCGGTACCTCTTCTTTAACCCACTCCACATAACAGACTACCTCCCCAAATTCCTCCATAACTTTATTATGTGTACTCAATATGTCTTCGCCAACGGCTACTACTTTGCCTTGATAAATTGCAACAACATGGTCACGGTATTGTATTAATAGCTTAGGTTTGAGCCGTTCGAATGCGGCAACCTCTCGTAAAAACTCAGGTGGAGCCAGGGAAGCTTTTAATTTTAGCGCGGCAAACTTCTGTTCCATTCTTTCCAAGAACTCTTGCACAGCCTTATTCAGTAAATCTTCAGGCGGCGTGTTATGGTCAATTGCAAGTTGTTCCAGCCGATGGATCAATTCGGGTCGTTGCAATGCTAAAGTTAACATAATTTTTTCCACCAACTATACGCTAATCACATAATCAGTATCCACTAAGCCATTCTTATTGTAACATATCGTTGCGAATGTGTTAGTTTGTCCCACGAACGCTCTCACGAACGCTTTACGAACGCCCCGCCCGCTATCCTCAATGCAAGACTTTGGTCATCCGGTTGAAGGTACTTTCTGAGGGAGCATTATATGGGTGTGGATGGCACCACTAAGTCACAACTATTCACAATTCGTCTTTGGATTGAACTAGATAAGACCGCCGCCGCACTGACCAGAATCCGTGTCCATCATGTGTTGAGTGGATATGTTCGCTACTTCCGGGATTGGGTATTGGCGACGGAATTTATCATGCACCATACGGCTGAAGCAGGTAATCCCTTGTGCGCAAATCAACTTGCTGACAGTGTTGAAGAGTGTCACGTAGCCAATTCTTCGGACGAACAGACTCAAAACAGCTAATCAAACGTACAGGAGAGAATCATGAAACGGATCTTAATAACGGTTGGACTCATTGCTATTTTAGTGACCTTAGGGGCAGGGACTATCGGTCAGAGCTACGATGTTGCAGAGCTACTCGCTGGCGGTGGAAGTGGTGGTATCGGAAAACCGTTGGGCAGCCTGTTCAACCTGGATGGAGTGGATCTGCTTGCTGGCAATGGTGGTAGCGGCGGAATCGGCAAGCCATTGGGTAGTCTGTTCAATCTGGATGCTGGAGAGCTACTTGCGGGCAATGGTGGCAGCGGCGGCGGAATCGGCAAACCGTTGGGTAGTCTGTTCAACCTGGATTCTGAGGAGCTACTTGCGGGCGGTGGTGGCACTGGCGGCGGAATCGGAAAGCCGTTGGGTAGTCTGTTCAATCTGAATGCAGCAGAGCTACTAGCTGGCGGTGGTGGCACTGGCGGCATCGGAAAACCGTTGGGTAGCCTGTTCAATCTGAATGCAGAAGAGCTGCTAGCTGGCGGTGGTGGGGCTGGCGGCGGAATCGGAAAACCAGGTGTATAACAAAATCTACTTGACTGTAGCTCGACGCACATTGGCGAGAACGTGCAATCCAAAACACAACAACGGATTGGGTACTTGACAAGCACAATGGCTTGCCGTGGGATTCCAGCTTTAATTAATTCCTCCGCGACCCTCTCCTCTGTCGCGTTGTGCTGCAGCCACACTTTATCCTCAATGATATCAATGTGAATGATAGAATCGTGAATGCGTCGATCACCTTCCCAGCCTATTTCCATAGTCTCACCTTGCTTCTGTTCATCGTCGGCTGCACACTCAATACGAATAATTTCGGTACTCGACAGTGATTCCATGCACTCAGACAGAAATCCCTTGATGATATCACGATATTCGAGCGGATTATCTGTGATCTTCCAGCCATCTTTCTCAAGCGCCTCGATTACAGCTTCATGGTCAGTGTCTTTTGCTGCCACCAATCATTTCTCCGTATTGATACTTCGCTAATTTCGCCCATATTTTTATTGCGGAATAATTTTCGAGATTCAGATACATATGTGACATTGCTAGGTTTCCTTCTTAGCCATCGAATTGCACTAAAACCAATGCGTTTCGTCCATATTGGAAGTAAAATTAGATGCCATAAGAATTTTTAGTGGCAATCCTGAACAATAACGGTTTTTCTCAGAATAAATGGTGTATTCCAACATCTGTTTCGCAAAACAACACAAATTCAGGAACATATCCGCAATAGAAACTCAAGAAGCTTCCTGAATGAAGCATCAATTACTAGAAATGACCGAAACTACCGTACTTGAAGCCATCACTTCAATGTAATGATTTTAATACCATTCACGGCTCTTGGCATTCATCGTATGTTTACACGAACGCCATTCCGAACGCCCCTGCGAACGCTTTGCGAACACCTCGCCTGCTATCCTGTGTCCAAGAGGCTGATCGTACATTCGTTGGCGGCTTCTCGGTTTAAGAGCGGCTTGTGTGTACGATTCTGATGCCGGCGGTAGCAACGATCTATATCAATAGGAGAATATTCTCATGCAAACCAAAGAGTTAGCTTGCCCTAATAACAAAGGGCTGTTAAGGCAGTTGCGTAGCATTCAGAACTGTATCAAGGCAACTAAGGTAATTGGTAGTTGTGTCGTTATAATGAGCCTATTGACCTTGTTCGCATTTCATTCTGTCAAGGCTGATGATTTTTCAAAACTAGATGAAGCTATCCCTGGAGATTTCGTTGCCCAAATAGCACCTGTCTTTGATTTCGATGGTGATAGTTGTTTTCCGAGCGCTGGCATTAGCCGGAGCGGTCAAAAAAATGGCGGATTAAAACCTTCTGGAAGTATAACCGGAAAATGTCGCTCCCATAACTTCTTAGACCTTTCTAATACATTTCATCGGTCTACATGTGAATCTCAAAATGGTTCTACATATTGCGTCCATTTTTATGCATTATATTTTCTAAAAGATGATTTTATAGCTGGCTTCGAGTTTCCTGGAGAACATAGGCATGACTGGGAATATGCAGCAATCTGGACAAAAGATGACTTAATTACTCATGGAAGCGTCAGCCAACACGGTAGTGCCGAAACTAGATCTATCTCTGAGCTACAATTAGAGCAAGGCCACATGAAGGTAGTTTACCATAAAGACAATATTCGTACTCATGCTATGCGTTTTGCAAAGGAGAATGAGCTAGCTGAAAATCCTTATGGAAGCTTCGTTATTCCGACCTTAGTGAGCTGGTACAATTTGACTGGAGATGGTCTTGACAACGCATTAATGAGAAATCGACTGAACAGTTTCGATTATGGCGCAGCCAACCTTCCAATCAATAATAGAAACTTTCTTGAAAAGGTAAATGATATTAAGCCGTTAGGCTATCCTATATTCTCAAAAGATATTCCTGCTCAAGATCAGGAGGATAAATCAAAGGTCGCTGTCGCCCTAAAGCGAGTTACAGTGACCTTTAAATCGGTTTCATCACAAGTAGCAGGTCACTTATTTGAGGTAGAGAGTAAAAAAGACTATTTTTCGGGTGCAGGTGACCCGAAAATTAGCTTCACTTTTGATAACTTTCCTACGTCAGAGATCTTAGATATTTCTGTTACTGCTTGCTGCCGCTCGATTGCTAAAAAGCTGGTACACCGCATCCGTGGCGCAGAGCTCCGCTCTGGTGACTATTCTGGAAAAATTATAGGAAGGACGGGTATTCCTCCGCGTTGCAATGGAGCACCTTCAAACGAACCCATATGTGAAAGAAAAGAATATGACCTATCAGAGATTCACTACCAGATTACGGTAGAAGACCATGAACCTACAGTACCAGAGGACAAACCACAACTAAATTACGCAACCTACCTTGGCAGCGAGGGTTATGACGGTGGGATACTCGATATCTCAGAACGTTTTTTGGATATGGCAATAGATGATGCTGGCAACATCTATTTGACGGGTTGGACCAGTGATATTCTTTCTGGTACGACCAGTTCATGTGTTGGTGGCAGCGATGCATTTGTTACGAAAATTAACGCAGATGGCACCCACGATTATTCTACTTGTCTCTCCGGTAATGGCGGAGACGGCGGTTTGGGAATTGCTGTGGACAAGGCTGGCAATGCCTATGTTGTTGGCGCAACCCAAGCGGTAGATTTTCCTATACCGAATGGTCTGGATAGTTTTGATAGATCATATAATGGCGGTCGGGGCGAACATTTTTATGGCGATGCTTTCATTGCCAAGCTAGATGCCAACGGCGTCCTTATAACAGCTTCTTATCTGGGCGGCACCGGCGTAGATGTCGCTCGCGCAATTGCTATTGATGATAATGGCAATGTGTACGTTACAGGAGAAATGGAATCGTTTGAACCCATGTCCGGGGTTCCTGGATATGATGTCGAACATAATGGACTTACAGACATCTTTGTTGCTAAGCTTGATGCCGATCTGTCTACTTTTGAATACTTCACTTTCTTAGGGACCGACAAAGCTGAAATGGCTGTGGACATAGCTGTGGATGATCAGGGTTCGGCCTATATAATTGGTCATACACATGGAGGTTCAGCTTTCCAGACAGAGCACGTCTATGGTACTGTGAGCGGAGAAGACGTACTCATTGTCAAGTTGAACCGTAGTGGTACCGAACTGGAATATAGCACGATCTTGGCTGGTATTGATAATGATATTGGGTATGCAATTGCCCTGAACGAACAAGGTAATGCTTTTATAACAGGTGTTTCCCCTTCGAATGACTTTCCAGTGACTGAACAAGCTTATGATAAAACACTTGAAGGATCGGATGCCTTTATAACCAAATTAGATCTTAATGGCGAACGAATCTATGCTACATTTTTGGGCGGGACTGGTCAAGACATAGGCAATGATATCACTGTAGATTCGCGGGATAATGTATATGTAACGGGCATTAGTGGTGACTCTTTCCCCATTACTGCCGATAATACACAGGAATGCCCAAACGGTTTTCAAAACGCATTTTTTAGCGTGCTAGATCCCGATGGAAGCCAGCTTCTCCATTCTATATGTATTGGTGGCAATGCTCGAACTCACGGTATGGCTATCCAGCTTGATTCAAAGGGGATGATTTACCTTGCTGGCTCAACATGGATCGATAATTTTCCAGCAAGCAATGGCTTCCAGAAGAACAATGCTGGCTACTCTGATATTTTTGTCACAAAATGGACTCTGTTGTCTTCCAAATGATGCAAAATTTGGAATAATTGTAAGCGTCTCAGGTAGGGTAGTTGTTAGATTTGCGATCCATAGATAGCTTCACATCTAACTTCTATCCTCGGTTGATCGATATGGTCGAATCGGTGTGCGTCAGTTCGTCTAATAGATTCATAGTTATCCAACTTGTCGGCTTTTGTGCATCTGGTTCTGGGGTTCTACTTTCGGCTCTAGTTAGTGATATCGTTAAGACTTTTTGGACCGGGTTCGTTAGTGGCATCTATACCGTCAAGATTATGATATCAGGGGACTTGGCGAGGTTGCATCGTCCGTTATGTTGTGCCGTCTCGGAAATGCCTGAGCAACCGATCTTAAATGGGTGGAGTCCCTCGTGCTCTCAACTTTCTACGTTCTTGGTATCGGCCATATTGCAACCAGCCAACACTCAAGGTAAGCGTTGAAAATTGGGCTCTATTTGAACTGTCGTAGTGGACAAAGCGGGCTCGGTTGGTGAGGGTAAGCAGATTCACCCACGGCACCTACGCAAGCCAATCCGTTGTTGTGTTGTTCCGATCCTAGGCAACCGCACACTCGGTAAACTGACGAACACGGGGCGGTTGAAAACCAAGCACAATGGCTTGCCGTGGGATTCCAGCTTTAATTAATTCCTCCGCGACCCTCTCCTCTGTCGCGTTGTGCTGAAGCCACACTTTATCCTCAATGATATCAATGTGAATGAAAGAATCGTGAATGCGTCGATCACCTTCCCAGCCTATTTCCATAATCTCATAGTGTTTCTGTTCATCGTCAGTCACACACTCAATACGAATATTCTCGGTGCTCGACAGTGATTCCATACACTCAGACAGAAATCCCTTGATAATATCACGATAATTTTCTAATCCCATTTGATGATCTCCTTCGACTTTTCGTCAAATACAATCAGCGATAGCTGCTGCTTCTCCATAATCAGCTTCCCCAACGGTTCGCTAAAAATTCCATGTTCGTAACTGTATCGAGGCACAGCGAGGAAAAGAACCCGATCTGGCTGCTGAACCTCAGAGGGTGATTTAATTAAGAAACACCCTCTAGCCTCCTAATGCAGCGGAATTTTGTAGCGTGTCCGCATTTTTAGGAAGAGAAGTGCGTTTTATTAAGAAACACTCTCTCAAGAACCTCTCGGTATATATTGTATTGACCCACAGCATTCTCAAGATCATAAACGGCAGAATCATTGAGGGAACTCTTGATCTCGACAGCAATCTTTTGCGCTTCTTTCATGCTATTCGCGGCTCTTGGCACTCACGGCATATTGACACGAACACCAGCCCGAACGCCGTCCCGAACGCTTTGCGAACACCCCGCCCGCTATCCTCACTCTGCAACGTTGCTAGGTTACATTTTCTACTGTGCGATGGAACTTCCCATGAATTTGGATAGCCGAAACCTTTCTCATCTATTCACAATACGTCTCTGGTTCGAACCCACTGATTGCGAGGGCAAAGAGGTTCGGCTTCGGGTTCACCATGTCTTAAGCGGAGAAGTACGTTACTTTCGCAGATGGATAACGGCCATCGAATTCATTGCTGAACGCTCTATCGAACAAGATCACCAGCGTTTAAAAATTCAATATTCACAAACAGAGGAGAGCAAAACATGAAACGAATTTGTCTGACCCTTTTGGGCATATTCCTTGGAGCGATGCTAAGCGGATGTATTGTTACGGTCCCTGCCACTGAACAACCACCAATTGAACCAGACGCGGCCAAGTGGCAAACGTGGGTATTGTCCTCTAGTGATGCATTACGGCCTTCGACCCCACCGGATGCTGAAGCAACAGCAGCGGAACTCGCCGAGTTACAGCAAATGATGGCCGAGATGGATGCCGAAACCCGCACTTCTGTTGCTTACTGGAACGCAGGTACCCCTAATTACCGCTGGATCGAGCTGGCCATTGAGCGCTACTCAAAAGGACCGCCCAGCCCTATGGTCAGCCGCGGTCTTGCCCTATTAAACGTCGCTATTTATGACGCGGTCATTGCCTCATGGGATGCCAAGTACACCTACAATCGCCCTCGCCCAGGCGGCGTGACGGCGTTGATCGAGATGCCAGCCAGTCCATCCTACCCATCCGAACACGCGGCCGCGGCAGGTGCTGCGTCTACAGTCCTCGCTTATCTTTTCCCAGATGAGGCAGACTTTTTCATAGCGCAGGCTGACGCAGCAGGTCAATCTCGGCTCTATGCGGGCGTTCACTATACTAGCGATGTGGCCGCAGGGCTCGACATGGGGCGCAACATTGGCGAAATGGTGATCGCGCGGGCCAATAGCGACGGCTCTGATGCCGTCTGGACAGGCGAAATTCCTACAGGCCCAGACAAGTGGGTGGGTGAGAATCCGGTCTTCCCCCTAGCCGGCACCTGGAAACCTTGGATCATCAACTCGCCAGATGATTACTTGCCAGCACCACCCCCTGCCATCGACTCTGAGCAGATGCAGGCCGAACTAGACGAAATCAAGGCGTTCAAGCGAATTCTGCCTGAATCAATGAGCGCGTGGGTGTGGCACTCCTTCGATAGAGCCTATCCGTGGTGGTATGGGCAGATTAGCACCAACCTCTTCGAGCATCAGCAGACGGATAATATACCCCAAGCTGCACTTATGTATGCCACGTTGGCTGTCACCTATCAAGATACCATTATCTCTTGCTTTAACGGGAAGTATACCTATTGGCTGATTCGTCCATCCCACCTGGATAGCGAGATCACCGCACTCTTCCCTGTGCCACCCCACCCTAGCTATCCCTCAGCCCATTCCTGTGCATCAATGGCTTCAGCCATGGTCATTAGCCACTTCTTCCCAGAGGATGCAGAGATGATCCAGTCCGCGGCCCACGCGGCTGGTACCTCACGGTTGATTGGCGGTATCCACTACGCCAGCGATCGGGAATCGGGCGAAATTTTGGGGCGAGCGGTTGCGGAGACTGTCCTTGAACATGTGGGGGAAATGACGGGACAATAAAATCAAACAGTGTCCCATGAATCGACTTGCTCATCGACCCGTAAGCCCGTTTCAACGGTTGTCTTCTCATCGCCTAGCGGTTTCAGCCCTGGGCAGCAATCACATACTACGCGGCTTCTGGGTTATATAGTTTTTAAGATAAAGATTTTCCACACTTCCCCTGAGCTTGTCGAAGGGAAGTGCGGAAAATCTTTATCTGGATATCTATAGTTAGCTAAATAGGGGTAAACAACCAAAAAGCTCTACATCTCAAAGGTAATGATGTAGAGCTTTTTCTGGTAACGAAGGACTGCGTCTAATGAAGGTGGCTCATCAAAGAAAACGATGAAGGGCGACCGTTCGTAGTTCGTAGGTCACATTTGCAATGTGACAAATGTGGAGAATCCCTTGGGCATGGCCCACTTTAGGGGTCACCAAGCACGTCACTTTTCAAAAGTGATCTACGGTATCCTAGCCATTTCCACCTGTTTGCCCATATGAGCGATGAACGTTATCCGAAATCACTACCCTTCACTGGCCGTTGCCAATCGCAACCCAATCCGACAGGCCCCTTCAAAATCAGCCAAATCCAGCGTTTCATTTACCGTATGTGGATCCCGCTGACCACATCCCATTGTAACCGACGGAATGCCGCGAGCCGTCAGCCAGTTCGCATCAAGCCCTCCATTAACAACATTTCGCACCGGCTCCAAACCAATGCCTCGTATAGCTGATTCGGCGGCCAAAACAGATGGCTCATCTTCGGCCAGCACAAATGACTCGTACTGCAGATTGCTGTCGATGATCACGCTGCCCGTCTTGCCGGCCACGTTGGCAACTTCGCCTACAGCTCTGTGAAACGCATCCTCGATTTCCGTCTGCATTTTTGTGCGAAAGTCAGGATCATGGCTGCGGGCCTCTACCTTTAACTCCACCAGATCCGTGACCACATTGGTCGCCTCGCCGCCGTTGATGAAGCCGACATTGCTGGTCCCTTCCTTTTTGCCTTTTTTGACCAGTCCATGCCACCCCTTCTTGTCCAAATCCGCAATAGCACGAGCCGCAATGGCAATGGCGCTGATCCCCTGCTCGGGTGCACCGCCTGCATGACTGGCCAAACCGTTGATGGTGATATGGGTACGGTAGGCACCGGTTGCGCCCACGCTAAGGTTATTAGGCTGACCGCCATCCCAGTTGAAGGCAAGCTTAGGATTCCCCAGAGCAGATTTGGAGACGAACCTCGCTCCCTGCATGCCAACCTCTTCTTGAATAAACCAACAGAATGTAAGCGGTGGGTGGGGCAAATCCCGCTCTAATATTTCCAATGCGGCACAGAGTAGAACGGTGGCCCCTGCTCGATCGTCAGCCCCCAAACCAGTTGTTGGATCCGCAGAATGGACCGTTCTCCCTTTACAAATTGGTTTGCTGCCCACGCAAATGGGAACGGTATCGATATGAGCCGAGAGCATCCGCCGTCGGCCGCGGATTGTTCCGGGTAGCTTAAAGATAAGGTTTCCTGTATTGCTGGGAATAGCCGTGCGCTGGTGGGCCTTGTCTGTTTGGATAGAATCAGCAGGCGCGCCTGCGGCCAGCAATTTCTCTCTGATATAGGCGACCACACCCGCTTCATTGCCCGTCTTGCCTGGGATCGCCATCATCTCCATAACGATGTCGGTGGCGCGTTCAAGGTTAGGCTCAATTGATAAGGCATTTGGGCTGGTGGGGTCTATTTTTTTGGAGCGACTCATAATGATTGTCCTTGGTTTTGGGCGTTTTGGGGATAGCGAATATTATGAACTTTCATCCAGAATTGAGTTAATCTCCGCCACATCTTCACCGGATAGCATCCAATCCGCCGCCTTTACGTTACTCTCAACATGTTCCAGCTTGGTCGCGCCGGAAATGACAGAGCAGACACTGGGCTGGGCCATCAGCCAAGCCTGTGCCAACTCGTTCATGCCCCGCTCTCGTTCAGCAGACCATGCGGTCAATTTCTCCACTTTATCATAGTTGGCCTCGGTCATATATTTCTGGACATAAGCATTGTTCTCCCCGCGGGAACCGGCTGGGGCTGGCTCGCCCCGCCTGTATTTGCCGGTCAAAAAACCGCCTGCCAGCGGGAAGTAGGGGACAAAGCCAACGTTATGGGTCTGACAATAGGGGATCACTTCACGCTCCACATTTCGTTCAAACATATGGTAGTGGGATTGGAGGGCCACGAACGGCGTCCAGCCGCGAACCTCAGCCAGCAGGTTGGCGTGGGCAAGCTGCCAAGATGCATAATCCGATGCGCCGATATAGCGGATCTTGCCCATGCGAATCAGATCATCGAGGGCGCGCAGCGATTCGTCAATGGGGACGCTATCATCCCAGCGGTGCAGATAGTAGAGGTCAATGTGATCCGACTGGAGGCGGCGCAGGCTAGTGTCGACCGAATTCATGATGTGGTAGCGGGAGGTGCCCCGATCGTTGGTCCCTTCTCCAGCAGGGAAGAAGACCTTGGTTGTGAGAACAAATCTGTCCCAGCGCCCTTTGAGCGCCACACCTAGCGTCTCTTCTGATCTGCCGCTCTGGTACATGTTGGCACAGTCGATGTGATTGATACCCATATCCTGGGCCGCATCAATCACATTGTTGACTTGGTTTTGTGGCAGAGCCTCCGAGCCAAACCGATTGGTGCCTAGTCCAATCACCGAGACCCGAACGCCAGCCGATCCTAGTTGTCGATATTCCATAATGAGTAATTCCTATAATTGTGGTTCACTCGTTGCGATGAGTAACTTGGTGGTAAAAGGCCACCAAAGCGAGTGATAATAGAATGGAGCCGATAAAGGCAATACCAACTCCCCAACCTTGGGGGTTTAGTGATCCAATCACCATCAAAAATGGACCAAATGACATCCCAACAATGGGTAATTTATTCATCTTTGCCTCTGTGATAGTTGAATCTTATAAACTGCTGCGGTTCATCATATGGCCGTTGAGACAACACATCTGGCTCATCGGTCGATCAACGTATCAGAAATACCGGCGTCATTTTTGACAAAAAGGGTTGATCTCCATAGACTCAAGGAATAAATATTGCCGAGCAGTGCCAATCCTACTTGGCAGTCCATCTGCTGAAGCAACCAGCAGCGGAATTGCCCCTAGTTTACCTGATTTCGATGAACTTGGCACGCTCAGCAGATTGATGGTTGAGCGTGTTTTTGTTTCTCCAACTTCTTCGCCAGAAAGGGGATGTCCCGTGAATGTAAGTGGCAGTCAAATAGAACGCATCCATGAAGCCCTGTTGAGCGCCTATGTCAATCATGCCCAATTGGCCATGATGGTTCGATTTAAATTAGATGGCAACTTAAATCGGATCGGGGGCAATGGTCCCATGGAAGAAGTGGTCTTCAAACTCGTTCAATGGGCGGAGGCGCGGGGGAAGCTCAACGTGCTGATCGACGGCGCGGCCAGCCAGAATCCAGGCAACCCACAACTAACCCAACTCCAAGAGCTATGGGAAGAATGGCATAGGCCCGAACCACCTGCTGCTTCCCTCAACCCAGTTCCATCTAATGCTTCCTTACAAGCGACCAACCCTCACCAACCCTTTGAGCCGGAGATGGTGTTGATTCCCGCTGGTCCGTTTCTGATGGGTAGCGATCCTTTAGCTGATGAGCATGCGGGTGACAACGAGTTTCCCCAACACGTTGTCCCGTTGCCAGATTTTTATATGGCCAAAACGCCAGTCACCAATGTGCAGTATGCTGCCTTTGTGCGTTCAACCAATTATAAAGCCCCGCGCCACTGGCCCGATGGCAGCCTACCAAGGGACAAAGCGCAGCATCCGGTTGTTTGGGTATCGTGGCGTGATGCCGTCGCCTATTGCCAGTGGCTGTCAGAGGTGACGGGTCGAAGATATCGGTTGCCCACCGAAGCCGAATGGGAGAAAGCCGCCAGGGGAACTGACGGACGTCTCTACCCTTGGGGGAACGAACCGCCTGATGCCAAAAGGCTGAACTATGATGGGAGTGGCATTAAGGATACAACTGAAGTGGGAAGCTATCCTCCTGGTCTCCATGGACTCTATGATATGGCTGGGAATGTTTGGGAATGGTGTAGCACTTTGCGTCAGAGCTATCCCTATCGTTCTGATGATGGCCGTGAAGATCCGGATGCCAAAGGCTTTCGTGTGTTGCGCGGTGGCTCGTATTGGTCTAGTGCCGATAGGGTGCGCTGCGCCGCCCGCGACGTCAGCGGCAACGTCTACATCTATCTCGGTTTTCGAGTGGTCTTGTTGAAGTGAGTGGAGTCCCCTGGCTGTGCTGGACTCTGAAAGCTCTGGGCTCCGGCCCTCTGGTTTTTCTCTTCCCTCTGAAAAAGAGGGACCATCCCTGGGTGCCTTAAGTGACGATTTGAGCGATAAAACAGAATCGGGCTGCTCCCTGTCCGAATCCACTAGCAAGGTTCGCCCTTCGTGGCCGGGTTGGAGCAGCCTAATCCAAAAGATTGTAGCGCCGTAGCTTCGCCGGAGGGCTTCGCGACTGCTCTGGTTAGTGAGTTTACCAAAGAGGTCTTCTAGGAACAACCTAACTAATGGAGTCTGGCCAACTGGATTCGTTAGCGATGCGAGAGTGTCTTTACGAGAAGAGATCAATCTTCCCGGAAGGGGTTTCTGGGAGCTACACAAACCACAAAATAACATACCCCTTCCGGCGAAGATGGGTCAACGAGAGACGTTTATCATGCCGAAACGAGATATCGAATACAGGTTGGGTCGCTTTTACCACATCTACAATCGCGGGGCCGGTAAGCAATCGATCTTTTATGAAGACCGTGATTATCTTGACCTGATTGCTCTGATGAAGAAGATTGCGGGAGCATGTCAAATCTCCGTCATCGCCTATTGCCTACTCCCCAATCACTACCACTGGCTTGTACGTCAAAACAGCGATATTGAAGCGGGTGTGATGCCTAAACGCGTATTTGGAAGTTACGTTCAAACCTTTAACCATCGTTATACTCGAACAGGTACCCTTTTTGAGGGACGAGTGAAGATCGTGCCTATTGATGACGAAGAGTACATCCGGCACCTGTGTCGCTACATACACACAAATCCAGTCAAACACGCTATTGCTCTGTCGCCCGATCTTTGGCCTTACTCCAACTACTTGGATTGGATAGGCCAACGTGAGGGCAAATTGATCGATAGAGCGTTCATCGCCCAATGGTTCCCAAGTCTCGCTGAGTATCAAGCGGATGTTATCGAACGATTGCGCGGTCAGGGACGTGTGCCGGAAGGGTTACTTGAATATTTGTCTAGCCTGCCCTAAATTCGGCGAGTCGGCGAAGATGGGTGGTGTAGATTCAGAGCTTCGCCGGAAGGCTTCACACGTGGCCTCTTCAGTGGATCTACTAGAGAAGCCTTCCAGGAAGCTCCTATCGATCGGGGCGTGGCAAACCTGTTCCGTCATCGGTGAAAGGGCGACCCAACGCCAGGCGACTAATCTTCCCGGAAGGGGTTTCTGGCAGATACGCAAACCCGAGCACGGCTAACCCCTTCCGGCGAAGATGGGTTAGCAAAGAATTGAAACAATTTCAGCTGCTCACACGTCCATATACATATGAATGGTTTCGTTCCAGCCAGCTTGAGAGAGAGGTAACGAGATCGGTGAATCTAAACAAAAATCAGAGAGAGCTTCTTTTTAAGGCCTTACTGAGCGCCTATCCTGGCTATGACCAACTAGCCAGGATGGTTTCGTTTGAGTTGGATGAAAAGGTGGATCAGATTGCGGGTTCTGGACCACTCAACGATGTCTCATTCAAGCTCATAGAATGGGCCGAGGCGCAGGGCAAGCTCAAAGAGCTGATAGCAGGTGCCATCAACCAGAATGCCGGGAATCAGCAGCTAGCCGCTGCGGCTAAAGACTTCGCTCTCTGGTTGGCAGCAAATGAAGCAGCCGACGACGAGGAAGACGCTGAAGAGTGGTTACACAAAGCACGACCAGTGCGGGGCTTTTTGTGTCACGCATCCCAGGACAAACCCCGAGTGCTTCAACTGTATGAGTACTTGCAGCGTGATGGTGTAGATCCGTGGCTGGATGTGAAAAACCTGCGCGGTGGCCAGAACTGGCAAATCGAGATTCCCAAGGCTGTGGCTCGTTCAGATGTTATTCTGGTCTGTTTTTCATCCCGTGCCTTAAAAAGCGATGGCTTCATCCAAGAAGAGATGCGCTTTGCATTAGAAGAGGCAGAAAAGCGACCGTCAGAGGCCATCACCATCATTCCCGTGCGCTTTGAAAATGTTGACATACCGGTCCGTTTTGCGCGCTGGCACTGGATTAACTTATTCGACTCCGATGGCTATGAAGGGTTACTGAGTTCGTTTGAACTGCGAGCTGAGCAATCTGGACTGCAAGCACCCAAACCTACGGGGAAACCCTTTCTCATTCGACCTCTTCTAGGCCGCATTCCCTGGCGGGCTACGGGCGCGGCCATTGTTGCGGTGATTTTGTTTTGGGTGGCGTTAGCTGGTGCGCTCGGAGATCCATCTGGCTTTGTGGGAGACAGACTGGGTGGTCTCTCCACCTTAGTCGGGTGGCCAGCAAGCGAGACACCCACCCCCACGCCGTCTGCTCCCCTAACCCCAACCGAAGAAACAGAACCTCAGGTTGCTCAGAAACCGACAGCGACGCCAACGATCACTCCATCACCTGTGCCGATCGAAACCGCGACGCCCGATCCCCAAGCACTCATCGAAGAAGCGCAGGCGCTAACCAAAGAACTGCAGGCTGAAGCGGCCATAGCGAAGCTGACAGAGGCCAAAGAACGCAACCTCGGTCTGGAACTGGATTTGCCGACAGGGATTGAAGAAGTTAAGCGTACAGTAGCAATCTCATTAACCCTTCAGGGCGAAGAACTGCTCCGCACAGCCAAAAAGTCTGGTGACCCTGATCTATTGGAAACGAGCTTTATCTCAGCTACTGCCCTCTTTACCCAAGCCTTTGCCCTTGCGCCACCACCCGAGGCAGATGTTTACGTCCGCATTCCGGCCGGCGTGCTCGAGCCGAGCGATGGGTCAGATGAACCGGTGCAAATCAATGAATTCTGGATGCGCCGCACCGAAGTGACCAATCAGCAATATCAACGCTGTGTCGATGCGGATTTCTGTCAACCGCCATTGAATGATCATTGGGACAAACCCGAGTCCGCCAATTTACCCGTGACATGGGTTACTTGGGACCAAGCCAACGCTTATGCAGAATGGGTGGGTGGCCGATTGCCCACCGAGGCCGAATGGGAATGGGCCTGCAGGGGTGACGATGGCCGTATCTATCCTTGGGGCAACCAAGAGCCATCTGAGACGTTACTTAACTATAACGGCAACAATGAGGGGGTTGCACCTGTGGGCAGCTACCCTGAAGGCGTGAACCCCTTTGGACTGTATGACATGGCCGGTAACGTGTGGGAGTGGACGGCTGACGAGGTAGAATCAAATCCAAACAGGCATTGGCTTCGCGGTGGTGGGTATTGGAATGATGCCGAAGGGGTGCGCTGCGCCGCCCGCGACTTCAACCTCGGCGTCAACTTCGGTTTTCGAGTAGTGTTGTTGAAGTGAGTAGAGTCCCCTGGCTGTGCTGGACTCTGAAAGCTCTGGTCTCCGGCCCTCTGGTTTTTCTCTTCCCTCTGAACAAGCTACGCTGGCGAGTACAACAAGGCGCATCAATCATCTCCCAAAGAGCCAGCCTTGACTATCGCTGCCATACAATTCGTTGATCTCTTTGGCCTTTGGCAGAAATCTGTACGTGGTGGGAGAGTTCAGCTTGGTTAATTCAGGCCGCAAGTAATATTCCAGCTCTGCTGTAGGAATTGGCTCAAGATCGAGGAAACGCCAGAGAGCTTCGACACCATCTACCTGCTCCTTGCATGACGCAAAGTAGAAGTCTTCATAGACGATCATCATCACACGATCATCATCACGTCCATCAAGAATCGGTTCACACAGCTGCATGTGCCAGGAGAGCCACTCCATTCGACCTCGAACGTCATCCGGGCCAAGCGGTTGCAACCCTTGGTAGTAGGACTCCAATGAACGAGTCATGTCCCACGTCTTCCACAGATTCGTTTGTGCAGCACTTTTTCATAAGAGTTGTTCCGAATTAAGAACTTACTCGGTGACTGGCACTTTTTCGGCGATGCTCTCTGGCTAACGAGACATGCCAAGTGCCTGTCACCTCAGGTTTTGTTATTTCAGAACAACTCTATAGTATAGGAAAGTATAAAACTCGACCCCCGAAATATGGCCAAACTCTAGCTGAATGCTGACGGCTGATTAGCTGAAAGCTTTTTTATTTGGGGAATCACAACCAATACCTTAACTCTGTCAGCGACTACTCTTCCTCTTCAGCAAATGAGCGAATCCACGTCCATAGCGGTATATAAATGTCCCTCGCTGAGGAGCATACTGCATATGGCTTAAAATGTGAATGCTCTCCAGGGATCGGAGCAAGTCCCCAAGGTTCGACAAACATGGAGCATTCAGACCAAATGAACCCATTTAGTCTCATTGCGATGTTTCCGTTGTCTTCTGGCAACCCAGGTGGCGTTGCCCAAACAATCTTGTAACGTACCCCATCCTCAATTTGTGCCGTCGATGAGAGCCTAACGCCAAACCTCTTCTCTGCAGGTTTATCACCCAGACGCCCGAGAACCTCCCATGTACCGGGCACAAAATCAACTATCGGCTCATGATCCGGTCGACGATTGAAATTGCGCACAGCCCTATCTAAAAAAATCCCATCCCCCAAATCAGACTGTCGCGCATCATTCAGCATTAAGCTATGACTGTACGAACGATCGGCCAAAGGCGAAGCATCATTCCAGTGCAACGTCTGGGTAATTATATGGGTTGTAATCACCTCTGTATTCGATATTTCAACATGCACAATTGACTCAAACTCTATGCTGTCTGGAGCGAAATCGTCACTTGTTTGAGCCAGTGACCGAGATCCATTACCAATCTCTGAACGAGTCGAAAAAAAAGCTATCCGTCTCTAGCTCAACTACCGATTGCACGGTGTCCAGATTCAATAAGTCAGTGACCACCTGCTGAGCAGCAATCTCGATTTCCGTGCTATGCAAGGGGATCGCTGGGCAGCTATCCATATTCCAGCATTCACCATAGGTCGTATCCCACTCAACTTTGGCCTGTGTCGAAAGTTCGAGCAATCGTTCAACATTGCTCCGCGCAGTAACGGATAAAGCTGAACCGCTCAGATCACTTTCAGAATCACGAATATCACGCAGCAGGTGACTGTAATAATTCTTCTGCCAATGGGCATTGCGCAGAGGTGTCACATCTTGACCAGGCCGATAGCGTACCCCACCACTCCAAGCACGAAAGCCAATCTGGTGTCCCCAGATAAAAGATGTTGGCACATCTAGTCCATCAACGCTTTCCAATGCGTTCGCAGCTTCCTCTAAAGTCGTTCCACCCGTAAATTCTACCCGAACCAATTTCGGCACCGTTGGCCAAGAAGCCCCCAGTACCAGCACACCCAAAGCGACACATGCAAACAAGATCAATCTTCTTCTCATGCCCAACACTCCCATAGAAAAAGCATCTGCTCTTCAGAGCCTTGATGTCACACACCTCATTCACTCTGATTCGGTTGCGTGTAACCAGACCATTATACCAAAAGGCTTCACAGCCAGCCGAACCGCTAGCCCTACCGATCTGTTCGCTATCGAGACTCTATCCCCTCGCGCGTATCACGCCCAGCGCCTACGCGCCATCGAATTTCTTGTAGTATAGGAAAGTATAAAACTCGACCCCCGAAATATGGCCAAACTCTAGCTGAATGCTGACGGCTGATTAGCTGAAAGCTTCTTTATCTTCGCTAGACGCTTCAATCCTCGGGCGCGACGTTTGGAGAGAAGAGACAGTGGCTTATGGTATTGGCAGTGGCCCTTTTGCCAAAGTGCCCTCAAGAGCGCGGGCGACCGCCTCAAGGTCTTTCTGATTGCCGACCCACGCGTTCCAGCCAAGGTGTGATGCCCCGATTTGAAGCTCATAACAGTGATGTCGCAAGGAAGCATTCACAAGATCTGCTTCGGTTAGATCCCGAGCTACTATTGTTCGATTCCAGATGTCTGAGGCGGCGATGCCCGAATGCCAGTCGCTCCAGAATGTACACCAAGCAACATCGTACAAGAAGTCACCGTACGCTGAACATTTCCACGAGAATATGGCCGTCACTTGTGAGGCATCGTTCGAAACGAGAACATTCTGATGAAGTAGGTCGCCATGGATGAGGTCCCTGCGTTCCGGGCAAGCCGGCAGCAACTCATGGATACGCGACTCACAAGTTTTGAACAGATTGTCAATGACAGGGTTTTCCGCGAGTTTCGCTCGCCAGCCACTCACACGAGCATCAGGATTGTCAACCAGGCCACCAGTCAGCCAGCTGTGCCAACTCATATTCGTTGATCCTTCCTGGTCGTACCAAATCACCCTATCATCTTTTGAAGTGGCCACTGCACGCATTTCAGCCAGGAGCGTTGCCAGGGCGCTGCCAACAGCACCACCTTCATCTGCAGAGGCGGTCTCGATGAAACGGCCATAGTGACGCTCTGAGATAGCATAGTTGAGACCGAGTGCCATTCCTGTGTCGACTACATTTGGAACCGGCAAGTTTGGACTATTGAAGCGCATCGCCGCAGTGTCAATAGCAAAACCCTCAGCCATGTCGCTGAGCCGAAGCACCAAGTCTTGTGTGCCGACGCGATAGCCAAACGCCGAGGACCAGAAACCACCTGAAAGAGAAACGAGATCTCTGATCTCAGCATCGTGTAGTCCAGTGAGCCAAGCAGATACTTGCTCAAGAGAAGGGTATGATTGTTCGTCGATTGTCATACGAAACCTTGCAGGTTGTGTTTGATTCAAATTGATGAAAGACCCAGCTACGCTCATCCTACTTGACGGATGGCGCACAGGTCAACAAGCAGAGCCGGTGATTTTCTAAGATAGGTCGACTCCATGGCATAGCATGGTGAGATATCCAGAGATATTCAATCGGGAGGAAGGTCTCGGCCGGAGCCAGAGAAGGCCTCCTCTCCATATCGCTCCTATGGCTGCACAGATACGTTGCGGTTTGAGGTTTGAACGAAGTACTCAACATCTACACAAAGGGAATGAGCATGGCAAGCGCACCAATGATGAGGATGATGTAATTGAAAAAGTGGGCTTGGGCCAACGCTTGGCCCAATAATATTTTCCCTATAGTGGGTGTTGGAGAAGTTGTTGTCATAAAAATAGTTGGTAACAGGCTGGACTACCTATCCTACGTCACATCCCTTAATAAGCCCAATGCTTCTTCTCCCATATTTAAAATATGATTTCCAACTGCGACAGCTTGTTTTGGTCCGCCTGGATTTAGCAACTGAGGTGGTTCCACACCTGGTGGCAGTGCCGCAATGCGGCGGGCAATATTGGGCATCTTTGTCGCAGGTTCGGCGATACCTACTTGCAGCGCACTGAGCGCTGTGAAGCCAAAACGCACCATCCGCTCATCGCCCTCCCAACCAGCATCGCGTAGACCTGCTACATAGCCAGAAAAGATCAACCCATCCAATTCGGCAATACGGTCGATGTCAATGGCAACGAACGCCAGCGTCGCGGCGAAAAGGGAGACCAGCTCTCCCCCTAAGAATTGTAGACCAGCCGCCTCCCAGTCCATGATAACAGTCTGGGGGCGACCGTTTGCAGAATGACGAACCATCAGATTGCGACGAAAGGCATCGCCATGGCAGAAGGTTTGGGGGAGCTGCTCTACTCCGGCCAACAATCGTCCCCGTTCTGGCCATAGACTCATGATGCGCTCTGCCCTGTTGTCGCCAAGTAGCTCGGCAAAGTACGGGGTATGACTCAGCTTGGGCAATTCGATGATACCCGATTCCGAAGCGACCAAACGTTGACGGGTATCAGGCTGGCTAAGCCAATCATGATTGGGTAGGGGGCGACCAACTAGATAAGCACCATTCATTTGGCCAAGATGGCGTGCCACAATGGTGTATTGCTTAAGGGGCCATTCTTCATCGCTTTCTGCACCCATATCCTCGAGCCACAGCCAATATTCATTGTTTGACTGCTGGGCAATATGGTAACAGCTCGGAACAATGAGATCCTGGGGTAACCCAGTTAACAGATCTGATTGATAGAGCAGCTTCTCCCGCTGCCAAAACTCACCATCGGTCACGGCCTGGGAGGCAGAAGCTTTGCTTATAATCTTAAGAATAATCGACCATGGCTTCAGGGCTTTGGCCGTTTGTGCCTGACCCTGAAACCGGTGAACCGTAGCACCGCTTAACCCTCCTTCAATGGGTTGGCGGGACCAGTTGGTTATATCGGCTGATTCGTCTTGTAAGGCGTCACGTACAATCGGGGTAAGCGTTGTTAAATCAATGGAATCCATATAGTTATTGCTCATCGCCAATTTTCACAACCCCTAAACGGAAAGTCTGAATGAGAATCATAGCTAGGCCAAAGAGACCACTCATGCCGTGCGCCTTGACTCTCCCCTTGTAGAAGCCACGTACAAGCCCTTGTCTCACCTAGAATTGAGGTACTTGTGGGGATATAACGCATGGGCAAGGCCGCCCGCCGTATGGATGACGTGTTCGCCGAGCTGCCGTGGATGATAAAGGGATGATGGACCTCAACATCGCCAGGCTCTAGCACAATATCCACAGCTCGGCTCTGCTCCTCCTCGCTTAAAACCAGTTCTTTGCCAAAGACATTGGGCCTATCGCCCGATTCGGCATGATCCCGCAGAACCTTATGGGAGCCAGGAATGACTCTCATACAGCCGTTTTCTGGGCTAGCTGGATCAATCGCCAAATAGAGGGTGACCACTGCTTGAGGTTCCAGGGGCCAATAGCCCAAATCCTGATGCCACAAAATGGGCAATCCAACTTCTGGCTCTTTGATCAGATAGTGGCTGGAATAGAGGCCGATGTGTGCCCCAATATACGTTTCGGCAATGGACAGCAGCCGCGGATCACTAACCAGCCGAGCAAAGAAGGCATCATGGACGGCAAAGGGCCCAGGGCCTTGCACCTTTAACTTCACTCTGCTCCAGTCGATGTGACCCTGAATTTCAGCAAGCAAGTCTGTATCGAGTACGTTACGATAGATAGTATACCCATCTCGTTCATATTGGACTTGATGAGTATTCACCTGATTTTCTAGCGAAGTATTATCAGTTGGGCGGAACATACCGCATCCGATCCTCGGGCTTGATAATTTGCTCGTCCAGCGACAAGCCCAGTTGCGCTGCCGATTCCGCTAACTCTTCCATGATCGGCGCTGGCACCTCGATTCCATGTTCAAGGTTTTGACTGCGCCTGCGGTACTCAAAGTCACCTGGGACGAGCACTTCTTCCACATCAGCCGCTGGGGGCAACCCTTTCATCCCATCTAAAAATGCTCGCACGTTCTGCTGATATTGGTCCAACGGCATAAATGCTTCGACGTTGAAGACCTGCATAAAAGCGCCAGCCATGGCTGCATCTTCCGGCACAAAATTGCCGCCCAATCCACCTAGCAGTGAGACAAGGAGCGAGAGCGCATAGCCTTTGTGGTTGCCCATGGTGAGCATATGACCACCTTCAAAGAAGTCGGCAGGTATCACGCTCGGTTGACCTGCACTGTCGACAATGGCTCCAGGCGGTAAAGCGGTATCTTTGCTATCGGCTACGAGTATTTTGCCGCGGGCCACAACGCTGGTGGCAAAGTCGAGGACAAAGGGTGTGTCATCGCCGGTTGGAATGCCGATAGCAATAGGATTGGTGCCTAATGCGCCCTTGGCAGCACCAAAGGGGAGGACTGTTCCCCCAGCTTTAGAGCCTCCCCCAACCGTAATCATACCAATGCAACCCGCACGAGCCGCCTGTTCGGCGTATTCACCCAGCCGACCGATGTGGTGAATGGGTTTGAAGGTAACGCAACAGACATTCTCAGCGCGGGCTTTCGTAATGGCTTTGTCCATGGCCTGTCGGGAGGCGTAATGCCCAAAGCCCGCTTGGCTGTCGACTAGCAGGCGAGCATTGCTCTCTTCCAAGATGGCAAGTTCGCTGGCTGGCTTTAGGGTCCCTGCTCTAATCTGTTCGAGATAGGATGGTACGCGCAAAATGCCGTGGGAATCATGACCGGCCAAGTTCGCGTTGACCAGAATTTCGGCCACGGTGTCTGCAATGTTGTACGGCGTGTTGACCGCCATAAAGAACTGACGTGCGATAGCATGGAGGTGTTCGGCCTGCATTGTTGTCGTCTGGACCACTGGTGTCTCCTCTAGAGTTCTTGGGATCCGAGATTTGATAGGAAGGGTCTTGTACTCGATAAATGACTATCTACTCTTCAGGGGTTGTCCCCACTGATCCAGCCCCGACTTTTCTAGTATACCAATCCAATCGCGATCAGATTGAGCGACACTGTGCGGGTTCTGTCGGCTGCAGGCCACGAATCCCGGTACATTCGAACGACCCGTGGGAAGGCCAATCCGGCTATAGCGAGTATCGACACTCCAGCGCACCGTTTTTGAGCGATTGGGGAGCGAGCGATGAACAACGCGCTCCGTCGTCATCAACACATCACCTATGTCAACCTCACAGGTCACGATTTCATCAGAGGGCAGATCGTCATTTGCAATCCCTCTAGGCCCTTTATGGTCAGGTGTTGTAATTTGATAGTTGTGTGGGATCAAGCCGGTACGATGTGATCCACGAATCACCTGCATACAGCCATTCTCCACTGTGGCTTTGGCCAATGGAATCCAGAAATTTACAACCAGCGTCTCGCCCGCTTCTTCTGGGACAAGGTAGGCCAGATCCTGGTGCCACGGAATGTCCATGATCTCCATTTCAGGCATTTTCGCTCTCAGGCTAAACTGCGGATGAGCGAGAATTTCCGGACCGATCAAGGCTTCAGTAATTTCCAATAGGGCTGGTGCTGTACGGAGCGTGAACATGCCTGCGGAGATTGGTTTCTGTCGTGAAAAATAGGTTTTCCATGGCCAGGTGCGCTCCGAACATGCCTCAGAGATCAAGGCCAGGCGCATGTCAAATGGCGCGTCATCGAAGGTATTTGCGTCATCGAGTAGGCCCTGCTGAACCGCCTTGCGGGCCGCTTCATCCACCTTGCTTTCAAGCTCGCTAATCAGCGGATGGAGGGCTTCCGGCGGCAGGAGATCACGCACAATCAAAAAACCATCTGTCTTAAACTGCTGGATCTGCTCGGTTGTGATGTTCACTGGGGATGAGGGATGCATGTGTGCGTTCGCTATTTCTGCATTCATGATGAAGAGTCCAAATCGGCTGATTCCTGTACAAGTCTCTTGAGATTGTTGAAGTTGATGCGCATGGCTTCTTCTCGCGAGCCGCTAGGCGGTACAAAATGGGTAGCAACCGATAGGGTAATATCACTGCTATGCTCACGCAGATTCCGCAAGATGGTTATGAAATCCACATCGCCCTCGCCCAGTGGCTGCCATGAAAATTTAAGCTGTAGCCCGTCTTCGATGTGGGTATCTTTGATGTGAAGTCCGTACAGATAGGGCCTGATGTTGTGAAATCCCGCTGTGGCAGTATCCCACTCTCCGCAGTTGAGGGTATCGGCTGGGCCCCACATAGCCTTGAGCCGTTTGGAGCCGAGGGCATCGGCCAGACGGCGGAAATTGCCGGTAGTGTTGGTATAATTCCACGACATCATGGATAACACCAGATCGACATCGTAGCGTTCCGCCTCGTCCAACGCCAATGAAAGGGCCTTGACCAATTTTTCCATATCAACATCCGCGATGTACCCACCGCGGGTGAGCCAGCGCATGGGCCAGGTCGGTTTTCCGGCCGTATATTCACCGGGCCAAGCAAAGGTGAAGATGTTAACCGCGCCAATCCCCAAGCGCGCCGCGATCTGCATAGATCGCACCATATCATCAAACTCCTGATGAAAGGCAGGGTGCTCCGTCATGGTATCCAGATCCAAATCTGCCAGGTGGAGCTCTTTGAAGGGATTGCCAGCACCGAGAAGAAATATTTCGAGCCCGTGCTCCGCAACCCGCTCTCCCATCCGATCTATCTCGGCATCACTTAAATCTCGTATAGAAGGTGACGCCTCATCTAGCCGATTAAACCAGACATAGTCGGCGCCGATATCTTTGGCTGTTGCCAAGGCTTGGTCAAAGGGCAACCCTAATTCGGGCAAATACATCCCAAATTTGAACTGATGATCACTCATCTTATGCTTCCGTTCACTTAGGGTCATTCCAAAAAATAAATTACCCAGATAGCTGTGGAGGTAGCATTCTCTAATGCGGCTGTTACCCGAGTAATCCGGCGCTAGAGAATGCCTTCTCCGCGTATACTTAATTTTTCGGGAATGGTTCAAAATGTGGGAAATCTGGTTAACAAATTGTAGGCGCTGCTTTTAGCTGCGCACTCCTGTGGCAAGGCAGCGCGGCTAAAAGCAGCGCCTACGGTCTCGTCCAAATTGTTAACCTTATTTCTTCGCAAATGAACCATGGCGGATAATTTCTTTTGGATCAGACCAGTGCTGCAATAATTGCGTCGCAAAACTCAGGTAGATCGTCGGGAACGCGCCCAGTCACTACATTGCCGTCGATCATGGCTGGCACATCGTGGTAGATCGCACCGGCGTTGAGCAGATCATCTGTAACGGCACAGTAAGAAGTCACCTTGCGCCCGCGTACGGTATCGGTTCCCTTCTGCCGGTCGAGCGAGATCAGCACTTGTGGCCCGTGACAGATGGCGGCCACAATTTTGCCCGCCTGATGGATGGTAGCGGTAAAGGTCAGAGTCTTGTCATCAATACGCAGAAAATCGGGAGCTAACCCGCCAGGGAAAACGACGGCGTCGTACTCATTGGGGTTCATATCCCAAATACTCTGTACAGTATAGCGATTGCCTTCTGCCAACACATCAAAGGGTATTGTGTGGCCAAATCGGCCAGTGATCGGCTTATCTGGCCAAGCAGGACGACCGTGAAAGTGACCGAGTGCGGTCTGCGGCAAGGTGCCGACCACAATCTCGGCACCAACCTGACTCAACTGGAGCACCGTGTACATAACTTCGATATCTTCAAACTCATGGGCGGTCAGGATAGCGATCCTTTTCCCTTGTAAAGTCTTACTCATGGGTGGTTGTCACATTTCCTTTACGGTACGCGCCTGGTAACAGAGCGCCAAATCGAATCAAATTCATATTTCATCTCACTGGGCGCTCGGGTGCAGCGTTGTTCCTGGCCACTGTCGATCTACCTCTGCTACGTCAACCGTAATGCCGTCTGGATCTTCCACTTTGAAGGCCGGTTCCTGCAAGTTGTCAGGGTCCAATGGCTGCTTGCCGCTCAAACCGTCGGAGAAAATTTCGTATCCCATCTCACGTAGTTTTCGGGCGGCGTTGGTAGCGTCTGCCACACCAACGCCGATGTGCAGGTAGTCGAGCACGCCAGAGACGTGGGACGGACGTGGGTCACCATTATGTTGGAAGACGGCAAAGTTGTGATAACCATCGCTTAGATCATAGCGATCAGCACGTTGATTCGTAACTTGAAGACCCAGCCCATCGCGCCAGAAGCGAATTGACCGCTCCAGATCGGTTGCACGTACACCAACGTGTAGTAATATGCTCATGACTCATCCCCTTAAGTTTATTTGATACGGAACGAAGAGCCTGCGATATAGCGTGTTCCGCCAAAGCCATTGCCATCGTCCATTGTGTAGTAGTAAGCGGTAAAAATACGGCCCGGTTCTACCTCGGTTGCCACCGGATAACCCAAATCTGTGGTAGGGCCATCATCCCGCAGAATCTGCTCATCACTCCACGTTTCTCCATCATCTTCGCTCAGAATTAGGCCAATACCTCGCGGGATTTTGCGTCGTGCAAAGAGTACAAGAATTCGGCCATCAGCCAACTGCATGGGCCACGGCGAACGATAGTGTTTGCCTGGGGCAGATCCATCGTGCCTAAGAGAAGGTGTGGTGATGCTTGTTCCTGTCCGGCGCTGGGCCATCCAGGGCGACCGCCCCCAACGCACAATTGGCTTTGGCTCAGACCATGAGTAGCCACCGTCGTCCGAGTAATTCATCTGGATGGCGTCGCGCAGGCCGTCGATGTTGAGGGTGTAGCATTGAAGTCGTCCCGAGGGCAGAAGCAGCAAACCTGCATAGGTAGGGCGTCCGTCACCTGTCGGATCGTTGCAGATGCGAGCGATGGCTTCCCAACTCAGGCCGTTGTCATCGGTGCCGTAAAGGGCCACGCCACCATTCGGGGTGCCAATACTCATCGCGGCCAGTTGGGTACCATCTGGCATCTGCACAATGGGGTGTCCATCCTTGTGGACGGTTTTATGTCCTCTAGGTGCGAGAACCGGAGTTGGTATCGACTCCCAGGTCTTGCCTCTGTCAACAGAACGGAGAGCAAAACAGAGCATCATGGGCGCTGCGCCTTCCCCAGCGTATGTGCGCCCAAAATAGATAGCCGTATCAGTTGCGGTCAGGTCGATCCTATCGCGGTCAATATCAGGATTCGATTCGACCTGCCGAAGAAAGGTCCGACGTTCGTCAACTGGCGTAGTCTCGTCAAAGACCACAACATCGTTGGCCCGGTCCCACGTCCCACCATTGTCAAAACTGCGGGCTAGTATGATCTGGGCTTTGCTATGATACCCGCCCCAATCATGCCTGACGTCACTTGGATTCGTATACAAGCAGGAGGCGCGGTTGTAAATTATGCCGATCTCTCCATCGCCATAGTTGAAGACGGCTCCCTGGCGCGGGTGGCCTGCATAGCGGTCCTTGGCATAATCGACTTTTATGTGCTCGACATCGGCAAGTTCAGGAGCGGATAGAATTTGGGACATGATTATAATTCCTGGAAGGTGAGCAGGTGAGCAGGTGAGCAGGTGAGCAGGTGAGCAGGTTTGCAGGTGACAATCGTACCTGCCCACTTGCCCACTTGCCCACTTGCCTACTTTAATCCCGTCAGCGCAATACCCTGCACAAACTGTCGCTGAAAGGCAATAAAGAGTAGCAAGATTGGCAAGACGGCCATGACCGATCCAGCCAGCAGCACCGACTGAAAGATCTCGGTCATGGAGGTCAGTGAACCGGAGCCGTAGGCCAGGGAATACATTCCCACTGATATGGTGTAGAGTCGTTCGGAACTGGACATGACCAACGGCCAGACAAAGGAATTCCAACTGCCCTGAAATTGGAATAAGGCCACTACCGTCACCACCGGACCGGATAGGGGCATAATGATGCTCCACCAGATGCGGGGTTCGGTACAGCCGTCGATGCGGGCCGCGTCTTCTAGATCTTTGGGCAAAGTGCGGAAAAACTGGCGGAAGAGGAAGATCGAACCAGCGCTGACCATGTTGGGCAAAATTAAACCGGCATAGGTATTGTAGAGACCACTTCCACCCATACCAAAGATGTCATTGCCTCCGGCTAGCGGCAGACGCAGCATCAGAATAAAGAGGGGCAGAAAGGTGACAGAACCAGGAATCATCATCGTCGATAAGACCAGCCCAAACAAAAGATCCCGGCCCGGAAAACGCAGGCGACCAAAGACATAGCCGGCCAACGAAGCCGTCGTCGTCGCCAGAATAGTGACAATCACCGCATAGATGGTCGTTGTTTGGATATATTTGCCAATACCCGCCAAGCGCCAAGCAATGACGTATGGTTCAATACTCCAATTAAGTGGATTAAACATGCTCCAGGTAAAGCCAATGCGCACAACCATGTTGGCTGTGCCAAGTGAGCTAACGGCCATCCACACAAAGGGCAATGCAGCAACAATTAGGCCAACGATGATGCATGCGGCCAGAAAAAGACGAAATCCCAACTCGCGCCGCGCGGATCGCTTCGTTTCTCTATAGGCTACCGACTTTCCTTGATGTGAAATGGCTTCTTCCATAGCAAGAGCCTCAGTGATTGCTGGTTATTGGTTGCTGGTTATTGGTCGCTAGTACAGCGCGGCGTAAGTCCTTATACAGATAGCGTGTTTGCCGTAGCCGTAGCCCGTCCTTGCAGGGCGGGGTGCTTGGGCTACCCATCTACCCCGCCCTACAAGGACGGACTACAAGTGTCCCTATCAAATTCCCATCTATCTGTATAGTTATTTACGCCCCAGAGTACTAGTTATTGGTTGCCACCAACTACCATCAACCATCCACTATTCCCTAATATTCGAGCGATGATGAAAAGAACTTCCAGTTAAAGAAGGTAAGAACAGCAATCGCGGCAAAGAGAATAACCGCCATAGCCGAGGCATAACCCATCTGGTTGAACTTGAACGCGTTCAGATAGATCTGATGGACGATAGTCGTGGTCCGAAATGCTGGCCCGCCTTCGGTCATAATCATCACCAGATCAAAGACCTGCAATGAATCGATGACACCGATGATGAACAAATAGAATGTGACGGGTCGCAGCAAAGGCAAGGTGATAAAGCGCAGCGTTTGCCACCGGCTGGCCCCATCAACTTGAGCCGCATCGTAGTAGGTATCGGGAATCCCCTGCAAACCAGCGAGGTAGATAAGCATGGTCCCGCCAAATGCCTTCCAGACTGCCACGCCAATGACCGCGTACATAGCCGTAAATGGATTACCAAGCCAATCTTTTGGCTGCCCACCAAACATCTTCATTATCTGGCTCACTAGCCCCACTTGTGGCTGAAAGAGCCACATCCAGGCGATACCCATGGCAATGGTAGAGGTGAGCACCGGTAGATAGTAGGCTCCACGCAAGAATGAAATGCCCCGAAATCGACGATTGAGCAGCAGCGCTGCAATCAATCCAATCCCCATAGAAAGCGGGACAAAGCCAACCGTAAATTGCAGCGTATTCCTGGCCGTAATGCGGAACAGGTCGTTCGCGAACGCATCCGTATAGTTTTGCGTTCCGATCCATCGGCTCGTTGCGCTAAAGGCATCAAACTGGGCAAAGCTCAGACCAAGTGCCCCCAACACCGGCATCACCGTAAAGATCAGCAGCGGCAAGATAGTCGGAATCAGCAGAATATAGGCCCACTTTACCTCACTGCGGCGCAACTCTGCGCGAAACATTTGAAAGCTACTCGTCATGCTTGCAACCCTTTGGTCGGTAAGTCAGTAAGTCAGTCAGTAATCGGTAAGTCAGTAATCGGTAAGTCAGTAATCGGTAAGTCAGTAATCAGTGGCCAGTAGTCAGTAAGTCAGTGGTCAGTAGTCAGTAAGTCAGTGGTCAGTAACCAGTGGTCAGTAACCAGTTAGGTGAGTAGGTCTGTCACCGAATACCGACCTACCGACCTACCGAACACCGACCCACCGTATTACGCTCCCGTACTCAAAATACGATTCGTAATGCTATCTGCTTTACCCGCCATCGTATCCAATGCATCCTGATCGTCACGCAGGCCAAAGAGGGCCATCTCGGTGAATGGACTCCAAATGTTGACTGCCATCTCGCGGTAGCCGATGTGGTCATAACCGACGTCGCGACCTGAGCCAGCAAATTCCAAGAAGGCTGTGTCGCGGATCAGCGGCTCATCCTGGAGCCACGCCAGATTTTCATTGTAGGAGTTGAGGGCCGTGAGGAAGAATTGTGGGAACTCGCCATCGGCATCAATGGCATTGTGAAGCGCTTCCTGGCTCTCTGCGCGGGAGTAGACTTCAAGAAGCGACAGTGCTGCGTCCTGAATATCACTTTCCGTGTAGACGCTAATGATGTGGTTGGCGTTGGCCAGACCGACCCGCTCACCACCAGCGTTGCGAGCGATAGGTGCCCCAATGCCCAATAGATCAGCATTCTCTGGCTTGCGCAGTCGCATGTTCGGCACCCACCAGGGTCCCTGAATCTCCATGGCGGTAAGACCTTCTACTGTGGGCCAGGTTCCTGGCGGCAGCGTCAACCCCTCAAGTGGGTTGATCCCATGGACGCGCTTGAGATCAAGATTCCAGCTAAAGGCTTCGGAAAATTCGGGTCCATTAACTGTACATGGACCTGTAATCTTATCACTCTGATCAAACTCGCCACCGCCGTTCTGATAGGCGTTAACCGTCATCTGTTCCCAGTCCCAGGTCTTGCCCATGCGCAAACCAGCACGGGTGATGTTGCCATCGCCATCACGTTGGGTCAGCTTGACCATGGCGTCGAGCAGATCGTCCCAATTATCGGGGAAGTTGTCTGCATCCAGCCCTGCCTCGTCAAAGAAATCTTTACGGTAGATGTACATCTTGGTGCCACAGAGTGCTGGATAGCCGACCAGATCCTCACCGATGGTGCAGATATTCCTAAAGCCATCAATCATATCGTCCCACTGGCCAAGCTCCTTGACAAAGTCCTGCAAGGGCAGACAGTAGCCCGCATGGTATAGACTGCCCCGACCGGCAAAGTTGGCAAAGAGATCCGGCGGTTCGCCAGCCATGCGTGATGTGATAAATTTGGGTACTAGCTCAGAGTTGGTGACAAAGGTGAATTCTACATCCCAACCGGGGTTCTCCTCAGTAAAGGTGGAGAAAACTTTCTCGATCAGGGTAGAGCCAAGGGGGTGTTCGGCGGTGTAGTTATCCCACCAGCGAATGGTCTTGCGGTCGGTCATCATAGCGCCTTCATCGCTACCCGCAGGTGCCGCACCTGGCGGGGGAACCGTACACGCAGCCAGGAGAGAAGTCCCAGCAACGGCACCGGTCAGCTTGAGCATTTCGCGTCGGGATAGTTTGTTGGATAGCATAGTCGTTTCAGTCTCCTTTGGTGGAAAGATATAGAATGGTTTAACGTCATTGAATGAACGATAATACTGAAACCGGTTTGAATCTGCTATTTGAGTGGGATATCACCTCGCTTTGGTGTTAGATCACTCGCAATTTAGGCATAATTACGTAGTAGTCGTGAAATGGGAGGGAATAAGTTGCTTGTCTATAAGGGGGACAGCGTCAGATGAATCGCACATCTCGCTCTTGAGTACTCAAGTATACTATATTCCATAGAATTGTCAACATGGATTTTTTTTGAATTTCGGCATCCATCATGCTGAATCTTATGTTATAATGAGGATATGGAAATCAATCTAATCCCCCAAGCTGATGGCCAAGTTGCCGTGACCTGCAACGGCCAATCTTCCCACACCTTTGACCTTCTTGCGCTGACGCCCGAACAATCCACCCAACCGACTCATGCTCGGACCGTTCCTCACCCGCTTGACGATCCGGTATCCTACGGTCAGGCCCTCTATGCCGCGCTCTTTGCTCCAGATTCCCTGGCCCGCCAGACGCTGGAGAGCTACCCGGAACAGATCCTGCTGGTGATTGAGGAGCCAGGTCTGCAGAGTATTCCGTTCGAGTACGCCTACGGTCCTGATGGCTTTCTGGTGCTGGACCATCACTTTGTGCGCGGCCTGCCGCCTGCCCAGCGCATAACGCCTGCTATGGATGATTCTGCAGGTGATTCTCCGGGTGGTCTGCATATTGTGGCCGTCCCTTCCAACCCGCTGCATCGGGATGTGCCGCCGCTGGACATTGAGGGGGAGTGGCAGCGGCTGGCCGAGATTGTGGATACCGTGGACCATGCGGTGACCCTGGTGCGCACCCGCCCACCGACCCTGGAGCAGTTGCGTACCCTGCTGGCCAATCAGCGCAATCGAATTGTCCACTTCATGGGGCACGGTGTCCCTCCTGATGGTCATGTTGGAGCATGGATTGATCAAAACAATCCAACTGAGAGCGCGCTACTCTTTGAAGATGCAACTGGCGCACCGAAGCCAGAAATCGCACGAAATATAGTTCGCCGATTACGAGGTACAGCGTTTTTGGTAGTGCTTAGTGCTTGTCAAAGCGCAACACCTGGCGAGACCAGTTTTAGCAATATTGCTGCCGCGCTAGTCGCAAACAAAATACCTTATTCGCTGGGTATGAGATTCAATATTTTCGATGACGATGCCCGACGCTTTGCGCGGGTCTTCTACAGCGAGCTGGCTCGTGGATCCACCGTGGAAGAGGCGACCCTACAAGCCCGTCTGGCCCTCTCTGACGGACCCAACGATTGGGCGGTAGGCGTGCCCGTGCTCTACACCTGCCTGGCCCAACCGAACAGTCTGTCAGTTGGCGCGGGCAAACCACGCGTCCTGGAAAATCAGCCACCCCTGGAAGTGAGCGCGCTGCCTCGGGCAGAAGGTGCTTTCCAGGGCCGCATCGCCGAACTGATAAAGATTGGCGATTTGATGACCGGCGACAGCCGCCCGCAACTGCTGACCATTCATGGCGGCGGTGGCCAGGGCAAGACAGCCCTGGCTCGCGAAGCCGTAGAGCGCTTTGCCTTTGCTTGGCCGGGCGGGGTTTGGGCCATTAGCCTGGAGATGTTGCCCACCCGCCACGACTTGGTGACTCGGCTGGCCACCTTTTTGGGTATAGAGACCCAGCAGATGGCCGATGACCATGAGATAGAGCAACAGGTGCTGACCCGCCTGGGCCGACAGCGGACCCTGATTGTGCTGGATAATGCCGAGACCCTGGTGGATGCGGTCATGGATAGCCAGATGGAGGGCCAGGTGGAGGGCCATGTTGAGGCGCTGGATCTGGTCGATTTTGTGCTCAATCAGCTAATGGGTACCCGCGCTTACCTCCTGGTCACCTCCCGCACCCATCTGGGCTGGTCGGGCGAAGTGGCGCTGGATTTGGGTGGCCTGTCGCCCCAGGAGGGTGCGGCCCTCTTCCGCCAAAGCGCGCCCCAACGCCGAAGCGATATGGATGCTCCCCTGGCCAGAGCCTTGAGCGAGAAAGTCGACGGGCATCCCCTGGCCCTACGGCTGCTGGGCCGCACCTTCAACGAGCTAGCTACGCCTCTAACAGACTTTGTGGCCGAATATGAGAGCCAGCTGATCCAGGCTAGAGACCGCTACCGCCATGAGGACCATCGCCACCGCACCCTCTACGCCTCCATTGAGACCAGCGTACGCCACTTGGATGATGAGCTGCGCACCTTGCTGGCTGGTCTTTGGGTCTTTCATGCCCCCTTCTTGGCCGAAAGTGCGACAGAAATATTTGCCGAAATCTTTGAGGATGAACGTGTACCCGATGGGTTGCACAAACTGTGGCAGCGGGGGCTGCTGGCCCGCCAGAGCCGTCCCCTGCGTGACGGCACGGTTCTGCTCTACCAACTATTGTCGGTGACCCGACCTTACGTGGAGAAGGTTCTGGCCGTCGACGTCATGCCCGACCCAGCAGCACGGGCGACGCTCTTGCACCGTTTCGGGTTGGCCTATGCCGATTTGGCAAGGACAATCTACATCAACCTAAATAGCAGTGCCGTACTCATCCACGTGGCTCAACAGACGCGGGATGATCTGGCCCGCGGTCACCAACAGATTGATGGCGAAGACCAGGCGCGATACTGGCTGCACTGGGGCTGGATTTTGCGGCGTTTAGGCGATCCGACGCGGGGATTACAGCTCACCCAGCAGGCGTTGACCTTTGCCCAGGATCATCACCAACGGCTGGCGTTAGAAGCCCTCAACAACATGGCTCTGGTGTACGATGCCACGGGCAAGCCGAAGGAGGCGCTGGCGCTCTATGAGCAGGCGCTGCCCATCATGCGTGAGGTGGGCGACCGGGCGGGCGAAGCCACCACCCTCAACAACATGGCGGGGGTGTATCGTTCCACGGGCAAGCCGAAGGAGGCGCTGGCGCTCTATGAGCAGGCGCTGCCCATCAGGCGTGAGGTGGGCGACCGGGCGGGCGAAGCCACCACCCTCAACAACATGGCGGGGGTGTATCGTTCCACGGGCAAGCCGAAGGAGGCGCTGGCGCTCTATGAGCAGG
>JBCCHB010000008.1:0-160578 GCA_039028975.1 Chloroflexota bacterium
ACCTTATTTTTGATCAAACGCGGTGCATTTTAACTCTTTTGCTTCAAACCGAGCGGGTTTCTATTCATGGTATACAGCTATTTTGAGCTCAAATCCATCTGAATTCTGGTCTTAGCAAAACTTCATTTGACTTAGAAAAGACAAAGCACATACTGTATATTGTATGCCGAAATCGAAAACAACAATATACAGAAAAAATAGGCTCTGCAATATGTTCTAAAACTAGAAATACATGTTAGGCGAGCATCTCGCTGTCTAACTCAAATGAATCTGTCGATAACGTTTAGGAACTATGGCCTCATGATTTGTGCAATATGTTCAGAATCACCTTGTTCAAATGAACATTCGGAACGACTGTTGGCCTATTTCGCTGAAAGCAGATAAATCAACTGTCTGTTTTGCATGAACTACTTGATTGATGCGCCTAATAATTGAAATAGTTCATTTGACTTAGCTGGTTTTCAACAGAGCTAAAAAACTTCATTTGACTTAGCTCTAAAAGTAGCCTTGAAAACACTTGTTATGTCAACTTCTACCCTGATTAAAGCATTTCATAAGCTTGCAAACGTCTAAATTCGGCTGACTAAGTCAAATGATATTTTGTAGGTAAATCTGAAACGGAGATTCTCACGCTGTATTTTTGATGCCTATCCGGTCAATACGCGCTCAAATCAGTTAATTTTGGGTAGAAATCGCTTCTGTTTGAACAAAACTCTTCAAAAATAAGGTACAAAGTAGAAAAGTGGTAAAAGAGATGGTCAATGTTCCGCTGAAGGCCGATTCGCTGAACGCTTTTTCACCTAGCCACTCTCACCTTGAGCAAAGAGCTGCGTCACATCCTGATCGGGCAGCTTAGGTGAATCTTGATACAAAAAGCAGGACGCTGCACGGTATTGAGTCGTCTGATAGAGTGGGGGGATGGCCTCACGGCAGGTTGTCATCACTTGGGGACAGCGGTTGGCAAACTTGCAGCCCTGAGCAGCCATCCCTGTGATGTCTGCTTCTCTGGATTGGATTGGCATTTCGTCCCAGCGACGGTTGAGATCTGCCCAGGGAATCGAATTGACCAAGAGCTGGGTGTATGGATGTTGGGGTTCTTTGATGACCCGTTCAACATCTCCTGCCTCGGCCAATGAACCTTGATAGAGCACCAAAATATCATCACTCACATGGTATGCTGTGGTCAAATCATGGGTGATGTAGATGATGGAGATGCCAAACTCCTGGTTGAGCTTACTCAGGCTCTCTAGAATCGTTGCTCGCAGAGATGCATCCACCATGGAGACCGGCTCGTCAGCGATAATGAGCTTGGGCTTGGTCAGGAGAGCACGAGCAACCATAATGCGCTGGCGCTGCCCGCCGCTTAGCTCGTGAGGATAGCGACCTAACGTCTCTTCTGGGCGCAATCCAACACCCGTCAACGCTTCTTCGATGAGCGCTTTTGCACCAGCATCCGAATCGGCCAGTTTAAACTTGGCAATTGGCACATTAAGCACGTGATCTACTTTGTAAAAGGGATTGTAGACCGAAAAGGGATCCTGAAAGACAGCTTGGATCTCCTGACGAAAATTGCGCCGTTCTTCACTCGCAAGGCGAGTCAAATCCTGACCTCGATAGAAGACCTTTCCATTGGTTGGTTTGAGAAAACCCATAAGGATTAATCCCAATGTCGATTTTCCACTACCGCTTTCGCCAGCCACGGCATGAATGGCCGGTTGCTCAATGTCTAGTGAGAACGTGACATCGTCTAACGCCACCGTCCGCTTTTTGCGTAACAGTCCACTGCCAAAGACTTTGGTCACGTTGCGAAGTTCAAGAAATGGTGCCATAGGAATAAGGGTGAGTCGGTTGGTCGGTTGGTCAGTAAGTCAGTTTCCGAGTCCAGTGATCGACTCATCAGTTACCGACTCACCAGTTACCGACTCACCAGTTACCGACTCACCGATTACCGACCAACTAACTATACAGATGACATGCTGCCAATTGCCCAGAATCCATGCGGGCTAGTTTAGGTGGTTGAGCACGGCATTGCTCAAATGCTTGGGGGCAGCGCGGGTGAAAGAGACAGACTGGTTTTGGATTGAGTAAGGATGGTGCAATGCCGGGAATCCCTTGGAATATCCCTTTGGTTTCCAACGTGGGTAGGCTAGAAATGAGCATTTGGGTGTACGGATGCTTCGGTGAGGCAAAGATCTCCTCGATAGTACCAATCTCTGCAATTTTTCCCGCGTACATAATGATAAGCTGGTCCACAAACTGCACCATCAAGCCAATGTCGTGGCCAATCAGGATGACCGACGCATCCAACTCCTTTTGAACGTTGGCAATCGTCTCCATAACCTGGCGCTGAATCACCACATCTAGTGCACTGGTCGGTTCATCTGCAATGATGACCTTCGGGCTGAGAGAGATGGCGATGGCAATACAGACCCGCTGTTTCATACCGCCACTTAGCTCATGAGGGTACATTCTCATTACAGCCGCATCCAGGTCGACTCGCTGTAGAACATCCACCGCGCGCTCTTGCAACATCTGTTTGGTCAAGCTCGAATCGTGAGCACGCATGCCGTCTATCAGCTGGCGCCCGATGCGCATAACTGGATTGAGAGAGTTCATGGCACCTTGGGGAATCATGCTCAACTGACTCAACCGGGTCTGCCGCATCTCTTGCTCAGAAAGCCGTGCTAGATCGATGCCATCCAGCAACATTTCTCCTCCAGCAATTTCGCCTGCTGAAGGTAGCATTCTCATTAAGGCCAGGGCCATTGTTGACTTGCCAGAACCCGACTCGCCAACGATGCCGATACGCGTCCCCGATGCTAAATCAAAGCTGATGCCATCCACGGCTCGAACAGGTCCATTTTCCGTACGATAGTGGACCTGTAAGTCCTTGATTTGCAATACGGCGTTGCTCACGCACTCCTCCGTAGCTTTGGATTGGCGATCTGATCCAGACCCATGGCAATAAGAAAGAGTCCCACAAAGGTCAGCACGATGATGGCGATTGGAGGTGCCCACCACCACCACATCCCACGCAACACCGATGTATAGTAGAGAGACCAATAGATGGTCATCCCCAAAGTTGGCTCATTCTGAGGCCCCAATCCTAAAGCTTCCAATCCAATGGTAGCGAGAATGGCCGATGCGACTGCACTGACAAAGCTCGCGGCCAGGTATGGGAGAAGGTTGGGAATCAATTCGCGTACGATGATCTCGAAGCCGTTCATCCCAGAGAGACGAGAGACCATGACGAATTGCCGCTCCCTCAAAGTAAGCACCTGGGCGCGAATGGTGCGTGTGGGCCACATCCAGGCCAATGCAGCCACCACCAACGCCATCATGTTGACGCTAATGGCCCCTCGAATCGTTGTCGCTAGCACCACCAAAAAGAGCAGCCCGGGAACCGTAATAAGTACATCCGCAGCACCCTTCAATAGAGTATCTACAATGCCGCCAAAATAACCAGAGAGGAAACCAAACACAATGCCAATCCCCAAACCGATTGTGCCAGCAATAAGACCAATCCGCAGCGTCAAGGGCGTACCTGCTACCAGAACAGACATCAGATTTCGACCAACTGTATCGGTTCCTAACTGATACTCTGACGAAGGAGGCAAATCTGGCAACGCAGAGCCGACCTTGTATCCATCTGGATCCACAAAGAGTCGACCCACCGGACCAATCAGCAGCACAAGTAGGATCACGACAATGCCTACCACGAGATATGGATTTCGACGCAGAAAAGCAAGCATCCAGTCATTCCTCTGTGCTTTGTTGGCCTGTCAATAGATGAGCAGCTAATAGGAGTTTAGTGAACTGTTGTTATTAGACAGTGCTTTCACCAGAAACTACATACTGTTCACGCTTCACTTCAGACGAGTCGTCCTGAACTCATTGGTAATAGGTATCAACTTACTTATCCTGATACACAATACGTGGATCTATGAATGGGTAAAGTAGATCCAGAACCAGAGTGGCTAGACCAATAGACAAAATTAAGATAAAGACGACGCCATAGATGACGAAGTAATCGAACGTTTGAATGGCTCGAAAGAGGACAGCGCCCACACCGGGATAGCCAAAGACGACCTCTACAAGTACCGCGCCAGAGACTACAAAGCCAAGAGACAAGGCTAATGATGTTGCTTGGGGCAGAAGCGCATTCCGCAAGGCGTATTGGAAGAAAATTTCTCGAGCCTTTAGCCCTTTGGCTTGAGCGAAATTGATGTAATCTTCACCCAGACCGGAGATCATCATCCCTCTCATGCTGATGGCCCAGGTACCCAATGATGCTAAAATGATGGAGAGGGCTGGTAGGATCGAATGGTAGACGGCATCGGTGATAAACTCAAGATCAAAGGCTGGAATTGAACCCAACGAATATCCACCGCTAATAGGGAAAATTTTCAGTGTGAATGAGAGTATATAGACAAGCACCAGGCCCAGCAGGTAGTAGGGAATGGCCGACAATGTAAGTAAGGGGGCGACTAGAATTTGAAAAAAGCCTGGAGTCTTAGGCCACGCCAATAGAGCACCTGCTAATGTCCCTAAAATGACTGCCAGAATCGTTGTTGTACCCATGAGAATCAGGGTCCACGGCATGGCCCCCATAATCATATCGAAGACGCGCTTGGGAAAGTTAGAGATAGAGATACCCAAGTCCAGCACCATAAGATCCGTCATGTAATTCACGTACTGCTGCCAAAGCGGCTTGTCTAGCCCAAACTTCTCCTCATATGCCTTAACAACCTTTTCCATATTGGTCTTGCCTGCACCACCAAATGCTAGAGCTTGGAGTAGCTTTTCTCGGACTGGATTGACAGGTGCCATACGCGGAATAAAAAAATTAACGCTGGCCGCGAGCCAAATGACAATGAGGAAAACGCCAATTCGTTTGAGGATATAGGTGAGTGGCATAAGGTTGATTCGGCAGTAGAATGCTACGCGGGTATTATTCTTGTGGGCCTCATGGGTGCGGATTTCAATATCTGCCCACAATACAGTCGGAGTTAATTGATTATAACATTGTTACTGGAAAAAGCGAAACTTGTTCTTCTATATTGATGAGCATGATACCGTAACACCGCTACCTGAGAGAAAGATTGTTACTTTATGCGGTGCCTGAGTATATCCTTAATTTGGGGCCAAATGTTGGTAGAGATGCTTCGCTAGCCAGATATCCACCCCGCAAATTTAGGGTGCACCTCTTCTAACGCAACCGCTTTCCTCGCAGGAGTCTATCCAGCCACTCCACATCTTCTTTTCTGATAGGGGGATCTGTATTCGCTTTATAATCAATCTCAAGATCAAAGTTGAGTAGATCATATAGTTCCCCTAAGACCTGATTGAGATCGATGGTGGGTTCACTTTCTCCCTGTCGCAATGGTATCGGAAATATGGGTAGCGGCTGTCGCAAAGTACAATGATAAACTTCTGCATACGGTCGCTGATGACTGCGACTGACTAAAATATGGTAGTCTGACCGAACATCTGACTGTAAATGCATTTCCATGGATTGACCACTTCGCAACAAGTCAATTGCTACTAGATGCGTTTGACTCTTTAATACCTTCTCTCGCTTTCGTTGATATGCTTGCCTCCCATCCTTATCGATTTTATTGACCCTAGAAAGAATTTCAATTGAAGTAATTACCTCTTTAGTCATCACATCTCGAACCTCTAGATAACGTTCAACGACTTCATCAGGTATTGGCAGTTCCGCAATCAGCGGATTTCCATTAGTAGCCCCTAAATTTGCCATCACAGGAGCCGGTTGCTCAGATGAATCGATAGGATTCAACACCAGCACATCAGGTCTTCCAGCCGAATCCGTTCCACTTGTTACGGTTAGATAAACTCTTTTCTCAACCCCCACGCGATATCGAGGGCGGACAAGAGGATTTAGCTCACGAGCCAAAGCCGTAATCTAACTGAACGTGTACTTCCTCCCATAATGTACGCCGTTCTAAGTAGGGATCCATGCCGGGAAACGGAATAGGCATCACTTACCTCCCATAGATGGCCAGAAAAGTTCTGTCCTCCCTTCTCCAAAATTTCCAGAGTGGATGGGTCAAGAGTCTTCTGGCGACGTATATACGAGCGAAAAAATTGAATCGAGAGCTGTGGAAGAACGAGTGCAAGGGTTGTATCTGGCCATCTGTAATAAAATAGAGCGTATTTTGACTTATTTTATCAAAACACGCTCTATATCTAAACTTTGTCAAAGGCTCGATAGCGAAAAACAGCTGCTATGAATGGCGTTCTTCCTACTCTGGTCGGAATGTTCCGATAATGTCATCAAAGGTTGATTCGTAACGCTCAGCATTGGCTGTCTGGGTTGCCAAAGTCAATACATAGATGACATCCTTTTGGATGAGACCTACAGCCGTGAACGATGCCTCCGCATTGATGCCAAATGGAGCAAGAGAGCCGCTTCCAGATCCCATCACTGCGGGAAGATTGTTGATGGTTGTCGCGCTGACCTCGTCAATTTGGACATTGTCAAACACCTCTGGGTTGAGATCGATAACCTGGAGAACCCACTCTTCAAGCAGTTCCGCTGTGGCACCAGGCCCTTGAATGACTGACACGTTCAAAAGGGTCGGTAAGCCGCCAAAGAAGGTATTGGCAATGTCTGTAATGGCCACCACACCAACTGATTCTCCCTCTGGTGTAGCCAAGAAGTCCTGAAGACCACCGACTGCTTCCCCTTGCCCAAAGGTGGTTGCCAGCTGCGCAAACTGGGCACCACGTAGGTCTAGTTCTGCCCAGCCTGGTGGCATGGCCAAAGAGTAGCCCCGTTCTGAATCAACGATGGGCGTCCAGCCAGCGGGAATGGTTACCTGAGGTTCTGGCATTTCGTCCATGGCTTCTTCATCCGAAGCTTCTTCGTCCATGGCTTCTTCATCCGAAGCTTCTTCGTCCATGGCTTCTTCGTCCATGGCTTCTTCGTCCATGGCCTCTTCATCCGAAGCCTCTTCGTCCATGGCTTCTTCATCCGAAGCTTCTTCTTGCTCTTCTACTGATATATATGGCAATGCACCTGGAGGATTCGATATCACCGATATGGAAACCCAGTCACCATTTTCGGTAATAAACCAGTTCCCGTATGGCGTTTGGCCAACGAGTGTGATTACTTCACCTGATTCAACCGAACCGCTCACATCATAAAGTGTGCTGGGACCAGCTCGTAAGTTTCCGTCTCGCGACACGGTAGCGTTGTATGAACTGACAGCCGGGGCCGCGGGCGCTTCTTCTTCGGCAGCAGGAGCTTCTTCTTCAGCAGGAGCTTCTTCAGCAGGAGCTTCTTCAGCAGGAGCTTCTTCAGCAGGAGCTTCTTCAGCAGGAGCTTCTTCAGCAGGAGCTTCTTCTTCTTCAGCAGGAGCTTCTTCAGCAGGTACACTTGGCTCAGCATCGGACTGGGCAACCGGTACTTCACCATCACTGCTGCGGTCAACTAGCCAAGCTGCAATCCATTCACCAGTTGATAGTTGATACCAACTGCCATCTTCATTTTTTCCGGTGATCTCTACAGCCGTACCCCCTGTAAAGTACGTGATTACATCATAGTCAACGCCAGGTCCAGCACGAACATTGGCGTCTCGATTGACGGTACCGGCTTCTTGCTGAAGCGGCGAAGCGAACAACATATTGGTGCTATCACTCACAGTGATCATGAACGCCAATAGCAGGGAAAGGACAATCTTGACTAGCGGGAACTTGGTTCGGTTAATCATTGATCTCTCCAGGAATTTAATCAATTGTCTGGTCTGAATAGTCTTCTGATAATTTTCTGTACTCAGGGCGGTGATTTTTTACTTTACGTCAGCAGATGTGTGGCACAGATTCGTTCCACGAATTTAGTATAGCATTTAGTTTGAGCGTAACGAAATATAATTTTGGCTGAGAGACAAAAAGTCAGCGCACGAGTGCATCCACTAATTGAACAGCGCGGCTCATTGCTTGAACGTCATGAACGCGTACAATATCGGCTCCACGAGTAATCCCAACAACATGAGTGGCTAGGTTCCCTTCGAGGCACTGGTCCGCTGGTAATCCACCAAGAATCTTTCCAATAAATGCCTTGCGCGAGGCTCCAAGCAGCAATGGATAGCCCAATGATTTTAGTTGAGCGAATTGATTGATCAACTTCAATTGCTGTGCCGCGGTTTTGCCAAATCCAATACCTGGATCGCCAATTAGATGCCAGCGAGGAATGCTCAACTTTTGGGCCAAATCGAGCCGTTGAGCTAGCTCGGTACGCACATCATGGACCACATCCTCATATTCATAAGGTGGACCGATGGGGGGTAGCTCCAATTCCGATAGATAGGTTACTGAAGCCCTATTATGCATAACGATCAAGGGGACTTGAACATGGGCTGCAACATCGGCAATACGCTGACTGTAGCCTAGCCCATGAACGTCATTGATCATAGACGCACCTGCATGGATGGCCGCTTCTGCTACCTCTGCTCGAAATGTATCAACAGAGACCGGGATGTTACATTCTTGAGTGATGGCACGAATGGCAGGGATAATTCGGCCTATCTCCTCTTCGGTTGAAATCAACTGATGATCCGGTTTGGTAGATACTCCCCCCACATCTAGACAATCTGCCCCTTCCTGAGCAAATCGCTGGGCTTGTGCTACCGCCTGTTGGACTCCGTCACCTCCATCCTGTAGCAATCCATCCCCACTGAAGGAGTCTGGCGTCATGTTGATGATGCCCATAACGAAGCTTTTAGTCCCCCAATGCCAGAGGTCACCTGCCACAGGCATTACCTTAGGCAAAGGTGGAGCATTCAGAGCCTCATTGAGCTGTTGAATGGATTCTCCCAAAACGGGATGGAGCAGATTCGCGGCAATATCGCAGAGCGGTTGGAGCACAAAATCTCGCTCTGCCATGAGTGCGTGGGGAATTGTTAGTTTGGGATCGTCAACCTGGATCGTTCCATAGAGCAGAATGTCTAAATCAATGACGCGAGGCCCATATCGCCGGTCCCGTACCCGCCCTATATCTGCCATGAGTTGTTCTAGTGCATCTAACAATTCAAATGGAGAAAGGGCTGTGAAGCCCTGGCAGACAGCGTTCAAAAAGAGGGGCTGATCCAAAACGTATGCTGGTGGCGTCTCATAAAGAAACGATACCTGCTCAATGTCAACAAACTCGGCCATTTTTGCAAGAGCTTGTTGAATATAACCGACCCGATCCCCGAGGTTTGACCCAAGGGCGATGTAAACCTTCTCTCCCTTAACGTTCATCTTGGATTACTTCTACTTTTCCGACGGTCCGAAGAGCGGGATCGGCCTTCGCCAACGCTTTGACCATCCCTACTTCGTCTACTTTCGCTCCGGCCCTCTCCCCGATTACGTTGATTGCTTCTGCGTCGTTGTCCACCCTCACCTTGGCGACCGTCCCGACTCGACGACCGTCGCCCAGATTGGCCCCGATTTGACTGACTCCGATTAGACTGACCTCGGTCCGATGAACCGCGATTTGAGGGATTCTGGTTCGGGCGACTTCGGTTCGGGGGTCTTTGTGCAGAGACCTCTTCTTCGGGTGGAATCAACGGGGCATGCAGGGACTGCTGATAGAAATCATCAAGCAGCATAGCTAATAGGGCTTTCCCTTCATCTGTCTGGGTCAAATCAACTACCTGGGGTACAAAGCGCTGCATTCGCTCCGTATGGAGGTTATCTCTTTCTCTCAGCTTGGCTTCCAGGAGCGTAGTGACCCGCTCTGACACGGTTTGCGTGACTTGCTCATCGTCCGGCAACTCTCGCTCATTCATCTCAATGCCATACCGCTTAGCAATCCGCTCGAGCTGCATCCGCTCGGCAATATTCTCTACCAAAGAGATTGCGACACCCGTGGCACCGGCCCGAGCGGTTCGCCCCGCTCGATGGATGTATGATTCGGGATCCTCGGGCGGCTCATATTGAAAGACGTGGGAAAGCTCAGGAATATCTATGCCCCGAGCCGCAACATCTGTCGCCACTAGAAAACGCAGATTTCCTTTTCTCACCCGACCCAATACCCGCTCTCGCTCTGCCTGGCTGAGGTCTGAACTAATCTCATCAGCATCATACCCAAAGCGTTTCAACACGACAGCCAAATAGTGAACTGTATTCTTTGTGTTGCAGAAAATGATGGCTGAGGCAGGGTTTTCAGTTTCAATGAGGCGGATTAGGCTGCGATCCTTTTTGACTGACGGCACCATATAGTAGACGTGGTCAGCTTCGGCCACATAAACCCGATCTTTACTCAAGCTGAGAAACTCAGGATTGTGCAAAAATTCCTTGGACAGCCGCAAGACGCTTGATGGATAGGTGGCTGAAAACATGTAGGCATTGATTGGTCGATCGGGCAAATAGCTTTGCACTTCCCGCATATCTGGGTAAAAGCCCATGGAAAGCATTCGATCCGCCTCATCCATCACCAGCATTTGAAGCCTATTCAAGCGCAAGGTCCGTCGCAAGAGGTGATCCAGCACGCGACCCGGAGTGCCGACTACAAGATGAGCACCCTGGGTTAGCGCGTCGATCTGGGGGCCGTACTTGACACCACCATAGACAGCTGCACATCGAATCCCTGTATTGGTGAGAAGGAGCGCGGCTTCTTTGTTCACTTGTTGAGCTAATTCCCGGGTGGGAACCAAAACCAGCGCTTGGCAGCTATCTTCTTCTACATTGACTCGTTCAATAATCGGCATGAGAAACGCGCCTGTCTTGCCGCTTCCCGTCCGTGATTGGACCATGAGATCCCGCCCTGCCAACATATACGGAATTGACTGGGATTGGACAGGCATTAAACTTGTCCATTCTGCTGTGGCAGCAGCCTTTTGTAAAAGCTCTGGCAACTCTTCCAGCGAGATAGGAGGAAGCGGTTCATCAGGAATGACGATATCTTCTGGATGCTCTTCCTCTACAGTAGCTAAGGCCGGCTCTTGATCCGGTACTGCTTCTGATACTGCTTCTGATACTGCTTCTGATACTGCTTCTGATACTGCTTCTGATACTGCTTCTGATACTGCTTCTGGCTCTTGTCTCAGTTCTAATGTCGGCTCTTGAAGTGGCTCTGGTATTGTCTCTTGTGTCGTCTGATGTTCTTCACCGCGTGACCGTCTGCGTTCGCGCCGAGTTCGTGTGGCCCGTCTAGAGGGTCGTAAACCGCCTGGGCTCTCCATTCGTACCTCGGCTACGTCTGCGTCATCTGGGCGATCCTTTGGTTGATTCTCGGCCTGACTTTCCTGAAAACCCTCTTTATCAACATCTGACGATAGATTTATCTCTTCGATATCGAGAATTTCAATATCATCCGCTGGAGCGGTATCAACTTCCTGAGCAAGGAGCGTCGTCTCTGTTGTCAGGTCTGGTATGCTCAGAGCAGTATCAATGGCATCAGCGTCAATGGCAACAGCATCAATGGCATCGGTGTCAAGAGCGTCAACTGATACGTCTCTACTATCGGCTAGGTGGGATGCCGCAGATCTGGTAGGCGGCTTCTCTGGCTCTTTTTTGCCAAAGATGCCAAAAATGCGTTTTACATATTCATTCATAAATTGCCCTTCGGGGTCATAGTGATGACGGACGTGCTGAAATCGATCCCATTCTGGATAGAGGCTTTCTAGCTCCTCTGACGTGTGGGTGTGGACCTTGCCCCAATGAGGACGTCCATTAAAATTGCGAAAGATCGATTCTGCATCGGCAAAGAAGTGCTTGTAGGGCAACTCGGCCGCCTGGTGAAGTGAGATAGTAACAGTTGGACGTTGATAGGCAGGACTGAGGAATAGTTCATCTGCTGCTAGGGTACGATACTCAATCGGCCACTGGACATAAGGATGATGACGTTGCATCAACTGACGAAGCTCACGCAAACAGTCTGGGCCGACTTCTGCCGGAACGGCAAATTCGATCTCATTAAATCGGTTGTTGCGTTCGGATGGGAAGATGCGATAGCTGGCGTCGATCCGATCTTCGCTAATATAGCGAGCCAGTCGGCCAGTAGAATCCTTGGGGCGTTGGCTGGGTGGCACTTCTGCTAATTCGGTGGGATGAAGGGCTTTGCAGGCACAGACATCGTTCTCTGGTACCCAGAAGAACTCAAAATGGCGGGTGGCCTGAATATGTGACGAGAGCTCCTCCATGCACGCATCAAATGGCTGAATCCATGTCTGTTCATGAAGCTGATACGCGGGCAACACCCGCAATGTGACGCTACTCAGTACACCTAGACTACCTAAAGATAGGGCTGCCGTCTGCCACAGCCCCTTATGATCTTCTCGGCTGGATTCGAGAATCATTCCATCCTTGGTAATAATTCTGAAGGCTTCAACTTGGGTCGAAATGCTGCCCAACGACGACCCGGTGCCGTGGGTTCCTGTAGAGATGGCACCTGCAATGGATTGCTGATCAATATCACCCATATTGATCATAGCCAACCCCGCGTCCCACAAAGGTTTACCCATTTGGTGAATCTTCGTTCCAGCGCGAACTGTTGCCAACCTTTTGTCTGTGTCGGTGTCTATGACCCCTTGATAGCGATCTAGGGAAATGAGTAGCTCATCGGTTGCGCAGATGGGGACAAATGAGTGACCACTGCCAACCACACGAACCTGAAGATTTCGAGAAGAAGCAAGAGCCAGATACGCACAAATTTCTTCTTCACTGGTTGGCTCAACAATCCACTTCGGTGAGCATGAGACAGAGCCAGACCAATTTTGCCATTGAGACTGCGTCAAAATAAGAATTTCCTTGTCATAATTAAGGTTACACTCAGCTCAGTTTGAAAACCATGCATTGGTTACTCTTTTGAGCTGCGGAAAAGTACCGTTTTCATACACATCTATAACACTATACCAGCAATGCCCACTCATTGACTAAACTAACCTTCGCCAGAAAGGTCTTGTTCCGATTTTGACCAGTCCGCTCTGGAATACTTCGAGGAGGGAGGACAGAACTTTTCTGACCATCTATACAAAATAGAAAACCGACCTACCGCACTCGATTTAACCCATTCAGTGCCGCCACTCGATACGCTTCTGCCATGGTGGGATAATTGAATGTCGTGTTAATAAAGTACATGAGTGTATTTGCCTTGCCCTTTTGGGAAAGAATGGCTTGGCCAATGTGGATAATTTCTGATGCTTGAGCGCCGAAGCAGTGGATCCCAAGAATCTGGAGCGATTCCCGATGGAAGAGGAGTTTGAGCATGCCCACCGTTTGACCTGAAATTTGAGCGCGGGCTAAGTCTTTGAAGAAGGCGTGCCCCACTTCGTAGGGGATCTTTTTATCAGTCAACTCCCGCTCTGTCTGGCCAACTGAGGAGATTTCTGGTATGGTATAGATGCCCGTGGGAATCTGTTGAACCAAGCGATAATCGCACTTACCAAAGACCACGTGCGTGGCTGCAAAGCGGCCTTGGTCGTAGGCTGCCGAGGCGAGGCTGGGAAAACCAACCACATCTCCCACTGCATAGATATGCTTTTGGGTAGACTGATAATTTTCGTTGATGATGATATTGCCTCGAGAGTCAATTTCGATACCCAGCGCCTCTAGTCCCATGTTGTCTGAATTACCCGTTCGTCCATTGGCCCACAGCAGGACATCGCTCTTGATCACCTTTTTGGACTGGAGGGTCAACGTGACGCCGTTGTCGCCGGCTTCTACTTTGTCTATCTCCTCATTATGGCGAATCAAGGCACCTTGCTCCCGTAGATGGTAGGCCAAGGCGTCGATAATCTCATCATCCAAAAAGGTGAGCAGCCGATCCCGGGTGTTGATGAGGTTCACCTTGATGAAGAGGCTGCGGAAGATGGATGCATACTCACAACCTATGACCCCAGCGCCGTAAATCGTAATGGAGCGAGGTGTGTGGGCTAGCTTGAGTACGGAGTCACTATCCACAATCCGTGGGTGAGTAAAGTCAACCTCATCGGGATGGTAGGGGCGTGCGCCGACAGCAATTACAAACGCATCTGCAGAGACACGCTGACTACCTATCTCAGACGTGACTTCGAGAGTATGTTCATCGACAAACGCTGCTCGTCCGTGAATCACGTCCACGCCGTTGCGTATGTAGAAGCGAGAACGCATGGCCACTTGCTGGCTGATAACCGACTCTGCCCGCTGTAACATATCCTGGTAATCCATTTCAATTTGCCCAGCCAGATCCGCCAACTGCTGAACACCTTGACGGAGCGCCTTAGAGGGTATGGTCCCACGATGGGTACAACTGCCACCAACTTCTGGGAATGAATCAATAATGGCTACGTGTTTGTCTTCTTTGGCTGCCTTCATGGCTGCACCCTCACCGCCTGGCCCGCTGCCAATGACGATGACATCGTAGTGAGAAATAGGGTCGCTCATATTCAATGCGGTACTCCGTTGATTTGGCTTTCATTTATTAAAGAAAGAAGAGAGCGAATGATCGTTATGGTCTTGGGTGCATTTAAGATATGGTTGAGCATCGTTTCCATTTCACTGGAGTCATTAACCGTCAACGGTCCGTAATATTCATCTTCTAAACTTGGCTCAATTTCTTTCAAGATATCTTCATCCAGATAGAGCTTTGCAGGATATGTTGGTGTATCAAATGAGATGACAAATAGCTCATATCGGTAGTTGTCTAGCGATGGTGCCACGATCTCAAATATGTAGTAGAATTTAGGACCTGGGGTAGGTTTAATATTATTACCTGTGAGCTGACTAACTGTTTTGTTCAAATCACCCAAAGCGTTGTAATTTCGTCTACGTACTTCAGCTACTATCTTACTGTCTAGACTCTGGCTGATTTCGCCTGCATATTTATTTAATAGTGTTACAGGTGTATCTACAAGATCTTCGGTGATATCTTCAGGCCACAAATTGGACATATCTCATTCCTCTTCTAAAACTTTAAACTTGCAAAAACCGGTAAATGGTCAGATGCGCTATTTTTATTAGGGATTCCGTTGGCATTGAGCAAAGACTCGTTCCCGATATTGGATATAATCTGAGGCTGATTGCTTGGTAAGAACTCCATCAATGGGGGCCGAACCAAAAATTGATCGAAGGTATGCCAAAAATATTCTTGAACTGATGATGATACATAATGGTAGGTTCCAGGAGTCAATTGGGTCTCATCTCCCATTAACCTCCACATCGGATTGTAGAAAAATTTGTAACTTTGGCCATCAATTGAGCGGTGAGACTTTTCAGCACGTCCCCTGCTCATCACTGCATGAAGACCAGTGGCATTAACTAAACCCGATTCAAAGGGATTCATGTTGAAGTCGCCAAGTAGAATTGTTCGATCATGACCAACCTTTTCTTCTGCTTCCTGTACTGCACCAATGAGGTTTTGTGCCCCAAGTTGTTGATTATTCTCATCTGCATGTAATTTGCTTTGTAAATGGACCATCACTACTAGAATATCAGGCTTGTTGGGAATATTCAAATGACGTATCGAATATCTGCTCGCATCCTTCAATGATTGTATGTACCTACGGTCAAATTTTGTGAATACTTGAATTCTGTCATATTCTTGTACAGAACTCGGTGCATAATAATACTCAGATGAACCTTTATTGAGACGTGCGAGTACTTCACCGCTTTCCAGATTGCTTTCGGCAAGTGCAATTATGTCTACATTATACTCGTGAGCTATCGATGCAATCTGCGAATACAGTGGCTTTGTGTTGATGTTCCAAAATAAAATATTTAACACTGATTACCCCTTTGAGCAGTCATTTCACTGTTCTTCCCATATTGTATGGTAAGCGTTAATCTGCTCAAAATAGTCGAGCAATTGTCCATAAAAGGGATGGCCACCGATGGTCGCGCTATCCCCAATCACTATCAAGCCCCGTCGGGCACGAGTTAGGGCTACATTCATGCGGCGAGTGTCGGCTAAGAAGCCGATCTGTCCATCGGAATTGGATCGGACCAAGGTGATAATGATGGCTTCTTTTTCGCGACCTTGAAAGCCATCGATGCTGCCAACCTCAACACCTGCTTCTACCTCGTTACCCAGTGCCTCGCGTAGATGACGGACTTGAGCCGAGTAAGGAGCGATAATGGCCATGTCCAGAGGCGAGAGACCCGCCTCCAAGAGCTGGGTTACTTTACGCTGTACCAGCAATGCCTCTTGCGGGTTGAAGCGGCTTTCCCCATCCGGCTCTTCTTCCTCGCTGTAGTCTGCACCAGCCGTGTCAATAAAGTGGACGGGCGAGGCGGTCAGAGCGGTTTCTGTCACATTCGGCACATCACACAGGAGATGATCCTTAACGCTATCATCTGCCAATAGGGTACTATGATAGAAGGCCGCTGACGAAAAATTCATAATCTCCTTATGCATCCGATACTGCACCGTTAATTGCCTTGCAATCCCTACTGCTTCGCTTCCTCCACCTTTGTTTTCTGCTTCTTCATTCATCAACCGCTCCAACAGGCTGATCCCCAGCCCCTGCCGAGTCGCTTCCTGGGAGACAACCGTCGGTGGTAACTGACAATGATCGCCCGCCAGCACGACCCGTTGACTGCGCAATAGGGGAATCCAGCAGCCCGGCTCTACACTTTGTCCCGCTTCATCGATCACGCAGAGATCAAATGTGCGTAGGCCAAGTAACCTCTCATCCACACCAGTAGTGGTTGCACAGATGACCTTGGCCCCGTCAAGAACTCGCTCTACTAGCTGTCTCTCCATACGACGAGCATCAGTAAGCATGGCTTTGGCTTCGTCGCGCATGGCTTTGCGCTGACCAGGGGCAGGTTTGGCCCGGGTATAGCGACCTGCTTGATTGCGTAAGGCAATGGCATCCTTGGTCAGCTTGCGTATCACCTTCATATCTGGGTGATCATCCACTAGAACTTCTAAGGTCTGCTCCCTCAGCCTAGGCAGTACCCGGGCCGGATGACCGATACGCACAACCGAAGAATCATTAGCGAACTCGGGTGCTGCCAACAAGCGCTCGAAGATGTTGTCCACGGCCAAATTGCTTGGTGCACAGGCCAGTACCTGTTCCCCTCTGGCTACAGCCTGACCAATCAGTTCAACGACTGCTGTGGTCTTTCCCGTTCCTGGTGGGCCATGGATGATGGCTACATCTTGGGCATCTAATGCATTTTGGATGGCGTCCAGTTGTGGCGGATTTAGAGAGAGGTTTAAGGTTGGTACGGAGTTGGTTTGAGTGAATAGTGGCTCTGCATGACCTAATAAAATGTCACGCAACTCAGAAAGCCGATTTTCTTTGGCAGAGTCCACTTTTGTTAACGCCTCTTGCATCCGACGACGGGAAATCTCGTCCGGTGCTAGATCGAGACGTAAGGAGGCTTCTCCATCCAAGTCCTCAGGCCAGTGGTCAAAGGCCACTTCGATACTTCCACGACGCAAGCGGCTAACCACACCACGCCAGTGGGCGTCGGCTTGGCTATCTTCGCTGCTCAGTTGTACAGGCGACCCCACCCGTAATCGAGTCCAAGGTAGCGGCTCCTGAGGATTTCGTTTGCCTAGGGTCAGTAGTAAGCGCCCACCCAAGCCACCAGTCTCATCCCGAATGGCTAAGCGGATGAGGCTGTCCCCCCTGGCTTCAGCCGTAACCGGTGAGGCGCTGGCCAAATCCTGCTGTAACTTTTCTGCTTCCGCTAACGATTCGAGCTGAAGCAGACGTGCCAATTTACCCAAATGTTCATGTTGGAAGGAGTGGGAAATACTCATAGGATCAATTTATCGTCTTCTATAGCCAGAAGCTGCTGCCGCATAATCTCCGGAAGGGCGCATTGTCTTCTTTCGTGTAGTCGTAAGAAGTAATGATGCAGTTTCCATAAGTAGCCACTTTCTCATCCTGATAGCTAGCAATGGACATCTCCATATCAAAACGGTCGAGTTGTAGATTGGTAGATAGTATACCACCAGTTGGCAACCTCGTAATAAGCGCGACGAAGGGACTTAGGCAACCGCACCCTCCTATCCACTGTGGATCCGGGTGCCTAATCGGTTTCTGCTAAAGTAGACTTGCTGAAGCAGGTTGAGGAAGCGCCGACGAATGATGCATTATTTGAAAGACGAGATCAAACGAATTTTAATCAATTTGTCGAGCTAGTGTATTCATATTCGTCGTAATTATGAAAGCGGTAAACAGAGCACAGCAATTACTATTCGAATCTGTATATGAATAAAAGGAGACTCAAATGAAATATGCACTGTTGATCTACTCCAATGAAGCAGAAGATGCCAAGATGACCGAATCGGAACAGCAGGTTGACATGAACGAATACATTGCCCTTGATAACGAAATTAACGCAGCAGGCAAACTTGCAGGAGGCGAAGCACTGATGCCAACCTCTATGGCAACTACCGTGCGCGTGAAAAACGGTAAAACCCTCACCACCGATGGTCCATTTGCCGAAACCAAAGAGCAACTCGGAGGTTTTTATGTTGTCGACTGTAGCGATCTGGACGAGGCCATTGGCTACGCCGCCAAGGTCCCTGCGTCTAAGCACGGATCGGTTGAAGTTCGCCCGCTGATGGAAATTCCACAAGAGTGACAAGATATCGAATCTTATTCACTATAAGGAATAATCAGTAGATCGCAATGTCACTCTGAGGAACCGAAGAATCTCTCACTAGCATTGCGATCTACTGATTATATAGCGTAGCTTTTGTTGACTGTCATTCAACGTTTGCAACCGTTTGAATGACAGGTCAACCTGACTGCCCCCACAGCTGCGGCAACCAGCAGATCACGCAACGCTCAGCCCACTCATCGCCCACGACTTTGTCGATGCGGCTGAATCGGGTTGAGCGTTGCAGTCCGATTCCGGCGAAGATGAGCAATGCAAATAGCTGGAGCCAACCTTATAACTTTGAAATCAGAGTAACTTATGGCGAACTGAAGCGTCAACATAGTGTAGGAGCTTAATATGTATACATAGCAGTGAGTAGTTCAAAACTGCATGGAAATAGCCAATAGTAAGGAAATGACCCATGCGCCTACATCTAGCTGTACCAATCGCTTGTCTGTTGATGGCTGTACTCCTGTATTTGCTTAATCAACCGGCTCTATCCAAGCAAGGAGATCAGAGGAACCAAGACCACCTTCTCGATCGCATATCGAGCAGTCATCCACTGACGACAACCACACCGACAGCATCCCCAGTCCCTATATCCCCCACACTCCAAATCTCCCCTACTTCAACCGTAGTCGCACCAACTATCACACCAACCTCGACACCAAATACAGCACTTATGCCACCAACGCCAACACTTACCCCAACAGTCATGGTGACCCCGACTGTGACTCCAACGAGCATTCATCTATCCTATGTCCCTGCCCTGATCCATTCTGAGCAAGAGACGCCAATCGTCGAGCCTGCGGAACTGTGTGGCCCCTCTGTTATTAGCACTTTGCCAGAGCTAGAACCCACAAGCACGCCAATTCCTACGAGCACGCCCAACATTACGGAAACCATTTCACTGACCAACACACAGAACATCACAATACCAGTCAATACACCTACAATCTGCCCGCCTAATGTACATGAAGCCGCGCTTGCTGAACTTTTTGTCAATAGCCCCGAGCAGCAACGACCAACCTTGAACTACAATCCTATCTTGGCCCAGGTAGCCAGGGAGCACGCCGCTGACATGATTGCGCGAAACTATGTCAGTTCTGTCTCTCCCGACGGCATTGGGTCGAACCAAAGGGTTCGCCAATCTGGCTATGCGCTACCTGACTTTTACGACCCTTCACCAGGAGCCAACAATGTCGAGACAATTTACAGTGGATATATGACCGCCGAGGCGCTTTGGGAGGTGGCCGTGAATAGCCAATCTATCCATGTCCTAGGGACCAATGAGTTCTATCAAAGCCAAAGTGAGTATGGGATTGGGTATGCATACCGACCGGGGAGCACCTATCAGCGGTATTGGGTGATTATAACTGCCGAACCCGCTGAGGCCGAGCCGACGTCAACGGCATCTGACTAATTCTTTGTCAAGCATTAAATTTTGGGCCTAGTAGGTCGGGTAACCTTCAGGTGCCGTTTTGCTCTCCATGTCCACCATCTGTTATCGTGTGGATCTTGCATGTGAAGAGGTCTGGTTTATATGGGGGTAGCCACATGATTGCTACGAAAGAATTCGAATTGACAATAGGCAGGATTCTTTGCATAAATTAGCGTTCCCTTCCCGCTTTTCATACCATTCAGCTAACCCTTTGTAAGCTGGAGAGTCTGGATGTAGTTCTGTTAAAGCCTCCCGCCAAAAAGCTCAGTTTTTTGTGATTCCTCTTGATTACCATAAACGTCGCCTAGATAAATCAGTGCGATTCCCTCTCCGTGTATGTCTCCCGGCTCTCTTCGGATAGAGAGGCTATTGTTGAACACCTGGATGGTTTAGAAGGCTTCCTACCGAAAGTGGAAAACAATCGTGTTTCTGCTTTTTATCGGTCACAGTGATATAATTATATCACTATGACCAAACAAAAAATAACATTGGAGAATTCATCAATTGATACGTCAATTTTTTGCCTACTATCGCCCCTATATGGGGCTTTTTTATCTGGATTTTGGTTGTGCAGTCATTGTTGGCATTCTGGAATTGGGTTTTCCCCTGGCCATTAATCAATTTGTAGACAACCTGCTGCCCAGTGAGAACTGGCCCTTGATTGTTATCGCAACCGCCATTTTATTGGGTATTTATGCACTCAATACCGCGTTACAGTATGTTGTTACCTATTGGGGCCATATGCTCGGGATCAATATCGAGACCGACATGCGGACCAAGCTCTTTGACCATATCCAGAAGCTATCTTTCCGCTATTTTGATAACACGAAAACTGGCAATTTGATTGCGCGCATTACGACCGACCTGCAAGATATCGGCGAGTTGGCTCACCACGGCCCAGAAGATGTTTTTATCGCTATCATGACTTTACTAGGCGCGTTCTTTCTTATGGCCTATATACATCTAGAATTGGCCTTACTCACCTTTGTCGTTGTGCCTATTATTCTTTGGGTCGCTATGTACTTTAGCGGTAAGATGACCACAACGTGGCGTCAACTATTTCGCAGCATTGGTCAATTCAATTCTCGAATTGAAGACGCGCTAGGTGGCGTGCGGGTCGTCAAGGCATTTGCCAATGAGGATCACGAGCGAAAGCTCTTTGCCGTCAACAACAACCTCTACCGAGAAACCAAGCTACAAGCGTATAATATTATGGCCAAGGGCCTCTCGTTGAGTTACCTTCAAGACAGACGCGGTTATCGTCAGGTTCGTCATGAACGACTTGGATGCCTTTTCTCGCTTGATAACCGAAAAACGTCTCTTCTGGCAGTATAAGATCCTTAGACGAATGGGGTAGGTTATCACCCGTTTCGGAGAGATATTTCCACCGAATAGCGCGCCACTTTCGCCCAGGGAACTGAGATGCGATTGTCAGTGGATCTGCTTTGGCTTTTCCTAACTCGATAAGCATATCAATCTCCTCGGGCGTCCACTTGGTTCCAGCACCAGTCACACGTTTAATTCCTGCCGCCTTCCGCAACTCTTCACGACGCATGTAGGAATTGTATGTATCTTCAGGGCCGATATCGTAAGTTAGCGAAAAGGGCAGATGTTGACCTGTCATTTGATGAAACTTCCACCGCAGCCCGCGCCACTTTCGCTCAGGGAAATGAGATGCGATAGTAAGCGGATTCTTCTCAGTTTTGCCAACTTTCACGAGTAAGCCAACTTCTTCCTGAGTCCATTTACGGGCGTGCCGTGCGTTACTTTCAATCGTAACTTCATCCGTACTATCATCGTTCCAGTGTATCTCTAAATGAAGTGACAGATGATCGCCTGGGGTTGCAATGATTTTATGAATGAAGACCTGAAATGCTGCTCGTTTATGGTCAGCGTCATACTCATCCCATTTTTCAATGGCTTCGGTGTATTGCACCTTGAGTTCACGTAATGTTTCGATGTCGAGGTCTTCTTCGTGGCTCTCGCTCATCTCTTGCTGAAGTCGTTCATATTCGGTTTGAGCTTCTTGGTATCGCTTTTCCACATTGGCGATCATCTGCGGATTACTCAATGTTTCCAGGCTTGCCAATAGATTGTCCATAACTGTCTTCAGATGGGTTAGCTGCTTCTGCTGAGTTTTTTGTTGCTTCTCATGCAAGGACATATACCCATCTATTTCGCTAACCCACTTATCCTTTGTGAACGTTTCTCTAAGTTTTACCAGCAGCAGATCGGCCACGGCTTTGTCAATCGGTGCAGAGATACGGCTCCAAATACGATTGGTTAATCCGTCATACTCAACTAGCGTGTAACAGTAGGACTCAATGTTGTTTCGCCATTGAGTGCCTACTCTTCGCAATTCTCCGTTTAACTCTGACAGCATTAGACCAATGCATAGTGGTTTATCCTCGCTGCGTTCCGCTTCGCTTCCTCTAGGTGCGTACATTCGAAACGGTCTGTAGTGTTCATTCTCCTCACCGCTCAGCTTGCTTGCTGAGACATAGTTAAAGGTTCGGAAGAATATTTTCGGGTCAATAATAGCCTCATGATTGTTCCAAATGGTGACGGTACGCTGGTGAATCCAATGGCCGATATAGATGGCATTAGAGAACATCCAAGCGAGGGAATCGCGCGAGCAGATATAGAACTGGCCATTCTCTTGACGCTTAATGCGATAAGAAATCTGGAACCCATCTGGCGGAATGCATGTTTTGGGGTCTGGCAGGTATGGCCCATTGTGCCGAATATGGCGGAGTGTTGAATTGCGACATCCATTGTGTGCAATGAATAGATTGAAATATTCGCGAACAATCTCGGCGAACGGCTCAAATTCAACATACTTTCGATAATGCGGATTCTGAGCGCCGCTGTCTAACTTCTCTCGCATGTCAATCATAAAGCCAGACGGAATAGGACCACCGGCCCATAACCCAGCCTGTAGCAGCTTTGTACGAGCATTCTTGAGCCGCCCCATTACCACAGAGTTGATGTAATCTGCCGCCATTTCGGATTTGAATCGAAATTGACGTGCATGGAATACTCCATGCAGCGGATGAGCAAAGTCATAGTGAACGGACGGCGTAATCACCAAGACGTTATGTGCTCGACATGCTTCGATAAAGATGTTTACCTGAATTTGAGTAACGTCTCGAAATAACCGATCTTCGTCTTGACATGCTACGGCACCTATCTGGTCTGTCGTAATTAGCTCAAACAGCATCTTCATGCCTTCGCGTTCATCGATCTTAGTGGTTCCAGAGACACCCTTATCCATATCGATCATGATAATCTGCTCTTGGCCCCAGCCCAGCCTTTCAAGGTAGACCGCCATATCAACGGTTTGCATTTCAGTTGCGATATTACCGACCTGAGTCAGAGAGGATTGCCTATAGTAGTTTGCGACTGGCCTATCCAAGGGCAGTGTCGTATGTCCAGGTAGTGGCTCAGTCGTCTCGATTTTCTGAGGTTGATAGCGTATTTTTGGCACGATGGCCTCCGTTGCGGAAATACTCTTGAGCTAGAAAAGGTATAAGCAAGATGTGATTGGTCTGCCCTTGCTGATTGTGGATAGCCTTGAGGAAGGGAATTATTGCTTGCCTGGTTTTACCGTGCTTCTATCTTTGCTTCCCTGCGGTAGGTTCGATTTGTGGTGGAGTAACCAAGCACTAATGATAATTCGATACGCTGCATGTAAATCGATCTCTCGTTTTGGCTGTGAATGAAATTCGGGTTCAATATGTGTCGTATGTGTTGTCATGTATCACCTAGCTGCTCTCTAGAAATATATCGATTGGCGGGTACTTGAATGAAGCAATGCCGCTGGTTAGCGACACAACTATTGTTGAGTTTTTCCAAATCGTGACGAGAAGCCATCGCCTCCCGCCACGATGAAAAGCGGTCGTAAAACCTATGAGGTTGGAAGTTGATTGAGCACTTGTCTTACTGCAACGGGGTCCACAATCACAGGGCTATTGAGGTGTTCGGTTACGCAAGCATAGCCTGGAGCACCAAGCACTTCTCTTGCCTGGAAGATGGTTAGCTCTAGGTACTTGCATACGTCATAGAGAACTAACAGTTCAGACAGACAAGAATCTGGAAAATCTAGCTCGGCTGATTCTTGAAGTTCGATACGCAGTTGTTTGAGGGCCAGGGTGCCTCGAAGATCGATGAGCATTGTTGTCACCTTTTCACATGAGGCCGAGGAATAGGGTATACTACCCTCGGCATTTCAATTACCAAACGATTGCCATTTTATGAAGCTGGTAGCCTAAATACCGGCTTCATACTCCTTCATTATTCAAAACATTCGTCAAACTTTGTATTGAAAGACCTCCTTGTATTTATGAGAGTGGCTTGTGATAAATACTGCACAAACATCTACCTTGTACCCGTCGTTGATGTTTGTCGCCCATATTATCGGCCAAAATTAAAATAGTGTCAAATAGTGTAAAATAGTGACAATTTTTGGGTTTCTAGATGTCTGAATGTTCTGAAGAGAATAGATGGTACACCGTGGCCGAAGCTGCTGAATATCTTCGAGTTACAACTGCGACTATCTATAACTATATGAAGTCTGGGAAACTGCCCTTTTATCATCTTGCGTCAAAGCATCGACGCATCAAGAAAAGTGATCTTGATGCGCTTTTCGAGTTGGGGAATCCGGACGAGCTACATGATACCCCATCTGATTGAAGCAAAGCTGTTCCTTACTACACCTCAAATACATTTGCAAAACTATTGAATTCTTTCGAAACAAACATATCCCTAATCTGATCACGACGTTGATGAATGTGTAGTGGCCTAGCTACCAGCAAGTTTGGATTGAACTGCAAAAAGTGATATGCAAACGAATTGAATGGTAGGTGTCCACAGTTCAAGGAATAGCGGCCTCCGATTTTTCTTATTTTAGTTTCCTCTTGGCCTAAGCCTTTAGAATCTAAGTGTAGCTGTTTACGAGGGTTGGTATTTGTCTCACCATCGGTATCCTGTTCGGCTTTTTCGCGTTTGCTTTTGTCGGCGAGTGCTAATATTTCATCCTTGTTATCCAGCAGATATTGAATCATGAGCATTGTAGCCTCACGAAGTGTCAAATCTTTCATACTGGATTGTTCCTGTTGCGTAACCATATCTTTGCCTTTCGTATATGCTGCTCAATTTCGCTAGAAATACATCGTACCCGCCCACTGGCGTCTAACTTCACTTCAGGCCTACTATCACCACCTCATCAACTAACTCAGCCCCCTACGGCCTTCTCTGTCCGATTACGGGCTATCCTAATCTCAATTCGTTCTGGCACTCTTGCTTCTTGTGGTCTATCAATCAGGGCAGGGTGGCTGCTCACGCCGCCCGGTCAAGCTGGAATGCGGTACGGTGGTTCCTATTCCCTTGACTAGTCGGCTAGGGTGAGCAGCAATGCGCCTGATATTGACAACCACGAACGAAAGAGAGTTCTTATGACGAATGCATATGACAACCAGAATCAGCCCAAAGGCAACGCACCGAGCCACATTGTCTATCATGTGGAAGAGCGGGATGGTCAGGACAAAGATATCTGGACCCAGATCGGTGCCATGTGGCCGCATAAAGATGGCAATGGCTTTAACCTAAAGCTGAAGCTACAGCCCGTTGATGGCAAGCTGACCATCCGGGTCAACGAGCCAAAATCGGAGCAGGCTGCTGCCTAACTGCTTCTCTGTGAGGGAGTATCATGCTCCCTCGCCACTCGGTTCTCCATCGATTACTTGACCAAATCGTCCGCTACGCTGTCATGGTCAATCAACGACACGCGCTCAAGCTCAAAGATGACCGGCTCCGCTTCGTTCGGCTCAACATGTAGTACCGAGTTAAAGAGATAGATGCCGCGCAGTTTACGGTCCTGAATCAGCTCTGGAATCGACCCCAAATGTCGCCCGATAATCTGAAAGACGGCATCCTGACAGGCAATCATGAGTTGGGTATGGATGGGGCTAAAGACCTTGAGTAGGTCCACATAGCGGAAGAGTTCAACACTGTTGGGTAGGTCATTTGGATCACCATGTACCCTGAACCAATCCTCATTGCCCTTGCCCTCACTGATATCGTCAACCTCAATGGCTCGATACCCGCGCTTCTGCGGTCGGAGGATGCGCTTGGATTCACCATCGGTAGAGAGTGGATTGCCGAATAGATCGACAACTTTACTGCTCACATTAACGGCCACGTGATTTCTCCTTTTCTTGTTGTTGTCCCTTACTGTTGTCGCGCTGCTGGCCATGTTTGTCAAAGACATTCTGAGTAGCCGCTATCGCCTTCTGCCTGGATTGTTCCAAGTTGGTCAGCGACTGGGATTGTGCTTTGGTCTTTGACTGCTCTTGGGTAGCCTTTTTGGCGTTGGGAGGTTGCTTGCCTTGTTGACTCAGCCGGTCGAAAACGTTGAGTGCTTTGGCCCGTTGCTGACTTGCTCTGGCTGAATCGTCTCCCTGACCGCTGCTCTGGGCATGGAGACCCACAGCTGTACGCTGCTGGACCTGCGCGGCAGATTGGGAATTCAATCCACGCTCGGCCGTGTTCGCGCGCACAAAGGCCATCGCTCGTGCGTGAATCACCTGATGCTGGGCAGCAATCTTCTGCTGTTTTTCGGGACTATAGGTTGACGCATTGAGCTGGGCTTGGAGCTGCGCCTTGGTAGGCACTTTCAATGAACCCAGCTCTTCTCTGGAGACATGCTTCACATCAGAGACAGCTGCTGGTTCATGCTGCGTATTTCCGCTGGGTCCAGAGTGAGTGGGAGGCGGATTGTCTTGGGTCGGCTGCCTAGCATCAGGATTCGTGGGCGGAGTCTCTGTTTGCGCCCTGGCTATCGTATGCAACCCCCATGCTTCGACACCGGCGCGTGTTTTACCTGGGTCATCAGGCCCGTTTAACGTCTGCAGCCGTTCGGCATCGGCCTTACGCAACTGCGCCTCCGTTGCCGCAGCTCCATTCATTTTGGACTGTTCTTCTGGCTTGGTGCTGTCTTTCAGGTCGCCTAGCTCTGCTGGGGAGACATCACCGTCAAACTTGATATCGATAGGTTTATCGCCATCGTCATCGGCCATATTTGGGATATTCCTTTCGCCCATCCTGGTTGGACTGGGCAGACTATGGCGGCTGGCACGTCAAGATGATTCCGAAGCGATAGCGTCAAGTGGGTTTACAGCATAATTAGCCACCCTTCTTTTCTCATCAGCAACGCTCCGCTCGCCAAAGGCGAGCGGCCATTAATTTTTTGCTTTGCCCTCGCCACGGTATGTGAAATGTCGAAGCGACTACTCGTCCAACAGCTCCCGTGTGGTCATGCGGTGTATCTCGTTGATGACCGGCTGGTCTGGCTCGGGGTCGCGGAACTTGGCGGCATGGAAGCGCTGAATCTGGCGGACATAACCATCTTGCAGCGGCTCCATTATGGACTTGAGGTTCTGGCCCGCAAGGATAAAGGCCACGCCATCGTTACAGATGAGCGTCACCGTGTGATGAGACGTGGCCAGAACACGAGCAAAGGGGTAGGGCATGGTCTCTTCGCTAGAATCGCGGTCAAGATTGGCATCATGGTAGAGGATGCGCAGCCCTGACTGCACGCCCTTGCTCTTGTCGATGGTAAAGGCTTTGTATTCAGGCCGATTGTCCTGGGGATAAGCCTCTACCACAGTCGATGCGCGGGTAAAGCGGTCGAAGGGCGTCACGTTATCGCTCATGGTCTTTATCCTTGTCGCGTGACTGGTCCTGCGAGATGTCCCTCAAGTGGCGATAACGGTCAAAGGCACCGGTACGCTCATCACGGGCCAAGGCGACGGCGTTGGCTTTGAGAATCGCGCCATAGTGTTTGACCTGAGCCGCAAAGGATGCGGTCAACCGCTTGGCATCCTGCATGGCAGCGAGGATTCGGCCGACCTCCTGGCGGGTTGAGGGGTCAACACCACTAGCGCCATCACCAGATTGCAGAGCCGGAACCTGCCGGACTGTGCTGCTAGAATCGCTTGCATTGTCTCCACCCTCACCTGCATCCTGTTCGGGTCGTCCCTCTTCGCCTTGTTCTTTGCCCTTAAGCCGGTTGAGCTTTTCTCGGTAGGCTCGAAAGGTCTGCTTCATGAAGTTCTCATGCTTGACTTTCCGATTGCGGTTCCCTTTGGTCGTCTCCTGGCCCTTTTGCTCCAGGTTCCAGGCGTTGGGGCCAAGATGCTCACCAGGGACTCTGTCAACGCCACGGTCTTTGTAGGATTTGAGCGAGATTTCATCATTGCTGCCCGCGTCATCCAGATAACGATTGCAGATCTCTTCGAAAGCCTCCCGCCACTCTTTGATATGCGCCCGATTGTTCCACTCTCGATTCTTTGGACCAAAGCCATCGGCTGTAATCTCACGGGTAGTGAGCATCACATGCATATGCGGATTGTCCAGCCCATCAGAGGCCATTTTGGTATGGATAGCAACGTCGGCGACCATACCCCGTGCGACGAAATTGTCATTGACAAACTCCTTCACAAGCTGGGTATAGGTCGCCTCATCCAGACCACGGGGCAAGGCTGCAATGATGTCACGGGCAAGTTGGGCATCTTTGCGCTTTTCCGCTGCCTCAACGCTATTCCAGAGTGTAGAGCGGTCTTGTACCCAGGTGGGAGCCTTCTCTGGAGCCAGTATCTCGGCGTGGAGCACATCCTCTTTGCGGGTATAGTCGAACCTCTTGTTGAGCCGGTCATCATGAAGCACCTCACCAGAGCGGTAGGATGCGCTGGCCACAACCGAGCGACCCCCCACATGCACCACCGTTCCCGACCGATACGACGCCGATGCCGGAGCAGACTTCCCTTGCCCCCGTGAAATCACCTGTACCCGAAAATGTAAGTTTGTAGCCATCATGAATTGTTCATCCCTGGATCATCAACCACCCAAACGGTGTCTGCTCACGCAGACCTGTTTCTCTCATTGGGCAGCTTCGCCCATACCCTTCAGCTAAAGCGGGGCATGACCTCGCTGCCTGATGGATGCGGCACCATTCTCTCTTCTGTCGCATCTCGCTTTGGTTGGCAAGTCCCTGGCATAAGAGCGCAATTATACGTTGTGCCAACGTTGCGCCGGTCCACAGGCCCGATATGGAAGCCTGACGGCTCATCATTTGCCCCTTTCGGGGCGTTGGATGCCAGGGTCGCGAGATGCGGTGACAGAATGATACTTGCCCGTCTACCCTTGGCCGCTGCTCTTCGAGCAAGCCACACGCAGCGGTAGGGCAGGGGTCTAGCTTTTGAGTGCCTGCTCTGCGTAACCGCAGCAGGCAACAATGGTGCCTTTGCTGATGAGAAGAAAAGGATGGGTGTTGCATGATGGCACTTCACGTGATTCGGGTACAGGTGATTTTGGCATAGATGCGGCTTCAGAAACGCCGAATGTCATGATCTTCGGCGTTTTATGGCGCTAGGGCGATGATGTGGTCATGATGTGGTCATGATGTGACCATGACACTGCTCGACAAAGTTACCGAGCAGAATATCGTTGTCGGTATGTGCACGACCATACCCCACGCTCAGCATCGCTTTTGTGGACAGAACCATGACCGGACCAGATTCCTCTGACATGGCTCGTGGCGGGATGTACGCAATCGCGCCACCGTACTCATTCTGCGCCAGCATGTTGCCCCACGGACCAGCATCGGTGATGCCAAGCGCCTTATGGTGGGTCAACGTTTCTACACGACCCCAGGGACCATCCAGTATCGGCACGTTATCTGACTGAGCCGCCAATTCCAGCATAAGTGGTTTTTGCGCATCCCAAGTCTTGGGCCAGGTGATGGTCATCCCAAAGGGAGAGACCATCTTCGCCATTTCATTGCCCAAACCGTCCATGCCGAAGGCATTTTCCAGCACGACGATGGCACAGTTTCCCTCTTCAACAAATGTCTTTAACTGCTGTTGCTCTTCGGTTGTAAATAGCGTGCCACGCCCTGGAACAAGCAGAAGCATATCAACCTCTGCCAACGACGCAGCCGTAAGGGCTGGGATGGGGTCAAACGACGATTCTGGATACTCGTAAGCTAACAAGCTCAAGGCTTGTTGAATATCGTGCTGACTGTAGGTGAGGTCAAGCGCGGTAATCCGCAGCGGGGTCTCCGTCATATAGCGCAAACCCCGAACGACCACAAATCGGCGATTGACCGAGGGCGCACGGGTTGGCATGGGTGGCAGTGCTGTCGGCGTAATGGTCACGGTTGGCATGGCTGCCGGATCTGGCACGCCTGTGTCGCCCAGTCGATGGGCCTTAGCCTGGAGTGCTAGATCGATGAAGTTGAAGAAAAGATACCCATTATCCTGACTGAGCGGTGCGGATATCATAGCTGTGTTGACAAAGAGCACCATGCCCGATCCATCCTTCAGCGCAGAAGGCGGAATCATGGCAACCACAGGGTCGCCTTTTGACCCTCGAATCAACTCGATGGCATGGGGTCCTAAATCGGTGAAGGAGACGGCATCGAGCATCTTGGTTCGTCGCACCTTGCCCCAAGGCCCATTCATGATAGTGAAGCGTTCTGGCTCTATTGCCATGTGCCACTTTGCGTGCCTTGGCAGCTCGGTCCCAATGTCAGCATCAAAGATGGCAGCAATGTCCCGCGCGTCGTCGGTACCCAGATCCCAGGGTCCGCTTTGCCCTTGGGAAAGACCTGCGAGCAGCCAGCCTCCATTCTCCACAAACTCGCGCAGTGCAAGCCGTTCACTTGGATCTAGTTTGTCAAAATCACTGATCTCCTCCGAGACAAGCTCAGAGGTCATGATAAAGAGATCCACCTGAGAGAGGAGTTCTGGCCGGAGTCCGTCGAAGGTATAGGCTTCTACCTCTGGGTATTCCTGCTGCAAGAGTCTACGGGTATTCCCCATCTTCATGCCTTGCCAAAACGCATAGTGGTCTTCACGTTCCTGTGAGAAGCTCCCCACTTTCAGCGACAGGTCATTGGAATATCCCTCGCCGCGGTCGGTCTGGTACTCGCCGATGCTGGCATAGGCATAGCGGTTGGGTGAGAGGGTGGGAGGCGGGCTGTAGAGCCTGTTGACCGGTGTAGGCGTTGGCGTATTGGCGGGTACACGGGCCGGTGTACCGTCTTGTCCACTCTGCTCTTTCGCCTCATGCGTGGCGACAAAGACAGCCTCGACCCGCTGCCTTGGGATGGGCGTAATGGTCGGGGTCGGCTTGACCAGCTGATAGGCGATATTGCCAGGGGTGATCTCATATCGCTCAATTAGGAAATTCAAGAACGGTGCCGACGCAACTATTAGCAGTAAGAGCAGGGGTGTTGCAAACTGTTTGAGTCTATTCATCTGTGTTGCCTTTCTGAGCAAGGCCCGGACTGAGCGGTCCGAGCCTTGGGTGTTAATACCTAAATTCAGTAATGCTCGTTAGTCTTGTAGCGACTCTAGCCAGTCTCGTAGTTGATTGAGTCGAGCTTTGGCCTGCTGCTGTAGCCGTGCCAAGTGAGGAGCCGCTTCCATATAGAAGCCGATGAGCGATTCTCGGCCTCGCCATGTGCTTACACTGATAAGGGTGAGGGCCAGGAAGAGACCGATGAAAAAGCCACGGCGGAAGGGTGAGCGTTGCTGCACCTGGGTCACACGTTGCGGCTCAGGTGCCGGTGCGGGCGCAAGTTCTGTAACCTGTTGCTGAGGCTCGATACGCTCATCCGTCTGGGCAAGCTCCGTGGTCTCGGTCACGTTGACACTTTCAGGAACGTCGGTGTGCTCAATGCTCTCCGGACTGGCATCAATCATGGAGCCATCCGCCTGGGCTGGCTGCGCATCTACCGCCGTCTGGGGATTCGGCTGTAGCGCTCTGGTCTCGGTCACAATATCCGCTACCGTGAGGGTTGTGGGCACGGATGCTGAGGCTGCGACTGCATGACAAGGCTCCAAGATGAGCAGCCAGAGTTCGGATGCGGAATGGACTGGACCAAGCAGGTCATAGGCATCAACCTCTAGCCGGTTTGGGCCTGGAGCCAAGATGCTGGAGATCTCATGAGCAGAAGAGACCGGATCGATGCGGGTGAAGTCCTGACTGCGGAAGTCAAACGCAAGCGTCTTGCCGCTGGGCTGGGCCGAGAGCTTTATCAGGTCATCGGCCACAAAGCCGCTGCCCTCACGTGAACCAGAGAGCAGCACTTTTGTGCCTTGCTCCACCACAAATTCGCCGTAAGCACGCATAAAGGGCGCATCATCCATCTGCCCGTTGACGTAACGGCTGGATGCTTCGGGAATGCGGTCATTGAGCTTGAGGGACTCAACCAACCGATACTCCATGCCGTCTGCCAGCATTCGGCAGTCGGGCGGGCTTGCGGCCTGGGCCATTGCTGGTGTGCAGGCCAGTAGGATGAGCAGGATGCCGATACCAAAGAGTATCCACATAGCCCGTATAGAAACTTTGAGATAATCCATGTTCACTTTTCCTTGTGAATTCTGTATTCAATTCAATCGTTGCGACTCAACTGCCATTTACGTCCTGTCTTTGAGAGTTGACCTCCTTTCGCTAATAGTTGCAGATGTTTGCGGGCAGTGTCCCGATGTAGGCTGAGGGCATCAGCAATAGCCGTGGTGCCAAGCGGTCCCTGGTCGGCCAGGATAGTGAGGATGGCGGCTTCCCGCTCCGCTGCTTGTGCCTGAACTAGCTCGACGCGTCGCTCCTGGGCTTTGGGCAGATTAGTTGGACCAAATCCGCTCTCTGTTTGGGGCTGTGCGCTACCGTCTGAGCTATCCACAGAAACGGGGGATAAGGTCACCGATGGCACAATCTGGCTGGCGACCGCATCGACCTGTGCCCGCACAATGGCGTCGACCCGTGATTCCACATAGCGGCGTACCTTGGAGACATCCACATCCGAGAGTGCTTCGGCCACACATTCGGCAATGCGCTCGGTAGTGCCTTCGGTTGCCATACGGATCTTCTGGCGTCTTCGGGCTGCGGTGTAGGATGCAGTTGCAAATGCGAGCAGAATTTCTCCTCCGATTGGCAGTCCATACCCAAGCCCAAGAGCAGGTAACGGGTCCAAGTGTTTGGCATATTCAGCCGACTGGATGCCACCTGAGACCAAAGCTAGGACCAGCCCTGCGGTTAAGAGCCACCAGAATGCGCCTCTATCCTGCTTCTGGTCGATATGGGTGAGCATGACCGAGACGGTCAGAAGCGCCATACCTAGCGCTCCGCCCAGCGTGTAGGCCACGTTGAGCGAATGGCCTGCACCCACAAAGTAGACCGCGATATTCTGGACACTGACGGCTCCAAAGATGACCATGACCAGATGGCTCAAGAGCTTCACGGATTCTCTCGACTTTCCGACCACCACATAGATATCTGGCGGGCAGCGTCCTCGTCGGGCGACGAGAAACCACCATCAAAGATACGCAGGCTCTTCTCCTGATAGGGGTCATCGCCGCTTTCAAAGTGCCAACCTTGGGCAAAGCACCACTGATTCAACTGCTGGATGAAGCGGGCCGTCTGCTCTGCCTCGGCAGGCGTGGGAGGCTGCCCATAGCTGACCAGCCACAGGGTAATGGGCTGATGGACGTCATCGCCCTGGTCGATGGTAAGTTCTTGATGAATCTGAATCATTGGTTGCTCGCTTCTTCTGTCTGGGTGCGCTCTACTTCTTGGCGTTGCGCATCTTGACGCGCTTGTGCTTCTCGCTCGGCATCCAGATGACCAATCGCGTCCTGCTCTGCTCTCTGCTTATCCATCAGCGCGGCCACGGTGGCCTCAAAGTCGTCTACTGTGGCAACTTCGTCAGTCTCCTCATCAACATCCAGACTTGGCGATACGGAGACAATCTGGCTCCAGCCCGCGGTCTGCTTCTTGCTCTTGCCTTCCATCTTGCCGGACATGACCTCTGCCTCAATTTGACCGTCAATCACGTCGAGGACGCGTCCCCTCATGTGGTTAAAGAGCATGTTATTCTTGATAAAGAGGCAGATAGCGCTGATGAGAATCCAGTTGGCGGTGAAGCTGCTGTAGGGACGCATCAGAAGGCTGGCTGTGATGGCTATCATTGGCTCGACCACTCTGTAGAGCAGTCCGTCTGAAAGCCCCAGGAAGGCGAAATGCGAGATGCCAAAGCTATAGGAATGCCACTTCACGCCCCGTCGGTTACGCAGCCAGATTCGAATCAGGTGGTAGCAGCTTAGAGAGACAAATGCCCACCAGAAATAGCTATTTATTTGTGGATAGACGCCGCCCCCAACTAGTGGTAAACTATGGAAGAAGCGCAGGAAGCCGAGAAAGAAATTGATGATGAGAAGAGATGATATAAATCTGATCCAGTTCAGATATCGTTCACCAAACTCTCCTCGTAAGAACATCTCAGCAGGCAATCCTAATGTGTGGACACACTCAAAGACTGCTTTGAATGGATCTGGGCTTTTAATCCCCATACATTCACTCCTTTCGGGCAGTTTTAGCCCTGTTTGAACACGGTTTTTAGATAGGTTTCGCCACTTGCCTTCCAGACCCTGCCGCCCTGGAACAAGATGGCCTCAACTTCCAGATTATTTTGCGGCCCACCTTTGCGTAAGGTCGTAAAGGCTGCGGGCAGGATTTTGTATTGAATCGTCTCGCTACCGCCGCCACTTCTGGAACCTGGTCCGGTACCGTTGGTACTGCTGCCAAAGTTGAGCTGCGTAGTGTAATGCTGACCAATGCGCTTTGAGGCCCATTCATTGGTTGCTTGGTCGGGCTGGGCATGAAAGACCAACGTCTGCATTAGCCCCAAAAGGGCATCGGCCTGGGCGTGCGCACCGGAACCAAGCGCCGAGTAGTAGTTGCTGATGTTCTGCGTCAGGTAGACTGTGCAAGCACGTGCCGATCTCGCAGTTGACTGATATTCGTAGTCGTATTGCGAGATAAAGTGCTGGCTTTCATCTGCCCAGAGAAAGACTGGCCGTGGATGTTCCTCCACATTGCGGGCCAGGACGGCACGCTGCCATGCATACTTCAAAATTCCCTGGATGATGCGACCGACGCCGTGATAGCGTTGGATAGGCAAATCCAGTATGGTGATGGCACCCTGCATGAAGGTGATCTCTGGCAGCCAGTTGGTGCTTGTCGAGAGCAGGTCATAGGCGGCACCGTGAAGCAGGATATCGCCGACCGATTCCCACGTCGCGCTGATAGACGATCTTGTCCTATCGGCCAAGGTGGGCCACGAGGCCAGCCAGTAACGGATTGAGATGTCACAGTCATGCTGCTCCTGTCTCGATTTGGGTTTGGCGTCCGCTTCGGCAATGCACTCGGCCGTAAAGCTGCTGTTGCGCCATGCTTCATCGGCCACCTGCTCGACAGATTGCGGTGCCTCCAGAATGAAGCGGCAGATGTCCTCTAAGGTGATGCGATCTTTGGCTATACTGATGACCTCAATCGCGTTGCGGAGCAGCACACGCATGGAGCGGTCCCAGAACTTATCACCGCTATCCATTCCCTTAGTACCTTCACAGAGTGAGGTCACCGTTGTGAGCAGCTCCACGATGTTTTCCGTGAGACCGCCACCAAGATGCTTGGAGCGGTTTAGCTCCGCATCGATGAAGTTGTATCGCCACTTTTCAAGCGGATTAAAGACAATGACCTGAGACTCTCGACCTGTTTCATGACAATATTTGAGCCATAGATCTTTCTCTTCTGGCTTGGCGCACATCACGAGGCCACCCATGCCAGCACGCAAGAAGCTGTGGGCAATCGCTTTGCCGCTGCCGGACGTTTTGCCCGACCCAATACCCCCCATGATTTGAGCGCCTTCACAGGCGTCACGAATCGTCCAGCTATCTGCTGATGAGAGAAAGAGCAGCGGGGTATCCATTTCCCAGGGGCTGGCCCGTGGCGGTGGCTTGGCAGCATTGGGGTTTCGTCGTTTGAACATTGGCGTTCGACCTCCTATTCACTTTCGAGATGTTGAGAAATTTGGCGGGAGCCATCTAGGTGATGACTGCAGTGAGAGTATGACACGGGGCGGGGAGACATCTCAATATCGTGGACAATATTGACATAAAACGAGATAATAGCGTTAGGGATATTTACATCTATGGAACAAGCATGGGGTGCCGATGCAGGCAGAGAGTTGCTAAAGAAACTGCGAGATCGTAAGGGCTGGAGTCAGTCTAAGCTCGCAATTGAGACAGGTGTTATCACTCAGAGTAACTATTCTCATATTGAGAGCGGCCAAACGCATCCCTCTCCAGAAAAGCTTCATGCGATCTTGCTCGCTCTGGATGCAACCAAAGAGGAATATGAAGATGCATTCAAGTTCTTTGGGTATTTGCCCGCAGTACCGCTCCCTGAGCCGTCTGAGGTGGAGGCTGCAATCAAAAGCGCAGAACCGACGCTCTTCAAGACAACCTTTCCGGCCTTTTTAGTCGATGTTGCGACGCGGCTATGTCATTGGAATCGGCTCTATGAGAGGTTGGCTGGTAGGGAGGGGCGAGAGATATTGGAGACAATGCGAGATCGCTCATTTGTGCAGATGTCTTTTGAGAGTAAGCAGGCACTGAGCGAGCTGATTGAGGATATAGATTCGGTGCTTATCGATGATCTGCTGATGACACACCGAAGATTGGACACATTTAAGCAGGAAGCGTGGGTATCGGACTTTATCAACGAAATCGCCTATGATACACCTGGGTTTGAGGAATACTGGGAGCGTATGTTGAAACATCGAGAGAGAGCAGCACCAGAATCGTTATCAGTTGAGCAACCTATGCCAATTAAGTTCGATGTCCCAGATATGGATAAACCGCTCTCATTCATCGGGTTGGCGAAGGCTCTGCCTGCGGATGATCGGTTTCAGGTGAATTTTCTGATGCCCACTGATCCATTTACCGGAGATACAATCGCGCAATGGGAGAAAGATAGTCATGGAGTTTGAGCGGAGATATCGGGCCTTTGGATTTTCCAACAGCCCGATGATATTATGACTTGGTACCACGAGATGGCAATTGCTCTCTACCCATACCGCTGCAACTCTGCCGATAACAATCGGTGTTGCTGCTCTAGCTCACTGATTTTTTGAGATACTACCCCCCGTACTTCTGAATCAATTTTTGAGGGACTGCCGTAACCTGAAAGCGTAGCGGCAGATGCGAGTGTGAAGCTGATTTCTCTGTATGTGGAGAGTTCCTCTTCTATTACACAAAGCTGATCCTGGAAAGCCGAATTACTCATGAGACTCACCTAATTTGATGAAGTCTCAGGCCTGAGATTTGAAGGCTAGCTAGTACGCTTGATACAGATGAATATATTCAGTTGTCAGTGTAGTGAAGTAAGAGGGGAGTGTGTGTACGACTTTGTTACGTGTAACAAAACTGTACGCTAGAAGCCTCATGCAACGATCTGTTACAGTGGCTCCGAAGGTGTAACTCTTTGTAGCTTTTGCCTGATTTGGAGTTTGGAGGCGGCGAAATTTATGATCTTGAAAGTCCTATATCGGGACCAACCTGCGCGTATCTTTCATCAAGATACTCTGTCGCTTCACGCTCGACAAGAAGTGCTTCTGACCTAGCAGCACCTCTAGGCACATGGGTATAGTAGCGAACATAGAACATATCCTGATTTGGTGAAGTGCTATCTCGATCTATGTGATGATACTCTCCAACGCGTTCAGAACTGCGGGAGTGGATATCATCGAAAAAAATCGATTTCGTGTTTCCCCCTGCACTCGTAGCTACAGTCGACTGGCCAGCGATGGTATCTATGGCCTCTCCAAATGCCTCAGCAGCATTGAGGTCATAAAATATCTTTGCGTGTGGTCGATGTGGCATTCGTGGCTGAATCTTGTTCGTCTCTCACATCCCTATTACATTTATTCCAGAATTTCAACTGTTCACTGTAATTACCCAAGTATCTTATATGAGTTATTATCCGGACTTTGCAAAAAGATTAAATGAGCTGCTGGTTAAAGCAGATCGCAATGCGGCTTGGCTTGCTAGACAGGTGGGTGTACAACCAGCAACAGTGTCAAGATGGTTGAGCGGTGAAAATCGACCGCGTAATCTTGAATCGGTATACAAAATTGCTAAAGCGTTTGAGCTAGATGAGGAGAACACGGCTGAACTAATTGCAGATGTCGGATATGAGACTAAACCTATCGACTCTACATCAACAGGTGGAACCGAAGCCAAGCCAAGTGGAGATATTATTAGTGAGCGACCTTCTATATTGGAGGTCATGAAAGATAGCCTACAAAACACTTGGTTGATTGTTGCCATATCGACCTTGGTACTTCTTGGTGTAGCAGGTGTTTTTTATGGATTGCCAGGGTTGCGAGGAATTGATTCATCTTCACAGAACGCAGATGAAGCGTCGGCGGCTGATGAGAAGAAGGATAGTGAGGAGCCTCAAGAAGCTGTTTCTGATTTGCAAGCCGAACAAGGCACTTCACCCAAACGACTTATCGGCTATTATGAAGCCTAAAATGTTGGTGACCATAGCCAATATCTGATTACTGATATTCCCACAAATACACTAACCCACATAGTTTATGAATCGTTCAATGTATCTAAAGAGAGTGAGTGCATTTTAGGTCAACCCGATGCCGATACTGAACACCGTTATCCAGACGACGATCCGACCGAATCATTCGGTGGAAACCTGAGACAGCTTGTAGTCTTAAAAGAGCAGAACTCTAACCTAAAGACGATTGCATCCGTTGGTGGATGGTATGGTTCATATAACTTGTCGCAAGCATCACGGAGCGCAGAATCACGCCAGAAGTTTGCACAATCCTGCGTTCAAATGATGCAACGATATGAGTTTGACGGACTGGAAATCAATTGGAAAGTTTGGGCCGAACAAGGTAGAAAGACCTGGATAGAGGGCGATGAGGACAACTACGCTCAATTGCTAGAGGAATTGCGCGGTCAGCTAAATGCTCACGTTGCCAGCAATGGACAGCCCTATTTATTGACTATCCATACTGGAGCAATACTTGAACGAACAAACAGCCTAGATTTACCGCAGATAAGCAAATACGTAGATTGGATCACGCTTGCTGCATATGATCTGAATGGTTCGTGGATTCCCTTCACCGGATTCCAATCAGCACTCTATCAGGCATCTGACTCTCCGTTCAAGGATAACGATTTTCATAACGCGGATTCTGTTGTGCAAGCCCATCTCACCGCTGGTGTTCCCTCACAAAAAGTGGTTTTGAGCGTGCCGTTTTTCGGACGTGGATGGAAAGGGGTAGGCGATACAAATGACGGACTCTGGCAAATATGGGCTGAGGAAGAACAGGGGACTTGGGATGACGGAGGGCGGATTAACTATTTTGACATAAAATTCAGACTAACTCCTACCTATACCCATTGGGACGATGAGGCCCTTGTTCCTTGGTTCTATAACCCCGATACTGGCATAATGATTTCTTACGAAGATTCAGAATCGCTGAGACACAAGGCAGAGTACGTCAAAAAGAATAATCTTGGCGGTATCGCCATTTGGGAATTAAGCAGAGATGATAACGAATCAACACTGCTCAATACTCTCTATAAAGAACTATGCGACTCGGATTGTTAACCAGCAGTGTAACAAATATAGCGTAGTAACTCTACATCCATGCCTCAAAAATTCGAGTGCTTGATTCGAGTAAAAAATACCGATTAAGGCACTTTCTCTTCCCCATTGTGACAACTACATATTTTCACGAAGTACCGAATATTCTCTCCTTCTGTTTTCCTCGTTAGCATAGCCGCTTCTCTGTTTGAGTAACTTTGTCCCAGACCGCTTCACAGCCTCAGAAATATCAATATTGCCAACAATATTGAATCCCGCCCACGCCAAATGAAATAATGCACACAACTGGTGATTACGACTGTCTCGTCGAAGTTGCCAGCCTTAACAATGGTTTGTACAGACCGCGTATGAAACCAGCTTGTTAGGGACACACTAGTGTTGTCGCCGAAAGGCGGCGTGAATTCATGCGCTTAACAGGCTCTATTGACAGTCCGAGGAGGGCTATAGAGCAATGCTAAAGCGAAAAATTGTACTGTTTGTGATGAGTGTGGTAACGGCACTGTCGCTGTATGTCGGCTATGATATTACATCTAATGCCTTTGGAACTGGGGAGGTTGCATCGGCATCACCGTGCAGTAGCGGTAACAGTGGCGGTAGTTGTTAAGCGCTTAAAGAACTAACAATCTGTAGCTAATGGAGTGGCAGCCTATGACGATAGGCTGTCACTCAGTCTCCCATATCTATCTACTAAAATTTTGAATCGTTCCTGGTCGCTAAATTGGTTAAGAATTCGACCCGCTTTAGATAGCCATTGCCTTGCTGTATCTGCCGCTCCCAAACGCATCTCCCAATCCACCATATAAAGTAGGGTACGACACTCACCATATGCACTCTTCATCTGTTGCCAGAGTTTGAGTGCCTTATGAAAATATGACATTGCGTTCTTCTTCTGACCGTAGTTAGCATGAATGACGCCCAGATTATCGTAGACCAACGCTAGGTTTACAGTATCGCCAAAACGTTCGAACACTTTCTCGGACGAGCGGAAGAGGCGTGCTGCATCATCGAAGTTGCCATCCTGCTCATAGATGGTACCCATATTCATGCGTGCTAATGCCACTGCGACCTCATCGGCTGTCTGCTCTCCGAAACAAATAGCCTGTTTCACATACTCGATGGCAGGTTCGGGAGGTTCCAGCCCCTCTATTTGCATATCCACAGCCAGCTTTCCCAGGTTTTGATAACCAAACAGTAAGCCATGATCGTCTTGCATTTCGTGCCAATTGGAAAGAGCCTTATTGAGATGCTCTATGGCCGTACCCCAGTTCCATCGACGGGTGTACAGAATCCCCAGATGATTATGGGTATGCGCCAGACCGTGACTATTTTGAATCCTCTCAAATACACGTAGTGCATGAGTACATAGGACCTCAGCACGCCACAAATGGTCCAGCTCAATAAACAGATAGCCCAAATTCGTCCAGGCTCGTGCTTTTGAAAAATCGTCGTTTGCTTCGTGGGCAAGTTTGGCGGCATGGGCATAAGCAGATACGGCTTCCCTGTGGCGGCTTTGACGCGCCAATAATCGGGCGTGTGATATAGCGACTGGGGGTAGGCTGGATGTATCGACGTTGTTCTTAGCCGTTTTAATGGCCATTTGTAAAATCCGATTCCATTTTTCCCAATGACCCCGCTGTTCCATATATGGGGAAAATTTCTCAATCAGTTCATAACATTTGGGTAGTGCGTCTTGTTGCATCAAACCAAACCGTACAGCTTTTACAATACCCACCCACTCTAAATCCAGTTTGGGAACGTCCTCATCATTTTCCGCTAACCAGCCCCGCCAGTAGTCGAGATTACGGGCTATGCCTTGTTGAAATTTTCCGCCATCAGTGTCATCTGTTTTCCATTCAATGGCGTTCTTGGTGAGAAATGTTTCAGTTAAGCGATAAATGAAATAACGCCTATCTTCTATATTGCCACTCACTTCTATGAGCGACATTCGTGCTAATTGACGTAGAGCTGAATTGAGTTTTGGCTGCGATAGCGTGCTGATCGTCTGGAGTTGCTCACTACCGGCCTTATCTGTCAACGGCAGCAAACGCAGCAATCTCTGTGCCTCTGGCATCAGCAACGACCATGATTCGCAGTAGATGTAACCATAAAACTCATCGATTTCATCGTCGGGTATCTCTGCCAAGCCTTGGAGAACCGTGGGTAGCGAGAGCAAACGAATCTGGCTGGCAACGAGTCGCAAGGCCAGCGGATTACCGCCAACTATCTCATAGACCTGGGCCAATTGCTTTTGGACAGATTCATCTGCAACGGGAAGCCCTACCATTTCTATAAGGTGGCGCAAGAAAGCAACCGCATCCTCTTCGATAAGATGGCTGATAGCAAGCTGGGCTATGGCGGGAGCGTTTGGTAGTGCGTGGCGGCTTGTGATGATCACCTTACTTGGGTTTAGTAGCCCTTGCAAAAATGAAACTAGTGTGCGCGTTTCGGCAATATCTTCCAGATTGTCGAGTATGATTAAGCAAGGGGTCTCTTTTAGATAGGTGAGCAAGGCTTTCCGCTTCTGCGCAGGTGGCAACGGCTCATGCCCAGCAACCTTTAGCTGATTACACAATGCTTTCACAATCCCTTCGATGTCACTAACCGCATGATCGATGCGGACGATACCTTCTTCGGGAATAAATTCGTGGTACTTGATATCGACCCAAGCAACCTGCGCAAAGTTATATGCCATAGCGGGCTGACGAATTACTTGATCGGCCAGCGTCGTCTTGCCCAAGCCACCCATACCATAGATACCCACAAGCCAAACATCGTCTCTTTCAAGCAGTAGTTTGGTGAGGCGAGCAATATGGGCATCAATACCAAAGAGACGGGCGTAGTTTTGTGGTCCCAGACGCTCATTGATTAGGGTTTGCCAGCGGTGTTCTGAAGCCGCTAATGGTTGCATTTCTTCAGATGGAGAACGATGTATACCTTGCTGAGCTGATGAATCACCTACTGAACCACCATTTTTTTGTGTGGAAGTAATTGCATATCCTGATGCTACGAAGAACGCTTGCCGATCATCATGACGAATCCCAAGATGATCAGCAATTCTGAGCACCATCTCAGGCTTTCCAGGACGGTTACCAGCAACCCAGCGACTGACAGAGCCATGATGAACGCCGAGCTGCTCTGCTAACCATGCCTGGGATCGATCTTGCCGAGCAAGATATTGTTCTAGAAGTTTAGCAAATTCAGGATAGTAGTTTGAAGAGCGGTAGCTCATATTGGAATCTTGGGTGCTTTATGTGACAGATGTATAAAAGCCGCGCACCTACTGCGCGATGAATATGGTTAAATTATATACGCATATATTGATGACTACCAAGGTAACAAGCGGCCACCTCCTTCACCATTCTGTATCATATTGTAGTGCCAAGCAGGCCGGGCCTATTTCCCGCCCAAGCAAAGGCGAATGATTCAGGATTTACATGTAGATGTAGTATGACTTCTTGGGACCTTACGTAAAATCTACTCTTGCAACAAGGTCCATGTTTCAAGAACTCTCATCATGTCAGTGAAAGGTTTAACCATGAGCAATATCATAAGGAACATCTTCACATACATCATTATTTTGCCTACCGCTCTGATTTTGCTTTGGTTCGGTGCCAACAATGTAGTCAATTCTCAATCCATATCTACCCCGAAATTAGCACCTAATCAAAATGAGAACCTGATGCTCAACGGTGATTTCAGCGATGGTGATAGACTGTGGTTTACCAGTATAGGAATGGATGTTGACACAAGCACCGGTTCCCTATGCGCCACTGTGCCGGATGACGCAGTCGATCCCTGGCTTGCTATCGTCAGCCAGGGAGGGCTATCGCTTCAGGCTGGGCAAATCTACAAACTAACCTTCGAATTGAGAGGTAATGTGGTCGACATGATCGATGTGCTCATCGGCGAAGATCAGCATCCCTGGGAGAAATACTACCTGACGACCGCCCATCTAGAAATCACGAGCCAGCGCTACCATTATCAATTTGTTATGCCTATAACAGACAACAATTCGCTGCTAGGTTTTCATATCGGCGGTACACCAAACAACATCTACTGCATTGATAATATCTCCTTGACGTTGATGCAACATAGCACGACTCCAACACCAACCGCTACATCGATACCAGAAGGGGCTGCGTCTCCTCTTATATTTGATGACTTTGCCTATAATTCCGATGAACTCAATCAACAGCATGACGATACAACCAACTCCGTTTTCGGTTCTAATCTGTGGATGATGGCAGAGGGAGAAGTAGAGAGCCGTTTCTGGCGGCGCTTTAACTGGGGCGACCTGGAATTTGATGACGATGTTGCCCTTGAAGCCTCCACAGCAGGTATGGACTTTCTGGCGAAAGCAGGGCATGAGTTAGGCACGAATGGCCCTGTAATCTTTTCCGGCATTGCCTTCCCCAATCGCGGGGTGGGAACTTACCATGCACGTATTCGGCTGGACGATCTACAGGATGACCTCCAGGTAATGCAATCTTTCTGGGCATATGCACTCAATCAATATGGGTTTGTAGACGATAGCTATGATACCAACCAAAACAATGCCAACTATATGCCAAATAGCGGGGCCATTTACTATGCATCTGAGGCAGATATTGAATGGCACAACTGGTTTAACGGTGATAACGTCTCCCGGCTTGCCGTCAGCAATCACCGTGGGTCAAATCCCAGCTTTGGTGGCGTAGTAGCTGAGAGCGCAACGCTACAGTGTCTTTATCGAGATACAGCGGGCGAAACAACTCATTTCCGAGATTGTGTAGGAACCGTAGAGAACACATTGCTGATGCCCAATCAGTGGGTCAATGCGATGTACGTGATCGATGATGCGTCTGAAACGGTCTCATACAGCCTATGGATTGATAATTGGAATGATCTGGGTGGAGCGCTATGGGTAGGAGGTCCCGTGGATAATCCACAATGGGGAGAACCGCTCACAATTTCTCGATATTTCCCTACATCGCCCATGATTGCCGCTTTCAGTCAGCATTTCTCGGAAAGACAAGGATTTGGCGTGCAGGAACTATCCCAGGACCATGCGTTGGGTATTGACTATTTCTACTACTCACCGCGTACTGACTTAACGCGCGAGGCTATTCAGGCAGACATTGAGCGATTAAGAGAAGAGGGGCTGGTACGTGTTAATACAACAGGGCTTGCTTTTCAGGAGGACCGAACCTTCAGCCTGTCAATTGAAGGACCAGAAACCTTCAAATTCAATCAACTTGGCACATGGTCAGCCGTCGGTTCGCTAACCGGCACCCGCTTTGACGTCCACTACCGCTACCGTCAGCATAATGAACAAGGCTGGAGCGTTTGGCACAACGCCTCTAACCCTGATCTGGTTTTTGTCCCTGATGGGAGCTTCGATAAGATTGAGTTGACTGCAACCGCCTGGAACTATTGGAACAAGGCGCAGGTAGATACCGATAGCCGTATCATTGAAGCGGTTGCTTTGAATGAAAAATTGTGGCTGCCGATGGTTATGTGGTAGTTATCGGCTTTCATTTGACTATCCGTATTGTAGCAGCAGACTATTCCTCTGGTTTTCGCGTTGGTATTCTCTGGAGTCGCACAGATTGCAGTTCCAGAGAGGCTATTTGATGTCTCTTCGTTGCTGAACCACTTCACTGTAACAATCGAGAGCGATTCAAAATCTACATCTGGTAAATCTCGCATCAGATGCGCGCTTCCTGCGCACCAATTGCGCGGTAAATTCGATAAAATGTTTATATTTATCCCCTGAATATTTAGATAGTCCTGTGGGATTCCTCGGCTACGGGACGGGCTGGTACAGATTCAGCTAACTTAAGTTTTCTACACTTGTTAATGCAGTTCTTAGACAGCATCCGTCAAAAGGAATTTCTAATCCACTATGTCAACCCGACTACATCTGTCCCATCGATCCCGCATTCTTATCGTAACTTTTTCACTACTGATAGTCATACTGGGTCTTGCACCAACAAATGCCGCTCCACATGGTCGTGCCATCTCACAAGACACTCAACACTCAGGTAAAACTGTCTACGATGTTGCTGGGAATCACACCTTTATTGTGCCAGACGGCGTTACGCCACTAACCATTCAGGCAATGGGTGGCAATGACGATAGGCAACAAGGGACTATATTCCTCCCGTTTACAACAGGTGGAGACGGTAACCCTTCAACACCCGCTGTGTCTCCCACTAAGGCACCAACACCGGAGCCAACAGAACCTTCGATTCCGGATGTACCAACAGGTACAATACTAAGGCCGATTGGTAATCAGCAAGCCTCACTTGGTGCTACACTTCGTATCGAGCTAGCCCCAGAGAATTCGACCGATTTGATTTTTGATGTCGCCCCCCTCCCATTGCCGAAGAATGCAACGTTAAATGCAAAGACTGGAATCTTTCTCTTTACACCATCCCCAGAACAGATCGGTAGCTTCACGTTCACATTTACAGCGATGAAGGGTTCGCAAGAGCAATCCGAGACTGTCACAATCACGGTGCCTCAGCCGAATACCAATGCAGCAACGGCTCTGCGCGGCCGTATTTTGGATGCGAATAAAGCTGAGGCTGGTGTGATTACGCCGATTGTCGGAGCCACAGTAAGCCACATCGAAAGCGGCAACAGCGTAACGACAGATGCAGATGGCTACTTCGAGCTTTCGGGCTTGGAAGCGGGTGAGCAGTATTTTGAGTTCGATGGTGCAACTGCCAATCCTACAGGGACTTATGGCGCGTATCGTAGCCAACAAATGCTAATTGCCAACGTTGTCAATGCCATCGAGCGGCCAATCTACATCATGGCGATTGATACGGCAGGCCAAACGATGGTGGATCCGAACCAGGAGACCGTTGTTACCAATCCCAATATCAATACTACCATAGAGATACCGCCAAATACGGTTATGGATGATGGTGGCAACGAATATAGCGGTCCTATCTCCGTTTCCGAAGTGCCAGACGACTTCACCCCCAGTTCACTGCCCGATACGCTCGATCCCGGAATGGTCTTAACCATTCAGCCAATGGGTCTGACATTTGATGAACCGGCCCCGATTACTTTCCCGAATTTCGATAACTTACCCCCTCGCTCAGTCGTCGATATCTGGTCGATGGATCATGAAACATCTCAATTCTTCGTGGCTGGAAAAGGGCGTGTGAGCAATGATGGGAGCGTTATTGAGTCATTCGAGGGCGGAATACGAGAATCATCATGGCATTTCCCGTTGCCGCCTCCTTTTCAAGAAGGTCCGCCACCGGAGGATACGAATGACAACGAACCTCCTCCTGGCACATGCTTTACATCCACAGTTAGTCTTGCAGATGGGTGCTTACAAACGTTGATTGAATTGCCAGCCTATGTTTCTCAAGGGCAGGCTCGCGGATTGACCTTCGTCTATAACTCACAGCGTGCATACCCACAACCGATATTTTCTCTCAGTGCCGATATGTCTGAAATCGGGAGTCCGATACCAAATCAGCTTTCCTACAGTCTAACTGATTTCGGAGGTCTACGTGCCACCATAGCAGAGACGTATCTCGATGTTGCAAGTCTAAATACAAGAAACAGGCGATTTCGGGCCGCAACAACCATAGATGGAACGACCCTTGAAACAGCCACTTGGCCTTACACCATGCGCGTTAACCAGTATTTCGAGTCATCTACATCTGCTGCGGAATTCAATGATCGTAAGATCATTGTCAATGGGAAAGATAGTCCCTTCGGCGTTGGATGGGATATGTCTGGTTTGCAGCGCATCTACCCTCAGCAGGACGGTAATTTGCTGCTTACCAACGGCGATGGGTCGGCACGTGTGTTTGATGCTTTCGACATTGGTTTGGCGAGCCTGGAAGTTGGCCGAACCCTAGATTTCTCATTGGCAAGCGGCGATACTCTTGCTGATGCTCGTGCGGCTATTGGAGAAAACTTCTCAGAGGAGTCAATCTCACATATCGGCGTAAGTACAATTTCCGCTCGACATCTGCGCCATGCAGATATTCTTTTTGCATCGACACGTAGACAAAGTGAGTTTCTGGAAGACAACGTCATCACACCACTGACGAAAGTAGAACAGGATGCTCTGTTGGAGTTCGTCAGAGGCGGTGGCTGTGCCATCATAATGGTGAGCGATAATCTTGGCGATGATGAGCTGCCTACAGTCAATCAGAGCCTTGTGAATGCATTTGGCATGACTGTTGGAGGGAATAATAGCCCAAATGGAGGATTGGCAATCACGGACCCATCTGCAAGTCCAATTACTAATGGGCCGTTCGGTGATGTTGCCATGATGAACTGGAGTATTGGGATTATCGGCGGCATTACTGATTTGGGGCCACATGCAAAATCGCTGGCTTCTAGCCCAATTGGTTCAGCACTCGCAGTAATTGAACCTAATGCCATTTCACCTGGATCAGGTGGTGTAGTTGTCTTTACGAATTCTTTTATCTTTGACTCGGGTTCCTTTTTTACGCGAAATCAGGCTCTATTCCTTAACACCTTGAACTTTTGTGTTGAGAACATACAACAATCAGTCGAGACCCATTATGATGGCCCAAATGGGGACTTTACCCGCATAACCAAGGCGGCTGATGGTTCCTTTACTCGCTACATGAAAGACGGCTCGGTATATCACTATAATGATAATGGTTTGCAAACATCAATGGTGGATCGCAACAGTAATACCACCACCTACACCTACGATGCAGAAGTTCGATTGACCCAGATCACTGATCCTGTGGGCAAAATAACCACCCTGTCTTATGAAGGAAAACATCTGGAAAGCGTTACCGATCCCACCGGTCGCATCACACAATTTACCCACGACAATGCTGGCAATCTGACTCAAGTCACGCTGCCGGACAATACTACTCAGTCATTCGGCTATGATGCACGCCATCTAATGACCACAGAAACAGATCGTCGAAGTCAACTGGTACAGCGCGTATTTGACGACCAGGGGCGCATAAAAAGTGCATCTCTTCCAGATAATGTGAATCGTGAACTAACATATTCCCTGTCCAGTGGATTATCACCCTCAAATACTGGTACGGAAAACAATCCTGCCGTGGTGATTCTTGAATCGGAAGTAAGCAGCACAACGACAGACGGTGAGGGACGGATCACCTCCTATCAATTAGGTCCGATGGCGCGACCATCACAAATCACTGACCCCAACGGCTTGATGACGACTATTCAAAGAGATGATGATGGAAATCCGACGCGGATCACGACACCAAGTAGAGGTGACGCATGGTACGTCTATGATGCAGAAGGCAATGTAATTAAATACACTGATGAGAGTTGGAACGTAAATGGCAATGAATATAGTTATGACTCCCTCACAGGTGCGGTTACTAGTGTTACTGACTGGTATGGCTACACCTCACAATTTTCCTATGATGATAGCGGGAATCTCGTCCAGGCTCGCACACCGTTGGGTCGGGATGTTACGCTGACCTATGATGATTTGGGGTTACCGCAAACCCTGATCGATACACTCGATACGGAAAGTCGTTTTTCCTATGATGATAATGGAAATCCGACGCAGATTAGTATTGGGATGGGGCCAAATGTCCGCTCAACGCTCATGTCATATACTCCTGAAGGCTATGTGCAGGCTGTAACCGATCCGATAGGTCGCTCCTATGGGTTTGCCTATGATCCAATGGGCCGGTTGACAAGTGAGATGTTACCCGGCGGTCGCACAGTGGTCTATGCCTACGATGGTGAAGGCAATCTGACGAATATTACACCGCCAGGACAACCCGCCCATCTTTTTGAATATGACGGATTAGGGCAGGTAACAGCCTACGTGCCGCCTTCCGTCAACGGTTCCGGCAATACCCGCACGACCTATAGCTATAACAAAGCACAGCAGCTAACTCGTGTTATCCGTCCAGACGGAAAGGAGATCAGCTATCATTACGATGACGGCGGGCGTTTGACCGAGCAGATGCAGCCTCGTGGGTCCATTATGTTTGATTATGGTTTGCTCGCAATACAATTACACACCGTTTCTGCGCCCGACGATGTTATTCTTCGATATAGCTATAATGGTGACCGCATTGACGGCGTCACATGGCAAGGGCCTGTCGCCGGTTATGTTGGTACAGACCTGCGTCCGGATGGCGTGCTTGAAAAATATGTGATAAATGTTGAGCAGGGCGGACCACAATACATACGATATAAACATGATGCGGATGACGCATTTGTTGAGGCTGGTAACCTTCAGCTCTCATATGAAGAGGCGTCTGGACTGTTGTCTACGACCGCCCTTAGCAACTTGAGTGATGAACGACAATATAACGCTTATGGTGAAGTGGCCACCTATAAAGCAATTCACGATGGCAGTACGCCTATCTATCAAACATCCTATCTCTACGATAGTCTGGGGCGCATCACGACGGTCACCGAGACTGTGCAGGGTTTAACCAAAACCCTAGCCTACGGATATGATGATGCTGGCCGTCTGCAAAGCGTGTCGGAGAATGGAATCTTAACTGCATCTTACATATATGATGCCAACGGCAACCGCCTGACAGGTCCAGACAGTGCAATCGGTACCTACGATGCACAGGATAGGTTGCTTATTTATGGGAATACCAGCTATACCTATACCGCCAATGGCGAACTGCTGACCAAAACCACTGGCAACCAGGCGACCACCTATGATTATGATGTCATGGGCAACTTGATGGGTGTTACGTTGTTGAACGGTACAGAAATCACCTATCTGGTAGACGGCCAGGATCGTCGTATCGGGAAAAAGGTCAATGGATCGTTACAATATGGATTGCTCTACAAAGACCAACTAAACCCCATCGCCAAGCTCGATAGTAATGGCAACATCGAACACCTTTATATATATGGTAGTCGCCTTCATGTGCCGGACTACATTTCAGCAGAATCAGAAGACAACACAACTGTTCGCTACCGCCTGATTACCGATCACTTGGGCAGTGTGCGGATGGTCGTCAATGCGCAGACCGGTGAAGTTGTGCAGGAGATGGCATATGCTGCTTGGGGTGATGTTATCAAAGACACCAATCCAGGTTTCCAGCCTTTTGGCTTTGCAGGCGGGCTGTATGATCCCGATACAGGATTGGTGCGGTTTGGTGCGAGAGATTACGACGCAGAGGTTGGGCGGTGGACGACGAAAGATCCGGTTGGTCACGGCGCTAGCGGTCCCAACCTATACAACTATGTATTTGAAGATCCAGTAAACTATATTGATCCACCTGGATTAGCTCGCTTTGGGAAGCGCCCACTTAATGGGAGTCCTATCTCGGTTGACTTAGGAACAAATTCAACGTTGGATAATTACAATAGAGAGTTGGTCCATGAACAGATATTCTTTGACGACGGAAAATATCCAGATAATCTTGGCTTTTTTGGAACTGGTGAAGTTAGACCAGACGATCCGACAAAAATCGGCGAGTACCAATATGATAATACTTACTATTATGACAGTCTGTTGAGAGAAGCCGTAAATCGGGTCGGTGCTCCTACATATTGCCTTCTTACATTTAATTGTCAACATTGGGCAGAAAGAGTACGGGAAGAGTATAGAAAACTTGAAGAACTAAATAGGTATCAATACGACCAATGCCCCATACCTCAATAGTAATAGCAGTAGCAGTAGCAATAACCACATATCTTATGTCATATCAAAACTCTACTGCGAACGAGATGTTAGTTTTCACCAGCGGGAGTAATACCATTTACAGAACAGCTCCGTCAAGTCAACACGGTATTGAGATACTATATACTAGTGAAATTTCGTCATCTGTAATAACGAAATTAGCGAAAGTAAATGACCGAAAATTTCTATTCGATCAATGCACTTACAGTGGTGACTGTTCCGTGTTCGAATATGATATGGAAACAGGAAGTATAAGCAAACTATATCAAGGGCATACTCCTACCGTGATGTCTGATGCAGATACCGTTTTCTTCTTTAGGAATGCTAAGCATCGACTGCAATTGTTTCGCTCTTCACTTGCCGATAGAGAGACAGTTGATGTTTTTGAACCATTAACCAGCATGTGGGCTACTAATGATCTTGCTGTAGTGTCTGCCGTCTTTGGCAAACCTTATGTAATTCCCGTTGGGGAGCACCAAATTGTTTTCACAGATAGTACCGGTAATCTCTTAAAGTACAATATTTCTAAAGACCAAGTTGAGACACTAAATACTTTGGGATGTATTCCGTTTACCTTCAGAGAAAAAACTAGGGAACTGCTATGCAGCGATGTTAACTATGGCGTTGTTCTCAGTATAAATTTAAATGATTTCAATACACGTACAATTCAGAAGCTCCACGGCACTTCGGGGCACGTATACGCCCCCAAAGTGGATGCTGTGTTATTTGCAGTAACGCACCTGAATTCTCAAACAGGAGAAAAAAAATCTATCTATTCATATAAGTTCGAAACTGGCGAGTCAGAATTAGTTGCACCCTTCGCTAACTTACATTCTGGAATAATTATGCAGAGAAATTGAATTTGTTCAACAAAACCCCTCAGTCAAATTGGCCGAGCTACCACCCCACTATCTGAAAACACCGCCCGAAACAGCTCCACACCTTCCCCCAGATAGAAAAACACATTTCCATGAACGGGGCTGGATTGCTGCTGGCCCTGTGCGTCGATAAACTTGATGCGCTTGTTGGTGACGCAGGACGCAAACTTGCCTGCCAACTCTTGAAACCACGAAGTTCCCGGCGCAGGGCGGGTAAGCAGAATCGCTTGGCTGATATAGCCTTGCTCATACGCACCGATGGCTTTGCCGATCCACTGCTGGATGCCGGTGCCGTAAGGTGGATTGAGCCAGACTCGACCGTGCCAAGGCTGGGTTAGCCCGTTCTCTTTGATGCCATACCACGTTTCAGCCTTAACCCATTTTTGCGCAGCCGCGTTGCTGGCAGGGTCACAGTCGATGCCGCCCATGACCTGCCGTGCCAGTTCAATATATTCTGGCGGGGTGTACCACTCGTCGCTGGCCGAGGCGCAGATGGTGGCCCGTGGGGAACGGGTCAGCTTTTCAAGATAGGCAATTTCTTTGCGCAGCTTGCGTAACTCCCTGCCGTTTTTGACCAACCGCTGATAATGGCCCAAATCGTCCGGCGTCAGGTGCTTGGACCGTTTGCCGTGGGGCAGCGGCTCTTTGCTCCGTAGCTGAAAATAGACGTTATCGCCACGTGCGGTGCCTCGTGGCCGGTACTGACCGATCCAGCAGTTATGCAAGTAGCCCTCCTGCTCAATAGCCTCGACCCGTCGCTTGAGCCGTGAAATGTCTTTGCGCTTCACCTGATTAATTCGTGTGGTTAATTCGTGTGCAAAAGGCGAGTTAAGCCCTTTGCTGTAATGGTGCTAGACCACCTTCCTGCATCGCGCAACCCTTAATTCATTAACCTCACTGGTTACCAACCTCCTTCTTTTCATCCGCATAGGTTTGGCTGTCGATTCTGCCGACAATGCTTGAACCCACCATTATCCTCGGCGATGTTGCCTCTATGAAAGACCGTTAATGGCTCCATAATGACGTCAGGTTCGTTTATTCTGCCTGTTCGAATAGCCCCGCTTTTAGGTGTGAGCGATCTCTTCAACACAACCGTCTGTCTGCATAGATGCTTCCAATATCTGTTCCGTGCTTTCGGCCTCCGCGGCCATAGTGGCTTCTCGAAAGATACGAATAGATTCCGTTAGCGCTTCCATCCCTATTTCTTGCTCTCGTTTGGCGATTAGGGTCTTTCCTAATGAACGAAGCGTATAGCCGATGAGTATCGCATCATCATTTTGCTCTGCGATTTGATGCGACTCGCGAATCAAACGCTCTGCCTCCTCAAGGTTGCCCTGCTTTAAGCGAATCTCGCCTAAAACATAAAGCCCATCAGGATACGCATTAATATTCTCATCTTGAATCACTTGATGAGCGAAATGTTCGGCGTTCTCAAAATCATCCAAACCTGTATAGACCTCAGCCAAGATTTGCATGGAATAGGTGCGCCCAAGTGAACGGCCGATTTTGGTAAAAAGCTCCAGAGAGCGTTGGGCTGGTTCAATTGCATCACGAAATTGGCTACCAAGCCGACGTGCAAATGCAAGATTGTACAGTGCTTCGGCTAGCTTGTTCGTGCGGCCAGTTGTCTCAAAAAATCGAATAGCCTTCTCTAGATATTTTTCTGCTTGCTTGATGTCGCGACGCCAGCCATAGATACTTCCCAGATTCATAGAAACATTTGCCTGCCCGTACTGGTATTCGGCCCGTTCTGCATATTCAATAGCGTCCAAATAGGCGCTTTCCGCTTGCTCTACCTCTCCTTTACTTAACCGAATGCTCCCTTCCAAATTAGATGCGTCATGCCGAATACGCCAGACTTCTAGCTCCGCTAATGGAAATTCCCTTTCGTTGATGTACAAATATCCCACTGCTCGATGTAGACTTGATGATTCAGCGAACCACTCTTCGACTGTTTCTGTTGCGGTACGATAAGCATCTAATGCTCTTGTTGATTCCCCTCGTAATTCGAAAATATCACCTTTAAGGTGGTCGGCCTGCACCTTCAAGAATGGAACCTGCCAAACGCTCTTTTGAATATCCTCAAGCGCACGGTCATGCTCTCCGAGTGCATGATGAACCTTAGCCCGCAATATCCTTAAAGTCTCTTTTTCTTTGGCACTTTCAAGTTGCTGAGACGTGATAGCTTTGAGAATTTGTTCTGCTGCGAATGCCTGCCCTTGGTCTAGTTCCATCATGAGGTGGTCCTGAAGAAAATGGATGGTTAGGCTCGGTATTCCGGCAGCCATATAGTGATGGCCAGCCATCGTAAATTGCTGATAACGGGCAAATACCTCTGCTGCTTCTAAATCCAGAGCTCTCTTTTCGTCAGCATCCAGAAGACGCAGAATAGTCTCCTGGAGGATCGGCAACATCGTTGCACTACCTTGCCCGCTTGACTGAAGCAGACGCCAATCGATCAGAACGCGAAATGCTTGTTGATAGTTAGTGGAAGACCAGGCTTCAATTGGCATAGGACTCTGGAAAACCGCAGCCAATTCAAGCAAATGCATTTCTTCCTTGTTGAGGTGGTGCCAAATGCGCCGAAGCAGCAGTTCAACCGAAGGCTCATCAGATAAATCCATAGCCGCATCAACTAAATCTCCTGAACGCTTTAAAGCGTGAAATCTCGCTTGATACAATTCCAACAGCCGTGGATTGCCTTGTGTATGACGATGCAATTCAAGGAGCTGTTCGTGAGATAGCCGAATGGCACCATCCAGTAGCATCTTTTGTACAGCATCGAAATCTAACCCTTGGAGTGGGACTGAGGCATCGGACTCCAGGAATGGTTTCTGACCGATGAACAATATGGGAACAATCTTCTTCAAACTTGCCAGGAACGGTACTAGTTCTGTGTGGGCTTGCACTTCGGAAGGACGGAGCAAATCTATCTCATCGAAGCAAAGGAGCATCTGGTTACTGGAAAGCTGCTCCAGATCATACCGGAGCAAGCTGATTGTGTGCTCGTGTACAATGCTCTGGTCGGCCATAAGCTGCATCCAGCTACTTCTGAACCCTTGTTGGTGCAAGAAATAGGCCAAAGCAAAGACAACGCTGCTGATATGATCATTGAGACCAGGCCGTATTGTAAACCAGAAAAATTGTGCCGGTGCAAATTGGTGTGCAAGTTTCACGCCTAAAGATGTTTTGCCGATACCGCTTGGACCATGAAGCGAGGGTGATCTGCCTTGGGCAAGCTCGTTTTGGCACTGCTCAAGCTCAATTTGCCTCCCTACCAGACTGGTAAAATTTGAAGGTGCTTCGAGACGCAATGAAGGCTTGATAAGCTTGAATAATTCAACAACCATCTGATCCAACGCTTTAGGATGTTGTCTTCCCTCAGCCGCGTTGGAAGTATGTAGGCGTTCATGTATATCGCTAATCTTGAGCTTTTCTTTTGACAGATAACGAAGTTCAAGAATATGCGCCCAAGGTAATGGCCGTTTATCATCTAGTTCTGTGATGGCGTTGATAGCTTTCTTGATAAGCATTTGCAGGATTTGTCCCCGCTGGCTGACGTCATCCTGCGGATCATTCGGGGAATTCTGCAACCACTGACCAAGCAAATAGGGCGCAGCCCAAAACGAATTCTCACCTAGCCATTGTGGTTCGTGAAAATGCTGTAACGTTTCTTTGATCAATGCTTGATACGATTGTTTAATATTGGGTAAACGGAGGGCGGAATTGTTTTTTATGCTCATTTTCGCGGCCGCATTCTATTCGTCAAAGCAGGGCAATCCACACAAAGTGGGAGGTTTAGTAGCCAAAGTGGGAGAACAATCCGCCCAACCGCCGCTATAATAGATCCAGAGTGTGATAACAGAAGAGCGATAGACACCAACACCCAGAATCTCTGAGTATTGATGATCTCCCTTGTACTCTGATATCCCATTCATTTCGTTCGCGGTAGGCTGAAGGGTGGCTAATCTGCTCGGTTGGACGCCACATCCTCTGCTAGCAGATTAGTCACTGGGACCCACTACCGTCAAGTATACCCCAATTGATTTCGATTTCTGAAAGGAGCAAAATCCTATGCGTACCCGAACCATTTTTTCTACAGCATTATTAGTTATGGGCATCGTTATTGGTGTCTACAATATTAACCTCGTGACGCCTGTTGGCGCACAAGGTGAAGGTGACGTTGAGACAAGCGCTGCAACGGTGGATGCAGCCATTAGTACGGGATTTACCTATCAAGGGCAACTGATGGATAACGAGAAGCCAGCCAATGGCTCATTCGATTTCCAGTTTATTCTGTACGATACCCTAACAGGTGGCAATCAACAGGGAGGGACGGTGACCGAATTAGAAGTCGCTGTCAGCAATGGTCTGTTCAACGTTTCGCTTGATTTTGGGCAGAGCGTTTTTAACGGAGAACAGCGTTTCATTGAAGTTGGCGTCAAACCGGCCGGTTCGAGTTCAGACTATACGATACTTAGTCCACGCTCTGTATTATCATCAGTTCCATATGCTTTGGCACTGCCTTGGTCGCATTTTGACGGCCATACCGCAGTAGTTGAGGGAAATCTTACGGTTGATGGCAATATTCATATGACTGGGACCGATTTCGCAATGGGTGGTCCTAATAGTTCCAGAGGTGATCGTGGGCGCGCAATTGTGCATGGAGACGGTGACACACTGATACTCAACTTTGGTCCTGATTTCGCCGGAGGAACAATTATCGACGGTAATCTTCAAGTTCATGGGGAGATACGCGGCAAAATGCGATATTCGGATGAGTACTCATGGGATAAGTCCAAAGCTGCTGTTCAGATGATACACAAGGATCGAGGTTTCTGTTTCTTAACACGTGTGGGCGGTAAATTTGAGGGAACTGCTGAGTTTGTACAAGTCTATATCGCTGGCGATAACCATTGGTATCTGGCAGGGCTTTCAGGGCAACCACAGGGCATAGAAGCGAGAGCTCGCTGCGTGGGCAACTTTTAGCTTGTCACATTCCAATGGAGATGTTTCATGACAACAACAAGATTCTCAACTCTAATTTTGTGGATGGTTATTACTCTAATATCAACGACGTCAGTCATGGCACAAGATAGCCAATCTTATGCTCTTCGCTGGTGGTCGATTGCCAGTTTCAGTAGCATACAAAGCGGCAGTAGTTATCAACTTCGCAGCTTTATTGGAACATTGCAGGCCAATAGCTTGAATGGTGGAGACTTTAGACTAACCCATGACTTGATGGACATTACTGGGATCGCTACACCAAATAGCCGCTTGTTTTTGCCCGTTGTGACCCAGTAGTACAAGAAGGCCCAAATTGAGGAGGATGAGGGTAGCCTACCATCTTACCCTCCTTCTGTACTTCCGTGAACGAACATCAATTAGCAGAGGAAGGTGGCATCTTGAAACAGAATAGATGGACCCTGTTTTATGTTAGTCTTGTGTTTTTAATTTTCAGCATCCTACCCTCGTCATCGAGCGCACAGGAGGGAGCACAGTACCAGATAGTTTGGCAATCCGCAACGGCAATTACGACAAGCCAAGGCGGTGGTGAAGGTGGATATGCATTGCGCAACGCGATTGGGCAACCACAGGCAGAAACGGTGGCTGGCGAAAATTTTCTCCTCCACCCAGGTGTTTTGCCAGGAGCATTCACTGTCCCCAATCTTGTTCTACTCTACGTCAATGCCGACAATGATCTATATGAATATATGCATCATCTATTCAGACGCGCTCATGTCGGCGCTGCCGAAACAGACGGCGTGGTGATGATGCTCTTGGATGGTCCAGGTGATGATGATAGCAGACTTTATCGTTTGGATGGCGGCGAGGCGATTGATTGCCCGAATGTATTCGCTGACTACACCTGTGACAGTCAGTATGTCGATGACAAGAATGTTTGGCGTTTTTCCGAGGATCTTGGCTCACCAGCGACGCTAGCATCCTTCATCGTTAAACAGATTCAGGAATACCCCGCAGAGCGGGTCATATTATCTCTGGTTGGTCATGGCGGTGGATGGAGTCCAAATCGATTGGCTGGACAACCCAGACCAATTGTTGGTCAGTCGGACGATGAATTGGGCGGTCTGCTTTGGGACTTCCATTCGATACCGGGTGCAGATACAGGTCACTCGATTTCTACTACTGATTTAGGCGATGCCCTAGATGAGGTACGTATTGCAATCGGTGAACAACCCATTGACCTGTTGTACCTAGATGCATGTCTGATGGGGATGTGGGAAGTAGCCTATGAAGTCAAGGATAATGTCCAGTATCTGCTTGCATCCGAAAGCTGGAGTTGGACATCATTTCAATATAAGGAGCATCTGAGCGCAGTGAAGGCTGGTGTATCGATTGAGGAGATAGGTACATCATGGGCACAAAACGAAGTAACGTTTTTGGAAGAGAACTTCGAAACGGCCTATACCTATTCATTGGTCGATCTCAGCTTGATGGATGAACTTGGTTCCAAGATTGATACCTTAGCACAGCAGCTTATTGAAACTCTTCCAGATAGTCGCAATCAAATTGCCAGCGTCTTCGCCGAAACGGATCGTTTTGACAGCTCACAAGACAAGGACTACGTGATAGATGGACTCGATAACTATGCGGATTTAGGGCACTTTACTCAAGTCCTAGCAAGCAAATTCCCAGCGAATGCAGATCTACTCTCTGCCGGAGAAGCGGTGAGTGCAACCCTATCCTCCGCCATCGTTACCAATATTACCCAGAGCGGCATCTTACCGGCCACTTATCCGCCCAATCGATGGGAGTGGCAAAATCCAAGTGGCCTAAGCATATATCTGCCTTTAAACCCGGATGCCAATGACTGGAAGCGAAAATACTATGATCAGTTGAGTGCCTCAAAAGCTCACAATTGGGATGAATTCATCGCAGAATATTGGAACTCACCCGCACCATCTGTACCAGATTGCCCAGATCCGTGTGGAGTGCCATTTGCTGCACTGTTTGTCGAAGCAACAGACTTAGAGGAAAGTAAGATTTACTTACCCTTTACCTCTCAATAATATTCTACAAACGGTGGTCATAGACGAGACTTAAATCTGTTGGAGTTGATAATCAAAACGCCCGTCTCAGGTTCACTGAGGCGGGCGTTTCCTATTAAATTCGGCTGATGCTCCCTACTCTGTCACTTCCTTTGATGAATTGATGTATTTATGCTAGAATTCATGTTGAATCATGTAGCATTTATTCACCTCACTTGTTCGTCTGCACATCGTCAATTGTACTCGTCGTTCTATCCCACTTTATCGCTATGAGGTTGATGCAATTTAAGATATTAATTATAGGTATTAGTCGTTTAGGCAATCTAGTATTTTTAATCGGCTAGGTAGTCCCCAAGCATGTCTTTGGTATATAATCAACAGCGGCCCCGAATTTTGTTTATAACCTCATACATGATGAGTTAAAGTAAGGCAAATATGGCTACCGCAGAACAGCTAAAATCATTAATCAGATCGCACTACAATAACGAAGTAGAATTATTCTCTACTGTCGCATTGCAGGTAGCGGCGCACGAGGCAAAACAGGGGCACACTGTTCTTGCAGTTGAGATTCAGCAACTTGTTGATTCATTATCAGTCAAAGGGAGGGGGGCAAATCGCCATTTTCACCCAGACCTCAAAGGTCTGGTGCTTAGTGAAGATACGCAAACCCCGAAGTCTGCTCTTGTTATTCCAGAGGATTTAAATGTAAGAATCGATAGGATCATCCATGAATATCGACAGCGAGCTAAGCTGAAAAAATATGGTCTGATGCATAGACGAAAGATTTTGCTGATTGGCCCTCCAGGTACAGGGAAAACGATGACAGCGAGCGTCCTTGCCAATGAATTACATTTGACTCTTAACACCATTCAAGTTGACCGTCTGGTAACCAAATTCATGGGCGAAAGCAGTGCAAAGTTACGCCTGATCTTTGATTTGATTGAACGAGAAACGGCAGTATATTTTTTCGATGAATTCGATGCAATAGGCGGAGATCGTGCTTTAGATAATGATGTCGGAGAGATGCGAAGAATACTCAATGCTTTTTTGCAGTTCATCGAGCAGGATCGTTCTGACAGCGTCATAATTGCAGCTACCAATAACCCAGGACTACTTGATCAAGCTCTGTTTAGACGATTTGATGATATTCTTTACTTTGGTCACCCAGAAGAAGATGAACGCAAACGTCTCGTCGAAAATTTGCTTTCAGCATTCATTCCTTCTCGTTTTTCATGGAAGAAGGTTGTCGAAGAGGGCAAAGGTTTAAGCCATGCTGAAATCGATCACGCATGCCGAGACGCATTAAAAGAGACTATTTTATCTGATGATCAAGCAGTCTCTTCCGCCAAACTTATTCATGCTTTACAAGAACGACAAAAAGTAAATCGAAACCTCTTGGAGTCAAAATCTCCTAAGTAATAAATAGCAAAGATGGAACAAAACAATCTCCCCCATATTGTTCTTACTGATCCGCCGGAAACTCAGGCATTTACAGGCCCTAGTGGTAGGAATTCTGGTTCTGGAATCCCAGAGCAAAATCGTAACGAGCATAGTCGGTTCTTACAACGTCGATTTGATACTGCTTGGGATGAAGCCGAGAAAGAACAGCAGGTTGTCAGTCATTCCACCCGCACAGGTGTGTACCTTGAGTTTAAGGGACATCCAGGCGTGGAGCTAGTTACAAAAAGCCTGGAGGACATGCGTTCGAAGAAGGTCCGCCTATTAAACGTGAGAAAAGAAAGTGTTGCTGTTGACGAGGATGGCATTAAGGACGAGGAAGACCAATTTGTTACATATGCAACCGTTTTCGTTGCACACGACAAGATGGATCATTTTTCACAGAAGATCGAGCAATATGCAGAAGAAGACTCTCCTAGCGGCAAACCTCGAAATGCTCCTTTAATCAATAGTATTGCAGACCTACGTAAGGCCTCAAACTTAGAATCATTTTGGCGAGATGCTGCATCCTTGGTACCTGATAATATACCCGAATGGTGTGAGGTATGGCTTAGCAGCGATACCGATGAAGTAATCAGGAGTTTTGAGAAACTACTTGAGGAACAAAACATTGCAACTAAGCCGGGGTTTATACGGTTCCCAGAAAGATCAGTAAAGCTAGTCCATGTCAATCGAGAGCAGCTTGAGCAGCTTTCTATTCTCTCTGATGATATTGCAGAATATCGCCGCGCTAAAGAAACCGCAAGATATCTCATTTCATTAGAGGCTCGTGAACAAATCGATTGGATCAACAGCTTACTCAAAAGAGTTAACAGAGTTGAGAGCAGTACTGTATCCATTTGTCTGCTCGATACCGGTATAAATAATGGACATCCCCTACTCTCTCCGTTGATAGCAGATGAAGACTGCTTATGTGTCAAAGAGGATTGGGGAACAAATGATCATAATTCGCATGGCACACTCATGGCAGGTGTTGCAGGTTATGGAGATTTATTAGATTGTATCCTGAATGATAATGAAATTGACATCTACCATTCGATAGAATCAGTCAAAATCCTTCCACCGCCCCCAAAAGAAAATGAACCAGAATTATGGGGCGATATCACATCCCAGGCGATTAGTAGGGCAGAGATAAACGCGCCCTACCGTAAGCGAGTCGTGTGTATGGCTGTATCTTCGGTTGACGCCAGAGATCAAGGCCGACCCAGTTCATGGTCCGCAGCTATAGACCAGTTATCGGCTGGTGTAGGTGAAGATACAAAGCGATTAATTGTAGTATGTGCCGGTAACCTGTCTGACCCTGCGAAGTATAACGATTATCCGAACGCACAAATAGAGGATTCAATTCATGATCCTGCGCAGTCATGGAATGCTTTGACAGTTGGTGCATATACAGAATTGAATCAGATTAATGAGGGTTCGTTAGCAGGGTTCGAGCCAGTTGCCCCAAGAGGAGGGATATCACCATTTACAACCACGTCACATAGCTGGGACGATGAGTGGCCGATAAAACCAGACGTACTATTTGAAGGCGGTAATGTCGCCAAGGATAGTTCTGACTTTCCAACGACGTGTGATGATTTATCTGTGCTTTCAACCTTCCATCGTCCCTTAGAAAGTCACTTTTATCCCTTTAATATGACAAGTGCAGCTACTGCTCAGGCATCATGGTTCGCAGCACAGATCCAGGCAAAATACCCTCAATATTGGCCTGAAACAATTAGGGGCTTAATGGTACATTCTGCTCGATGGCCTAACGTGCTAAAGTCTCAGTTTTGCACAGGGAATTCAAAAGGGGATTACAAAAATTTACTTCGTATCTGCGGATATGGAGTGCCTAATCTTGATAGTGCAATGTCTAGTGCATCAAACGCTCTGACATTAATTGCCGAGGCAGAGCTACAGCCGTTTGAAAAGAAGGCAGACGGTTCCGGATATCGAATTAAAGAGATGCATTTCTATGAGTTGCCTTGGCCAAGGGACGCATTATTGAGTTTGCCTCCTCTGGCTGAGGTTACAATGCGCGTAACACTTTCCTATTTTATCGAACCTGGTCCTGGCGAGATAGGTTGGAAGGATCGGTACCGATATCCATCACACGGACTTCGGTTTAAGTTGAACTCCCCCGGAGAATCTCAACGTGATTTTAAGACCAGAATAAATATTGCTGCCCGTGATGAAGATAACGATCATCCTGGCACACAAAGCCCTTCGGACCATTGGCTAATTGGTTACAATGCGAGACACAAAGGCTCTGTCCATTCTGATATCTGGCAAGGGAGTGCAGCAGCTCTAGCATCATCTAATTTATTGGCTGTCTTCCCAACTGTAGGCTGGTGGAAAGAGAGAACCCATCTGAATCGATATTCAAGCAAAGCACGTTACTCGTTGATTGTGTCAATAACGACTCCAGAAGAGGCAGTAGACTTGTATACCCCAGTCGCTACTCAAATCGGCTTAACAGTTCCTGTAACAATTCAAGTGTGATACGATTTGGGTTCAAATAGTTGGCTTATCCCTCTCTTCACCTCAGCAATCGTCGGCCGCGAACACCCCAAGATCTCCACGAACTCATTATAACTCTTCCCATCCGCAATAGAGCATCAATATTGCGATGTAACTTCTCATTGACCCGGCTGCTCCACTATCTGTGTTTTACGAATACATGGCATGATACTTATGCATCCTTGTCTGTTTCTTAATTCCGCTCGATTTTTGCCTTTTCAGCCAGCCAGTCAACAGACATCCCGCGTAACCGTGTCGTCAATTGACCGACTGACTTCATAAGACGGCTTTGTCTCTCTCTACTTACGAAACACAAACAAGGAGAGAGTTTATGACCACCAGTCCACTTCAACATTCAGATGCTTCTACATCCATTAGTGCCCAGATTGAGCGCCTTCGCACCTGCGATACGCCCAGAGTTCAAGAAACATTTCAAGCCGTGCTGGCAGAATTGCGAACCCGTGACGATGCCGACATGATCGCCATTATCTGGCAAACGGATGACGTACAGATGCAGCGACCGGATCTAACAGTGGAACAGTCTCGTGACGTGCTGGCAAGGCTGGATAGATGCCATGATGCAACCATCGGTATCAACTGGGATGTGATTGATTGCATAGCACATAACTGTTACTCAGAGCCTGATAATCTGGATGAACTACGTGAGTTGGCCGAAGTCGATTGAACCATACCATTGCAAAAGAGCCGCTCCAATTTGGAGCGGCTCTGCATACTGCGATACATGCATTAGGGATTCATTTGCGTACTACACTTTTGCTGCATTCCGCGTATACGGACTAATCTCCACGCCCTGATGCCGTAGATAACTATACAACGTACTCTTCGAAATCGACAGCTTATCCGCAATTTGCTGTACACTCAGAACGCCTTCTCGATAAAGCGTCTCGGCTGCTACGGCAGTTGCCTCAGCTTGCTTCGAAAGTCCTTTCGGACGCCCACCTAACCGACCTCTGGCACGGGCGGCTTTTAGACCGGCCTGGGTACGTTCGCGGATAAGGTCTCGTTCAAACTCGGCCAGGGATGCAAAGATGTTGAAGATGAGTCTTCCCTGTGGAGTTGTCGTATCGACCGGATCGTTGAGGCTGATCAATCCTACTTCTTTTTTCATCAGGTCGTTGCCCAACTGCACAAGGTGCGGCAGTGATCGCCCTAGCCTGTCCAACTTCCAGACAACCAAAACGTCATCAGGGCAAAGCTCATTCAGCACTTCGTTCAGAATTTTGCGCTCGGTTTTTGCACCGCTGACAACCTCTCGGTAGATTTTTCTACACTTCGCCGCTCGAAGTGCATCTTCCTGCAAATCGAAACTTTGATCTTTAGTGCTGACTCGTGCATAGCCGATTTTCATGGCGCAACTGTAAACGGTTCGTGATACTCATGTCAACGACAATTACATAGACTTTGATTCGCTAGACCAGATATTCAAACAATGGGAGGCGCGAGAAACGGAGGTTGGTGAATTTTGTGGAGGTGGCGTTTGAGGAGTTCAACTAAACGGTCGTTATTTCGGACTCATGTAAGCGGGCGTTTTGCTTTGAGGCTGGGTGGACTATGGTGTGAGGGGTGAACATGCGCTATTGTTGTCAATGTCGCAAAAGCTAGGAGATTTGCACCACCGAACGCGCGTGCATAGCGAAAGAAAATTCCAATATCAAGCGTCTATTTAGAGGGTGAGGTAACCTCCCATGATCTCGAAACTTTTTGGTTAAGCCTAAGTTATAAGCCCTAAAATTCTCGGCTATACCTATTCGCCATGAATCGGAAGATGAAAAAATGACGATAACCTCATCAGATTCCCCTGAACCAACCACTCCAGAGATGAGCAACATCCATGGCTCGCAGAAAGCAGTCTTAAGAAAAATCACGTCTATCAATGTGAAAAGAAAAATTCATTTACTGTCTCCCAAAAACACAGTTATAGCGGCTGTGGTTGGCATTGTGGTCGGAGGTATTCTGTTTCTGGCCGGATCACAGGTTAATCCAGAGAGTGCTAAATTTGTAAAGACACCACAATTCATCACATGGTATCTTCTAATTTTAATCCTCCCGGCATACTGGTCTATAGTGGTGATTCCGCTGTGGCAATCCGTTGGTGATTTCGACCAACCTAAGCGAACTACTTTCATAACAGTTTTGGGCTCAGCTTTAGTGATAATTGTTGGACTAGCAGTTGAGCCGATCCTAACATATGCAACAGGGTCCGGTTCGTTTTCGTTCGTAGAGAGCCCTCTAGCATACCATTGGATTCGTATGTCTATCCTGATGACTCTTGGCTTAGCAACTGTGGCGCCCGCTGTAACTGGAATATGGTACGTAAGTAGGACTGCAAGTCAGATAGCTTCACAGAGTCGAATTCACAATGAGCATATTGAGGCATTAGTATGGCTTCGCGTTCGACTCCAGTGGTACATCACAGTCCTTGGCATTGTGGTTGGCCTGGTAACTCTTGCGACAGGGGCGTTAAGAAATGCAATTCTTGCATTTGACCCTATTCAGAAAACGACCTTTACTGTCGAGATTGTACTCGTGTATGGTGGCTTGTTTACTCTCCTGCTAGCCTTTGTTTATGTTCCAGTTCACCAATCATTGTTAAGAGTAGGGCGTTATGTTCGTGACGAGGCTTTTCCAATAAATTCACTTTCACGAAGCAATTGGGACGAATGGTTCTCGAGAAGAAATGATTTCGAAGAATTGCTGCACCTGAAAAGTAATTCTTACGAGAGTTTTCAGACAGGAGTGCTAATTCTCGGTCCTTTGCTCACTGGCTTGGTTGCTATTTTGCTTGAACAGTAAGATTCCCTGATTCGGACCAACATAAAGCGTGCCAGCACCTTCACCAGATCTCGTCCCAATAAGCTACCAAAACTGTCTACTTTTCAGTATAATATTTTCATCCAGGTACAAAACATACGATACGTCGATACGCACGGAATCTCGTCCTTATGCAGGTCCAGCCAACACCCCAACAACTTGAAGAACTCCAAAAAGCCCTTCTTGATGCGTTCGACCATGCTGCATTAACGCAACTAACCAGAATACACCTAAATCTCAGACTAGAATGGATTACTCCAGTCATTGGCAAGCGCGATCTGACGACAATAGTTATAGACTTAGTTGACTACTATGCCAGTCAAGAAAACGGTCTCAAAGTTCTGCATCAAGCTGCTATTAATGCAAATCCGACAAATCGATTGCTGCAAAAGTTATTCGCTGATTGGAAACCACTCACATTTGTCAAGATTGAGTTGCGAGATGATCATCCTCACCACATTATCATAATGGGTGACTCAATTGCAGGTGATAATTTCGATGTTAGCAATATTGACGGACAAGGGATTGCAATCGGGCGGAATGCACAGGCTACAGTCAACAACTTTATCCAACAGTCGCTGAGCACAGTCGATGAAACTGAAAAAGCGCGGTTATTAGAGCAACAGCGTCTCGCAGAGGGTGTCCGTGATTATGCCGCACGGCTTAGAATACTGGCGTCTAATGACATTGATGCATGGGCCGGAGGCCCATACCGAGGTCTCATTTCCTATACAATGAGGGAATCAGCACTCTTTTTCGGTCGTAGTCATGCACAAGCCCAGCTACTCGAGCAAATCCGTAGCAATCGGTTGACTGTATTACAATCTGAGTCAGGAGCAGGCAAAAGCTCCCTATTACAGGCTGGTATTATGCCGCGCTTACTCGGAGCAGGCCATTTACCAATAGTTCTACGTCCTTATGACGAATCACCTGGTAGCAAGCTGCGCAAGCTCTTTCTGCCCAGTATCAATAAGAATTCTGCATTAGCCCAAGTTCCATTGCGCGAGTATCTGCGACAAGTCTCAAACGTGGTAGGCACAGAGAGAACACTCTACCTGATGATTGATCAGTTTGAAGAGTTTTTCACTTTATTAGCGAATGAGACAGCAGCTGCCTTTGTAGATGAATTAGCTGATTGTATTGAGGACCAAACTCTCAATGCGCACTGGTTATTAGCCGTACGAAGCGAATTTTTTGGTGACCTAGCCAACTTCCGCCCTCGTATCAATCCCTTTCAGTTCGACTATCGCCTCAATTGCCTGACGCGAGATGAAGCTCAACAGGCAATTGCTGGACCAGCAAGATTATTTAGGATAAAAATTGATACTGAACTCATATCCTACATTTTAGATAATCTACAAGACAAGAATGAGGTTTCACCGCCGCAGATTCAACTGGTCTGTACGGCACTCTATACAATATTACAAGAGGAACGAAAGGCAGCTCTCGACACAATTAGTCAATTTACCCTCTCAATGTTCGACCAGGAAGGAGGAGTAAATGGTATCCTCCGTGGGCATTTGAATCGGGTCCTATTGAACGCTTTTTCACACGAAAGTGAACGAAAGTTCGCCCGTCAATTGCTTGTGGAGCTATTAACATCGGAGCGTCGTCGCATCCGGCTCACCCGTAGCGAACTAGCTAAGCGATTCTCCGATGAACAACTCAGCACAGCTAACCTTGACCTTATACTAAGTGTATTAGTAGACAATCGGTTGGTCAATGCCGATGACGCAGAAAATATAGATGATGCAACGTACGAGTTGGCTCATGACTATCTAATAGAGGAGATTCAACTCGATCCAGAAGTCCAGGCACAAAAAGCAGCCCAGGAGTTACTCGATCAAGAGACACAATATTATAAACGACACGGTACATTGCTAAGTACGGATAAGTTCGACATAATCAATAGTCAGCAAACAGGACTTGTGCTGGATTCACCATCAGAGGAATTGCTCTCCAAGAGTAAAGAGGCTATTGAAAAGGAGATACGTGAGCGGGAAGCTGCTCGGCAGCTAGAATTGGAGCAAGCACAAAGACTAGCGGATGTACAGAAAAAGCGTGCAGAAGAAAGCGCGGCGAGTGAACGGCAGCAGCGCCGATCAGCTAATTATCTACGATTACTGGCTATAGGACTTGGGTTAGCTGCTTTAGCTGCTGGGTTTACGACTTGGTTCGCTTTTCGGCAAAGCAATATCGCCACAGCAGGCATGCTTGCGATACAAGCGCGAGACCAATCTGATCTACGATTAGCAACCCTCCTCGCTCTAGAGGCAGAATCGCTTGCGCCTATGGTTACCGATGCCAATTCACTGCTTACACACGATCTGTTCGAGAGAAATAGGTTATTCTATGTCGACGAACGTACAGATTATGTAGAGCACTCAGGTGGCGTTATCGGCGCAGCATGGAGTCCTGATGGGAAAATCTTGGCGTCTAGCTCAGATGATAGCACTATAAGACTATGGGATGTTGATGGCAGCAAAACGCCTCGAATCCTGACTGACCATACGGATAGTGTCAATAGTATATCCTGGAGTCCTGATGGAACGAGCCTTGCTTCCGGTTCGTCAGACGAATCCATTAGGCTTTGGGATATAGCTACAAGCGTACCAGTACGGAGCTTGTTAGGGCATTCGGGGCCTGTCAATACTGTAGCTTGGAGCCCAGATGGAACTATGCTGGCCTCTGGTGGATCCGATAGTAAAATCATTCTGTGGAACGTAGTCACTGGTAGACAAGTTCAACTCCTGCAGGGACATGCAGACAACATATGGACTGCAACCAAGGATACAAACAGTGCTAGACGTGCTTCGGGGGTTATGAGCGTAGCTTGGAGTCCCGATGGAACTATGCTGGCCTCTGGTGGATCCGATAGTAAAATCATTCTGTGGAACGTAGTCACTGGTAGACAAGTTCAACTCCTGCAAGGGCATGGTTTTTGGGTTTTGAGCGTGGCCTGGAGCCCAGATGGAACTATGCTAGCTTCTGGTTCAGAGGATAAAACGATAAAGCTATGGGACGTGATAACTGGTGAAACTAAACAGACTCTTCAAAATCATATATCTGGTATATCGACAGTGGCCTGGAGTCCCGATGGAAAGATACTCGCTTCTGGTGCTGGTGACACTATCGGGAACGATCTTGCTATCAAACTGTGGGACGTTGCAACTGGTGATACCATTCAAACATTAGCTGGCCATAGGAATCATGTAAGAACAGTGGCCTGGAGTCCCGATGGAATGACGATAGCGTCTGGGGCACTGGACAAGACTGTCAAGCTATGGAGAATGACGCTAGGAAAGTCGATACAGACGCTAAGTGGGCATGTGTCTGGTATAACAAGTGTGGCTTGGAGTCCCGATGGAACTGCCTTAGCCTCTGGTTCAGAGGATCGTACGGTTATTCTATGGGATTTGAGCAAGGAAAACGAAGTACGTCCATTAATCGGTCATAATTCCGGTGTGAGAAGCGTAGCTTGGAGTCCGGATGGTTCACTTTTGGCTTCTGGATCTGGAGGGGGGCTTTTTGGGAATGACTATACTATCAAGCTATGGGAACCGACTACTGGAAGACTAGAGCAGAGTTTAGCAGGTCACACCTCCAGTGTTGAAAGTATAGCTTGGAGTCCCGACGGTTCAACTTTAGCTTCAGGTGCCAATCATCCTGCTTGGAGCTTCGATACTAATAGACTCTGGAATATAGCAACCGGCGAGCCAATAGAAAACTTTATGACTCTAATAGGTCATCAGTCGAACGTCAATAGTGTAGCGTGGAGTCCGGATGGCTCGACTCTAGCTTCAGGTGCTGGTGATGTCATGAGGGGAGAAAATACTATTAAACTTTGGGATATTACACGAGATGGTATACTCGGATCTCTAAGTGGGCATAAATCGAGTGTAAATAGCGTTGCATGGAGTCCAGATGGCACATTACTTGTCTCAGGCTCAGCAGACAACACAATCAAGCTATGGGACGTAAAAACGCTTCGTGTTGTCAAGACACTAAGGGGTCACAAAGACGGTGTAACAAGTATAGCCTGGAGTCCAGATGGAACTACCTTAGCCTCTGGCTCACTAGACAGCACAATTAGGCTATGGGATGCAGCTACAGGTGAATTATTACATACCCTCCAAGGCCATACTGATCTTGTGTCAAGCGTCGCTTGGAGTCCTGATAGCACAACTTTAGCCTCTGGCTCATTTGACAACACAATCAAACTGTGGCCAGTTCAGTTAATAAGTAATCCATGTATTTTAGTTACTGATAACTTGAGTACAACCGAATGGAAACAATTTCACCCAGGAATGATTAGCCGTTCACCCTGTACGCCTTTCTCTAATAATACTCTACCAAATGCGCAGGCTGTTACTAATGGCCGAAGACAAAGTTTTTTCATGATACCCCAATTAAAGAGCGTTATAGCAGCTGGATTAGGGCTAGTTGGACTACTAGTGCTACAACGTATATATATTAGAATACAGTAAACCCTTCGTTGAAGATCGGAGACTGTTGAGTCGTATAGGTGTAAAACTCTACACTTAACCTTGCAGACACGTCGGAAGAGGTCATGCCCTTGAGGGAGGTAATGATGTTCGATTGATTCACCCGTTTGTCATGCCCTGCTACGCGACTTTACTGGCTTCGAGGCATGACAAACAAACTCACAATCGCCAGGTTGTTCACCAAGACAATAACACTCGAGATGTGACAAAATCTGACACTGTCTGATAGGTCGGATGCTACTTTTTACAGGTATAGGCAATTCCCACCAACGGATACATTTGTTTGCGTCGTGACGAACCGATTGGTACCAATCTTTGCTATCGTATCGTTAGAATAAAGATCTAGTACTCAATTGGTACAGAAACCAGCCGCTATTTTTCTTCTCATCAGCTTTGATGTCACGCTGCAGCAGTGATAACCGCCTGCTGTACCAAACCTCCTGCTACATCCGCCAAATCTGTATGGACTGCAGCTGTCGCTTGTTCAACCATTGCCCCCTGCCTTATCTGGGCGATTACCTGCTCTCCCCTCATCCACCGCTCAAATCCATCAACCAACGCGCTCGTCAAACTCGCCTCATTCTCACACCTCGGAATATTCCCCGACTTCCCATGCCGCTCATAGATCTTCTCCAAACTCACCTCATCTTGAAGCAAGGCCTGCAAGACGGTCCGGATCTCGGTGAGTTGGGCGAGCCTGTCGCTGTCTTTGAAGGGTTGACCCAACCGCGCCTCAAACGCGGCCAGCTTCTCCTTCGCGGTGACCAGCGATTCATGGGTGTGGGTATGGGTCTCCTGGAGCTTGTCGGTCAGGCGGGTGAGGTAGTCGGGCAGCTTGTCGGAGTTGGGGCTACGGAGGGTCTGCTTGTGGCGGGTCTCGCCGTGGAGGGTGAGGTACGCTCGCATGCCGTCATCCTTCTCCATTGTGAACGTCAGCGGAATGCCGCCAACCGTGCCCAGCTGGACGCTCTCTTTAGCTCCTGGTGGGGTGTCTTCTAGCTTGGCGGTCATCTGCTCCCAGGCGGTCTGGAGCATGGCCTTGAGGGTTTGGGTGGCAGCGAAGATATCGGGAATGGGTTGGCCGTTGAAGACGAGTTCCGGTTGCTCAGGGCCACCATGCTGAGTTAGCGTGTTGAGGTCGTTGCCGAGCAGGGCTAAACGCTTTTGCAAGAAGGGTAACTCGGTTTCGGCCAGTTCGCGCACGGTGTGACGGAGCTGATACTGCTCGTCCTGATGCGCCCGTTGCAACCGCGCCAAGCGTCCCTGCTCCATCTCCATTTTGGCGAGGGTGAGCATAGCGGGGTTGCCGGAGGCGATGGCCTTGACCTCGGCATAGGAGAGGGCCTGCTCGTCGATATCATCCATGCGGCGGATGGATGTTTCCCCCGTCATGACTTGGTTGATAAAGCCAGCCTTAGTCTCTAACGTTTGCCACATGTAGGCATCGAAGGAGCCTTCGGTCACGTAGCGATAGATGGCGACTTCCTCATGCCTGTTGCCCTGGCGGAGGATGCGCCCCTCCCGCTGCTCCACTTCGGCAGGCTTCCAGGGGGCATCGAGATGGTGGAGGGCCACCAGCCGCTCTTGAACATTGGTACCAGTCCCCATCTTGCTCGTAGAGCCGAGCAGCACGCGCACGTCGCCTTTGCGCACCTGCCCAAAGAGCTGGGCTTTCTTGGCGTCGGTCTTGTAGTCGCCGATGTTGGCAATCTGGTCGCTGGGAATGCCCCGCTCTTCCAGCTTGGCGATGATGGCCTCATAGACGCTGAAGCGACCGTCCTTGCTGCTGACGCCCATGTCGCAGAAGATCATCTGGGTGGCTCGGTTGTCGGCGGTATCCTCCCAAATGGCGCAGACCTTCTCGACTACGGCTTCTATTTTGCCTTCGTCAAATTCGGACAAGGTGGGGTAGACCAGCCGTGCATCAAGAGCCAGCTTGCGGCCATCGGTGGTGATCTTGAGCGCGTTGTCGTCGCGTGGGTCAACGCCGCCGCTGCGCACCCGCTCATAACGTTCGACCAGCTTCTGCTGGATGGCCCGCTGCTCGTCAGACATGGGGCAGGCCACGGTCTGCACCTCGCCGCCCTTGAGGGTCGGTCGGGGCAGGTTGAGCATCTCGGCGGTCTTGACATCGGCAAAGTCGTGGAAGAGCTGCAGCAGTTCGGGCAGGTTGATGAAGCGGGTAAAGCGACGGTTGCTGCGCAAGGACTTGCCATCGGGCGAGAGTTCAATCGAATCGACCACATCGCCAAAGACCGCGGCCCAGGCATCGAAGTGGGCAATGCCCCGCTCGTGCAGCTCTTTGGGGGCCAGGAACCGCTGCATGGTATACATCTCGACCATGCTGTTGCTGATGGGCGTGCCGGTGGCAAAGGTCAGCCCGCGGCCAGGGGTCTGCTCATCCAGATACCTTGTTTTCATGAGCAGGTCCAGTGAGCGCTGGGAGCCTTGGGTCTGGACGCCAGCCACCCGATCCATCTTGGTCGGCGTCTCCAAATTCTTGAACAAATGGGCCTCATCGATATAGAGATGGTCCACGCCCAGATCCTCGAAGGTGAGGCCGCTGTCCTTGCTCTCCACACTCATGAGCTTCTCCAGCCGCTCTTCTAAGGTCAGCTTCTTCTTTTCGATTTGTTTAATGAGCCGCTTGCCCGCATCGTCAGACATGCTGCCCCGCATATCGGTGAGCAGCGTCTCATAGTCGTCAATCTGCTCCTTGAGGAAGCTGCGCTGGAAGGCGGGCGACATGCCGATTTTGCTAAAGGAGCTGTGGGTCATAATGACGCCATCCCACTCGCCGGAGGCGACCTTGGCGGTGAAGAGCTTGCGCTTGCCTTCGGTCAAATCCTCTTTGCTGGCGACCAGCAGATTGGCGTTGGGGTAGAGCAGATAGAATTCGTGGGCGAACTGCTCCAGCATGTGGTTGGGGACCACGTAGAGCGGTTTTCTGACTAGTCCGGTCTGGACCATCTTCATGCCCGAGGCGATCATCTCGAAGGTCTTGCCCGCGCCGACCACATGGGCCAGCAGAGTGTTGCCGCCGCTCATGGTGCGCCAGACTGCATCAACCTGATGGGGGCGTAGCGTTATCTCTGGATTCATGCCGGGGAAGGTGAGATGGCTGCCGTCGTAGGCTCGCAGACGATGGGTGTTGAAGCTGTCGTTGTAGCGCCGCACCAGCACATCGGTACGTTCATGGTCGGCAAAGATCCAGCTGCTGAACTGCTCTTTGATGGCGGTCAGCTTCTCCCGTGCGGCCAGGGTCGCGGTCTGGTCCACCACCCGCTGCTCGCCATCCACACCCTGGACCAGCTTGTAGACGGTCGGCACCCGCAGGTTGAGGGCATCGTTGAGCAGGTCAATCGCGCTGCGGTCCAGCGTGCCGTAGGTGCTGACCGAGGCTGCGCTATGGGTAACCGAAGCCGAAGCCCGCACCCGCCAAAGCGCTTCCTGACCAGCATGGGCCACCTGAATTTCGTCCAGATGGCAGTCGAGAAGCTGGGCTGCAAATTGCTGAATCACCTCAGCCGGAATCCAGGGCGCACCCAGGTTTGGGTCGATGTCGCCTGGGGTCACATCGTCAGGCAACGCGTCTTCCAGGGCGGCGACGTTGGCACTGATCTCCCATTCGCCGTCGTACGCCTGAGCCTGCTTCAGCTTTTGGCGCACGTTGCCAGAGAGATAGGCTTCGGCGGTGACGTACTCGTTCTGGACTGGGTTGAAGTAGATGCGGCTACTCAGTTCAGCAACCACGGTTTCAGAGTCTGCGCCATAGAGCTGGCTGATAAAGTCGATATCGACCTTGCCCCGCTCGTTGAGGCTGACCAGCAGCCCATCTAAAGCACTCGCCACATCGCGCACCTGCTCGGCGGGTCCCACCACGTCCCGCAACATGATGGGCATCTTCTGGGCGCTGTTGCTCTTCTCGTCATATTTCTCCAGCGCCATAACCAGATAGGCATCGGGGTCGTCGCGGAACTTGGAGACGTTGGGCATCCGGCGCACGGTAGTGCCGTCGCTGCGAGTCGATATGGTGGTCTGGTTGATGGGTCCCCACTGACCTACAAAGCGGTCATACTTCTGATTGAGCCTACGCCGTGCCGCCTCCCGCTCCTTATCGGGCCGCTGCTCGTTCTGGCTCCACAAGACCTCTCTGGCCGCATCCCGAATCTCGATGAGCGCGGTCAATCGCTTGCCGATGGTGCCGGTCAGAGAATGAAGGGGCGTCTGTCCGTGAAGGACCGGCTGGGTGGTGCCAGCCTCATCCACCACTTGCAGAATGTGACCATCACTGCCAATCAAAAACGCTCCTGGCGAGTAGGAGCGCTGATAAGCAGATTGGGTTGTGGGGCTGACCGCCTGGGCCAGTTGGGGTAATGGCTCATCACGAGGCCGATAGCACCCTGGCGGCAGCGCCTGGACGATGTGGGCTAGCGTCTCATCTAACGGACCGTCTTGCGGCTCGACCAGGATTTCGTGATTCTGATACATGCCCCGCCCCGCGGTGATAGACCCTGCCACCATCTCAGGGTGGTCGGCAAAGTAGCGGTTGTGGCGAGTGCCGTCCTCATCGGGCATGAGCGTCTGGGTCTCCAGCCAGTTGCCCGCGTGCTGGGGTTCCACACCCTGTGCCCGCTTGCGCAGAAAGATGATATCGGTGACCACCGACGTGCCTTCGTGCTTGAACGCGGTGCTGGGCAGTCGAATGGCCCCCAGAAAGTCGGCCTGTTCCCCCAAATATTCTCGAAAGCTGCTATCCAGCTTGTCCATCGTGTAACGGCTGGTGACCAGGGCCATGACGCCCTCGTCCCGCATGGTGGTCAGCGACTTGGCAAAGAAGTAGTCATGTAACGCAAGAGGCTTGCCGTTGAAGTCCATCTTGAGGTCGGCAAAGGGGACGTTGCCCACCACCACATCGATGCTGCCTTGGGGCAGCTTGGTCTCTTTGAAGTTCTGGATGCGAATATCGTGGTCGGGGTAGAGCTTCTGGGCAATGCGGCCAGAGAGGCTCTCCATCTCGATGCCCACAAAGTCCATGCCGTCTGGAGCCATACCCATGAAGTTGCCCACGCCGCAGCCCGGCTCCAGCACCCGAATCCCCTCGCCGCCTACGCCCATGTGGGCCAGCGCGGCGTAGATGCTCTGCATGACCACAGGCGAGGTGTAGAAGGCGTTGAAGGTAGAGCGTTTGGCCGAGGCATACTCGTCCAGCGTCAGCAGGGTGGCCAGCTCTTGGCCGATCTCCTGCCAGCCCTCTTTGAATGTATCAGTTCCAGGTTCGGGGAAGATGTGGTTGGCGACCGCACCGAAGCCAGTAAAGCGAGCCAGCACGCGCTTCTCGGCTGCCGTGGCATCTCGCTCTTCCGCTTCCAAGGTCTTGAGCAAGCGAATCGCGGCCAGCAGGTCTTCAGCCTTGGCTTTGAGACCAGAAGCGGTCGTCACCTCGGCCAGAGCAAAGTCTTCCTCCGCAGCGACCTCGGCTTCATCGAGTATCTGCTGCGCTTCGGCCAGAACTTCCGCCACCGCAAAGAGGGAAGGCTGCTCCGCCACCACTTCTGCCGGTTTGGAGGGAGCCTCTTTCTTCTGGGACGCCTTGCGCTTGTGGGGCACCTCCCCTACCCGCTTGTGCTGCTTGTGGTCGTCATTGGCTGGCGCGTTCGGCTGGTCCAGCCCAAAGAGGGGTCCTAGGGCGTCAGGAAGTGCTCCAGCACCGTCCGCTGCGCCTCTAGTTCGGCTTGCAACCGACTCAGCCCAGGCGTTACTTCCTGAAGCTGATTTATGAGTTTGGTCTCCATCGCTGCCATCGCCTCGCTCTGCTCCGCCAGATAATTCTGGAGCTGCTGCGTATGCTGGAGTTCCGCCTTCAACTGCGGCTGGTAGTGGCTCAGATACGCTTCCAGTTGGGCTTGATAGTTGGTCATCGAGTGCTGCCTCTTGTTGTTGGTCAACCAGCGCCGTCAGCGTCGCGCTCACCGCCGAGAGGTCGGTGAAGAGGCCCATTTGGTGGGGAGAGGGTTTTCGGCGTCGGGCGGTGGGCATGGGTTAGTTAATGGTTATTATCGAAAAATCACCTGTAATCAGAAAGAATTTAGAACCAAATCATAGTACTTGGTTACAGACCGAAATGAGAAGTTAATTTTGATTGTTTCGGACTTTGTGTAACCTTTTTATGTCCACCCGCGTCATTCACTGTATTGGTGTAGCAAGTGGTGATTCTAAGGGTGATAGAAGGGGAGAAGTATTATCAGATGTACTATTTGGTGTTGTAATCGAAATCGAAGAATCCCTAGACGCAGAAACATCTGCCAAGAACGACTCGATTTCAATCCCTCGAGTATCAAATTGACCGCTGGCTTTGAGCCAGCCATTTAGCTCCCACAACCTCTGAACGGCACTGTCTACATCCCCAGAAACGATTTCCCGTCTTGCTACATCTTTAACGCCCAAAACAACATCCAGTGGGATCAAGACATCGGAACACGTAGGTATATACATTTGCTCGCTATCGTTCCTATAGTGGTTCCATTCGGACCAAGTGAAGTTACGTGGCGCGACATCGCAAGCAGCTCCTGTCATTTTCTGCATGTTTGCATACCAGACTCTCACAGTACGATCTGCACTACTTGTAAGAATCTTAGTTCCATCAGCGCTCCATTCGGCATGCAGTACCCAATCTGTGTGGCCGTCAAGTACAGCCACTTCTTCTCCTGATGTCGAATCCCATACTCTCGCCATATGGTCATTGCCAATCGTGAGAATTCTATTCTCGTCTATACTCCACTCGGCACGACTTACTTTGTCTGTATGGCCTAAAAGCGTTATCAACTGTTGACCTGTTTCGGTGTTCCATAATCGGGCTGTACCGTCGTTGCCGCTGGTGAGAATCTTGCTCTCATCTGCATTCCATACAGCATCATTTACAGGACCTGAGTGCCCTTCTAATCGAGTCAGTTCCTTTCCGCTGTCTGCATCCCACACTCGGACCGTACCATCAGTGCTACTAGTAAGAATCTTACTCTCATCCGCATTCCAAGTGGCACTTAATACGGTGCCTGTGTGGCCTCTAAAAGCAGAAAGTTCTTCGGTTGTTTCCATTTTCCAAACTTGAGCAATACTACCATTCCGGGTAAGAATCTTGCTCTTATCGGTATTCCAAATAGGTGATCCAAAACCCGAGAGGACATTAAGTTGCTCATACGTCGTTGCATCCCATAACCGGAGTGTTCGATCATAGCTCCATGTGAATATCGTATCTTCATCCGCACTCAAGGCAACTCCTGACACAACATCCGTGTGACCTTCCAGTTTTGCAATTTCTCGTCCAGTGTTTGCATCCCATATCCTAGCTGTGCGGTCGACGCTACTGGTAAGAACCTTGCTTTCATCTGCATTCCATACGGCTTGCGACAGTCCGCGCGTATGCCCATTGAAAACGACGAGTTCTCGTCCTGTTGCAACATCCCATACTCTGGCTGTGTGATCGTCGCTACTGGTGAGAACCTTACTCTCATCCGAACTCCATGTCGCTCTCAAAACATAGTATGGGTTTATTTCAAGCCAGTCAAGCTCTCGAGCATTCTTTGCATCCGATGCTGAGTCCACATGGCCAGTAATGATTGGGAACTCTTGTCCTTTCCCTTCGCTCCAAATTCTGGCAAAGCCGTTGCTTCCACCAGCAGTCAGAATCTTGCTTTCATCCGTATTCCATATTGCCTGCGAGATACCGGCTACATGCCCCTTGATAATGCCAAGTTCCTGCCCTGTCAACGTATCCCACACTCTGGCAGTACGATCGCTACTAAGGGTGAGAATCCTGACCTCGTCTTTACTCCACTTGGCTGACCAAACCTCACCCGAATGGCCTTCCAGAATGCTGATTACCTGTCCTGTCGTAACGTCCCATACTCTTGCGGTTCTATCGCTACTAGCGGTGAGTACTTTGCTCTCGTCTGCACTCCAAATGGCCGACCGAACTTCACCCGTGTGGCCATCCAGGATGCTTATGGCTTGTCCTGTGTCTGTATCCCAAACACTAGCTGTCTTATCTTTACTAATGGTGAGAATCATACTCTCGTCTTTACTCCACTGTGCCGAAATAACCTCACCTGTGTGACCTTCCATGATGCCAAGTTCCTGCCCTGTCAGCGTATCCCACACTCTAGCTGTGTGATCGTAACTGATAGTAAGAAGTTTACTCTCATCTGAACTCCATTTTGCTTGCGACACCCTGTCCGTATGGCCGTTGAGAATAGTTAACTCGCTACCCGTCTCGGCATCCCAAACTCGTGCCGTGTGATCACCACTACACGTGACTATCTTGGTCCCATCCGCATTCCATTCTGCCTGATATACTCTCCTCCTATGTCCATCGAGGCTTGCAAGCTCTTGACCCGTTTCTGCATCCCATACTTTAGGTGACCAAAGTCTGTCAATGGTGACGATCTTGCTCCCATCCGCATTCCACGTAGCTTGACTGACGCCATTTAGACCATCAAGAATGACAAGTTCCTCTCCTGTTATTGAATTCCATACTCTGACTGTATCGTCGTTACTGAGGGTGAGAATCTTGGTCTCATCCGCACTCCACTTTGCAAATCTGATATCCCCAGCGTGGCCTTCAATAATTGTAAGAGCCTCTCCAGTATCTGCGTCCCATACCTTAGCGAAGTCGTCGCTGCTGTAGGTAAGAATCCTACTCTCATCCTTATTCCAGAGTGCCTGAAACACCTTTCCTCTATGGCCGTAGAAGGTACCAAGTACTTCTCCGGTATCTGTAGACCACAATCTGGCGCCAGAGTAGCTACGAGTTAGAATCTTACTCTCATCTGCACTCCAGCTAGCATGAGTTGCCCCTATTTCATCAAATATCACATGGCTACGCCACGGTACTGCAAGCGCCTCACGAATAGCTGAAAATGCTTCCTTTACAGGATACATTTTCCCTGATTCAATTGCAAGCAGAATGGCAGGCTCATAGTGACTCTTATTGAGTTCCTCCTTTGAGCGGATGGCCAATTCACGTGCCCGAGCTATGCTTGATTTCCGCTGAACTTCGACCAGCGAGGATTGCAGCGCAGCATTGGTTGTATTCACTTTATCTACGGTCTGGTTAAGTTGATTAATAGTCTGGTCGAGGTTCTTGTTGGTGGTTATTAACTCAGAATTAGCTTCATCCAACTGTCGATTAAGATAGAATGACAGGGTTGCAGTCGTTGTCGCAACCAGAAATAGTACCAACACAATGATGGTAGCGTTACGGAAAATGAGCACTCGTCTTTTCTGCTCTTCAGCTAGTTTTCGTTCTTGCTCGACCTTTTGCAACATCTCCTCATCCTTTACACGCATTTCTTCATCCACTGCCTGTTGGCTAAAATCGAGGAACCTCTGCTCTATGGCATTGAGCTCTCCAATAGATTTTTTTCTCCAGTCCTGTGCAGCCTCCAGCCGTATACCGCGGTAAAGAAAACCATCGTCTTTCGTTTGCTCCCATTCCCGGGCGTCTTCTGCCAAGCGTCGATGTAGGCGAAGCCCCTCGCGATCATCATCTAGCCAGTTACGCAAGCGAGGCCACGCTCGAATCAAGGCTTCATGGGCAACTTCTACCTCTATCCGTTCTTCTGTGGCATTGCTACCGCCATCATTAACGTTTTGTGCCTGTGAAGTCACAATTAGGCGGATTGTGGCCAACTTAGTCACAATTGCTCGTACGGCTTCTGGCTCGACTCCGGTCGCGTAAAGCTCGGAACGGTCAATGCGGCGGCGGGTATCTTCCCTACCTTCCCCTAACTCGGTCAGTCGCAAAAAAATCGTCCTGGCAATCCGTTGACCCTCAGTATCTAGCTTATGAAACTCTTGTTCAGCAGTAGCGGCAATGGCTCCCTGCACTCGTCCCGATTCTAGGTAACCAGCAGAGGTTAGGGTGCGTCCGCTGCGCCGTTGCCACGTTTCGAGTAGCGCATGTTGCAACAATGGCAACGCACCTGGCTCGCCGCTCACGTCTTCCAACAACAGTTTGAGCAACCCATCTTCCATCTCCCAACCTTCTGCCTCAAGCGGGCCAAGAATGGCCTGCTCCATTTCGGCATCGGTCATGGGCTCGATGTACTTTTGGTTTGCGTCCAGAGCTGGCGGCAGCTTGGGAATGGAGGCGCAGTAGGCGTAGAAGTCGGCACGCAGGGTCAACACAACGATGGTCTGCCCGTCCGGCTGGCAAGCGGTCAGCAGATTGGCGACAAACTGCTCGCGGACAGTCTGGTCACGGCAGGCGGTGAATAGTTCTTCAAATTGATCGACGACCAACAGCAGCCGGTCTGCAGGTTGGTCGCTGAGAATGCGTTGCACCCGAAGGTCCAAAATGCGATGGTCTTGGGCTAGTTCCTCAATGAGTTGGAGCCGTTCCAAGTCCGATGAGTTGTCATGGGTTAGGCTGGCGGCTAACGCGTGGAAGGGCCTTACCCCTGGTTTGATAATGTGGACGGGCCATTGGTCGCTGCCTTGGGGTAATTCGACGCCATCAGGTAGGGGCCGCTTGCACTGGAGCGTAGCCACCAGCCCAGCCCGCACTACCGAGGATTTCCCGCTGCCCGATGCACCAACCACAGGCAAAAAGCGTTGATGGTGCAAGCGTTCAACTAGTTCGGCAATCAGGGCGTCACGGCCAAAGAAGAGGTGATGGTCATTGACATCGAAGACGTCGAGACCTTTGTAGGGCGGGTTGCCTTCTTCGGCGGGGATCAGGTTGCTCCAGTGTTGGCTTTCTTGGTAGAGATTGGCTAGTTTTTGATTGCCAGGATTGGACTCATGGGCAGCTTCAATGAGCTCCAGCACGCGGTTGTGCCGGTCCGCCCAGTTGATGACATCGTGGACAATTTGCTCGAAATTCCTGCCGAGCGAGATGTCGTCTAGGCGCGCGTCGAATTTCGTTCGCAGGAGGATTGCCAACGATGAAGGGATATAGCCGTCGAGAAGTGCCTCGGCGATTGAGGATAGTTGGGAGCCGTTTAGGGACATGGGTCAGTTTGGGTTGTATTCTTTAGCGACAGGACTATCAGTAAATTCACTGTGGTGAATGGGTATATGATTCACAATTGGGAGCCTACGGCTCGATGAGCTTCAAAAAATGAACATTGCCAAGCGCATCTCCAACAACTATCCTGCCATCATCAGCTTCCATGCATGAGAGAATCGCTCCATCTGCCGTAAATTGCGCTACTTGCTCGCCGCTCTCCCAGTTCCAGATGATGAGTTGATTCCCCCCAGATGTTATGAAACGGTGAGAAACCAATGATAATGCCATAAATTTTACAGGTAAAACGTGTTTGTCTAGTGAGTGGAGCAATACACCCCCTTCAATGTCCCACACTTTCACACTAGAATCTCTGCCGAAGCCATAGTTACAGGACGAAATGAGTCGGCCATCGGGGGTAAGTATAAGATTGGATACGCCGGCGGTATGTCCCTCTAGTGAGTGGAGCAATATACCTTCTTCAATGTCCCACACCTTCACACTAGCATCTATTTCGTTGCTACCATGACATGAGGAGATTAGTCGGCCATCAGGGGTAAGTATAAGATTGGATACGCCGGCAGTATGTCCCTCTAGTGAGTGAAGCAATGCGCCCTCTCCAATGTCCCACACTTTCACGCTAGGATCAGCGACCTTGGCACCAGTACAAGAAGAGATGAGTAGGCCATCGGGAGTGATCAGGACACTGCGTACACCGCCTGTATGCCCTTCTAGTGAGTGGAGAAGCATACCCTCTTCAGTGTCCCACACCTTTACATTGGGGTCACCGGACCCGCAGGATGAGATAAGCCGACCATCGGAAGTAAGTAGAAGATTGGAAACACCTGCGGTATGCCCCTCTAGTGAGTGAAGCATTACTCCTTTCTCAATATCCCACACCTTTATACTCATATCCATGCTGGGGATGTCACGAGAAGAAGAGATAAGTCGGCCATTAGGAGCGAGGAGCAGGTTAGATACATCATCCGTGTGCCCCTCAAGAGAGTGGAGCAACACCCCTTCCTCAATATCCCACACCTTTATACTAAGATCGCTGCTGCTGTAACTCCTAGTGCAAGAGGTGATGAGTCGACCGTCGGGGGTAAGTAAAAGATTGGAAACACCTGCGGTATGCCCCTCTAACGAGTGAAGTATAACTCCCTCAGCAAGGTCCCACACCTTCACGCTAGGATCGACGCTTTTGATGCTAGTACACGAGGAAATGAGGCGGCCATTGGGGGTGAGTAGTAGATTGTCTATGCCATTAGCATTCGCTTTCAGCGAGCGAAGTAACACTCCTTTTGAGATATCCCATATCTTCATACTAGGATCACTGATGATATCACTTGCATATGAAATGAGCTGACGATCTGATGTGAGTAAAAGATCGGATACCCCAACAGTGTGTCTTTCCTCTGAGCAAATCCGGACTCGCTCCTCAATATCCCACACCTTTATACTAGGATCGCGTCCACCGCCGGAGGAAATGAGTCGACTATCCGAGGTAAGTAGAAGATGGGAAACGATATCGGTATGCCCCTCCAAGGAGCGAAGCATAGCTCCCTGCTCAATATCCCACACCTTTATACTAGGGTCGCTGTATCGGCAACAAGAAATAAGTCGACCATCAGGGGTAAGTTGAAGTTTATCTACCCCATCGGTGTGCCCTTCAAGTGAATGGAGCAACACCCCTTCCTCAATATCCCACACCTTTATACTAGGATCGCTGAAATAGCTTAGATGGCTTGTACTTGTGGTACATGAAGAAATGAGTCGACCATCGGACGTAAGTAGAAGATTATCTGCCCCATCGGTGTGTCCTTCCAATGAGTGGAGCAACGCCCCTTTCTCAATATCCCACACCTTTATACTAGAATCACTGGAATCATTATTACTCCTGCACGAGGAGATGAGCAGGCCAGTGGCGGTAAGCAGGAGGTTGGATACCCCATCGGTGTGCCCTTCTAGTGAGTGGAGCAACGCCCCTTTCTCAATATCCCACACCTTCACACTAGAATCACTGGAATCATTATTACTCCTGCATGAGGAGATGAGCAGTCCAGTGGCAGTAAGCAGGAGGTTGGATACCCCATCGGTGTGCCCTTCTAGTGAGTGGAGCAATACCCCTTTCTCAATATTCCACACCTTTATACTAGAATCACTGGAATCATTATTACTCCTGCATGAGGAGATGAGCAGGCCAGTGGCGGTAAGCAGGAGGTTGGATACCGCATCGGTATGACCTTCTAGTGAGTGGAGCAACACCACTTTCTCAATATCCCACACCTTCACACTAGAATCGCTATTGCCGTATCCACTGCCACAACAAGAAACGAGTCGGTTGTCGGGTGTAAGTAGAAGGTTAGACACGCCATCTGTGTGACCCTCCAGAGAATGTATTAGTATTCCTTCCTCGATGTCCCACACTTTTACACTCGTATCTTTACTGCTTGTAATGCCTCCAGAAGAAGAAATGAGTCGGCCATCGGCAGTAGGGAGAAGGTTAGATACACCATCCGTGTGCCCCTCAAGAGAGTGGAGCATTACGCCTTCTTCAATGTCCCAAACCTTCACGCTACAATCGCTACTGCTGTATCCACTGCTACAAGAGGAAATAAGTCGGCCATCGGCGGTGAGCAGGAGTCTGCATATCCCGTCAGTGTGCCCTTCTAGTGAGTGGAGCAGCCCCCCCTTGTCAACATCCCAAACCTTTATGCTGCAGTCGTATTTATTTTCACAGGAGGAAATGAGTCGGCCATCAGGTGTAAGCAAAAGGTTAGATACCTTTTCAGTGTGTTCACTAAACGTATAGAGCAGATTTCCACCCGGACGAGTTAAACTTGGCGAACTAGGCTGCAACCATCTTATCCTTTTTTGGTTTGCAATTTCATGGGCGAACGACCCCCAGTATTTGCCTAGACCGTTTATACGACCATAGAGTTGGCTCGGTAGCTGCTCTTTATCCCGAGCTAGCACGCCAATGGATATCTGAAGCGCATGCTGCAATAATCCAAGCTGTGAGCGCAATTCCTTATTGCGTCGCAAGTCGAAGTCACGGATCAAACTGACAATATTCGTGGTCTGTAGTTTGGTGTCGATCCAGCGGTAAGTCTGCAGCAGTGCTTCAAGTTCCTTTTGCTGGCGTGCTTCGTGCATATGCCATAGCAGATTCTGATAGATATATCCATCATCAGGTAGCTGCCACCATTCGCCGTCACATACAGCTTGACAGCTATTTAGCAAAGCATTTTGCAAAGCATGGTAACTATTAGAGGCGTGACCAACCAAATAGTCAAGGGTGACATCGTGAAGCAGAATTGAACCGGTTTGAATATCATAATGAAGAACCAAGCCCAACTCAGCCAGCCGCCTGCATAGGCGCTCGGTGTCGTATTCTGAAAGTTCACCTGTTTGTTGCCAATATCGAGCTAATGTAACCAGCGTAATCGACGTATCTTTGGGAAAGATAGCCAATTCCATGAAGCGTTCAGCTTGATCGGTTTTCAGCCGCTTGATACTGACAGCGTAACATAGGGAAACCGCCTGTTCCCGTTCTTCGGCATCATCCATATCAAAAGACATGAGTCCACCTTCATCTAATTCTTTATTCGCTTTGGCGACCGCATCTGTCAGTTCGATATTGAAGAAGGTCACATCTTCATAAAGGCGTCGATTAACTAACTTCAGCAAAAGAGGCCATTTTCCCAGCCGCCGAGCCAAATTCCTAACGGTTTTCTTATCCGATGCATTCGATTTTGCCCAAAGCAGCTCCGTGGCTTCATCATCATCCATGGCATCTAGCGAAACCACATGCGCTCCTTTGGGAACCACGGTTGCGATTCTAGTAGTTACCAAACGGGCACAGTTTTCACCGCCTTCCAAAAAGGGCTTGAGGTGAACAGCATTCCACACGTCATCAATCACAATCAGGCAGCGTAGATCGGCTAGGACGCTACATATTTGTGTCGTGGCGTCGTGTTCATCTACAAACTGAGCTTCTTTGCCTGTCAATGCTTGGTAGAGCTTACGTACTCCTTGCAGCACATTAGCTCTGTCATCACCAACAGTTGTCCACAAGATGCCGTCAGGGAAGGCATCCCGAGTCCGTTCATCATGACAGAGGGCTTGGGCTAGGGTCGTTTTGCCAAAGCCTCCTGCTCCTCGAATGGTTGCGGTGATGGCGACGGGTTGGTTGTTGTCAGAGAGAAGGTGGTCGATGAGTTGGTTGTATTCGGCAGGGCGTTTCACGAAGTCATCAGGCGGGGCCAGCGCCATCATGGGCGCAGAATAGCGGTTTGGCGAAGGTTTCGGGAAGGTCCAATTTTGGCTATCTCCATAGAGTTTGGCTAGCTTCCCATTGCTCGAATTGTCAGCATGGGCCTCTTGGATTAGCTCTTGCACGTACCCTTCCCGCTCGGCCCAGTCAATCAAATCGTCTATGATAATGGTGAAGTTGTCGCCAAGAGTAATCGTGTCCAAACGCAAGTTCAGGCGCGTGCGTATCATGCGCCTGAGGGAGGAAATATCGTAGGCATCTATCAAGGCTTCGGCAATTGCCTCAACCTGTTTTCCAGTGAGAGACATAGGCAAGCTCAAGAACAAATGATGTGGACTATACGATTGACGCTGATCTTAGCGTAAATCTTTCAACTTACGCTAGCGCGTCAAATTATCTGTATTCAATTATATATGAGGGTTCAGAATTCGAGTGAATGATTCGTGTGAAAATGGCAAGTTAAGAGACCACTGGCAAATTTCAATTGTTTTGTTCATTGCGTTTGTTTCGTTTGCATGTTACCATTGGATATTGTCTAGAGTTACAGGTTTGCGTGAAAAGAGGTGCATGATGAGTCAACAAATACAAGAGACACAGTTTCCTGTTGTGCCAAGTGAAACCGAAGCTATACTAGCGCAAGAGGCTAGCCGCTATCTTACCGAGATGCTGGACGCAGAGACCGAATACCGATTTCAGTTTCTGCAAGATGATAAACCAGGGCAAGTCGTGGCTTTGCCGGAATCGGTCATGCAACTGCTGATCAAGATGCTGGATGTCATCGGCCAGGGCAATGCGGTAGCCCTCACGCCGGTGCAAGAAGAGATAACGACCCAGCAAGCTGCTGATATTCTCAACGTATCGAGGCCCTATCTGGTTCAGCTCTTGGAAGAGAACGAAATTCCGCATCGCAAGGTTGGCACCCGCCGCCGCGTCAGGCTGCAAGATGTGCTGGCATACAAAGAGAACATGTATCAGAAACGGCTTGATACGCTCAATGAGCTAACGGCTTATGATCAGGAATTGGGTCTCCAGTAGCGATGGCGTCGCCCACCCCACAATCTGTGACGGTCTTTCTGGACGCCAATGTGTTGTATCCGGCTGGGCTGCGTGATCTGCTCATGCGTTTGGCTGCGTATGGATTGTTCCGCGCTCGCTGGTCAAACCTTGTTCATGAAGAGTGGATAGAAGCCGTTTTGCGAGACTTCCCTGATATCACTCGTTCGCAACTGGAACGAACCCGCAGATTGATGGACCAGCACGTCATGGATAGCCTTGTCACGGGCTTTGAAGACCGCATTGATGCTTTGCAGCTACCCGATCCCGATGACCGCCACGTCCTGGCTGCGGCCATCCATTGCAACGCCAGTATTCTTCTCACCCGAAACCTCAAAGACTTCCCCGAATCTACGCTCAAGCCTTACGGCATCGTTGCCCAATCGCCGGATGCTTTTATCCATTCGTTGTTGGTTGCCGGACCAGACGATGTCATTGCCGTGGCGCGTCAACATCGAACCAGTCTCAAGAATCCGCCTAAATCGGTGGACGAGTATCTTGATTCTTTGGAGCAGCAGGGAGTGAATCAGTCCGTTTCGGCATTACGTGCGTACGCTGAACATCTGTAAATCGTCCTTCATACAGTAACCTCTCGCTACCTCTCTAGTAGAACGTCAACTTACAGCAGTTGTGATGGGTTCAACATCTCACCTCTCCTCTGTGGTGTCGTGGTGCGGCTTGTCTGGCAGATCGCGGCACAAGGGCAATGACCGGCCCGCGCAAACGTGTTGGACATTGCCAGTGCGCCTATGCGGTCTGCCTGCCTTCTCCTCACATACGAACCACTAACAGAGGAAAGAAACAATGACTGATTCCACAAACAAACCCGTTTACACGTACAGACTTGGTAGCCTATCGGCCACTATCTGGCAGAACAAGACCAAGAAGGGCAGCTTCTACCGCACCGAGATTCTCCGCAACTACCGAGATTCAGACGGTGGCTGGCAGACCAGCAGCAGCTTCGGCCACGAGGAATTGCTCAACGTAGCAAAACTGGCTGAGCGTGCCGAAGAGTACATCGCTCGCCTTACCCAATCTTAACGGACTCGACCTTGCTTGGTTCGAACATCGCAACAGCGACGAGATGCTAGATTTCATCATGAATCTTACGGCAGATAAACCGATGTGCATCGGTACGGTGGATGACGGTGGTGATTGCCATATTCTGGTCTTTGCTGACAAACCCTTTAGCCAAGAAGAGGCCAACACGTTTGTCAAAGCCGAAGGTATCAAAGTGCTTGACAATGCAGAGTAGGCGAGTATGTTATGACAATGGCTTCATCTCATGCCGCTTGCGACAGAAGGCGATGTAGGCACCATCGGGGCTTTTGAACTCTGGTTTGCCGCTCTGGTGCCAGAAGTGCAACCATTCTTGTTCTAAGTGGTAGACATCATAGCCAGGCGCGGCCTTGCGTGCAGCTTCATAGGTGGATGGCTGTAGTTGTGGCTGGTCACCGCTACCCATTAACGTAACACTACTTGCGTTACGATTCGTAAAGGTGACGATGTCACCCGTGAAGGCTACATGGTAATCGGGTAAATGGTCGTGCTGGGCTAATGTGCGCAACATCTGTCGGAAGAGCTTATGCGTTCCCGTTGAGCCGCATTTCTTTTGCAACGTGCGGGCTTTGATTGACCATTCGGCTTGCTGCCCACAATGTTTACGGGCTAGCTCATAGATGCGCCGCTCAATCGGCTTGCGAAGCCGGAAGTAATCCCGGCTGATGGTCAGCACCTCTTTGCCCACAATCGCATTAAACATCCAGTCAGATAGCTCGATTTTGATCTCGCTCATGCGACCGGATTGGGTCTGGCGAATGGTGCGCCAGCTATCAATCAGCCCGAACCCTTCGGTGATCTCTTCACCGTTGGTACGGATATTCGTTACAATAGTGGTACCGCGTAAGCGAGTCAAGGCTTCTTTGAGCAACTGATAGCCCCGCCCGTTGGTCATGCGGTTGGTGGCAATCAGCAAGTCATGGGCTTTCAGGTATAGGGTCTTGTCTGGTTTCAGGCCATCGTTGATGCCTGCCATAAGTTGGCTGATGCAGTAGATGAGAATATCCTTATCGTGAATGGTTGCTAACCCTGCCTCGCTGGGCACAATCTCGATGGTAGAGCCATTGTGTGCATAGGTGCGGCGACGGCTGTCTGGCTTGGTGGTCAGCGAAAAGATGGGATGCTCCATACTCGCCATGTCATCTTTCGGCACGGCGTCCAGCACGTCGCAGATGAAGAAATCGCGGGTCGGATAACGGTCCGGCAGCAAGGGTGAAGACGTTTTCGACATTTCAGATACCTTTGGTCAAGTTCGACATTTCACATACCCCTACCTCGCTTTCGACACTTTGTATACCTTTTTTCGACACATCAGATACCCACTTTCGACACTTCACATACCTCAAAAATCCAAAATAGCAGATAAGCTACTGAACTAGCGTTGCTTTTCAGAACGGCTATTTTCCGTAACACTTTACTTAACACTTATTTTTAACACACAGGGCCGAGCCTGTGGATAAGTTCGGTTTAGATCAAAAATTGCATTCGCTCGTGAGAGCGAATTAGTTATCTATATACCTACCCTACGCTTCTCCTCGCTACGCTCAGAGTCGCTTCGCCCCGCGCCTACGGCGCGGCCTAAAACTGAGTTTGCTTCGCAAACCAGTATTGAAAAGCGTTTGCTGATGAAAAGAAAGCCGCTATTTGGCTAAGGCTCTGGCCTTATTGCGCTCCATAAGATACTCGTTCAGATCTTTGTGTTCTGCATAGAGGCCCGACTGGTCATGAACCGTCAGGTCGGATAGCTGGGCGGTCAGTTCCTCGGTAAGCTGACGACCGCGCTCATCACGGTCCAGATAGAGATAGAGGGTCCCGACATCCATCTGTTGAATCGCCTCAACGGCCCGATCTCGCATGGCAACCGAGTTGAGGATGATGCAGTCCATCACTGGTTTACGCTTGGCAACCATGCAGGCAGACAGAAAATCCATAAAGCCCTCAAAGACCGCCACCGACTGGCTATCACCCTCCCCTGCCCGCACAATCGAAATATCTTTGCTGTCGTGGGTTCCCTTGAAGTAGGGATTGCGCAGCTCATAACCGCCGCTTTCGTTGGCAAAAGCCAAGGCAAAGTAGGGATTGCCCTTTTGGGTGTAGTAGATCTCGTCTACGTAAACCGCAGCCGTCTCCGTATCAATGCCCCGTTTCTTTAGATAGGCCACCAAGGCCCGATTCTGGAGCGGCTGGACGCGGGTCACGGCAATTTCGCTCTCAGTGACTTTGGGTTCAGACTTGCGCGCTGCCGGCACCTCTATGAGCTGTGTAGGCGTCTGCCAAAACTCGTGTTGGTCATCAGGATCGCCGGTCCGCACCGTGTTGGCTATGTTTAGGTCATCGAGCTGGGTCAATGCGCCGCTCACGTCGGTCCCATAGAGGCGCATCACAAAATCGACAATATTGCCCCCTGCCCCTTCGCCGTGGTCATACCAGCCTCGGCCATCGCGAGTAATCTTGAAGGAGGCGTCGGTCTCTTCTCGAAAGGGGCTGTAGAACCATAGCTCGCCCCGCTGCACTTGAACTGGTTGATGACTCAGCGCAGCCAGCAGGTCTCGCATGTGAATCGCTTTGGCTTGGTCAGAATTCAACTGTTCTCTCCTGGTTTTGATGAATTGGCGATCTTTCTTTTCTCATTAGCAAAGCTCGCCGCAGGCGTCGAATTTTTTTGAGTACAAAACGGTTGTACATTTGTACGGTTGCACACTTGTGCTGTAACACAGATGCATCATTGCATGGTGAAACTGGAGTGTAAGTGTGTCTTGGTGTGGATAAACGGTTGTGCAGTTGGTGAAGCGTGCTACTGTGCGATTGTTCTATGGCACAGTGACACAACAAACGAGGCGTTATGATTACGGCATTTATCAATCAGAAGGGCGGAGTCGGTAAGACCGCAACTGTTCTACACATGGGCGGCATTCTGGCCGAATTAGGGAAGAGGGTGCTGCTAATCGACGCAGACCCTCAGTCGAGCCTATCCATTGACTTCGGCATTGAATCACCCGATCCCGGTCTCGACGATGTAATCATGGACGGGCGAGCAATGGCCGACATCATCCGGCCCGTTCGTAATAATCTCGACTTGACTCCGACCTCCATTCATCTAGCACGAGCCGAACTGGAATTGCAGAGTGCCTTCAACCGAGAATATCGAATGCGGGATGCGCTCTCACCACTGAGGAGCAGTTACGACCACATTCTGATCGACTGCCCACCCAGTTTGGGGCTGATGGCCGTCAATAGTTTGGCTGCGAGCGATGACATTGTGATCGTCATGTCGTGTGACTATCAAGCATTGATGAGTGTTGAGCTGCTCTATCAATCTGTCGTCTCGCTCAAAGCTCAGATCAATCCAGAGCTTGCGATTCGTGGGCTAATCCGCACTCGCTACGACGGACGCACCAACCATTCCGAATCGGTCGCTCAAAAGGTGGTTGAACTCTATGCCGATTACTTCCCAATCTTCCAAACCATCATTCGAGAACGCACGGCCATCAAAGATGCCACTGCAGCCCATCAACTGATTACCGAGTATCCACAGGGCAGGGCGGCAGCGAAGGAATTCACCCAGCTCACCAAGGAGGTCTTCAATGGTTAAGAAGAAAGGAAGCCCATTGGATTCGTTGCAACGTCCAGAATTACCCAAGTTAGATGCGGTCAAAGCTGCACAGCAGCATAACGATACAGCTGTGCAGTCGCACAATGACACAACTGCACAATCAAGTAATCGCACTGTTGAGCCGCCAACCAAAGTGCCAACCCGTTCCTCTAACGTCACCTTGCCGGTATCCATGTGGGACTGGATTGACGACCGGCACCGAGAGATTCAGCGTAGCGGCTGGCATTCAGCGCGCAAGGCCGCAGTCATTCGGGCGGTATTGCGTGTTGCAATGACAGTTGAGGTTGATTTGGCTGGTGTTATGTCGGAAGAGGAGATTGTGCAGCGGTATAAGCGTGCAATGAAACAGCCGCACAATTGAGCAATTGTATGATTGTTTGCATCATGGCTGTTCGCCTACTTTCGGTCAAACTACGACGATGATATAATTGGCATATCGAAAGCAACAGTCACCCCCAGGAGTTAAAATCATCATGATTCGTCAATTCTTCGGCTACTATCGCCCCTATATGGGGCTTTTCTATTTGGACTTTGGCTGTGCAGTTATTGTCGGGATCCTTGAATTAGGATTCCCGCTAGCCATTAACCAGTTTGTTGACAACCTTTTACCTAGCGAAAACTGGCCGCTGATTCTGCTGGCTACGGTCATTCTATTGATCATCTATGCACTGAACACAGGGTTGCAATATATCGTTACTTATTGGGGTCACATGCTTGGTATCAACATCGAGACCGACATGCGCACCCAGCTCTTTGACCATATTCAGAAGCTATCGTTCCGCTATTTCGACAATAACAAAACAGGCCACATGATTGCCCGTATCACTACTGACCTACAAGATATAGGTGAACTGGCTCATCACGGGCCGGAAGATCTCTTTATTGCGATCATGACGCTGCTGGGCGCCTTTGCCTTGATGGCGTTCATTCATTTGCCGCTGGCTCTGCTCACCTTTCTTGTGGTTCCCTTTGTCTTGTGGCTAGCAGTCTATTATAGCGGCAAGATGACCGTCACGTGGCGAGACCTGTTTCGCAGCCTGGGTAAGTTTAATGCCCGTATCGAAGACGCCATCGGCGGTGTTCGTGTGGTCAAGGCATTCGCCAACGAGGAGCACGAGCGTGAGCTTTTTGCAGCTAACAACAACTTATATCGAAATACAAAGCTCGTCGCCTATAACCTGATGGCCCGCGGCATGTCGCTCTCCTATATGATGATGAGGTTTGTAATCCTTTTTGTCATGGTGGCAGGGACGTACTATGTTATTAACGGCGAGTTAACCTATGGCGAATTTGTCGCCTATCTGTTGTTGACCAATGTCTTCTTCCGGCCCATCGAGAAGATTAATTCAATCATCGAACTTTATCCCCGTGGCATTGCTGGCTTCAAGCAATATCTGGAGATTCTCAATACAGAACCGGATATTCAGGATGCGCCCAATGCGGTTGCAGTGGAAAAACTAGATGGCAACATTGAGTTTGACAACGTAACTTTTGGGTACGAAGTCAATAAAACCGTTCTCAATCAGATTGATTTGTCGATCAAGGCAGGGGAGACAGTCGCCTTTGTGGGGCCATCCGGTGCGGGCAAGACCACGCTCTGTAGCCTGATTCCCCGCTTCTATGATATCGATTCTGGAGCAATCACGATTGATGGTATTGATATCCGTGAAATGACCCGTGCGTCCTTGCGCCAGCAGATTGGTATTGTGCAGCAGGATGTCTTTCTCTTCTCTGGCACCATTGGGGAGAACATAGCATACGGTAAGTTGGATGCGAGTGAGGATGAGATATGGAATGCGGCTAAACGAGCGCAGTTAGATGAATTTATTCGCGCTCAGCCAGAACAGCTTGAAACAATCATTGGCGAGCGAGGCGTCAAGCTATCTGGCGGGCAGAAGCAGCGTCTTGCCATTGCCCGTATGTTCCTCAAAAACCCGCCGATTCTGATTTTGGACGAGGCGACTTCAGCACTGGATACAGCAACCGAGGTTGCAATCCAGCAGGCTTTGGTAGAGTTATCCAAAGGGCGCACCACGCTGGTGATTGCCCACCGCCTTGCAACGATCAAAAACGCAGATCGCATTGTGGTTGTAACAGAGGAGGGCATCTCCGAGCAGGGACAACATGAAGAACTGATTGCCGCCAACGGCCTTTACAGCGAACTACACAAGGCCCAGTTTGGCTTCTACGGCAACGGCTATTCGTCTAAGGAAGAAACTACACCGACAAAGCCGAACCTCGCTCTAGCAACTTAAGCATATCAAATGGGACGATAACAGGTGTAGGTTTGGCGGTCGTTCTTTTCGTACATGCTTATGCGCTTTGTCATACTTTTTGTGATGGTAGCTGGTACGTACTATGTCATTCAAGGTCAACTCACGTATGGTGAATTTATTGCTTATCTGCTGCTGACTAATGTCTTTTTCCGTCCCATTGAAAAGATTAACTCAGTCATCGAAAGCTACCCTAGGGGAATTGCGGGCTTTAAGCAGTATTTAGAAATCCTCAATACCGAGCCGGATATTCGGGATGCATCCAACGCCATAGCTGTGGAAAATCTAGAAGGCAATATTCGTTTTGAGGATGTTACTTTTGGCTACGAGCATGGAAAGAGTGTGCTGAGCCACATCAACCTCTCCATCGCTGCCGGTGAGACGGTCGCCTTTGTGGGGCCATCTGGCGCAGGGAAGACCACACTTTGCAGCCTCATTCCACGTTTCTATGATGTTGGTGTCGGTCAAATAACGATTGATGGCATGGACATTCGTACCATGTCCCGGGCATCCCTTCGACGGCAGATTGGTATTGTGCAGCAGGACGTTTTTCTCTTCTCCGGGACCATTGGCGAGAACATTGCCTATGGGAAATTGGATGCGAGCGAGGATGAAATCTGGGACGCGGCACGACGAGCACAACTGGATGAATTTATTCGAGACCAACCTGAACAGCTAGAAACCGTCATCGGCGAGCGAGGGGTCAAGCTCTCTGGCGGGCAGAAGCAGCGCCTCGCCATTGCCCGCATGTTCCTCAAAAACCCACCTATATTGATTCTGGATGAAGCAACGTCTGCACTCGATACAGCGACCGAGGTAGCCATTCAGCAGGCCCTTGTCGAACTATCCAAGGGCCGTACCACTTTGATCATTGCTCATCGTCTGGCGACCATTAAAAACGCAGATCGTATTGTGGTCGTCACCGAGGATGGCATCACTGAGCAAGGACGGCATGAGGAGTTAATTGCTGCCAACGGTATCTATAGTGAACTGCATAAAGCCCAATTTGGTTTTTTTGAAAACGGCCACCCCCGACGGGATGCCAAGCCCTACATACCGCCAAGCCCTGCCCTAGCACAATGAAGTGTAAATCAATACACAATGTCTTTTAGTTGAGGAATTCCCACTTAGAAGTGAGTCGTCAACAGTGAACAGTGCCTAGACCTGTCTGTTCACTGTTCACCTCTTACTCAAATTCTCTTAACCAAATGGCATTGTTTTATTTATCTCTCCGCCCGTTGCGCATCCCGAATAAAAAAAACAGTCAATCCAAGGGCCAAAACCATCAATCCACTAGCTACATACCACGGATAAGCTGGATCTGCCGCATACAGGTACCCACCCGCCACTGATGAAACCATAATTGGAACGGTGATCAAATAGCCCATGCCGGGGCCGCCTGTTCCACCACCCGCGGCTCCAATCATCACACTGCCTCGGCCAGCGGCCGCCATAACCCGACCACGCAGGTGCCGCGGTACACTGTCGGCCATTAACGCAGTGGAAGCTGGCATTAATAGCGCTTGAGCAGAAACGATTAGCAGGCGGGAGAACAATACGCCGCTCATTCCTGTTGCCATCACAAAGAGGGGCATGGCCACCAACGCCAAGATGAGCGAACCCACCAGTGAGACTGTGCGTCCTACCCGATCAACCAAAAGCCCGCCAGGGATAAAGAGCACATTACGCACCAAAGTCTCCAGCAGCAAGATAAGCCCCCAATCCGTCGGTGAAAGACCAATCTCCTCAATCGCATAGACCACCCAAAATGCAGTGGCGATCCCGTTGAACATAAAACAGAGGATGACGACCCCAGTCAAGGCCCAGACTGCACGCGGAACACTATTGAACAGCTCTGGGAAACCACCATACGCTTCCTTAAACGAAGCAACGATGCTGCTCATATCGATTTTGCGATCGGCATTCGCCGCGGTCTCTTTCAGGTAGCGCTGGGTAATCCAGCCAGAGCTTAGGTATAGAACCAACATGACCGCATAGAGCGCGCGTACACCCCAATTGGGGCCGTACTGTTCCACAATGGCACCAGCCACATAGGGCGCGAAGATAGAGAGAGTACCGGACAATGTATTCATGGTGGCAACGCCTGTACCCCGCTGCTGAGGTGTAAGCGAATCTGCAATGATGGCGGAGGTAGCTGGGAACTGTAGCGACATAACGCCGCGGAAGAGGGTGGCCACCGCAATCCATTGCCAGCTTGGTGCTAGGACAAAGAAGAGCACCACAGAACCCGACAAATAGAAGGAATAGACGGTGATGCGTACTCGTCCGGCATTATCAGCAATGTAGCCTGCAATAGGAAAGAGCACCAGGCCCATTAACGGAGCCAGCGCGTTGATGAAGCCAATCTGCTCGGCTTGGCCGCCAAGGGCCAAAATGTAGAGAGAGGTGTAGGGGAAGACCATGGAGCGGCTGAAGTTGCCGAGCAGGTTTGTGATGGTAAGAACGAGGATATTCCCTTCCATAAATTGGAAGAGAGAACGGAGTCGCTGGAAATCAAATGGGTTGCGTCGGGGTTTGGGGTGATCCAATGGTGGCTCCTGACGTTGGAAAGATGACAAGTCAATTGGTCTCTCTTCATCATACCCCTATCTGTTGACAGAAGCCATTTGCGTTGCCTCTGGAAGCCCACCCAGCCGAGACAGGAGCCAACACATCAAGGGCTGAGCCAATCAATGGCTAAGTTGTTGCTATAGGTGATCGTGAACGTGTAGGCCACGCCGCCGCTGCTAATAGTGACAGCGTTCAAATTGCTGGCCTGCGGGACTTATTCCCACCTAGCCGTTTCACGAATAAGCAAATGCTGACTTTTCTGATGTGCCTTAATCGCATCGGTGAGTGCGAGTTGCTTAGGTTCTGGTATGCGTAGGGGAGTTTCAACAGCATGGGATGATTGATTAACTGGTATACTTTGTTGTGCATGGATCCTTTGTTTGGCTACGAAGATCGTACACGCTTTGGTCCATGGCATGAGCTGGGCGTCTGAGGAATTTACTAACTTGACCAACCAGCCCGCATACCCGATGGCCGGAGAGGGAAATACCTCTTGTAGCGACTCGCGTTGGCCTTCATCTAGCTTGCCAGAAAGGATCGGTATCAGATGTGTCTTCAAATCTGGAGGGAGCAGATCGTCTAGAACCTCCTGGGCGTAGGCAAATTGCTCTTCATTGTCTGGTTGCGTGCTATTCGCAGAGTGGCTATCCATTGCTTGGTTGGGTAGGGATTTGTTTGGCGGCGTTCCTTCCAAGTTGAACGCGTACCTCTCCAAAATGCGTCGCACTTGCGTCAGGAGTGATCTGTTGCCAAGTAGGGCTAGCAGGTCAAAGAGCATTTTGCGGGATAGGTTCAGCTCGTTAACGAGGGCCGCACCTAGGAGCGAGTCCGCGGTTGAGATGGAAATGGGGGCGTCATCTCTCTCTTCTCCATCTCTCCCTTCTCTATGCGATTGGTTGACAGCCATCCAAGCCCCAAGCAGCCAACTCACATGGGCCAGTTCCCGCTCGATTCGGTCCCGAGCAATATGCATTTCTTCGTCTTTGGCCTCAACACGACTGCGGCGCAATCCGCACCAGATTTCTGCTTGGACAAGCCGGGCGTTCTCTATGCGAGTAGCCCATTGCCACAACAGATGGGCTGCACTGCCTTTTTCCGCATCGTTGAGGTCAGGTGCCGCGCCAATTTGCCCTACTACGCGTGCAAGTGTTGCCTGCATCTCACTGTTTTGATCCATGTGATAAAACTGGTTCGCCATCGAAGGCAGAACGTCCGTGCTGCCAAGAAGAAGGGCCTGAGCAGCACTCCTGCGGGTAGCCTGCTCTGCCAAGGCTTCTGCTACCTTAGGCCACAAGGCCATATTTCGGACGCGTCCTGCAGCCTGGAGAGCAGCCCTACGTACAGAGTTTTTCTCATCGGTCAGCAACGGGACGAGGGGCTGAAAGAACCGGGCATCCCCGACTTCACCTACCAATTGAGCGGCCAATGCTCGCTCTGTCGCCACCGTGGACTGGGCAAATGCAAGCAGCCTGGGGCCAGCGACAAGCACACCCTGGATGCCGCCGTGGCGCAACAGGCCCACAACGGCACCGTTTCGCAATTCGCTATCGGCGCTAGAGAGGTACTGTGTAGCTATCTCTATCAGCTGATCGTCGCCTTCCGCCTCGGCCTGGGCAATCAGACTTTGGCAGAGAACCGCCCGTATTTGGTTAGACGACTCTACTTGCAGCCGCTCTTGCAGAATCGGAATCCATGATGGAACTTCTTTGGACCGCAATTCTGTCATTATCCAGTCGAGGTTGGCCAAACGTTGTGCTAGTTCGAGACGGACTGCTTCGGCTGGATGACTCAATAGAGCGGGTAGTCGTTGGCAAAGAACACCCGCGTCTTTTCTACCTAGTAAGCGACTGGTCGCGCCACCGTCTGCTGACTTGGCATTGAATAGAGCATTGAGGCTGTACAATACTGTGCCAGGATTGGCGCTCTGTAACCCTTCCAGCAGAACCTGTGTATGATCGGCAGTGGTTTCGTCGGGATCACTGGAAACGATTCGCCGATTAGAGAGAGCTTTTCGTAAAGCGATCCGGTAGGTGTCGTAGACCTTGGTGCTGGCATAGCTCCACCCGAGGGTGAGGATAATCAGAATTAAGAGGAGCTGGCTCGTGCTTAACTCGCCAATCAGCTGCATACTGAGCAGGAAAAGACCGACCAACCCAATGGCTGCAGGGGAGACCATGCTTTCTAACACCGTCTGCACCCACACGCGTTGCGACGCTGGCAGTGGTTGATAGAGAATTCGCGTGGCGGTGCTGGTCGCTATAAGCAAAACATCATCACTAAGCTTCGTTAAAACAACCAGCCAAAAGAGTATGCTCCACTGTCCAGCCAGCAAATAACCGATGAGGGTAAGAATGGCAAAGAAAGAGATAGCCGCGGCATTGGACCACAACAAAGTGCGATGCCCTAAGCGCTCGAAGAGGGTCCCGCTAAATACGGAGACGACCAGAATAAATAGTGTCGCAATGCCCAGGTAGCTACTAAAAAAGCTGGCATACGCAACCGTATCCTGATAGTAGCTGTTGGCCTCGCGGATGAAGATAAACTCCAACAGATAGGTCGACAGAGCTGAAAGTACGGTTAAAGCCAACATCCATAAAATATATCGGTCCCGAAATGGCATAAGCCACGATAGCCGATTGGTATTTACACTTGCTCCAATGGACATATGAGCTGTGGGTTGATGATTGACAGTAGCCACCTTACGCTGAAAGAGACGCATCGTCAGTACCAATAGTCCGACGGTAGCCGCCACGCCGCCAATAGCGAACCAAAGCAGATTGGGAATCCCCACGAGTGCAATGAGCGGCTGAACTAGTAGGCCACTAATAATGATAGCCAGAACGCTGCCAAACACAATAATCGGATAGAGTCGCCTGCTCTGCCGCACATTAAAGAGCCGCCCTGCCAAAGCCCAGGTAACCAAATTGATCAACGTCCAAGAAATCCGCAGTGCCACAATCAGCAAGAATGCCCACCAACTTGCCCATGCCGACGATGCCGATGCCCAAAGCCCAATCCGCAAGAGGCAGTAGAGTAGCAACAAGCTTCCCATAGAACCCAACAGAAGCATAGACAGGGATATACGTTGCTCCAGCCGATTAAAGTAGAAACCGATTAGAATGAGCAGGACCGCGGCGATCACATAGACGTAGGCAATGGCACTAGCGTCAAAGTAGGTGAGGAAGATGGCGGTTCCTGCTGTATAGAGTACAAAGTAGGCGACACCCAGTGCGAAGGATTGGGCAAAGCAGAGACCAATGGCTAAGCCTTCACCTGGTTCGATACCTACAATACCGAGAAGAGAGCGCAATCGTGGATTAGAGGTGCTTCTGTTTTCTAACATAACATCAATCAGTGCTGAATGGTCAGCTGCGTGGTCTGATAGCTATCGTAACCCTTAGAGTGATTATGGTGTGATTCATAAGTGTAAACTTACCAACGGGTGAATATGGAGGAAGCATCCCTGATGCGGGTTTGGCCCATGAAGATCGTTGGACGCAACCCGCATCAGGGATGCTTCCTGAGCTGGGTTGACTTTTCGTTTCATCCTTATGGTCTCAGATCCTGACCGCAGAGTGCAGACAATCTGGCTACAAAATTATCCATCAGTGCCTCTATCGTCTCTTGTCGATGCAGGTTTTCACTATAGCGCCAGCTTATCCGTAGCTGTGGACCCATAAACCCTGCGCTGATGCTAAACAGCCGACCGCGCTCATTGTGGGGGGATGCCTCCATATCGGCATGAATCACTGCTGTGCTGGATCCGTCTATCTTTTCAAAGGCCATCTGCATAAACTGGTTGATCATCTGCCCGAAGTAGTTCATCTTTATTTCGGGCTGAGGCAAAGCTTCCAAGGCAGAGACCAACGGGGCGTCTTGGCTAAGGTAGCGTAGTAGCCCATAGCCTATGCCTTGGTTCGGAATCTGCTTGAGCTGGGTCGTCGTCAGGGTCAACAGGTCTGCTGAGCTCTGGGTCTGGCCGATGTCGAGCAAAAAGGGCGAGCGATTGTTAAAGAAACCGACGGTACGGGTTAGATCGATATCGTTAAAGAGGGGGACCCGGCCATGTCGCTCTAATTCAACAAGCAGAGCAGATTGCCCAGACCAGCTAGCACAGCTTTGGGCCAACGCAGCCAGCAGAATGGCTTCAATGGTCACGCCGTCGCCGACCCGCGCCCTCTGCTGAATCAGTTGAGACTGATCGAAGTCTAGCAACCGATCCACCTCCTGCTCAGAGCCGTCGATGTTTGGACCGATCTCGTAGTCTCTCGGGAGGGGCTTTACAGCCGTTCTTACAGGGTCTAGCCAGTAGTGGCGTTCGGTCTCAGCCAGATTCGACGAACGAGCCACCGTTTGTAGTCGCTCACTCCAGGCTCTGTATGACGTGCTTTTGGTGGGTAAGCGGATAGCATCGCTCGTCTCAAGCTGTCCATAGACGGTAAAGAGGTCTTGAAACAAGATGAGGGCAGAGCGCACGTCAAAGACTAGGTGGTGGAAAATAAAGAGGAGCTGGTCTGGTTGTTCGCCACAATCAAAGTAGATGACCTGCCAAAGGGGGCCGTTCGCCAGGTTGATAGACGTCTGGCGCGCTGCCATAGTCTCTGCAATAGCAGCCTCTTGGTCACTTGCATCCAGGCTGGCCATGTCTAGCACGGTCAATGGTGGCTGCTGGTCGGGAAGGTGATAGTGCTGCTGCCATGCAGCTTCTTCATTGGCTTCATCTCCAGTGGCCTCTGGACCTGAGCTTGTTGTCGTCTCCTCAAAGCGCAACCGCAAGGCGTCATGGTGAGCCGCAAGATATTCGAGCGCTTGTTCTATATAACCAGTCTCCAACTCTTTTCCGAGTGCCAACATCAAAGTCCCATTCCAATGGTTGCGCGCAACGGTAACGTTCTGGAAAAAGTAGTGCTGAATGGGCGTCAGCGGCACAGGTCCCACCAACAGTCCCTGCTCACGCGACTCGGTTTCATCACCATCAGTCCCATTACCATCAGTCTCGTCACCGTCGGACAATGAACGGTCCCATTGGGCCAGCGTCTCTGCCACTAACCACTCAACGCTACTCCCCTCAAAGAACGCTCCTGTGGGAAAAGCTACACCTAGCTCTGCTTCAAGCTGTGCCTTTAGATCGGCCAACATCAGCGAATCAAAGCCAACGCTATGAAGGGGTTGATTAGGAGGAAGCTGCTCTGCCGATAGCCATACAACCTGGGCAATTTGGGTTTGTAATTGGACCGTGAGCTTCTCGCGCTGGCTTTCTGGATCGAGTTCAAGTAGGGCATCGCGAAGCGCATTCGACTGGGTTGGCGTAGAGATTAACGCGTTCTTGTCTGGATTCAGTATACTTGTCCCTAACGTTTCTAACTCATCGGCCAAGAACTTGGTACGGCAGAGATAGCGCTGCACTTTTCCGCTGGAGGTTCGGGGTAAGTGGCCTGGCTTAATCAAGAGAATAGCATAGACAAATAGTTCATGCTCCGCGCTAACGGCTTGACGGATGGCTTGGGCAATGGCCTCTACATCTGGCTGGCGGTTTTGTCGAGTCACCTCATGGACAATGACTAGATGCTCTTCATGATCTTGATTTTCTCCATTCAGCTGTTCGTCGTCCGATTTGGACCTATCCCCTAGCTGAATTGAAAAGGCCGCGCCACCACCGGGTTGTAAGCCGACATGGCTTTGCTGGGCCGTTAGCTCCACATCTTGAGGATGGTGGTTACGACCACGGATGATGAGCAGGTCTTTCATCCGCCCGGTGATATAGAGTTCTCCATCGGCCAAAAAGCCTAAATCGCCGGTGCGTAAGTAAGGCCCATCTTCGCCGCTCTCTACTTCACTCGCCAATCGAGCCCCAAAAGTCCGCTGGGTCTCCCCTGGCTGTCTCCAATATCCTTGCGCGACACTTGGTCCAGCAACCCAAATCTCGCCAATCTGGTCTGGTGCACAGAGAGTATTGGTTTCGGGATCCACAATTTTGATCGTGTGGCCAGGTGCGGGCTGCCCACAGCCAACCAAGGTTCGCCCGGCCTCCTCCTGTTCCAAATCTGACGGAGCTAAGGCTACTTTGTTCTGAGCCAAAGGGGCGCTTAACCAAACTTTGCTCACCGGCGGTTCTGCTATCGAGCCGCCACTTACAAAGACAGTCGCCTCTGCCAATCCATAGCAGGGGTAGAAGATCTCTGGCTGCAGACCGAAAGGCTGGAATGTGTTGATGAAGTGGCGTATGGTCTCTGCCCGCACGGGTTCTGCACCGCTAAAGACGACCTCCCAGCGGCTAAGATCTAACCGGCTGAGATCCAGTGTGGATCGGTTCTCTTTCGCCAAGGTTAGTTGGTTTGCCATGCGGCGGTTACAGAGATCATAAGCAAAGTTGGGCGCGCCGCTGATGGTCGCTCCTGTTTCTGAGATGAGTTCCAGCCACTCTAACGGTCTTTGTAAAAAGGTCGCAGGAGCTATCAACGTGCTGCTTCCTCCGCAATAGAGGGTCTGCAGAAGACTGAAGAGACCCATATCGTGGTATGGCGGCAGCCAAAAGACGCCTCTTGTCTCGGAGGAAGTTTCTAGCTTTTGGTTCATAACCGCTAGGTTTGCTAGGGCATTCTGATGGGAGATCATAACGCCCTTGGGAGCCGATGTAGAGCCAGATGTATATTGCAAAAAGGCAAGTGTATCCCTATCTACTGTTGGCCTCTGCCAAGTTGCCTCGCTGCCAACCAGAACCCCATCAGCTCCCTCATCATCGGCTACCAACCAGGAGAGAACGGCCAGATCAGGCAAGTCTTTCAGGCGTGGCGTCAGTCGGTTGTGGATTTGACGCTGGGTCAGTACAAAGCGCGCCTGGGCATCCGCCACAATGTTGTGCAAATTGGGCATAGCTCGATTGAGACGCGGCGGGTAGGTGGGAACGGCGACAGCCCCCGCGTACAAACAGCCCAAAAAGCCAGCAATATAGTCGAGACCAGGTTGATACATCAACAGAACCCGCTCTCCTGCTGCGCCCGTCTGCTGCAAGGTCGCGCCAATGGCTTGAGCCTGCCGGGCCAGTTCTCCATACGTGGTATGAGTAGAGCTGCCGTTAGCCTGACGAAAAGTAAACGCTGACTGCTGGGGGCGGGCTTGGCTTTGCTCCTCTAATAGATCGATCAGTGAAGAGATAGTATCTGGATGTATTGTATTTGGGTGCATCAGATTTGGTTGTGTTGAATTTGTCCTAATCGGACGATGTGGATTTTTTGGCGGCTTTGGGCAGGCGTCAATCAAGTTGCGCAGCACCTCTAATATACCGTCTCCCAATCGCTCAACCGTACTCGATTTGAAGATATTTTCGCTAAAGACCAATTCGAGTAGTAGCTGCCCGTGGAAAAGATGGCCATAAATATAGAGAAGGTGTTTGGCTTCGTTCCCTGGCCCGTAGGAGCGACCTAGTGGCTCTGGGGCTTGCTGGAATAGGTCGGTGTCTGTGGCTATACTCTGCATCAAGCTGCCGTGGTAGAGAAACTTGATTTCGGTATCGGGATGGCTTTGGAGTGCTTCCCTTATGGCGGAATCTGGACTCAGGTTACGTAATACACCATAGTCTAGCCCCTGATTGGGTAGACGACGTAGTTCATCCCGAACGTTTAGCAGCAGTTCATAAGGGGTTGCGTCAGGCTCTTGTTTGAGATAGATAGGGTAGATGGTGTTGGCCCAGCAGACACTCTGGGAGAGATCGACCCCTTCGAGCAGTGCATCTCGGCCGTGGGCTTGGGCCTCCACCCACAATGAATCTCCATCAGCCCACTCACAGTAGGCCTGAAGCAGGGCTGTCAGAAGGATATCGGGAACTTGAACATCAGCCGCCTTTGTGAGGTGGCGGGTCAACGCTGTGGTCTCCTCTTCGTTTAGCTGCAAGATCAGCTTAGCTGGGTTGTGGTCATCATTGAAGCCCTCGGGGAAATCAACTGGCAATGGTTGAATCGGCTGCTGGATCCTCTCCAACCAATAAGGAGCCGTTGACTGACAGCGTTCGCTTTGGGCATAAGCAGAGAGCTGTTGCACCCACTCGGTATAGCTTGTGTTCAGTGGCGGCAAGGTCAATTCTTGTCCGTTACGGCGCTGCTCATAAGCAGTTGCCAAATCTGTCATCAAAAGATAGAAGCCAAAGGCATCCAAGACAAGATGATGAATCGCCACAAAGAGGCGACCTGCTTGCCCTGGTCCCATATCAAAGTAGACAAAACGTGCAATCGGCCCTTGATGATAGTCCAGGCTGGCTTGGATTGATTCAATTTGGAATTCAAGGGCTGCTGCCTTGACAGGCTTTGGCACATGGGTCAGAGCAATCTGGTCGAGCAGCGGCTCTTGACCCACAGGTGCGATTCGCTGCTGGCGGTGGGGCAAAGAAGTGGAATCATCTTCAGCAGCTTTATCTTCAATGTACTCATCTTCGATGATGCGGATGCGTAGTGGCTCGTGGCGTTGATAGAGATCATGGATGGCTTCTTCCAAGATCGTCAGATCCAGATTGGGGGGTGTTTGCAGTAACCCGGCGATATTCCAATGGTGCGGGTTGGCATAACCGCCATCAAAGAACCAATGCTGGTTAGGCGCCAGCGGGAATTCTGCGGTCAGCGCGGCCTGTTTATTGGTCGCGGCGTCACTTCGTGTTGGCTCCTGCTCCAAGATTGGCAGCAGTTCTTCCTCTAGTTGGGCAAGGGTGAGGTCAGGATTGAAATGCTCTATGGGCACCGCGACCCCTAATTCACGGCGCAATAGATTCGCAAGTTCGACCATCATCAGCGAATCCAAGCCTAGATTATTCAAGGGTTCACTGGTGTCGATTTGGTCTACTTGGAATTTAGTGACGCGGGCGAATACCTGTTCGAGCGTCTGCCGCAGGAGATTGGCCTGTTCTGCGGACGGGATTGCGCGCCAAGCTGGCTTCTGTTCAGGCTCCTTTTCTACTTTTACTTGCTGCTGGACAGCCTCGGGTGACGAGGCATCTGCCATTTGAATTGGTTCTTCACTCTTTACTAAATTTGTCTCATCTGGTTCAGCTTTCACTAACGTAGTCTCGGCCAGCGGTATCCAGTAGCGATTTGGGGCAAAAGGGTACGTGGGCAGACTGATCCGTTGCGGACGCTCTGCCCGATAAAGCTGTTCCCAAGGAATTGAACCGCCTTTAGTCCACAATAGGGCTAACTTGACAAAGTCTTGGGTTTCGATGCATCTGGTAATCATTTCTGCTCCCACCAGACCCTCGGTGAGAATTTTCGCTTCCTGGGACGTCTGCGTCAAGTCCCCCTGGAAGAAGGTGGGCATTGATGAGCCGATATCGGCGCTGTTTAAAGATGTATTGTCTAAAAAGGCTTTGAGCCCCCACTGCAGTTCATCATGGTTCTGGACGAGAATGGCCAACCGATCCGACATCGCCTCGCGCCCAACTTGCAATGTGTAGGCCAAGTCACTTAATGAAGGTACCTCTTCCGAATCCTGGAATCTCTTCACAAAATCCAACATCTTGGCCGCATAAGCTCTTAGCCGCTCCTGACTTTTAGCCGAAAGCACAATGATCTGCTGGCTGCTGGTTGCTGGCTGCTGGTTGCTGGCCGCTGGCTGTTCATACTCCTCCAACACAAGATGGGCGTTGACGCCACCAAAACCAAAAGAATGAACGCTGGCTCTCCTAGGCAGCGGGTTGCCCTCCTCATCAGCTTTAGGAGACCACGGTTCATGCTCATCGGTAATATAGAAGGGGCTCCCATCCAGTTTAATGTAAGGATTCGGCGTTGTATAATTCGTGAGGCCCGGCTTGACCTTGGCTCGCATGGCCTGAACGACTTTGCTCAATGCTGCCATACCAGAGGCTGCCTCCAAGTGTCCAATGTTCGGTTTCAGGGAGCCGATTTTGCAATGACCCTCTTCCTGGATGTTGCTATTTAATTGATCCGTCAACGTGGCAAACGCTTTACGAAATGCTTCAACTTCAATCGGATCCCCCAGCTTGGTGGCCGTGCCGTGAGCTTCGATGTAGTCCACGCAATTGGGAGAAAGCCCCGCCCGTTGATAAGCTTTGATGATGGTATCGGCTTGCCCTTCCAGGCTCGGTGTGGTCAGCCCTTGACCTCGGCCTCCGTGATGAACGGCACTCCCTTTGATCAATGCATATATGTGATCCCCATCAGCAATAGCTTTGCTCAAAGGTTTTAGCAGCACCGCACCCACTCCCTCGCCACGCACATAGCCATGAGCCTGATCACCAAAGGTTGCCACCTGCCCATCGTGACACAATATCCCCATCTTATCAAAGGAAATATGGCCATCTGGCGACAGGATAAGATTGACGCCGCCAGCAATCGCCATCTCGCACTCTTGGTCGTGAATCGAACGAATTGCTCGGTGAATAGCCACGATTGCACTGGAGCAGGCTGTATCACAATGCTCGCTGGGACCATGCAGGCTAAGTAGATATGAGACCCGATTAGCCAGCACTGAGAGTGACATACCCGTTGGACTGTAGGCATCTGTCGATCTATTATGATGGTAGAGAATTTTGGCATAATCGTAGGAGCTAGCGCCGACAAAAAGTGCGACCTGCTTTTCCGACAATTGGGATGGCGTATACCCTGCATCCTCAATCGTCTGCCAAACCGTTTGTAAGAAGAGACGCTGCTGGGGATCCATCAACTCGGCTTCTCTGGGCGTAATGCCAAAGAAGGCGGCATCGAACTTATCTATATCGCTAATGAAGGCACCCCACTTAGCCTGTGTTCTGTTATCATGCAGGGTAGAGTCACCATAAAGCGCGCGCCAATCCCAGCGGCCGGGCGGAATCTCTGTAATGAGATCAGCACCCTCTACTAAGTGCTGCCAGAAGATCTCCAAGTCGGGCGACCCCGGCATTTGGCCGCTCAAACCAATGATAGCAATGGCCTCATCCTCCCCCAGCCTTCCCCTGTCAGGGGGAGGAACCATTCCTGGCCTTTCCACTGGAAAGTTGGGTAGGGGCTGGAGAAAACGTTTTCTGGATGAGATGGTTGCTAGTGAACCGTTTTCCGGCACAATTGATGCCAGTGACGATTCAACTGGGCTATTGGCATCGACCTGATTCTGACGGCGCAAGCCTTCGCCAAATTCCTGGGCCAGATGGTGGCTCAAGGAGTTTAGCGTGTTGTGTTCAAAGAAGAGCGTGGGTGCCAATGTCAACTCGTAGGTTGCATTGAGTTTGTTGGCCATCTCGGTGAGCGTAATTGAATCAAAGCCATAGTCGCCGAGAATCTCATCGCCATCAATGTCTTGGGGGCGAATTTTCAAGATTTCGGAGACCGCTGCGACCAATTGCGTTTGGATCTCCTCCGCCAACTCGTCGTGCCTCTGGTTACGTTGTGTCTTCGCTGGTTTTGCCTCTTTGGAGGAATCTTTTGTTGTGGCAATGTTAGAGAAGAGTCTGCCTCTTAGTTGGTTCCCCATGCCATAGGCAACCAAAATCTGCGGCTTGCCAGCGTCCATCATATACGTCAATGCTTGTTGGCCAAGCTCCGTAGGCAGTGGCATTATGCCCGTTTGGCGCGTCATCAGCATCAAACTCTCGTCATCCACTCTCATACCCCCGTCTGCCCAGAGGGGCCAGTTGATGGCGAGAGTATGGCCCGATCGTTCTCCCATTTCGACCTGCTTTTGACGATGATGGGCAAAAGCATCGATGAAAGCATTGGCCGCTGCATAATCGGCTTGACCAACATTGCCCAATACACCAGCCGTGGAGGAGAAGAGGAGCATGAAATCAAGGGATTCAGCTTGGGTCGCAGCATCGATGTTGAGGGTGCCTGCTACTTTGGGGGCCATCACCGCTGCGATTTCTTCCTCAGTCTTGTTGAATATGAAGCTGTCCCGCAGCACCCCCGCACAGTGGATGATGCCGTTTAGCTGACCAAACTCTAATTTGATGCGCTGGACAACTTCTGTCACCGCTTCTGGTTGGCTGACATCGGCTTGCAGATACACAACTTGATGCTCATGAGAATTCAGTTCGATGAGTAGCTGTTCCCCCTCAGCGCCCAAAGACGAACGCCCTGTGAGAATCAGGGTAATGCCCTTGTTTTGCTCAACACTGTTTTGCTCAAAGTGAGCCGTTGCCAACAGATAACGGGCAAAGATACGGCCTAGACCACCCATGCCGCCAGTGATCCAGTAAACACCTCGCGGCTTAAGGTAACTGGGTTTGATATCAGGATTCTCTGCTGGCGCGTTCAAGGTTATCTCTGTCAGCGCTTTCACCTCGCGAATGTTCTGTTCGCCATAGCGTACCTCCTCCACAACGCCTAAACGACTATGTCGCATTTCTGCCCTGAAGCGAGCGACAAGCGGTTCGCTAGATGGCTTGCCAATGGTGAGGATTTTCGCGCCGATCTTGGGCTGTTCCAGGGTAGCTGTTTTGAGCATCCCGACGATTGGTGCCAGCAAATACGGGGCAACATCCTCTGTCGCCACAACCAGCATCTGATGTCCTTGTTTAGAGGGGCTTTCAACTTGGGTTTTGATATGAGACCAGACGCTTTGCAGCCACTGGCTAATGCATGTTTCCGTGTTGGCGGTAGACATCCCATGCATATCTGGCGAAGAAAGGGAGACAACCTCTGCTGGCTCAAGGGCGGTTGCGACCGATGCGACCGCCTGCTCATCATATCCCGCCAGGAAGAGTGTGCTGGCTATCGATGCGTCGTCCGCGGCGACAGCTTCATCCAGAGGTCGTACTTGCCATGCTGGCGTGCTGTAGAGCATCTCTGTTTCCTGGTTTTGAGGCACAACTGCTCGTGCCGTAAACCCTTTAAACTCAAGACAAATGGCCCCTTGCGCATTGGTCAAGGATACGTCATATTTCATAACAGGGCTGTTAGTCTCACGCTCAGTACTGAGGCAGATATAGGCGTAGCCCTCTTCCTGAAGGGAATCATATACATTGACTTCTGCCACGGTAAAGGGCAAATACAGCTCTGCCCCTGGCCGCGTCTCTTGAGTTAAGGCCAAACCGATGGTTGCTTGCAACGCTGCATCCAGCAGGCTGGGATGCAGACCAAAGTCTGTTTCCTTCACCATTGATGGTAGTCGAATCTTTGCCAGCACTTCTGTCTCGCTTGCCTGAATTTCTGTCAACGCCTGGAAGGTAGGACCATAGGTCAAACCCTGGTTGGCAAAGCGTTGGTAGCAATCTAGAACGTCCAACGTGCTGGTACAGCGGGCCAAGATAGCCGGAATATCGAGGATGCCTGGCGCGGTTGATTCGCCTACTATCACATTCCCCTGGCCATGAATTAGTGGCTCACCTTCGCCGCTACTGCTCAACTCAAAGGCGATGCTGCCATCTGCTTCGGGATAGAGGCCAATTTGAATCTCACAGCCGCCATCTGGCACAATCAGTGGTCTTACCCAGACGACATCCTTCAGTTGGGTAACTTGGCTATCATCAACAGCGATTTCTGTTGCTGCTCGTACCATCTCCAGATAGGCCACGCCAGGCAGAACCTTCATGCCTAGGACTTGATGATCTCTCAGGAAGAACTCGTTACCAGTAAAAATGGTGCTGAAGCGTTGCTCGGTCAAGGTTGAAGTATTCTGGTGGACTAGCGGATGCAGTTTACCCACGCTGTTCACCCACTTAGGCGATACATCATAAGCAATAGGTATCTTTGATTCGGTCATCCAGTATCGCTCTTTGGCAAAGGGATAGGTCGGCAGCGAGATGCGCTGCGGATTGTCACCTTCATAGAGCAATGGCCACTCTATCTCACCCCCAGCTACCCAGAGCTGGGCGAGTTTATTGTACTCTTTACCATCAATGAACGATTGTATGGAGGCACGTCCCTTTTCGCGTTCACGTAACAACTTGGCTTTCTGTTGACTGGATTTCGTGCTCCCACGATATAAAGCAGCGCTTTCCATATCCATTTGCCGATACTTGCGCAGATGCTCTTTGACATCCGTCAGGTTTGAGGCCACGAAGGCAAGCCGCTCTTCCATGGCTTCCCGACCGACTTGGAGGGTATAGGCGATTTCCGCTAAGGATGGTTGATGGTTGATGGTTGATGGTTGATGGTGAATAGCGTTGGTTACCTGTGCATGCAGCTGTTGAGCCAGACTATTGGCTGAATCCGTGGGTGTAATCATCACGTTCAGGCTGTATTCTTCTTCGACCCTGGCTCGTAGATGGGCTAGCTGTACAGCATCCACACCACACTCGTCAAAGGTTTGGTCATCCTCAATTTCAGCGATCTCTATGCCGAGGATGTTGGCAATCATCTCTCGCAGCGATTGGTAGATAGTGTGGAGCCCTAGCGTTTCATCAGGTGCCTCTTGTGTTTGAGGCGATGATGGGAACCTTTCCAAATAGACCAAAAGCTTGTTAGCGTATTCTTGCAATCGCTCTTCATTCCTAGCCGACAATACAATGATTTGCGGGCCGCTGGTTGCTAGCTGCTGTCTACTGTCTGCTGGCTGCCATTCTTCTAGCACCACATGAGCATTCGCTCCTCCAAAGCCAAAGGAGCTAACGCCAGCTCTTCTGGGCATGGGTTGATCAGTATCGTCCATCAGCGGTTGCCATGCTTCAGTCTCCGTGACGAGATAGAAAGGGCTCTCGCTCAGGTCGATGTAGGGATTTTGCTCCTCAATGTGAAGGTTAGCTGGCAGTGTCTGATGTTGGAGGGCCAAGATCACTTTGAATAGACCAGCCATACCTGCTGCTGTTTCCAGATGACCGACATTGCTCTTGACAGAGCCTAGCCCACAATGGGGAGTGGTGGGTAATGCCTGCCCAGATTGTTGGTAGAGTTGAGCAAACGCCTGTTTGAGGCCATTGACTTCAATCGGGTCTCCCAACGCAGTGCCGGTGCCGTGAGCCTCGATATAAGTAACAGTAGTAGGATCGATATTGACCTGTTCGTAGGCACGCACCAGAAGAGCCGCCTGGGCTTTGGGATTAGGCGCGGTAAGTGAGTTCGCATGACCGCCGTGGTTCTGAGCTGTGCTGCGGATGACGGCATAGACATGGTCGCCGTCGGCTTGGGCTTGGGCCAAAGGCTTCAGTATGATAGCCCCCACTCCTTCAGCACGAACATAGCCATTGGCGCGCTTGTCGAAGGTTTTGCAGCGGCCATCCTCAGCCAGCATCCCAGTTTGGTCAAAGGTGACAAGAAGCTTTGGGTTAATGATGGCATTGACGCCACCAGCAATGGCCAGCTCACAGCTACCACTCTGCAGGGCCTCGACCGCTCGATGGATGGCGACCAGCGCACTGGAACAGGCAGTGTCAATGGCTTCACTAGGGCCGTGAATGTCTAGCAGGAAGGAGACGCGGTTTGCTAGGACTGAGTGGCTACCACCCGTTGCCATGTGGGCCTCAGCCTGGGGGCGATACTGCTTGATGACCTCCATATAATCATGGGAGGCAACGCCCACAAAGATGCCGGTCTGTGAACCAGCCAACGCGCTTGCCCGATAGCCAGCATCTTCAAGACAGTGCCAGACCGTCTCTAGAAAGATGCGTTGTTGAGGGTCCATCAATTCAGCTTCTCTAGGAGATATCTTGAAGAAGGAGGCGTCAAATTTGTCCATATCATCGATAAAGCCACCCCATTTGACCTTGGTTTTGTTCTTTCCCTCTGTTGGCTCACCGTAGAATTCACGCCAATCCCAACGGTCTGGCGGAATCTCGGTGATGAGGTCAGTGCCTTCCACCAAATGCCACCAGAAGGTCTCCAAGTCGGGCGACCCCGGCATCCGGCCACTCATGCCGATGATGGCAATGGCATCACCCTCCTCCCTCCCCCTTATTTCGGACAATGTAGCATGATTGAGCCCCTTACGAAGCGTCTGGAAATTACGCTTTTTAGATGGGAAGGCTGAGCGCAGGGACTTTTCCGCCGTAGTTAGTGCTGATGACGACTTGACCTGGTTTTCACCCGCGAGTTGAAAATAAGTGCGAAGGCTATCGTCATACTCCACTGCTAGATAGTGGCTTAAGGAGGCCAACGTGTTGTGTTCAAAGAAGAGGGTGGGCATCAATGCCAAATCATAGGTATCATTAACTTGGTTGGTCATCTGCGTGAGCGTTATGGAATCAAAACCATACTCACTTAGGCTCTCATCACCAGCAATGTCTTGGGGACGAATCTTCAATAGGTTCGAGACCATTGAGGCCAGTTCTTCCTGGATTTTTTCCGCCAAGACATCTTTATCCCTGGTATGTTGTGTGTTCGCTGACGCTACCTCTTTGCCTCCATTTTTTGCAGTGTCAATGTTGGATAGGAGCCGACTTCGGAGCTGGTTCACCTTACCATAGGCCACCAAAATTTGGGGCTCATCAGAGGCCATCACGCGTGAAAATGCTTGACGCCCTAGTTCAGTAGGCAGCGACAACAGACCCGTTTGGCGCGTCATGAGTACCAAACTCTCCTCATTCACAGACATACCTCCGTCTGCCCAAAGGGGCCAGTTGATGGAGAGGGTACGTCCTGAACGCTCTCCCATTTCGACCAAGTGCTGACGATGATGGGCAAAGGCGTCCAAAAAGGCGTTGGCGGCAGCATAATCGGCTTGACCCGCGTTGCCCAGCAAACCAGCTATGGATGAGAAGAGGATCATAAAATCCAGTGGTTCATTCTGTGTAGCAGCATCGATGTTGAGGGTGCCAGCTACTTTGGGAGCCAGAGCAGCAACAAGCTCTTCCTCAGTCTTATTGAGAATAAAGCTGTCGCGCAGCACCCCAGCGCTGTGGATGATGCCGTTGAGGGAACCATACTCAGCCTTAATCTGTTGGACAAGCGCCTCGACCTCTTGCTGCTGGCTGACATCCGCTTGCTGATAGACAACCCTATACCCTTGGATGTTCCAGGCAGCCAGCTGCTCTTCACCTTCTGCATCCAGCGCGGAGCGTCCGGTCAGAATCAGGGTGATGTCCTCTTCTGATGGAGCCTGAATCAGCAGATGCTGGGCAAAGATGCGTCCCAGACCACCCATGCCTCCGGTTATCCAGTAGACGCCCCCTGGCTTAAGGTAATGGTGCCAGGGAGCGTCGGCTGCTTGCGTATCTAGCCCGACCTCGGTCAAGGTTTTGACCTCACGGCTACCCTGTTCGCAATATCGTATCTCTTCCACAACACCGGGGCTGTCGGACTGCATCTCAGTCTGGAGAAGAGGCATGAGTGTATCAAACTCTGCTTGAACAACGTTTAGTATCTTTCCACCTATCTTTGGTTGCTCTAATCTGGCTGTTTTGAGCAATCCTGCCAGCGGTGTCACCAGATAAGACGCAATGTGCCCGGCCGCTACCACCACTATCTGATTTCCATCTTTGGAGGGACTTGCCACTTTGCTTTTGAGGTGAGGCCAGACGCTTTGCAGCCATTGGGTGATACATGCATCCGCATCTGAGGCAGAAAAAGAAGAATCGTCTGGCGTGGCCAGCGCCACCACCTCGGCTGCTTCAAAGGTTGTGTTGATGGACTGAACAACATGATCGTCAAAGCCAATCAGGAAGAGGGTATTCCCTATCGGCTCAGGATTGGCGTCTACAGCCGCCGGATACAGCGACTGCGTTTGCCATGTGGGTGTACAGTAGAGCAACGCTTCCTCTTCGGTTTGGGATCGAACTGCTCTTGCCGTAAAGTCCTTGAACTCGACGCAGACAGCACCCTCAGTATCGGTCAAGGTTACATCGAACCTCACAACATAGGCGTCTGGTTCGTGCCTTGGCGTGAAGCACACATATGCATACCCCTCCTCTGGCAAGTCGCCATAGATGCTGACTGCCTCCACCGCAAAGGGTAAATAGAGTCCTTGTTCCGCGGGATTTGCTTGATCCAAGGTCAAACCGACGGTCGCCTGCAACGCTGCATCCAGCAGGCTCGGATGCAATCCAAACCCGGTGTCAGTCACATCCGATGGCAATCGAATGTGCGCCAACGCTTCCGTCTCATTTGCCTGAATCTTTGTCAGCCCCCGGAAAGCGGGGCCATAGGTCAAGCCTTGAGCGGCAAAGTGCTTGTAGCATGCTGCCGCTTCCAGCTTGGTGGTGCAACGGCTTGCAATCGCAGGGATGTCCAGTGCTTCTGGCGTTCCCATTTCACCCACAACCACCTTCCCCTGGCTGTGAATCAGTGGCTCCTCTCCGCCTCTGCTGCTCACTTCAAAAGCAATGTGACCATCTGCTTCAGGATAGAGTCCAAGGGCAGTCTCACAAGATTCATTTTTCACAGCGAGTGGGCTAATCCAAACCACATCCCTCAACTGCATGACCTGGCCGTCTTTGATTGCTATGTCTCCAGCCGCCCGTGCCATCTCCAGATAGGCCACACCTGGCAGAATCTTCTCACCTTGGACTTGATGGTCTTGCAGAAAGAACTCATTGCCCGAGAATGTGCTACTAAAGCATTGCTCGGTTAGCGTTGAGGTGTTCCGGTGAACCAGTGGGTGAAGTTGAGATACAGCATTCACCCTACTTGTGTCGGTGCTATTCACCTCTAATGAGTCAGATGCGGGAATCCAATACCGTTCTCTGGCAAAGGGATAGGTGGGCAGCGAGACGCGTCGCACGGCCTCGTCCTCATGAAACAATTTCCAGTCTATTTCGACACCCGCTACCCATAGTTGAGCTAATTTCTCGTATTCTCGATTTTCTAGCGTTGTTCGAATAAAAGCGTCTCTAGCAAGCCCGTTAGTGAAAAGGCTCGTCGTTTGCTGATTTGCCTTGGTATTTCCACAATAGATTTGGCTGGGAACCTGACCATTTTGTCCATACTGACGCAGTCGCTCGGTCAACTCTTCAATGCCAGAGACAATCAACGCCAGTCGCTCTGCCATAGCCTCCCGACCGATTTGCAGCGTGTAGGCGATATCGGAGATAGCTGGTGGCTGGTGGCTGGTGGCTGGTGGCTGGTGGGCAATTGCTATGTTGGGTAGCTTGAAATGTATCTGTTGAGCCAAACTACTCACCGAATCTGCTGGCGTAATTGCCAGGTCATGGCCATATTGTGCTTCGAGCTTTGCCTGTAGATGGGATAGCTGCACGGTATCCAGCCCATACTCGTCGAAGATTTGTTCGTTCCCAATATCGGCAACATCTAACCCGAGGATATTGGCGATCATCTCTCGCAGCGATTGCCCGATAGTTTGGGTGTCTGGTTTTTCATCAGGCACCTGTGATATCGGATTCGGCTTAGTACACTTCTCCAAATAGACCAGTAGATTGTGAGCATACTCCCGGAGCCGCTCCTCATTCTTGGCCGAGAGGACAATCACCTGCGGCCCTCTGTCGGGAACCTTCCGGGTGGCTAACCGTTCACTATTCACTGCCAACGGCTGATATTCTTCGACAATAAGATGGGCATTGGCTCCACCCGCACCAAACGAACTGATGCCAGCGCGCCGCGGGTATGTTTGCTGATGGCCATCGATGTCAATGATGGGTTGCTCCCATACGTTCAGTTGGCGCTGTACAACAAAGGGCGTTGACTCAAAATCAATATGAGGATTGAGCGTCTTGGCATGGATGGACGGAACCAACTGCTGATGCTTTATCTGGAGCAGGACTTTGGTCAAGCCCGCAATGCCCGCGGCCGACTCTAAATGACCGATGTTGGACTTGACCGAACCGATAGGACAGGCAGATGCTGCGCTTGCTCGCTGACCAAACGCTCGGCTCAATCCGCGGATTTCAATGGGGTCGCCCAAGGCTGTGCCGGTGCCGTGTGCCTCCACATAGCTGATGCTCTCTGGGTCAATGCCGCTCTTCTCGAGGGTCTCGGCAATGAGGTGACCTTGCGCGGTCGGATTGGGGACGCTATAGCCGTTGGTCTTGCCGCCATGATTGAGGCTGGAGCCTTTGATCACGCCATAGATGTGGTCACCATCCTGTTCTGCTTGAGCAAGTGGTTTGAGCAGCACTGCCCCCACTCCTTCGCCTGGGACGTAACCATCTCCCCCTTCGCCAAAGCTGTGACAACGACCATCGCTGGCCGCAAATCGATCCTGGGATAACCGGAGGTATTTGTTGGGATGGATGGAGACATTGACACCCCCTGCTAGTGCGACTGCGCACTCACCTCGCTTGATGCTTTCGCAGGCCAGATGGATGCTGGTCAATGAGGAGGAACACATGGTATCCACCGCCAGACTTGGTCCATGTAGGTTGAGGATGTAGGAGACCCGGTTGGCGATGGAGGCATAAGATGAACTGAGGCTGCTCTGGCCATCGCCATAGAGCTGATACTCACCCCACATCGCGCCCACAAAGACGCCCACCTTTCCTTGCAACCGCTGATTCAGCATTTGACGGCTGTACCCTGCATCCTCTAGAGTCTGCCAGGCGACTTCCAGGAAGAGTCGTTCCTGAGGGTCCATCAGCTTAGCTTCGCGGGGTGAGATGCTGAAGAAGAGGGGGTCAAATTTATCCACATCGGCGATGAAGCCCCCCCATTTACTGTAGCTCTTGCCGACTCTGTTCTTGTCCGCGTCAAAGTATTGGCTATGGTCCCAGCGCTCTGGCGGTATTTCGGTGATGCAATCTCGGCCCGCTTTTAAGTTCTCCCAAAAGGCATCCAGGTTTTCGGCCATGGGATAGCGCCCACTCAGTCCCACGATAGCGATATCCTGGGTAGTATTCGACGCAGACTGCTTGCGAATAACTGCGTCCGGGCGTTGTAGCCATATTGACCTGGGCGAATCTACCGCTAAGCCATTGGCCCTTCTTGCTACGACCGCCAATTCTTGCGCTTCACCTCCTCGTGGGTGCTGCTTATTCGTCAACCCCAAGATCGCCTGAAGCTGAATGGGATAGACATCTACTAAATACGCAGTAAGTTCAGAGAGCGTTTGATACTCAAAGAAGAGCGTTTTGGGCAATGGTCCGAATATGTCTTCTAGTTTACGCGTCAGGTTTAAAGCCAACATGGAGTCAAAGCCATAGCGTTCCCAATTCGCGTTGGTATCCAGGCGTTCTGGCGGTAGCTTGAGGGACTCCGCCAGCAACGTTTTGAGATAGCTTGCCGTGGCCTGGAAGAGTGCTTGGGCTTCGTCAGTGGTCAGTTCAATGGGCTGGGGATGGCGGGTATTATGATTGTCTCTCGTCTCGAAGAGATAGTTGACAAGCTTTTGACGATGGCCGCTTGTCACCAAAAGCTGGGTGATATGCTGATGGGCTAATCCCACATCAAAAACAGATAGACCTTCAGCCGTCTCCAAATGGGTCAGTCCGAATGCTTGGGTCATCCAAGCCATCGTTTCGTCATTGACGCTCATGCCGCCCTCTGCCCAGAGAGGCCAGTTGATGGAGAGGGTGCGTCCAGAACGCTCACCTGCTTCGACGATAGATTGGCGATGATGGGCAAAGGCATCTACAAAGGCATTGGCTGCGGCATAGTCGGCTTGTCCCACATTGCCTAGCACCCCAGCGGTGGATGAGAAAAGAACCATGAAGTCTAGCGATTCATCCTGAGTAGCGCTATCAATGTTGAGTGTGCCAGCCACCTTGGGTGCCAACACAGCGGCAATCTCTTCCTCGGTCTTGTTGAGGATCAAGCTATCGCGCAACACACCTGCGCTGTGGATGATGCCGTTGAGGACACCATACTCGGCCTTAATCCGTTGGACCAGCGCTTCGACCTCGTGCTGATGGCTGACATCCGCTTGCTGATAGACAACCGTATGCCCTTTGGCGTTCCAGGCAGCCAGTTGCTCTTCATCTTCTGCATCCAGGGCAGAGCGCCCCGTAAGAATCAGGGTGATGCCGTTACTTTCATAGTTGTCGTGTGCAAATTGAGCTTGGGTCAGCAGGTGTTGGGCAAAGATGCGCCCTAGACTGCCCATGCCACCGGTTATCCAGTAGACGCCCCCGGGTTTAAGATAACTGGGCTTGAGATACGTTGCTTCTGATGGTGCATCTAGCGCTATCTCCGTCAGGGCTTTCACCTTGCGAGTACCCCGCTCGCCATACCGGACCTCTTCCACAACGCCCAGTCTGCTGGACTTTATCTCTGCTTGGAGTTGCGAGATGTGCGTATCGATTTCAGTAGGAGCAAGGCTGAGGGCTTTCGCACCGAGCTTGGACTGTTCCAGAGTGGCTGTTTTGAGCAGGCCAACAATCGGTGCCACTAGATGGGGGGCAACATCCTCTGTCGCCACGACCAAAATTTGATGTCCCTCTTTGGGTGGATTTTCAACCAGGCCCTTGAGGTGAGACCAAACGCTTTGCAACCATTGGTTGATACAGTTTTCTGTGCCGGAGGCAGACATTCCATATCCGTCCAGCGGGGTGAGCGAGATAACCTCGGCTGGCTCAAGGACTGACGCAACCGCGGTGACCTTAGACTCATCAAAACCAGCCAGGAAGAGGGTACAGCCTAATGATGCCTCCTTCAAGGTGGCAACTGCCTCATCCAGCGGCTGGACCTGCCATGTCGGCGTGCTGTAGATCACCTCTGTCTCTTCATCGTGGCGAGCCACCGCCCGCGCTGTAAACTCCTTAAATTCTACGCAAATAGCACCTTCGGCATCGGTCAGGGTCACGTCATATTTCATCACAGAGCGGCCAGATTCACGCTCAGGGCTGAGGCGTACATAGGCATAGCCCTCTTCCGACGGGGTACCATAGATATTGACCTCTGCCACAGAGAAGGGTACATACAGCCCTTTTGCTAACGGACTTTCCTGAGCCAAACCGATAGTGGCTTGTAACGCCGCATCCATCAGGCTGGGATGGAGACCAAAGTCTCTTTCCGACACCTCGGACGGCAGTCGAATCTGTGCCAAAACCTCCGTCTCGTTGCTCTGAATTTCTGCCAGCGCCCGGAAGGTGGGGCCATACGTGAGGCATTGACTGGCAAAGCGTTGGTAGCAATCGGCGGCGTCTAGCATACGGGGGCAGCGGGATGCAATAGCAGGGATATCCAAGGCATTTGGCGAGGATATTTCACCTATCACCATCTTGCCTTGGCTGTGAACAAGCGGCTCGCCTTCGTTCCTGCTGCTCACCTCAAAGGCAATCTCACCACTCGCCTCGGGATAGAGTCCAAGGGTAATCTCACAAGCTTCATCCTGCACGACTACAGGATTAATCCACACAACATCTCTCAATTGTGTGACTTGACCATTTTTGACTGACAGTTCCCCAGCCGCGCGCGCCATCTCTAGATAGGCCACGCCAGGCAAAACCTTCTCTCCCTGTACTTGGTGGTCTTGAAGGAAGAACTCACTGCCAGAAAATGTGCTACTGAAACTCTGCTCGGTTAATGTTGAGGTATTCTGGTGCACCAGTGGATGTAGTTTCTGAACGGTACCCATCCCAGTTATGGATACACCATTGCGTCTGCCATCTAGTGATTCGGCCTCTGGCATCCAATATCGCTCTTTTGCAAAGGGGTAAGTCGGCAGCGAGATGCGCTGCGGTTTTGCATCTTCGTGTAGAAGCAGCCACTCTATCTCCACACCGGATACCCACGCTTGTGCCAGCCTTTCCAGTTTGCCATTCCGGATAAGCAGCTTGGTCATCTCGTTTACTTCTTCCCCTTCGTTCAACCAGCCAAGCTGTCCCCGATTCACTCCCCCATGACCTTGATAGATGGCTTGGGTTTTGTCATCTAAGTAGGCGGTCAGTTTTTGTTGTATGTCGTCCATACTGGATACAACAAATGCTAGCCGCGCGTCCATGGCCTCTCTACCAATTTGCAATGTGTAGGCAATGTCGGCTAAGTTGGGAAGGTGATGGCAGGTAGCTATTGTTGGGTTTACTGCAGATATCTTCTCCAAATAGAGCAACAGCTTGTGGGCATACTCCCGCAACCGTTCTTCATTTCTGGCTGATAGCACAATGATCTGAGGATTGGAGATTGGGGATGGAGGACTGGGGACTGGGGACTGATATTCCTCTAGCACCAGATGGGCATTGGTGCCACTGAAGCCAAAGGAACTGATGGCAGCTCGTCTTAGTCCGCTCTCAACCTGCCAATCCTGGAGTTCTGCATTGACATAGAAGGGGCTAGCGTCAAAATCGATATGCTCGTTTGGCACCTCTAAGTGAAGCGAAGGAGGAAGTTGTTTATGTTTTAACGCAAGTAAAGTTTTGATGACGCCAGCGACCCCGGCTGCGGCAAGGGTGTGACCAATGTTGCTCTTGACCGAACCGATGGCGCAGTAGCCGGTGCGTTTGGTGTAGGTGCGGAAAGCATCGGTCAGGGCCTGGACTTCAATCGGGTCCCCAAGCTTGGTGCCGGTACCGTGGGCCTCAACGAGCTGAATCGTGGCTGGGTCGATGTTGGCTTGCTCGTACACGGCCAGCTCAAGCGCTGTCTGCGAGTTGGCACTGGGGGCGGTGATGCCATTGGTGGACCCATCTTGATTGATTCCGCTACCCTTGATGACGCCATAGATCTGGTCCCCATCCCGCTCAGCATCGACTAGGCGCTTGAGGACCACCACCCCAACCCCCTCGGCAATGCCAAAGCCGTCAGCCTGATTGGCAAAGGGCTTGCAGCGACCATCACTCGACAACATCTGGGCTTTGCTGGTCATGATGTGCATGTCAGGGCCACTCAATACGCAGACTCCCCCAGCCAACACCATCTCATTCTCACCAGTGCGCAGACTTTGACAGCCTTCATGAATGGCGACCAACGATGAGGAGCAGGCGGTGTCGATGGTAAGGCTAGCCCCTTTGAGGTTTAGGATATATGAAAGGCGTGCCGCTAAGATAGAGGTGGAAGTGCCCATAAGCGTATAGGCATTTAACTCAGCCCCCTTCTGCTCTAGCAATGTATGATAATCACTAGTACCTGCCCCGACATAGACGCCACACCGGCTTTCTGAAAGCGTGCGCCCAGCGTATCCGGCATCTTCGAGTGCTTTCCAGGCTTCTTCCAAAAAGAGACGCTGCTGAGGGTCCATCAACTCGGCTTCTCGAGGGGAGATCTCGAAAAAGAGGGGGTCAAACTTATCAATATCTTCTAGCGCACCTAGCCATTTGCTGTAGCTCTTGCCTGGCGTTTGTCTATCAACATCATAATAGCAGTTGACGTCCCAGCGTTCTGGCGACACTTCCGTAATCGAGTCAACACCAGCGACAATATTCTGCCAGAACACATTAACGTCCTTCGCCCCCGGAAATCGCCCCGACATACCAATGACGGCAATGTCACCCTGCAAAGAGGGACGGACGGGTGGCACATCCTGAAGATCGTACACTGCAGCCTGCGAATGAATTGACTGTTGACGGCTTTTTGCCTTCTGCCGAATTAGATTACGCTCACAGGTTTCGGTCGGATCCGAAACCTCTGTTTGGGTATGGCTGACGACCACCTTACCGATGTGGGCACCACTCTCCACATAGCGCAGCGCCTCTTGTATCTGGGCGATGGGATAGATCCGATGCATGACCGGATAGATCTCTTCGTTCTCAACCATCTGCACCATGAGATTCAAAGCGTCAGACAGTTGTTTGGCGTCACCAAAGCCACCTTGTCGACCATCAAGACTGTAGAAGGCTTGATTCTGCACTAGCCGTGAGAGGTCTAGCTTGGGGCTGGCTTTGAGTCCATGAACGGCTAATTCGACATAGCGACCATTGGGGGCTAGCAGATTCAGTCCCTTTTGAATGGCGTCTCCCCCCAACATATTGAGGATCACATCCACTCCCCGCTGATTGGTTAACGACAGGATGGCCTCATCAAAGTCTGTGGTGTAATCGAGCGGATGGTCAACCCCAATGCGTGCTAGAAACGCGCGCTTTTCCTCTCGGCTTGAGGTACCATAGAGCACTGCACGCTGTAAGTTGGCCAGCTGTACCGCCATCAGGCCACAGCCACCTGCTGCCGTCTGAATAAGCAGATGCTCTCCCGCTTTTAGATTGGCAACTCGGAGTGCGTGATGGACGGTGAGGAAGATGACGGGTAAGCTACACGCTTCCTCAAAGGTGACATTGCGCGGTTTCCGGACAGCGGAAACTGCTGGTACGTTAACATACTGAGCATGGCCCCCCAGCTTTTCTCCAGTCAAGGCGATCACGTGATCACCTTTAACAAGGTCTCTCACTGCGCTGCCAACTGCGGTAACAATCCCTGCCACCTCAAAGCCAGGGACAAAGGGATACGCGGGGATGGTGGGATAGAGCCCATTGATACACATGGTATCTGGAAAGTTGACGGCCGAAGCTTGGACCTGAATCTGGATTTCATTCGCATTCGGGGGCGCTACCTGCCAAGACGATAGGTGAGTATCATCGAGTGGCTGCATCCCTGTAACCACCAGGCCATACGGTTGGCCAAGGGTGGACGTGTTAGCGGTAGGGACCTGACTGAGTTCGCTAAGCATAATGGGCGAGCCGTGGTCCTGGGCCGTTCCGTGGGTTTCTTGTTCATCGGTACGCTTGTCGGCGCTTGGTTGCGTCTCTCTACCCTTGTATGGTGCTGTTTGGTTCATCTCGGCTGGTATCATCTCGGATAAATGTTGCGCCAGACGTTGCACGGTTGGATAGTCATAGAGCGTGGTTGCTGGGATGTTTAGCCCCCAGACTGCGTTGATTTGCTTGACCCACTCTACGCCTGTAATCGAATCTAGCCCCAAATCAATAAATTTCTTCTGCGGCGTGACCTCATCTGCTGTTAAATACAACAGGTCAACCAGCTGTTGCCGAAGTTGATGCTCAATCACTAATGGCTCCTGAACAGTATGCGTTGTGTAGTTCTTAGCCTGAGCATCTCTCGCCAAGGGTTCTACCGCTAGTTGGTCCCTGCTCATAGAACTACCGGCCACTGCGGTTGGCTGTCCATCTGCAAACGTCAGCCTTGGCGCTTGCTCGGGTAGGTTTTCTGCAGACTGTAGACCTTGCCTATTTGGCATCCTTAAGGTCAACTTCTCTGTATCATGGGTCAAGAGATGGCTTTTTGCCGCAGCGCTTGGTTGGCCCACCGATGGTGCCCCACTTGTGTTAACCGGTTCGATTGATTTAAGCCCCTGTGAGGATGCGGGTACAGGTAGAGAGGGTGATAGGGAGCGTGACTCGTTAGCGTTTCTAGTCAGATGCCCATCTAGCCAGTAGCGTTGCTTGGCAAAAGGATAGGTAGGCAGTGAGATGCGTTGTGGTTTTTCAGCACGCGGTTTTTCAGCACGATAGAGTAATTGCCACTCAATCTCAATACCCGACACCCAGAGCTGGGCTAACTTATGGTGCTTGCGAGCAGCGATCATCGACTGGATATACGTTTTACCCTCTGGGTCATCGACAAGTAGACTGATTGTCTGTTGGCTATGCTTGATATTCCCCTGATAAACGCTTTCATTTTGTTGATACTGCTTTAGCTGCTCAATCAGTTCCTTCATACTGGAAACAACCAAGGCCAACCGTTCTTCCATCGCTTCTCGGCCCACTTGCAAGGTATAGGCGATGTTGAGCAGAGCCTGTCCTGAGCTTGTCGAAGGATTGCCAGATTGCAAGGTTGCAAGGTTAGGATCTCGGTTGGAAACATCTTCCAGGTAAGTTAACAGTTTATGGACATACGCTTGCAGCCGCTCTTCATTACTGGCCGACAGCACAATGACCTGTGGACTCTGGACTCTGGACTCTGGACTCTGGACTCTGGACTGATATTCTTCCAGCACAACATGTGCATTAGAGCCACCAAAGCCAAAGGAGCTGACGCCAGCCCGTCTGGGCAGTGGCTGGCCTGCGGCATCAACAAATGGCTGCCACGGCTTATTTTGTGTAACCAGATAGAAGGGACTGTCTGTCAGATCGATGTAGGGGTTCTGTTCCTCGACATGGATGGTGGCGGGCAATGTCTCGTGCTTAAGAGCCAGCAGCACCTTGAGAACGCCTGCAATGCCAGCTGCAGCCTCCAAATGACCGATATTACTCTTGACGGAACCCAGGCCACAATGAGGTGAGGTGGGTAATGCCTGCTCGGATTGTTGATAGAGGTGGGTAAAGGCCTGCTTGAGACCATTGATTTCAATCGGATCACCCAAGGCGGTTCCGGTGCCGTGGGTCTCAAGGTAGCTGACTGTGGCCGGGTCGATATGGGCTTGCTGGTAAGCACGCACCAACAGGTCTGCCTGGGCCTTTGGATTGGGCGCAGTGAGGGAATTGGCTTGCCCACCGTGGTTTTGGGCGGTCCCCCGGATGACAGCATAGATATGGTCACCATCGGCTTCGGCTTGGGCCAAAGGCTTGAGCAAGATAGCTCCTACCCCCTCGGCGCGCACATAGCCATTGGCCCGCTTATCGAAGGTCTTGCAGCGGCCATCTTCAGAGAGCATGCCCGCTTTGCTGTAGGCAATATGGGCGTGGGGGGTTAAAATAGCGTTGACCCCACCCGCAATGGCAATGTCGCAACTGCCACTCCGAATTGACTCGACCGCCCGATGGATGGCGACCAGCGCACTGGAACAGGCTGTATCAACCGCTTCACTAGGGCCGTGGATATCGAGCAGATAAGAGACGCGATTCGCCAGTACCGAGTGGCTGCTTCCCGTGGTAATATGTGCTTCTATATTGGCATCACTTGATTGAATTAGCGCGTCGTAATCATGGGTCGTGACGCCCACAAAGATGCCCGTCTGGGAACCTGCCAAGGTGCTGGCCCGATAGCCAGCATCTTCGATACAGTGCCAGACACTCTCCAAAAAGAGTCGCTGTTGAGGGTCCATCAACTCGGCTTCCCGCGGGGATATCTTGAAGAAGGGGGCATCAAATTTGTCGATATCGTCTATGAAGCCACCCCACTTGACTTTGGTTTTATTCTCCTCCCCTGCTGCGTCACCATAGATCGCTCGCCAATCCCAACGTTCTAGAGGGATTTCGGTAATCAGGTCCTCTTCATTTACCAGATGCTGCCAGAAGGTCTCCAGATCTGCCGAGCTAGGCATTCGACCGCTCATGCCGACGATGGCAATGGCGTCATTCTGAATCCCTTGGCTCTTGACTTGGGCCTGCTCCGTACTTGACCGGAGGTGCCTCTGGGAGGGAGCAGGTGGCGGCGACGTTGTAGTCACTGGGGCAGGGTCTGGTATAGCCTTTAGGGAGGGGTCTGGTTCAGTCTCAGAGGGTATCTGATATCGAGCGTGCAGACGCTCTCCGACCTGGGAGACAAGATAGTTACTCAGAACAGTCAGTGTGTTGTATTCAAAGAAAATCGTCGGCATCAACGCTAGTTCATAGTTCTCATTGAGTGTATTGACCATCTCAATAAAGGTAATCGAATCAAAGCCATAGTCGCTCAGATTTTCATCGGTGTTGATGTCCGATGCCCGAATCTTCAGGAGTTCGGCAACCATCGTGACCAATTCGTCTTCTACTTTTTCTGTTAGCCAATTCTTGTCTAGTTCATCTTCTACCTTTTCCGACAGATGATGCACGTCCGCGTCGGTCTGCATCTGTATTGGAATCAAGCTTGGTGAGGCCGGGCGCTCTAATGGCAGTTTGTTCCGCTCTCTATCGGCTGTGCCAGGGGCAACAACAATCTGCTCTTTATCAGAGGCCATAATTGCCTCGAAAACTTGGAGTCCTTCATCCGGTTGTTGTGTCAAGGGTCGTGCCGTAAAGCCCTTCAACAGAACACAGATGGTTCCCTCGGCATCAGTCAAGATAACATCCGCCCTAATCAGATTATTGTCTGGACCGCTTCCCGGACTAAGCTGAATATATGAGTATCCATTTTCTGGAGAGTTTGCATAAATGGCGATCTCGTGTACAGCAAAGGAGAGATAGAGACCTTGCATTTCCCAATTCTCCTGAGCGAGAATCAGGCCTAGGGTCGACTGTAAGACCGCATCCATCAAACCTGGATGGAGACCATATCCTCCCTTTGTTGCCTGAGGGGGAAGTTGCAGGCGAGCCAATGCCTCCTGTGTATTGGCCTGAACCTGCTTCACCCCTTGCAATGTAGGACCATAGACCAATCCTTGCGCCGCAAGGATCTCATAAAATTCCGCTGCATCCACCAGCGTGGAACATCGGGCCACAATAGCCGGAATATCAAGGGATTCAGGGGCGGAAATCTCTCCGATAAGCATCTTCCCCTGGCTGTAAGTCAACGGTTCTAGCGGACCTCCGCTACTTACCTCAAAGGCAATTGTATTATGCAGCTCTGGATATAATCCTAGATGAACCTCTAATGAATCACCCTGCGCAGCCAGTGGCCGAATCCAGACTACATCTCGAAAGTGTGTAACCCGCCCATCTTCGATGGTCATTTCTGCTGCAACCCTCGCCATCTCCAGATGTGCCACACCCGCCATCACTTTTTCCCCATGAACCAGATGATCCCTCATGAAAAACTCATGTCCGGAAAAGGTGGATGTAAAACGTTGCTCGGAGAGAGTTGAGCTATTTTGGTGTACCAAGGGATGGAGTTTCTGAACAGAGTCCACTTTGTTACCATTGCGTCCAATCCCACCATCTTCCAACGATACATATTCTGGAATCCAATTCCGCTCTCCGACTTGGGAGACAAGATAATTACTCAGAGCCGTCAATGTGTTGTATTCAAAGAAAATCGTCGGCATCAACGCTAGTTCATAGGTCTCATTGAGTGTATTGACCATTTCGATAAAGGTAATGGAATCAAAGCCGTAATCGCTCAGATTTTCATCTCTATCGATGTCCGCTGCCTGAATCTTCAGGAGTTCGGCAACCATATTGACTAGTTCGTCTGCTACTTTTTCGGTTAGCCAATTCCTGTCTGGAGCGCCTGCTGCTTTTTCCGTCAACTGATGCGTGACCAGTTCGTCGTCTTTGTTTTCGGTTAGTCGATTTGTGTTGGCGTCGCTCGCTACCTGCAGCGAGGCTGAGTCTGGTAATGAAGAACAGTCTGATAGCAGCTTGTTCCGCAAGCTATCGGCTATACCAGGGGCAACAAAAACCTGCTCTTCATCAGCGGCCATGATTGCCTCGAAGGCCTGGAGTCCGGCTGCGGTGGGTAGGGAAGTCATGCCAGTTTGACGTTCCATAAGCGCTAGGCTGGCTTCATCGACCGTCATACCCCCCTCGTCCCACAGCGGCCAGTTGATGGAGAGGGTGCGGCCTGAACGCTCACTCGCGTCTACCAGAGTTTGGCGATGATGGGCAAAGGCATCCAAAAAGGCGTTGGCCGCGGCATAATCGGCCTGCCCCACGTTGCCCAGCACCCCAGCCACTGACGAGAAGAGCACCACAAAGTCTAAGGGCATCTCTTTGGTGGCGGCATCGATGTTGAGCGTACCGGCTACTTTGGGGGCTAATACCGCGGTGATTTCTGCTTCGGTCTTGTTGAGGATGAAGCTGTCGCGCAGCACGCCGGCGCTGTGGATGATACCGTTGAGTTGACCATGTTCCTCTTTGATGTATGCAATGAATCGTTCAACATCTTCTTGCTTGCTGATATCGGATTGTTGATAGATAACGGTGCCGCCATATCGGTTCAATTCTGCCAACTGATGCTCCGCATCTACATCCAGTGTCGAGCGTCCGGTTAAGAGCAGAGTAATCTCGCCGCCCTGCTCGAACTGGGCGCGTTCTAGCAGGTGCCGCGCAAAAAGCAGCCCCAAGCCACCCATCCCGCCCGTGATCCAGTAGACCCCTCCTGGTTTGAAATAGGCTGTCTGATTATTCACATTCAGCGTAATTTCGGTGAGAGCTTTGACTTCTCTCGTGCCCGTTTTTACATAGCGTACTTCTACGATTTGGCCATTACCTGTTCGAGAGGCAATCTCTTGAGAAGTGTCAGACCGTATCTCTGTTCGCAACCAAGAGAGCAGTACATCAGCACCTGCTTCGGCAACAGTAAGGACTCTGCCAAGAATCTTGGGCTGCTCTATGCGTGCTGTTTTCAGTAGGCCCACCAGCGGGGCATAACGATGGGCCGCAACGCCGTCTGCTGCTACAATTAAAATTTGATGTGTTATTTTTTGTTTCTCTTTTGAAGTATTTTGCACGATATTATGGAGGTGCGTCCAACCCATTTGAACGACATTGGTTATGATCTCCTGCTCATCTGAACCAGTTATAGAAATTGGCACAACATCAGCTTGGTCAAAGGCTGCTATGATGGACGCTACGACATTTGCTTCCAATCCCACCAAGAGCAGCGTCGTGTTGGTTGGTTCCTTCTGGTGGTTCTTGTTGCCCTCATCCAATAATTGGACCTGCCATTGGGGTGTGGCATAGAGAAAAGGCGCTTTTTCGGTTTGCGGTGCGAAAGCCCGCATGGTAAAGCCTTTGAAAATGACACAGATGGCCCCCTGACTATCCGTCAAGGTGATATCAACTTGGTCGATATGGCTCCCAGAGTCGCTTCCAGAGTTGCTCCTCAAGTTACTTCCCGAGCTAGGACGCACATACGAATAGCCTTTCTTGGGTAGGTCTCGGTAGATAGTCACCTCTTCCACAGCAAAGGGCAGACGGAGAGTGGCCTCTTCTTGATTCTCATGGGCCATGGTCAAGCCGAGGGTTGCCTGTAGGGCGGCATCCAGCAAACTCGGATGCAGACGAAGTCTTCTGTCGGTTGCCTCAGACGGGAGATGCAGGCTGGCCAATGTTTCCTGTGGATTGGACTGAATCTGGGTTACCCCTTGGAAAGTGGAGCCATAGAGCAGTCCTTGAGACCTATAGGCTTGATAACAGGCTTCTGCCTCGATCTGGGTCGTGCAGCGGGCGGCAATGGCAGCAATATCTAGTGATTCTGGTGGAGGCATTTCGCCAACCACCAACCTCCCCTGACTGTGAATCAACGGTTCCGGCTGGCTACTACTGCTGACCTCAAAGGCAATTTCCCCATTTTTTTGCGGATGCAACCCAACATGCACCTCTTGCACCGCATCTTGCACAACCAGCGGCCTCATCCAGATCACATTCTTCAGTTGGACGACTTGCCCATCGGTGATTGCTATCTCCGTTGCAGCACGGGCCATCTCCAAATAGGCGACCCCAGGCAACACCTTCTCCCCTTGAACTTGGTGATCTCGCAAGAAGAACTCTCTTCCGATGAAGGTGGAGCGAAAGCCTTGCTCACCTTGGGTCGAGATATTCTGGTGAACGAGTGGATGCAGTTGTGGAATGGAATCGACTTTCTTTGAGCGTTTTCCGACGTTTCCAGTTCGTAAGGCGTCGGGCTCCGGTATCCAATACCGTTCGCGGGCAAAGGGATAAGTCGGTAGCGCGATGCGTCTTGCTTTCCCATCTTCATGCAGCAAGTGCCAATCGATTTCAACGCCTGCCACCCAAAGTTGGGCTAATTTAGCGTATTCCTTGTCATCAATGAGCGACTTGACAGACGTACTGCCCTGTTGGTCATCCGTCGATAGGTCTTCTTGCTCCGCGGGTTGCCCTGTCTGCACATAATGGCTTAACTGAGAAATCAATTCATCGATGGTAGTAGCCACGAATGCCAGCCGTTTCTCCATCGCCTCTCGCCCTACTTGCAGAGTGTAAGCGATATCTAAAAGGTTGCAGGGTTGCAGGGTTGCAGAGTTAGAATCTCGGTTGGAAAGGTCTTCCAAATAGAGTAGAAGTTTGTTGGCATAGGCTCGCAGCCGCTCCTCATTCCGAGCCGAGAGCACAATGACCTGAGGGCCGGGGACTGGGGACTGGGGACTGGGGACTGGGGATTGATACTCTTCCAGCACCACGTGGGCATTGGACCCGCCAAAGCTAAAGGAACTGACACCCGCCCGCCTGGGCATCATTTCACCATCTTGCTCCAGCACCGGGTGCCACGGTTGGGTATTTGCAACCACAAAGAAGGGGCTTTCATCCAAGTCCATGCGGGGGTTGAGCTCTTGGAAATTGGGTAGCCCCGGCAACATCTTGCCCTGCATTGAGAGCAACACTTTGATGATGCCTGCAATCCCCGCAGACCCTTCTAGATGGCCGATACTGGCTTTGGCCGAACTCAGGCCGCAATGGGCTTCTTGAGGTTCGATGTCAAAATGGGTATATAATTTGTCAAACGCCCTTTCGATGCCCCTCAACTCAACTGGATCGCCCTTGGGCGTACCTGTGCCGTGAAGCTCGATATGGCCGATTGTGTCGGGCGATACGCCTGCCTTGACATGGGCATCAAAGATAACCTCGGATTGCGACTTCTCATTCGGATAGGTTAACGTATAGGATTGCCCGCCATGATTTAAGGCGCTGCCTTTGATAACGCCAACAATATTATCCTGATCCGCAATGGCTCTCCTCAAGGGTTTGAGCAAAATGATGCCCACCCCCTCACCGCGTACATAGCCATCTGCACCCGCATCAAAGGTTCTGCACTGGCCGGTTGGCGACAACATTCCAGCTTTGGAAAGCGAAATCGAGAGGGTTGGCGTTAGCCACAGACTGGCCCCGCCCACCAGAGCCATTTCACACTCATGATTGTGAATTGCCTGACACGCTTGGTGTAATGCATAGAGGGAGCTTGAGCAACCTGTATTGATGGGAAAGCTGGGTCCTCTAAAGTTGAAAAAATAGGAGACCCGATTGGGGATAATCGAGGCGTGGGTGCCGGATGCATAGTGGGCAACAATATCGCTCAGCTCTTTTTCCATGAGCTTAACATAATCGAAGACCGCCGTCCCGACATAGAGGCCAATCTTTCGTCCTGAAAGCGACGAGGGCACAATGCCCGCATCCTCCAAACAAGACCAGACCACCTCAAGCAGAACCCTTTGTTGGGGATCCATCAACTCTGCTTCTCGGCCAGAGATTCCAAAGAACGAGGCATCAAATTTATCCACATCGTCAATGAAGCCACCCCATCTGCTGTTGTATTTGTTGGCTTCTGTCTGTGGATCCCCCCAAAACGACCGCCAATCCCAGCGTTGCTGCGGAATCTCGCTAATGCTGCTGACTTCCTCAGCCAGGTTTTTCCAGAATTGACGGTAATCTTCTGCACCAGGAAAACGGCAGGCCATGCCGATAACAGCTATATCTGTCTCGTTGGGAATATCCATGGCACGATCCGAGGTCTGGGGATGATCTGTTGGCTCTATACAGTTGTCAGGGTTTTGTTGATTTTCCATAAGTTCGTCACTTTCTGAATACTTGCACTCGTTTCATCTACATCTGCTTTTCCGTCTTTTATTCGCCAAACAAAGTTTCAATCGTAATTCTTTAAAATCGATTCACAGTTGCACGCGCAGATCAACCATTTCCACAAGGGCAATGGTTAATTCGGGGTCGCTTATGAGGACAACCTGGGGGCATTGAGTTCTCTATATACTTCGCCAGAAGAGTCTTGTCCCGACGCTTAACCCAACCACCCGAGGAAAGTCCCAGAAGGGAGGACAGAACTTTCTGACTATCTATCCGTGTTGGTTTCTGCACCCAGGATAGCAGCCAAGCGCATCGAAATCGTCGCGGGAGGGACCTGTTGTCGCATCCATTTTATTGTTTAGCCCTTGGCTTGATAAATTCCGCTCTAAATGTCAAGGGATAAGGGGTGCTTATCTAGCCGTTAAGCAGAGCCAGATAGGCTGGGCGTATCCATCTATCTGGTAGGGAAACCAGAAAATGGTTGTTTTCAACACTACCAAGTTGTAGGTGCCAGGAGCTAAATGTAGCTCACTTAGAGGAGGTGGAATTTACGCAGGATATTCTAGTACAGTGGGGAAGTTTGGACAAAATGTGATTGGTAACTCTGAAACAGTTAACCCCTATCTGTTGCCAGATGCCATTTGGTTTGCTTCTGGAAGCCCCCGCAACTGCCACATGGACCAGAATCCAAAGGCTGGTCCCACTGCCAGAAAAGCCAAGGCAAATGACCAACCCACCCAATCCACCAGAGGTGGCACCATGCGGATGGTTAACAACGTCAGCAGAAAGCCCATGCTTGTCTGTAACGTCAGGCTGGTGCCAACGTAACGCGGATCCACTAATTCGCTCACCGCGGCGCTAAATTGCGCACTGTCGGCTACCACCATCAGGCCCCAAATCAGAGCCAAGATAGTGAGCAACATAGGGCTTGTAAAAAGGAACCCTGCGATTAGAGCGCAAGCACCAGAGATGGCTAGGCTACTCATTGTCACGCTTGTTCGACCCAACCTGTCTGCAAAGAGGCCTGCCAACACGCTGCCGATTGCGCCAACAGCAATCACCCCAAAACCGGCCAGCCGTGCCGATTGAACGCTCCACCCTGCCTGCTCATAGCTGGTTAGCAGAAAAAGAGGAATCCACGCCCACATGGCATATAGCTCCCACATATGGCCTAAATAGCCAAAATTTGCCAGCCGAGTGGGACGATGTTGAATGCTCTGGAGGGCATATCGCCAATCAAAGGGAGCCGCCTGGCTCAGGTAGGGGCCAGCCTGCACAAAAAAGTAGACAATGAGCGCTGAACTCAGCGCCAAGCCGGTTGTGATAGAAAGTACCACACGCCAAGGTGGCATGCCATTCGCACCGAGTATGGGAATTGCATTGAGCAGATGGGGCAGAGCGGAACCGAGGGTTAGCGCACCAACCAGCAGGCCAATCCCCAGCCCGCGATCTTTCTTACTCCAGGTTGCTATCAATTTCATCCCAGGCGGGTAGACGCCAGCCAGCGCAACACCTGTGAAAAAGCGTAGAATAATCGTTGTGGTTACGGGCTGATCCACAAGTGGTGTCAGTAGAGGGATGGCTCCATTCATCAAGGCACCCAGAACAGTAGATATCACAAAGAGTATGCGGACAGGTACTCGGTCTGCTAAATTGAGGATGGCACTCAACAATGCCCCAACCACAAAGCCCATCTGGACACTCATGGTCATCCAAGAGGCTTGACCATCTGTCAAGACCCATTCCGCCTGCAGTTGTGGCACCACGGCTGTTGCGGAAAACCAGAGCGCCATCGCCAGCAGCTCTGCCAAGGCAAGGGCCATTACATTACGCCATTTACCCGTCAAATCGATAGTTTCTGCCATAGATATCTCTTTCTAACAATCTTCAAATTTCCGCATTCTAGCTCACTGCCATTTCTGGCGCGGAACCTCATTGCCTAATAATAATTCGAGCCAGCCGTAAGACGGATTGTGAAGTCCTTCCGGAAAAAAGTCGGTAGCTCTGAGTACAACAGCCTGTTTTCAATATCAGTAGTTATATTGCGGTCGTTTTCAAAACCGGAGTTTTCCATAAGGTCTACCGGAGTGACCAAACTCTGGTTTTGAAACGGAGCTGAGTATAGATATGCAAGAAGCTGCACCACAGCGCAACCTTCGGTTGCAAGTAAACAGTAAACGGTAGATCAGTAATCAGTGATACGTGCCAACATCTTCGCGAACGGTGCAGCTTGCACTGTTTCGTAACACAGGGGATGAAAATCGAACAAAGATTTAGAAGATTGCGCAGATTTTTATCTTTCTAATCTTGTCATCTTTGTTTATTTACAGGGCAGTCTGCAGCTAGCTGTCTCCGTGAAGGTAGCCATTCATTCCCTACCCTGTAGGCTGAGCTTGTCGAAGCCGGGTGCCCCCTTCGACAAGCTCAGGGGACGTGAATGGTTACCCGTGAAGACGGGGATTGGCCCCTTAGTCCAAAGTCGATTCTGTCGGTGTTGTTCCATTTGTTACCTACTGAATCTGTTGCACTGTCCAATAATGTTGTTGTCAGATATATTGTGTTACCCGATCATTTTTTACCACTCAACTGTCTAAAGAGTAGAGGATGCGTTACAAAGGGAGACCCATATGGATGAGAAGCAGACATTACTCATAAATGCACAGCAAGGCGATATTACCGCCTTTCATCAACTCTTTGCCGAATTTCAGGAGCCATTGCGCTCTTATCTCTATCGACTGACAGCGAACCGGGGGGATGCCGAAGACCTAACCCACGATGCCTTTGTGCGTGCTTTTGACAAACTCACCACGTTTCAGAGCAAATCGACGCTCAAAACATGGGTCTTTACCAGAGCGACGAATCTTGCCATGAACCTGCTACAGAAACGCAAACGCTGGCCGGTAGATGCCCAGGACCAATCTAAGCGAGCATCGGTTTCCTCACCAGAGATCTTCCAAACCTACCTCTACCTCAACCAATATTCCCCCAATGGCACTTACGAAATGCGTGAACATATCGACTTCTGCTTTACTTGCATTGCTAAAACCCTGCCCATTGAGCAGCAAATCGTACTGCTTCTGAAGGATGTCTATGAATTCCGGATCAAGGAGATTGTAGCAATCATGGATAAATCCATGGGAAGCGTGCAACATCTGCTTCATAACGCCCGTAAGACTATGCACGCCATCTTCGATCAGCGCTGCGCACTGATCAACAAGCAAGGCGTCTGCTATCAATGTACTGAGTTAAATGGGATCTTTAATCCAAAGCAGGAAGCGCAAGCCGCTTTGGCAGAAATTGAGCTGGTTCAAGCCGCAGAAGATGAAAAGGAGGATCTGTTTGAGTTGAGAACAAAGCTAGTGCGCAGTATCGACCCGCTTAACGCCGAGGGGGCCGATCTGCATGATTTTATTATGCAGCGAATTCGGAAGGTAGTCGGCGAAGTAACAGAACCCAAATAGGAGACAAACATGGAACTTTCGCAAGATAAATTCTCACTGATTTCAGTCGATGAAGAAACAGACGTCCTTATCTTGACCTGGACACCAGCAACGTCCAACATGACTGATGAAGATTTCAAAGCGGTTAATCTCGCCTACGCCAATTTTGCTGAAGAGCACAAGACACAAAAGTTGTTGATTGATGTGCGGCAATTTGGTCATCAATTTGGGCCAGAGCTAGGTGGCTGGCGTATGGAACATATTATCCCTAAATATCACAACGCTGGTGTTCAGAAGATGGCCTTTCTGCACGGACCAGACTTTGATGAGTCGGCACCCGGGATGCCCACAGAGGGTGAGAATTTTGTGACTCGTCACTTTGCATCACAAGAGCATGCCAACGCTTGGTTGGAGGCATAGTTTATCGTGTCTACCTTCGCCATTTTTATGACCCAGTTTAGCCTCAGCTTGATCGCCATTGCGCTATTGGCAAAAGGGTACCTTTGGCCGCGGCTACAGAACCAAAGCCGACAAGAGGCACTTATGCCGCTGCTATTTATTCATACGTTCCGGTCCGTGGCATTGGGTGTGATGGTTCCAGATTTGGTCGACCCTGCATTTCCGCAGGGTATTGCAGCGACCATTGGTTACGGTGATCTCACCTCATCTGTACTGGCATTAGTAACGCTAGCTGCCCTTACAGTAAACGCCAGGATCGCCTTTCTGTTGGCTTGGGTGTTCACGATTGTAGGCAGTATTGATGTGATTGGTGCTACGGTAATCGGCGCACAAAATGAGATGTATAGCTTTGATTTGGGACCACAATGGTATGTCCCCACGTTTTATGTTCCGTTATTGATGGTGACACACATCATGATTGTGCTGGTATTGCTCAAAAAGGAAAAGAGCTAATTAGCAGGTTACTGTATACAAACGGGTAATATCTTTACTTCTTTCGTTTCCGTTTCTTCTTTTTGAGCTTCTTTTGAATCGTGGCTGGCTTCTTGCGCTTGGATTTGGGTTTTGATTTGAGGTCAGCCCGCTTGTTCAGCAGACGTTGGGGCCGAGACCTTGACGGCTCCTCTTCCTCAAAGCCCCAGGGGCTGGATTCATTCTCCTCCAGGGCGTCCAGTCCATCGATGGCAGCCCCAACGTTTTCTATCATCTGCTCAGTGGGTACTGTTTGCTTGCGGGCCAATGTCTTAATGTCTTCATAAAGTTCTTTGGCTCGTTCTCGATTCCCAAAGTCATGTTCAGCCATGGCCAAGGTGATAATAACATCCGAATCCTGATCGTCAAGCTCATAGGCTCTTCGGTATGATGCGAGAGAATCAGAATGGCGATGAAGGATGCGAAATAGATTACCCAACTTCATATGATTTTCTGCATTGGTCGGTTGCTTTGCAATCTCTTCTCGATACCGATCTATCCCTTCCAATGGATGCATAGGCTGCCCCATAACCAGAGAACGCATAGATTGCAGACGCGAACTGGGTTGAAAAATAGATTTCGTACCCGACTTCCTACGGCGAACCCCTGAGTCGTCGAATGGTAGCATTAACCTTACGCTAGCCGTAGGCGTCATCTCGTATCGATCAACTGAACCACATTTGGGGCAAATGATCTCCCTATCCATAACATACGGGTCATATTTTGTCTCTTCACCCTCTTTTTGCTTGTCCTCAGTATTTCGGTCCAAGATAACATGTTGGACAAAGTGATTACGCTCTCGGCCACATTCTTTACATTTGAGCGGCAATTCGATTCCATCCTCTTGGTACTTTTTGGGGTGAACGGACCCCATTCCCCACTCTTCTACAAAGCTATCTAACCCAACAATTTGGGTATCAACCCGATCTTCGGCGTAGGCGGCCTCAATTTCAGGAAATAACTCTTTGGCACCCAAATCGAGAATCTCCGAGATGAGCAGACCAATAAATGTCTCTTCCTCTGCCGTTTGGCTAGCTTCTGGGCGAGTGAGAAGTTCCCGCATAAACCCGACAACGTTATCGCGCTCCCCGGGAAAGCGTTCAGCCCGTTCAGTGAGGGCTTCAATAGCGCCCGAGCGAATGTAAAAATAGGTACCTGTATCACGGGCAATGCTTTTCAGTTCGTCTGTTGTGTAGCCGCCAATCTTGCCCACCTCACCCGATAGGAGGTGACTCTGCCAATCTCCATCCGCTTGCGCAAGCCAAGAAGCTAACTTATCTAGCTCAACCAAGCGTTCTTGATGAAAATGACGCAGAAGCGTGACTGCACGGGTCGGTGCTCCTGTTTCCTTGACTCTCTCATCGAAGGCAAGCTGAATGAGCTCACCAGCATAGACTTTGGCCTGTTGGATAATTTCATTATGGAGGGTTTGCTGATCTTGCTGCCCTGGTTCGATAAGAGTAGAGATGGGAGTCAGATAACCAAGTTCGATTTTGTCATTTGGCGTAGACACCTTGAGGGCAGCACGAAATGCGGCCAAACTATCTGGTGCAATCTCGTCGGTTCGGTCAACCTCTTCGTCGAGCTTTTTCTGGCTTCGTTGAATCATGTCATGAAACTGATCCTCCAGCATGTCGAAATCTGTGTGCTCTGTTAGCTGTAATCCGCGTGTGACAACCTCAATGGCAAGCTGGGAGAATCTATTGTGGAGTAGAGCGAACCCAAACACGTTATAGGTCCAAATATCGCTTGGATCCATCTGCAATACCCGGGCGGCGATCTGAAAGCCTGTCTCTAAGTCACCCGATTCCAGGTAAATCTCCACCAGATCACGATAGCGGCCTTCTCTGTTTTCTCCCGCTTCGTGTTGCTCGTTATAGGCGATGGATGCGTATGCCCATTGCAGTGCTCTCTGGAATTCCTTAGAATGACGACTTTCATTCACCTGCTCCCAAAAAAGCTCACTATAGTCAACCATGTCTGAAACTTCAGGAGAACGCAATAGCAGTTCGCGTGCTGCCAGGGTGCGTTTATCATCCTTTTGTTCCGAGAAGTGATGAATGACGTCCAACATCTCGAAATCTCCCCACTTTCCGGGCGGCGTAGCCCTAATCTCCTCAACCGAAAGAGGGATAAATTCCTTAACAATTCTGTGCATGGCTAGATTATCTCCGATGGATTATCTCTGGTGGTGAAAAAGCAGTAACGGGGTAGACAGGCCCTTCATATTTTTCCACCTCAACCAGCGTGCTAAAGGCTGATGGTCCTTGTGCCAGTTGAGATGTCCCTACATCCTTGGTCAGTACATTTGGGTTCCCGTGGATCTCCAATCCTTTTTCCTGGTTTGGATCGGCAGGATTGTACCAAGCTCCTGTAGGTAATTCGATGACACCGGGACGTAGATTCTCTGACAAACGGGCCACAGACAAACACGCACCTCGCTCATTATAAATTCGAATAAAATCCCCATCCTGGATCCCTCGGTCGGCTGCATCACTTGGATTGAGCCTGGCTGCTTCTCGATCATTCTGTTTGCTACTGCGGCTGGTCCGACCATTGTCAAGCTGACTATGGAGCCGGGTCTTGGGCTGGTTGGAAAGTAAGTGGAGCGGATATCGTTTGGCCAAGGGGCGACCTAGCCATTCTGTAGGTTCCAGCCATGCAGGATGACCAGGGCAATCATCGTAGCCAAACCCGGCGATCTTGGCGGAAAAGATCTCGATTTTGCCCGATGGTGTTCTCAATGGGGCACCGTTTGGATCCTGACGAAATTGCTCTAATGTAGTGGCTCGACGCTCTTTGGGTTCGACTGCAATGGCCCCCCCTAGCCAAAAACTTTCAAAGTCGGGTAGCGATATGCCTTTCCGACTGGCTCGTTCCAGGGCATCTTTATAAAAGTGGCGCAGCCAGCCCATCTCGTCTCGATTCTCCGTAAAGGCTTCACCCACGCCCAATCGTTCTGCCACCCCGGCAAAGATAGCAAAGTCACTGCGGGCCTGGACATAAGGCGGTACGGCCTGCTGCATGGGAGTCAAGGTCGCCTCCATGCTGGCAAAGTTAATGTCATTGCGTTCCAGCGGTACAGACGCAGGCAGGACAATATCAGCATAGCGCGCGGTGGCCGTCCAAAAGGGTTCATGGACAATAATCGTTTCAGGCTGCTGCCAGGCTTTGATCAAGCGGTTCAGGTCCTGATGATGGTGAAACGGGTTACCGCCCGTCCAGTAGACCAGTCGAATATCCGGATAGGTTAGCGCTTGACCATTAAAATTGAAGGGCTGGCCAGGAAGGAGTAACATATCCGCAATCCGGGCCACCGGAATAAATGTCGGGACCGGATTGGTCCCTATGCGCACCTTGGGCCACCCGGTTACTGGCCTTTTGGCAGAGCCGATAGAGTGCATACAGTTCAGCCCCAAGGCGAATCCACGACCCGGCAGCCCTATTTCTCCCAAGAGTGCGGCCAGTACAACCGTCATCCAAAATGGCTGCTCACCATACTCAGCCCGCTGCATTGACCAGCTTACCGAAATCATAGTCTTCTGCTTGGCCATGCGTCGCGCCAATGAAACAATCGTATTTGCCGGAATTTGGGACAACCCTTCGGCCCACGTTGGGTTCTTGGGCTGACCATCGGTTTCCCCCAGTAAGTAGGGACGAAACCGCTCAAAGCCTACGCAATAATGCTTCACAAATTCGTTATCATAGAGATCTTCGGTCACTAGCGTATAGGCCAATGCTAACATGATGGCTGTATCTGAGTTGGGTCGGGGGGCCAACCACTCTGCATTGCACTCGTCGAGAATATCATCCCGAATAGGGCTTATGTTGACAAATTGGACGCCCGCATCTTTGGCCGCCAGCATATCTTTCCGAGCCGTGTGGGGACCCAATCCGCCTAGGCCAATATGCGAATTCTTCAAGGCTGCACCACCAAAGAGCACAACCAACTCAGCGTGCGCGCCAATGTCTTGCCAAGCCGGTGATTCAACCATGAGCTTGCCCATATCCGCCACCAGATGATGCATCATGGCATGACCCGCCGCCAGTGAATAAGAGCCAAAGGACCATGTGAATCCCCCGATGAGGTTGAGCAATCGGTGCATCTGATCCGTAGAGCGATGAAGCGTCCCCGCGCTACACCAGCCATACGAGCCAGCATAAATCGCCTCGTTGCCATGCCTCTCTTTGACCCGGGTTAATTCGGCTGCCACCAGATTCAGGGCTTGATCCCACTCGATGGCCACAAATGGCTCTCGTCCCCGCAGCGTTCGATCACTCTTGATGCCATTTTCTAGATAGCTCTGCCGCACCATGGGTTGAGCGACTCGGCAACCTGGATCCTGAACATCATTTAGCGATTGACCGATTGGCGATGGATCCTTGTCCGCAGCATAGGGCTGGACGCTTTGGATTTGATTCTTGTCTACTTCAACCAGGAAGTTCCCCCAGTGGGTAGACGTAGAGATGGTTTTGGCTTGGGTGTTTATCATAAGGTGCTTGTCAGTCCCTGCTATGTATATTTTGAATATATATAGGAGTCTATTGCAAAAAGGGTAAATCGGCATGAATTTCGTGGAATTCTCTGACTGAAAAATCTTTAAAATCTTTGAAATCTTTGTTTCTGCAGTGAACTCATATAGACATCCAGAAAAAGATTTTCATCAACAGATTCCTCAGATTATACAGGTTAGGGAGAAAAATCTGGCAGATCTATTCAATCTGTTGATAAGAATTATCTGAACATCTATATAACAATTGCTTTTGCTGTAACTAAGGCCGACGTGCGTTGGTGATCCGAATGACGACTGGATTGGGCCAACGATTGTCATTGTGGAGCCGCTGGGCGCGCATGGCCGAAATATGAAGTCCAGCTTCATCCTGGCTCCAATAGGCTTTTGGGTTCACCGTGGGTTTGTATTCTAGCACATTGCCAGATTGACCCAATATCTCGACCTGAGTCTCTTCTGTGGCCCGGACTTCGGTGAGGGTAATCACTTTACGTTCCCCTTTTGGCCATGGTGTGCCGACCACAAAGGCAAAGACTGTATCCCCATTTTTGGCTTGGGTGTACCAAATATCGTGGTCCAGGGTCAGCGATTCACGAATGACGGGCCAAGGCCGAATGTCATAAATGGCTTCGTGATTGGCAAACAACCACAGCGCCAGTTCCTGCATTCGGTCTGTCTGCTGGATGGGTAGCTCTCCGTCTGCTTTTGGGCCTACATTCAGTAGTAGGTTGCCTCCCTTAGCACGGGTCTCAATAAGCATCTCAATGAGCTTGGTACCCGTTTTGTACGTTTCATGAGTCGGTTTGTAAGACCACTGAGTCCCCAACGTAAAGCAGGCTTCCCAAGGCCCAGGCATAGGGCTATCAGGAATCTGCTGTTCCGGGGTGGCCATGGCCCCACGAGTAACCAATGTCTGGGGCGAGAGTTCCCACGTCAACTGGCGCAACCCTTCGGCCTCACCGTCATAAAAGACCATATCAATAGGACCATAGTTGGTCAGCAATTCAGTGACTTGAGCTTTATTGTGGGCCATTAGCTCGTCATTGTTGAGTGGGGACGCCTCAGGGCGGGCGCGGCTGATATTGTGTCCTTGTCTGTTAAGGATCCAAAAATCATCAGGTGAAAAGTAGAAGCCAATCTGGATCCCCCACTTGCGGTATGCATCCACCAGCTCTCTGACCACATCCCGGCCAAAGGGTGTATTCATGATATTGAAGTCGGTGGTCTTGGTATCCCACATGCAAAAGCCGCTGTGGTGTTTGGTGGTAAAGACCACATATTTCATCCCCGCTACTTTGGACACGCGTGCCCACTCATCGGCATCAAAGCGATGGGGATAGAAGGTCTTAGGTAGCTCATTGATGTAGCGGTCCAGATAATCCTGGGATGCTCCCACCATGGAGTGGCTGATAACTGAACCAAGCTGCACATCCATGTTCCAATGGATAAAGAGTCCTAGCCCTTGGTCAATGAACCAGTCACATCGAGCAAGGTCATTTTGGGAGTCGCTGATCGCGTCTTGGACCTGACGGGCCATGCCAGGTGTTTCGGCAGATGATTGTAGTTGCATGGGCGTAATCCTTTGGTTTTCGGGAATCGTGCTTATCGATGTCGACAACCTTGCTTTTTCTATCCAATTCACACGAACCACCAGAAATTATTATATATTATTGTGATATAGTATCATATAGTATAAATAGAGTTTAAAATATGGCTCTATCAGTATCTTTCTGAATTTCCCATTCACAACGTGATTACCCTTGTCTCTTCCACTGAGCAACGAATACTCTGCTTTCTGCTTATATCAGATATGAATACATCCCGTCGAGGTTTCTTATGGCTGTCGCACAAGAATCTTTGCCAGTAGACCACAGGCCGATTGAACGCAAAGCTATCGGTATTTTTGGTAAACTCGCAGGCGCGCAATCCGCGCTGGAGGCCAACGAGGCCAAATGGGGTTACCTTCTGTTGATTCCATGGCTATTAGGGCTGATTATCTTCTGGATTGGTCCAATCCTAGCCTCTGCGTACTTCAGCTTTATGGAGTATGATGTGGTTTCTTCACCCGAATTCATCGGTGCCGATAACTACGTGCGGGCCTTTTCTGCCGACAAGCAATTCTGGCCATCGTTGGGCCGCACCCTCTACTACTCGGTGCTAGTTGTGCCCCTTGGATTGATAGGATCGCTATTTTTGGCTATTCTGCTCAATCAAGGAATAAAGGGGACTAACATCTTTCGCACCTTTTTCTTTTTGCCTCACCTTACCCCTGCCGTTGCTCTGGCAGTCCTTTGGATCTGGCTTTTCCACCCGACGGTTGGTCCTATCAACGCCGTATTGGAGAGCTTCGGTGTTGAAGGCCCAGGGTGGCTTACATCGAAAGATTGGGCACTTAACGCGCTCATTATCATCAGTTTATGGGCGGGTGTAGGTGGAAATACGATGCTCATCTTCCTGGCGGGGTTACAGGGCGTGCCGCAAGAACTTTACGAAGCCGCAGAGATCGACGGTGCCGGAGGCTGGTCCAAGTTCCGCAACGTGACGCTTCCCATGATCTCGCCTACTATGCTCTTCAACCTAATTCTCGGTATTATCGGTGCGCTGAAGGTCTTCACTCTAGCCTTTGTTGCGACGAATGGTGGTCCATCATGGGCTACATGGTTTTATGCATTGCACATCTACCGTCAATCGTTTGAGTATTTCCGTATGGGTTATGGAGCGGCTTTAGCGTGGATCTTTGTGATCATTCTGCTAGCCTTTACGTACGTGCAACTTGTGATGTCTCGCCGCTGGGTCTTCTACGCCGGAGGAGATTGATAGGATATGGCTACCCAAAGCAATGTTTTCGGTGACGCCCGAAATATGGAGCAACCATCGGCGGGAACAAGAAGATTACGCACCAAGCCACGTGCGTTTATCTATTGGTTGCTGATGGCTGGACTGAGCCTTGTCTTTATGTTCCCGTTTTTCTGGACTGTGATGAGTTCGCTAAAGGCAGTGGATGAACTTTATGTGTTTCCACCAACGCTCTTTCCGTCAATGCCCCAATGGCATAATTATTCTAGGGTATGGGAAGAATTCCCCTATTTCCTATGGATGTGGAACAGCTTCTTCGTCGTGATCCTTAACACCGTAGGGACAATTATTTCAGCCTCTTTAGTAGCCTACTCATTTGCTCGATTTCGATATAGAGGGCGTGAATTCATCTTTATATTGACGCTTGGAACGCTGATGCTACCTGCCCAAGTGACGCTAATTCCCCAATATGTGCTCTTTCATCGCTTAGGTTGGATCAACACACTGCTGCCTCTATGGGTGCCAGCATGGTTTGGAGGCAATGCGTTTGCAATCTTTCTAATTCGCCAGTTCATTATGTCTTTACCGCGGGAACTAGATGAGGCAGCACTCATTGATGGCGCAAGCTATTTGCGTATCTTCTGGCAAATTCTCATGCCACTGTGTAAAGCCGTGATTGCAACGATTGCCGTCATTACTTTTGTAAATGTATGGAATGACTTTATTAACCCGCTGATCTATTTGCAACTACCGGAAAAATTCACACTTTCTGTAGGTCTGAACTATTTTAAGAGTTTCCCTGAATTAGGTGGCGAGCCAACTCAGCACATCTTGATGGCAGCATCAGTCATGATGATTGTGCCGGTTATTGCTCTATTTTTCTTTACCCAGCGCTACTTTGTACGAGGGATTGTGCTTTCAGGCATTAAAGGGTAAGAAATCTATGTTTAGGAACGGGAATTAAATAACTTGATCACTTGATGGGGCTACGCCCGATTGAAACGCGCAAGTTATTTACAACTCATTCCTTATGTAATCGTGTTATTGTTGCCCCCAACTTTACATGTCGTTGTGTGCAGACCAAGAGTTCCTCTATCAATTGCACCTGAAACCCTCTGCTCTTCAACGCCACAACAAGCAGTACACCTTTTCTATTTTTCACCATCGTTAGGAGGATCGTATGCAATCCAAAAAAATCAGTCGACGCAACTTACTCAAGCTCGTGGGTGCCGGCAGTGCTACACTGGCCTTAGCTGCTTGCGCACCTGCTGCACCAGGTACTTCATCAGATGGTGCAGGCGCGGCTCCAGGTGAAGCAGGCCTGGATATGACCATTGCCACCTTCGCCGCCGAACTGCACGAATGGCAGCGGGAATTTGCTAGTCGCTGGGCAGAAGAGAACAGTGATGTGAATCTGCAAATTGAGGAAGTGGTTTATGGCGAGATGAATAAGCTTCAACTGGCTCGTCAGGCCTCAGGTACACTGTGGGACTTGGTATTCAGCGGCATCAAGTGGTTCCCCTTCTCCGCCTCAAAGGGCATGTTCCTTGCGCTGGACGATCACCTGGCCACAAGGGATGACGCTAACCTTGATGACTTCTTCGAAACAGCTCTTGAAGGCGGGAAACTCGATGGCTCGCTCTACGGTCTGCCCTATGAGATTCACCCAGGCAACCCGGCTTTGGTTGCACTCAACCTTGACTTGCTTGAAGCTGCAGGCGTGGAACCCCCGACCGATGATTGGAATGTAAACGATTATTCAGGTCTTGCTGGTCAGCTTGCGGATCCCGATAATAACGTATTTGGCACCAACTATTTGCCTGGCAATTACTACGACTTCGAATCACTTTCCCGCGCCTATGGTCACGATCTGATGGATCCAGAACGCAAACAGTTCATGATTACAGACGAAATCAACAGCGAAGCCGCTCGCTGGCTTACAAGTCTACGTACTGACTTGAACGCTGCTCCACCGCGCACCGAAGTCGGCACGGAAGGCATCGACTTCATCTCCGGTGTCTTTGGCACGGCGGTCACCGGTTCATATAGCGTTAACGGTTGGACTCAGCAGATTGGCGACAACTTCAATGTAGATTGGGTTCTCTTCCCACTGGGACCTGAAGGGCACCGAGGCTATACCGCCTTTACTTCTAACTTCTCTGTCTCTGCCGCTACGGCTGATCCCGACAAGGCTGTAGACCTATTGATTTACCTAAGTACGACGGAAGCGGGTCTCTGGTCAGCGTTAGAGCAGGGCACAGGTCAGCCCAACGCCCGCAAGTCCGTTTGGCAGGACGAAACGTTACTAAGTGAGTCCCATCCAATCTTTGAAAGGGTATTGAATAAGCTCTACTTAGCTGATGTGCAAGGGCCATTCCCCATGCCATTCAACCTGCGTCACCCTGAATTGCAGGACAACTGGGCCAACACCTCACCCGATCTCTTCTATGGTGAATTACCATTTGAAGAAGGGTTACAGGCAGTACAGGATGCATGTCAGGAGATTATGGATTTGCCGCGAGCGTAGCTAATCGCCTATCTTCTGTACTATACTTGGTCAGAAAAGTCTTGTCCCAGCGTTTTACCAATCCATTCTGGGAAATTTCGGGAATGGAGGGCAGAACTTTTCTGGCCATCTATGCATATGAGCCAACTGGCCATAAATGGATTGACCGGCCTACAAAACAACGCCCTCTGAACAGGGCGTGCTCGTCGACAGACCAGCCCGATTGATCGCTGTTTTCTAGTGCAGTGTATTCGAAGTTTTGATACTGTGCCGTAGCCTGTCCATTTTAGGCTTAGCGTTACCCATAAGTGGTGGGTTTGCACGGGCCACCCAGGGTTAAACCCACTGGGCTATCGAGCAGACGCCCCTTGAAAGGGGCTGTATCGTCGGCCAATAAGCTCGGTTTAGCGGGCGTCTGCCAAGTAGCCCCGACCGTTCACGGCGGGGCGGGCACTGATACCCCTGCTCTCTGGCTAAAGATGTGGGTAACGCTAAGCCTTGCAGAGCGGCAAAGGGACGACGTCGACCTGTTCCAAGCGAAACTCACGGATTTTTGTCGTCCACCGCCCTGCAAGGACGGGCCAATCGTAGGTGCGGTTTGCAACCTTACAAGCATCGAACCTCCAGTCTCTTCTCTTGAAAACGTGAGGATGGTCATGCTTGCGCAGTTAAAAACAGCGCCTATCCCTGAGCTGTCAATACTTACGTAATGCTGCACTAGATCCCTTGATCCCAGTTGAGGCGATCTGTGTCTACAGTGGTCTGAACACAGCCGGGATACCGCTGACCACAAATATAGGTTTCCAAAGTTCCCCATCCCCAATCTGCGATTTTCTGCGGTCTGTTGCCATACCCTCTTTCTGTGTACTCATTTGCGGCCTGCATATAGTGAACCACATAGGCTCGTCGATATCGATTTGACCGATTGGGGGTACTACGATGCAATAGTGTGTTGTTGAAGACCACAAGTGCTCCCTTGGGTACTTCAACAGGAATGGCCTGTTCTTCAAGCTCTGGCGTAATTTTTGGCACATTTTTGCCTAAGAAGGCATCATCCGCATTGTCGTCCTCGGCGTGTTCAACAACACCATCTTTGTGGGTACCCGGAATGACCCACAAGCAGCCATTTTCTTCATCGGCATCATCAATGGCCAGCCACGTGCCGACGACCGTCGTTTCAACCGGTTTGCCAAGGCTCGACTGATACGTGTTGCGGAAATACCATGAATCCTGGTGCCAAGCAACGGCCTTGCCAGTGCCTGGCGGCTTTAGGAAGTAGAGGTCATTGGGGCAGAATAGGTCGTCACCAACTAGTTGTTGGGCAATGGTCAAACGTTGTTCATCCTGGATGTGTTGTCGAACTAGGTGGCTGAAGAGGGAGACGCGGAAGATGTTGACCAACGATGCTGGCCCAGTCTGCTCAGCAGCTTGACCATTGCGCAACAGGATTGTGCGTCGTTGTTCTGGAGTGATGTTGGATGACCCTTCAATCTGATCGACCAACCAGTTGACGTGGTCACCCAGTGAATCCATTTCATTCATACTATACGAATTAAATCGTACAAAGAATCCATCCTCTTGAAACGCTTGCAACTCGGTGTCTGTAAGGGCATATTGGGTTTTCATAAAATTCTCACTTGAACAGATTCTTGGTCGCTCTATAGGCGTTCTAGGGGCTGCTTAGGAATGGAATATTTCTCCGAGCGAATCTATATACCCAACGAGCGAGATCCCCGGACCCCCTATAGAGCCTTCTTCTTAAGAAGGAACCAGGATCAAACAAAGCCCGAAACTTTGCCCGTGTCATCTTGAGTACTCGATAGATCTTTCGCTGAGTTTTATGACATTCTCGTTCCTAAGCAGGTGGCTAGGGCCAATCATTTGAGATGTTAATTCCTTATATTCTTCATATACTGTACAGCGTACCTTTAGGATTGTCAAATGTAAATTGTTGACAATTTGTAGATGAGTGTAAACCACAAAAATGATACTAAGTCAGCGGTGCTTCCAAAGCGCACTACAGTTCAAATCATCACAAGCGATGAGCGAGCGCTGTAGCATCAATAGCCAGACGTGGAACCATTGTTTGTTGGTGCCACCCCGACAGTACTCAGCCGAAATGTAAACGCACATGGCGACACATAATCGGTAATCGTCAAAGAGCTGCTCCCATGAGTAGTGGGCAACGCCATGCTTAATCAGGTGTTCATGGTATCGTTTCAATAGTGGAATCTCATATTTTCTGCGAGCATCAGTTGGCCAGTCCAGCACAATGGCATAGGCCAAATCATAGACTCCCAGCCAGCTTGTAAGACTCCAATTGAAGGGCTGGCGATCAATAAGATAGAGGGGATTATCTCCGGTGTGTGGAACCAAAATATTATGATGGCCAACATCACCATGAATCAGCGTGAAGCCGTTGCCATCTTTGGTTCTCTCAATCAGTGCCTGAGGGTGTTTGGCGTAGAGCTGCCGAATGGTATCAGTCCAGTGGCTCTCTAACTCATTGGGATCCCGACGGAGAATCGGCTCGACGCCCAGCTCGCAGATGTCGACAAAACGTCGAATAAAGGCCGCGTTGTGGATGGGAGCGCCTGCTTCATTAAGCCGTTCGGCACCCCACCAGTGAGCGTGCAGCAGGGCCAATCCCTCAACTAACGCAAAGCCGTAGGTCAGGGTTGGTTCTTTTTCCGCTGCCACGATGTGAGTATCTGACAGATCATCCAGCAGAAGGTGATAACGTTTTAGCTCTTCAGAGTAAGCTCCAGCATAACAGCCAACAAGTGGCGCGTTTTTTACATCCACATAGTCACGCGTGTAATAAGTGACCTCAGATATGCCAAACGCTTCCTCCTCCTCACTATCAAATTGGGCCATCTTTAGGAACAAATGACGGGGAAGAGCCCCCTTAGCATCATCAGAGTAGGTCACCATCAATTTCGCATAGGTAGACCAATTGGCTTGGCCTGTCTCTAAGCCAAAAGAGATTATGGTTCCATACACCAACGCCCCACTGCCAACCAAAACAGCTGTTAACCAGTCGTTACTGACCTCATCGGCATTTGTGATAACTTCCTTTGGCATTCCATCTTACCTTACGGACCAGTCAGGATCCTCTTCCATACGCCAACACCCTTACTCAACTGTCGTCGTCAACTCTTTCTTAACCAATTCCCAATCAATCTCATAGCCCAACCCTGGATCGGTTGGGGCGTAGACCAATCCCTTCTCATCCACCTCAATATCCTCCACTAAACCGTACTTGTTGGCACCCGTGCAGGGAAAAACTTCGTAGAACTCGCAATTGGGGACGGCCATGGTCACGTGTAGGTTGGCGACGTTGTTCAGCGAATTGCCACCATGGTGAATCTCACACTTCATGTTAAAGCCTTCGGCCAAATGACAGAGCCGCACCATTGGCGTGATGCCGCCCGTAACGGCCACATCACCACGTAGAATATCCGTCGCGTACTGGGTGATCCATGGGGCCATGCCGTAGTAGCGACCAGGCGCATACTCGGTGGACATGATGGGTATATCCAACTTCTGGTGTAGCTTGACATAATTGTAGATATCTTCCTCCACCAGCGGATCCTCATACCAATAGAAGTTGAGTTCTTCGATAGCTCGCCCCACCCTCAGGGCATCCTCATACTGATACGCCCACATGGAGTCGAGCATCAGCTTCATCTCATCGCCGACCCCTTCACGGACGGCCTGACAGATTTTGATATCTGCCATGGGTTCGCTGTGAGGATGGAGCTTGTGGGCCGTCCAGCCTAGCTCTTTAAAGTGAATAGCTTCTTCTACATAGGCTTCAATCGTTTCATGGTACGCCGTACTAGAGTAGGCAGGCACAGCATCTTTGCACGTTCCCAGCAGACGATGGATAGGTTGCCCAGCCACTTTTCCGTTGATGTCCCACAAGCAGATATCGATGGCCCCAATGATATAAGTCGAGACCGATCGATTCATCTTCCACATCTCCCACCAGATTTTGCCAATGTCCTGGGGGTTGCGCCCCATGATCATGGGTTTGATGAACTCAATTAGCCCTTTGGCAAAGTGATCGCCACCCACGCGTGACGACCCTAGAAATGCATTGCCGCTGACCCCCTCATCCGTTTCAACAGTGACAATGCCAAGCTGCTGGGTACCGCCAAAGGCCGTACCGACACCCGTTTTCCAGGGTGCCGAGGGCCAGTTGAATAGGTCGACTTTGACGTTAGTGATTTTCATAGTGGGTCTCCTTTGGATTGTGTGAAGAGGGAAGCGATGGAATCAACTGAGGAATTATAACATATAGAAGGATGGAAGGGCAGACATGTTTCTATAAAGGCGTGTCGGTTCAACAGGCTCTCATGTGGTAGACATCTTCGTCCCCCCTCCTAACTTCCCCAGCTTGGGGGAGGAACCGATGGCTCCCTCCCCAAACTGGGGATGGCTGGGGTGGGGTTTTCTTCTCAACCACATGAGATCCCAAAGAGCTGAAGATTTTTCTCTTCTAATCTTAACAATCTGGCTAATCCCTGTTCATCTTCTGTCAACCATGTGAGCTCCGGTTGAACCGAAAAAGTTAGAAAATTACAAAATGGCCCTGTCTCCCCTGAGACAAGGCCACTACAATACTTTGAGATTTGGTATCACGCTTTGATATCTTAGTCCACCAGCGCCGAAGGAATTCCAATGCCAAGTATCGGAATCGCTACGAGTTCCTCATTAGAAAGTGTCGTCATATCGACAACTTTGAGCATTTCTGTATCGATTATCATGTTTTCTGAGGCTTCTGATGACGCTGTTAAAACAAAAACATCACCATTCTTACCTCCGATATCGTCGTCGCCAACCCTCTCCGCGGCGATTCCCAACTCGCATTCGGCCGTATAGGTATTACCGTCAGAACTTGATAACAAAATATTTAGCAAAGCCATGGTTAATTCTCCAATTATTGTATTAAAAACGTTGAATGCTTTGTGTATACCGCGCTTGGCCATAGATGAGAATAATTCGACATAGTTTTACTCGGATAGATTATTCCCATCTATGACAGAGCCAAGTATAACGTAACGAAAGCCCGAGTGGGTTTGCCTTGGAATATACATTTCTTGAACACTACTTGCTCATTTCTTGAGCACCTTCCGTAGGTAATACGCACTCTGTCCAGAATTGTGTGTAAATGGCGATGGTTCTCTGACTGAGCTGCATCGATTTACACACTTTTTCGGACAGAGCGACTGGGGTCGCTATCGATCTTAGCTAACGACTACTTTGGGATCCCAGTCAAAATATCTCACCTTGTTGTGATCTCTTGACATTACTTTGAATACTATCCAATAACTCTCTTCTCCTGGACCCACAGCTTTAGCTTCCCAAAAATTACCGTAGCTATTATGCTCTGGGTTAGAAATTACAGTGTAGCTGTCAATGTATGTGAATTTTACGATTTCCACGCTATAGTTTGTATCTTCTGTTAAGCTAGTTGCCCGCCATCGGATTCGATCATCTTTATTTGCGTTTACCTGCAACTCAGCCGTTGCTTGAGTGTTTAGGCCTGCATTAGCCGTACGCGTTATCATACGTAGATACGGTTGGATGTCTGATCCGTGGTTAAACCGTCGTGGATTATCTGAGGTCGTGTTATTCCAACCACTCTGCTCGCTTAGCTCCATAAGCGTTTGTCCATCAATCACACAAAGAATATCAATTTCAGCCATTAGATTATCTTCCTTTCGAGAATTTTCTCATCGTCAATAAAATCTATCCAAACTACAACGAAATGGTTTTAGTGGCAACGTTTGTGGCTCGAGCCCTCCTCCTTGGATACGCAACTGCTCCAGAGGCGACGGTCTCAAAATACCCAAACTTGTCACTGGTTGTTATTTCAGCTTGTCGACATGCTGTGTTGCCCCTATCTTACCCGCCAAACGTCCGCTCAATGTCCGCAAAAGCGTCCGCAAAGCGTCCGCAAAGCGTCCGCAAAACATTTCCCGTCCATCGGCGCAACCTAACGTCCGTTCAATCTAAGATCTTATTGGGTTCAAGAATCTGCTTCAGAATAATTAATTTGTGAATTTGTGAATTGTTGAATGGCTAATGAACCGAGCAGTGAAGCATTCTTGTTTTGTGGAAGTGAACGTCCGGATGCATTTCATCACTCGTGGTCGCAAGGAGCTGCTTTACATTTATTGATGAATGGGAACTAATGACTTGCCCGTTTGTATGAGTGGCAGATCAATGGCGAGGTTGTTGCTAATATGGGGTCGAGTACAGAAGAGTGGTTTCACAGGAGACTTTTCCGGCTAGGCTTGTATGAATTGATTTTCATTCTTTAGTAGATACCACAATCGTTTCATGAGCTTCCAGTCGAGTTGGCCACTGCATTCGATCGATCTGTTGCTCAAGAACTGCTGTGGGAATGGGCTTATCGCGGAAGTCCTACTATTCACTCACTCATTTGATTTTAGGGTATGATGGATGTGGAAGAAATCTTGCTGAACACCACTTATCAACCGGAGGAAACGAAATGACCCACCCATTGGCGAACAAAGTTATCATTATCACCGGTGCCAGTTCTGGCATTGGCGCGGCCACGGCCCGACGTTTGGCTCAACTCGATTGCAAGCTTACATTGGCCGCGCGTTCTGCGGAGCGATCAGAGGCCCTCGCTACTGAGTTAGGACCTAATGCAATGCCCATTGTCACAGACATAACCCAGGGTTCGGACATTGCCCGCATGGTTGAGAAGACGATTGACCGCTTTGGCCACGTTGATGCGCTATTCGCCAACGCAGGCGTCTACATTCCTGGCGACGTGGCCGATGGTGATCCGGATGAATGGGCCAATCTGATGAATGTCAATGTGAACGGGGTGATGCGCTCTGCCCATGCGGTTTTACCTTACATGATGGCCCAAAAATCAGGTGATATTCTGGTCACCAGCTCCATATCTGGCTTTGTGGACATTCACTGGGAGCCGATCTACAGCGCGTCCAAACATGCCATACAAGGGTTTGTGCATACGCTAAGACGACAGGTGCTGAGTCACGGGATTCGAGTAGGAGCGATTGCTCCGGGTAGAGTCGCCAACGAATTATGGGGTTTTACTGAGCAGGCAGCGATTGATGAACAGGTGGCAGAGCGAGCAAGTATTCGTTCGGAAGATGTGGCCGAAGCGGTGGTCTTTATGCTTTCTCAGCCGCCTCACGTAACGATTCGGGACCTGGTCATGCTGCCCCAGGGTCAGGATTTATAGACCAATGACCCTAGCAGATCGTCTTGCCCCAATTCTAGAGAAACCTAATAGACCGCTCGCCAGCATTGCTGTGGCGATCTTCAAAGAAGGCAGAATCACGGAAGAGGCCTACCTAGGTCATCGCTACATCGATTCAACCGATCCAGCAAAAAATCTGCCTATAACCCGAGAGACCTATTCATCATTCTCTCGCTGGGAAGAAGAGATTATGACGACCCTACACCGAACCCCACCACATCAGCCCGCCAATTACCAATAGCAGGAGCCACTGTGGCACTTTCAGTAGGAAACGTCTCTCTGTACCAAGAATCAGCAAAAAGACCATCGTCCCACAGAGCAGATAGAAGAGCGCCAAACCGCGCAGCAGATCATTGAGTAACATCGTCTGCTGAACCAGTACGCTGTAGAAAGCAATGAATGCCGAGCCTGCTAGGGCAATCGAGAACGTGTGCCATACGCCTCGCAATTCGAGCTTCTCATTTGTTGGTACATCGGATGCCAATAAGTGCCGAATGTCCGTGCGCTCGCCAGCCAAGGCATGGACGAGTGCAGCAAGGGCCGTTAGGCCCCCAGCAATCAAAAGTGGCCAGTTCATCTTATCCCTCCTGCACTGCAGCTTTCATCATCTGATTCACAACAATGTGGTGAAAAGGGCGGATAACGTTGAAGTAGAGTGGACCAGTCCAATGGTGGTAGTGAACCAGCGTCACAACCTGAAAGCGTTTTTCATTGCCTGTTAGTGGCTCCGTAATCAGGCCGAGGTGGGCTGTCAGGTGGGTATCTGAGGCAGCCGCAAACCAGTGTTCCCCCTCTTTGGCCTTGACCACGCGGAAAAAGGTGGCCCACTTGCCAACCTCAAAAGGAATTCCGTCTGGTGTAAGCGTTTCCCCTTTGGGAATCCCCTCCTGCTTCATGCCGAGCAGACGTACGAAGAACCAACGCACGGCATACAAAATTTGCATCCATCTTGGCATATACGAGAACATGTTGGCCAAAAACTGCCGCATGGAGAGTTCACCTGTGACGGTCTTGATGTCGATATGGTCGGCACCATCAGCTAGCTGGTTGAGCTCTGGTACCTGCTGCAATAGCTTGGATCGATTCTGTTTTTTACTCTTCATTGAGTGTATCCTCATGGTTATCTTGTAAGGGTTTATCGTGTAACAGTCGGTCAATTAACAATCTACCAAACTGTTCAAAGACTTCCGCCGAACGATACGACGGGACGCGGCTGCTTCTTTCCGTATAACCCAGGAAGGCCAAGTACATCAGCTCACCCCGTTGGATGGCCACCTCAAGGGGAAATCCAGCTTCTTCAAGAAGTTTTTGGATATATTGGACCCGCTTGGCCTCTACGTGGTGAACCCGCTTTAAGACGTCTGGAGCCTGGTTGGCCCAGCGGAAGATGGCCATATCAATCGACTGCCCACCGCTCTCGCTAGCCGTCTCACCAATGAGAGCAAAGAGGCGTACCAATCGCTTTAGGGGTGTTTCTACCCTTTGGGACTCTTGGATAAGCCAATCGGTCTCTTTCTCCCAGTACTCGAGAATCGCCACCAATAGCGCTGAGCGATTCTCAAAGTGCCAGTAGAAGCTGCCCTTACTTACCTTCAGGATCTTAGCCAGCGGTTCTACCTTAACGGCGGCCACATCTTTTTCCGCCATTAACCTACCGGCGGCCTGAATCCAATCATTTCGACTTAGTGACATCTGATTTCCTTTAGTACATACGGAACCGTATGGTTATTGTAACTCAGCAATACTGATTTGTCAATACGGTTCCGTATGGTCAGGTGTTATTTACTTTGTAGCCGCCCGTTTGCTGGTTTTCGCAGCCCAAATGGGTTGAAGTTCGATTTGCTGGCTCGCTTTGCTTGCTCAGCTCCTGGGCTGCCTATCTCGTTGATGGGGATTGTTGGCGCGTTTGCGCCGTTGCTGGGGAACTGGACAGTTCGATATTTGCTACCCTACACAAGTTCAAGCGATCTCAGGGTAGATAACACAGCTTTTTCGGCAAAGCTCAGAGGCATTGCTACCCTACAGAACTTTCGTTCTGTTTGCGTAGCAAAAGTTCGATATACCGATGGAGAGCTGGTTCTATTTTGGACAGGAGCTGCGTTGGTGCATATTAGGGCGTATTGGAACGGGAATTAAATAACTTGAGCACTTGAAGGGACTACACCAGATTGAAACGCGCAAGTTATTTACAACTCAGTCCTTGGAATTTTGGGCAGGCAAAACAGCAAGAGCGAAGCCAGCTAGCTATGCCCGAATCAGGATGACTGAGCGGCCACTCGGTGTATCCACAAGCTCCGACATCGTTCGTTCGCTAATCTCAGGCCGATTGCTGCGCTGATCAAAGATGACTAGCCAGCCGGTTTCAACCTGGGTGCCTTCGATTGCCGTGCCTGAATAGCTAAGCCCGGTCATGTAGTCGTCGAGTTGTTTTAGTCCCACAGTCAATGGATCGGGTCGCCCGTCTCGCCACACTTTCAGCTCGATAGCCATCTGAGTAGCGTCTGGGCCATCGCCATACCGTATGTAGAGGTCCATCTTTCCTGAACCGATAGCGTATTCGCGATCGATGACGCCATTGCCGTTCACCACCCGATGCAAATAGGCCATCATCACTAGATGCGGCGCAATCTCGTGGTATGGCGCACTTCTGAGCAGCGGTTGCCCATGTTGACGCCAGAAGGTCAAGAAAGCATCGATGAGCTTATCTGGGTTGAGGCTACCGTTGGCATTGAGCCAGGTCGGAGAAATCTGAGGGATGCTGGCCTGGGTATTAGCAGCCAGGACACGCGGGATTATCTCTTTGTAGATGGGATTGGCAATGGACACACTTGCGCCATTGGTACGCTGCACCAATCCTAAATCCGTCACATATTCGATATCATCAAATGGAATATTGTCCAGCGTACCGCCAGCTAGGATTGGCTCGACCACGCTGCGCACACGTTGGGTTTGTAACTTATCGGTCAGCTGGTCCAGATGAACCTGCCGACGCTGTATCAGAATCTCTTTGGCCTCATCCACGTGGGCAGGAAGAACAGGCTTCTCTGGATTGTGGACCAACTCCTCCACACAGACTTTTGCCAGCGAATTGACCAGCCAAGGCTGCCCTTGAGAAAGATGGAAAATTCGTTTCATAGACCCAGGCGTGATTTCCTGCCCCGTCTCTTTGATGTGCTGGCTGAGCAGCGACTTAACTTCTGCTTCGGTAAAGTTGCGCAACGTAATCGATCTCACTGCAATGTTAAAGGGGCTGGGAGAGCTAAGCCGCTCCGATCCGCCCGAAGCCACTTTGTAGTCGCGCACGTCGCGCAGACCGATTAAGGCCAAAGATGCAGGAAACGCGGTGGGGCGACTGGCAAAGCCAGAACGCAACTGCCTCAGCACAGAAATCAGCACATCGTCTTCAAGCGCGTCGATCTCATCCAAAAAGACAACCAGCGGCCGCGGTGCAGCCAATGACCATTCACTCAGAAACGCGCCAATGAGACCGCCACCCGATTCCTCTGGCTTCCAGATAGGCGGATGGAGTTCAGGGGGTAGTTGGGCACGGATGGGAATCTTCCAGTTAGAGAGGATGGCCTGCTCTGCTTTGAGCGGCGCGTCAAAGGGCGCACCCGTCTCCAGCGACACCACAACTGATACGTAGTCGCCACTGGCCGTTAGCTCCTGTGCCAACGCCAGCATGGCTGTGGTTTTGCCTACTTGGCGCGGCGCATGGACAACAAAATAGTTCTCCTGTTGAACGAGCTGTTTTACATTAAACGCTTCCAGACGCTGAGTGGCTGGAAGCATGTAGTGTCTGATTGGATTGCAGGGTCCCCCTGTGTTGAAGAAGCGCATAAGGGGATTATACCACGGGCGGGGATGACGTGTAGAACAAGGAAAGAAGTGAGAAGATCACTTACTTGTTTTGCCGTCGCTGCCAAAAGGAGGCGCCCGGGAAACGGCGTTCCTGTCGGTAGAATTGTTTCAGCTCTTGTCGATAATGGATAATCCCTTCCTCAAAATCGGCGACATACTGCTGCATGGGGTAGTTGTCACCGTCGAGCGCGGCGTGGGCTGCCAAGCCCGCTTTGCGACCAGACCAGAGTGCAGTTGTCATCCCATGAGCCGATAAGGGATCGAGGGATGCGGCCGCGTCCCCAACCGCTGCCCAACCTGTTCCAGCAAAATCAGCCGAAAACAACGTTCCCGCATCGGACAAGCGTGGCGGCTCCACAATGCTAAAACCGGCGGTCTCAATCCGCTGCCAGGTATAGATAGCGGATTGGGCCAACGCCTGCCAAACCGGGGTATCCTGCTGGAGATTCGACGGAACTAGGTCTGGATCTGAAAAGAAGCAGACCACCAACCTTCCTGAGGGGGTTATGGTTGTATACCACCATCCCTCGTGCCGCGCTTCGATCATCACTGCCTCGGTTGGCTCCACTTCAGGGTCGGTGTGGGGGAGAAATGCCGAGGCGGCCACCATGGTTGCGTCACGATGGCGTTCTGTTAGATGGCGAGCGACGACTGCGCTGCGTCCTGAACAATCCAGAACAAAGCGGGCATCAACTTCGGTACCATCGTGCGTTGTTAGGTGCCAACCGTCTCCAGCTTTTTCGAAGTTTTGTAGCTGGGTGAGGAACCGACGATGGGTCGTCCTTTCCGCACGGTGCCAAAGGAAGGCTTCAAAGCGTTGACGATCCACAGTCCACCCCGAGCCAGATGGGTTCTGACGGAAATCGCGCTGGATCAGTTGGTTGGTCCCCCAGGATGAAAAATTGGTCACCGCAGGCGAATAGCCCTCCTGTTGAAACGTTTTCCACAGGCCCAGTTCCTTTAGAAGCGGGTTGGCGGACGGCGAGAGGGATTCGCCGATGATCTCCCCTGTGGTGGGTGGTGGGGCAATCACGGTAATGGAGCGTTGGCTATCGCGCAAACTAATCAAAGCTGCCGCGGCGGCAATGCCGCCCCCAATAATTGCGATATCTGTTTGCATTATTTTATCTCTACTTTGTTTAAGAATGGAACTGAAGTCTGACGATTTTCTGGCACATTAACCGTAGGTCCGATTACAAATCGGACAATCATGGAAAATCCCGTGACTTCTCTTGAAATTATAGCGCATTCGGCGATTGTCACATTGCAAATGTGACCTACAAGTGGCTCGTCTCTAATGTTGCAAAACTTCACTTACGCTGTACCAGAACACTGTATGGTAAATTCTGATAGATTGGGATGGTCAGTGGTAGGTGCGGTTTACAATCGGACGAGCATGGAAAATCCCGTCACTTCTCTTGAAAATATGAGGACGCGCGACGCTTGCGCAGTTGGAAACAGCGCCTACGGTAGGTCATTCTGAGACACCAAGCGTAAGTTGACCGAGCTGGGCGGAAACCTTGCTCAGTCTCACCTACCATTCGGCTACTACTCGATTACACTTTTGATGACAAAATTTTGAGGTGCATTTGTCATTTTAAGGAGGATTCGCTAAACTTAGATTATATAGCTATATGCGTTTCAACGTAGTCTATGAGCTTTGGAGAATTTCAACAGTAAGATTTCAGATGGCTGCACAAGATATTTATCATGATGTTGTATGTGATGCGTTGGAAAACGATGGCTGGACAATTACCGATGATCCGCTGATTTTGAGCGTTGAAGGTACTACCGTCAAAATTGATCTTGGGGCAGAAGAATTGTTGGCTGCAGAACGAAATGGACGCAAGATTGCTGTTGAAATTAAAAGCTTTCTTAACCCATCTCCAATCAGTGATTTTCATCTTGCTCTAGGACAATATCTGAATTATGAATATGCTTTGGAAGAAAGAGAGCCAGAACGACATCTATTCTTGGCTGTTCCGAGTGATGCCTATGATGGTTTCTTTGTTGGGCACTTTGCTCAGCAAATGATTCGTAGACACGGCTTGCGAATCCTTGTCTTTGATCCTGATCAAAAGGTAATTGTAAAATGGGACGAATAGACGAATACCGCAAAAAAATTCAGCAAGTTCTCACCCAATATGCCAACTACAATGCCATTCCTAGAGACGTGGATGACCAAGTCATTATCGACATAGATAATGACCACTACCTACTGATCCGTGCAGGCTGGTACAATAACACACGTCGTTCGTATGGTTGCTTGATGCATATGGACATAATCAATGATAAGATTTGGATCCAATATGATGGGACTGAGGCAGGCATTGCGAACGAGCTTGTTGAGTTAGGTGTGCCAAAACAAGATATTGTGCTGGCATATCATATGCCGTCGAAACGTAAGTTAACAGAGTTCGCTGTTGGATAGTCGGCTGTGATCGGGTTGTGTGGGGGACGCATCCACAGACCATTAAAGAGCAGCGGCGGCCCTAACCTCTCCGCCCGTGAATAGCTGGTTAGATATTTCGACGGTTCAATCCCTACCCGATTCGCCCTTTACGGCGACCCACCTGGAGCCACCACCATCGTCGATTAAGGAACTGGTGCAAGCCGTTTCTGTTTAGGCAGAACCCTTGCAAGTGCCAGATTTCCCTTTTCCAGGCTGGGAGAGACCCAAATGCCAAAATACTTTGTATACACAGTATTTACAGACACTCGTATAAATTATCAGTAGATCGCAGTGGAGTAGGCACGCCTCGTGCCGCACGTAGACCTGCTCATTGAACGACTGCGATCTACTGATTATCTGTATCCAGGCTTCTCAGTACTCCAACCCCAGACTCGGCATCTGACGGAATTGCAGATCCATAGATCCGCGCTCAGTCTCTACATAGATAAATTCACCCAAGTTGTCGGTTAGCTCTGCAGGCACCTCTTTTTTGACCACGAACCCCATCTGCTCCCACAGGTAGACCATGCGATTCAAGCCATCAAAGTAGCTGCCGTTGACGTGATAACCAAGGCCCGCCACGCCACGGGACCAGGCCGCACGGGTGTTGGCAAAGGTCAACCGGGCTTCTGTTGATATATTTGGATTGAGCATCTGCTTGTAGGCGTATTCGGGAATGACCTGAACGGGCAGCAGCGCCGGCCACCAGACAAGGGTGGGAAAGTCGTTGGCAAAGTTGATGTTTTGGCAGCTAAAGGCATCGGGTTGCCAGGGCAGCCCCATCCAGCGCGTCAGGTCGCCTGGGCTTTGGGGACCAACGGGCCAGTAGGGTTGATTTGCCTTTGTTTCCGGTGTAGGTAGCGTGTTCTCGGGCGTTATCAGCGGCCCCATGTTGGCAGACAAACGCTCTCGGTCGCCCACGGCAAGGCGGAAGGGCTCTTCCTCATCAAAGAGTTCTGGGCGCTCAAGTACCCAGGTCAGCTCGACGCCAGGGTGGAACGCGCCCCCGGAGAGAGGCTCAAGGGCCGCCTTGGTTAGGGCATGGGGCTGTTCAGCCAGGGGCAGTTGATCAATCGAGGTGATATTCTGTCGTTCTGCTGTGTCTATCTCATCAAAATCATTGATGAAATCTCCGTCTCGCCAGCGCTCCAGAATCGAATATTGCAGCTCTGGCATCATGTAATAACGTTTGGGGCTATTTTCGTAATTGATGCCGCTGCCCGCCATATAGGGTAATTTGTATTGGGATTCTGCCACCGTCTCGACTTCTGGATCGCGAAACGCATCAAAAACGTGCTGGCGACGCTCTGCATTACTATCCGAGTTATCGGCCAGTTTACGAATATACGCCGGATCCGAAAAATCGCCTATGTCGATCCACCCTTCTCTAAACAGGGCCGCGGCGGAGACCCACTTCATGAGGCCCAGCCGATGAAAGATGGGATAGATATCCTGGCTTTTCCTGCCCTACAGAACTTTTGTTCAGAAGGAGTGTCCCGTGATGTAGCTGATGGTATGAAAAAGTCAGCGAAATAGTGTAGGGAAGTAAGGAATCAGTCATGAAAATTAGTCAAAGGAAAAGTAGAGTGAAGGCAG
>JBCCHB010000009.1:0-160324 GCA_039028975.1 Chloroflexota bacterium
ATGGTCTTTCAACATCGTTTGCCACTCCCTCCGCATCGAAATGTGGCATCGCCCTCGTTTTCGGGCCACTTGGACATGGTCACGCGACAACTGGCTTACAAATGAGTCGCTTTGGGACAATTTGATGAACTCTGTTCTTGCTTCCGCCAGATTTTAGTCCGCTTTCGGACACCGGTTTTCCCTCTTTTAGGGGCGGAACGGCTTTTTTAACCAACTTTTTTCTATTTCGGTCATGCTCCTATGCTTGACCTCTTTTTTCTATGCCCTAACAGCCAAACTCAAGGTTAGGAGGGGGCCTCTAAACTATCATAACTTTTCGAACAGTATACTAGATTATTCATTAAGTGTGTTTTTATGTGATGTAATCGATATTTTTTTTTGAGAGATTTGAAGCCTAAATAAGTGTGCTATATTGAACATCAATATTTCACTTCCGTTGCCTTACAGTTGCGGCTAAGCATATATATCGGAAATAAGTAGTCGCAGTGCAAGCAGCGCGCCCTGTGGCGCACGGGCCTAGAAGGCAACCGGTGCTCATTGCATCGTACTGTTGTGATCTGCTGACAACGAGGCTTGGGTGATTGAAGTTCTAATGCGCGTGGGCATAATGGTGGGCCAAAATGTCGGCCCCAAAATCGTTCTGGCTATCCCGCCAGACTGAGTGGATATGATTGGCGTCGTTTTGGACGTTGTCGTATTCGACCAGGAAGCGAGGCCCTTGTAGCCGATAATAGTGGGGCTGATAAGGCTCAATGGGTCCGGCCCAGACAAAGTGAATCTGATCAACCCCCTGTTCTTTCACCTTGGCCATCTCGATCTCGGCCAGTTCATCAGGCATCCGATGAATGTATTCACCGATGAGCTTTAAGAGAATTTCCTGTTGAGCATAGCTCATCTGAGCGCCTTGAATACCTTTTGGTTTCGTTGTATATCGAACAGCCTCTAAATGTTCTGCTTCAGCCCCCAATGCCTGCTTAAATTTCTCCAAATTTTGAAATTGATCGCTCACGTTTGATGGATCGACAATGCCTGGCGTCTCTCCAGGTAGCATTTGATCCAGAATGACAGGTCGATTGAGGGCCACTATGTCCGGCGGTGCAATGGGGGTGACAACGGCACTCGCTCGCTGTCCCTCGTCAAATTCATAGACCAACTCACGTGCCAGATCTTCAATGGCGCTCAATGGCCGCAACCAAGCCGTTTGGCCAAGGGGGGACCGGGCTGGGTTTGAGCCAAAAAATGTTGGGGTGGGCGCTACAATCTGCCCTCCTACTATAGTGTAGTTGAGCGAGATATGATGCCCCTCAAAGCGCCATCCCCAGGGCTTATCAACGCTCGGCTCTCCAAAAATGGTTACATGGTAGAGCTTGGAGTCTCTCCACCAAAGTGGGGCTGTCCACTCTTCTTTGGCATCCAGCAGCGTTTCGATGCCCATGATGGTGGTGGCGGTATTGTACCCACCTCTGCTTAAGCCTGTGGTAACAAGTTTCTGAGCCAACCGCTGTTGTTGGCGATCCATTTCCGTAAAGGGTAAGCCTTTCCGCTCGACTGGCGTATAGTGCCAATTGGTGCGCTCACTCTGATCGGAAAAATCTAATTGTGTTTGGATACGCTGATCAGTTGACAAGCTGGCCAGAAAATCAGCCGCAGCCTCACCCATTCGTTGCACAAGAGCTACTGCACCGGAACCATAAAATTCATTTGGGGTCGCCATGTTGTTTCCTCTCTATGGATGTAGTCGTTCAGCCCCCTGAGCCTGTCGAAGGCGAGAGACGGCTTCGACAGGCTCAGCCTACAGGGGGAGTGAGCGGTTACCTATGGATTAAGTTGTGAATTAAGCCAATTATACCTTAGTCATCCATAGATCAGAAGAGGCGGCGATAAAAGTTGGAGACACCCTACTCGACAAGCGGAATATAGATAAGCACATTGTCGCTTGTTGATGTTGGCGTGCTAGTTGCTTGCGGAATAGACAGATCTGGCTCTTCAGCCTCAGGAGAGACCGAGCAGAAAGTATTCTTGATGCCCGTGCTGCACTCGAAGATCATCGTTGAATCTGTTAGATCACATTGACCATTGTCATCTACATCACAGGCAGGGCCGTAGAAGGTGCCTTCACCTAGGGGCAGTTGGGTTGTGGGCGTACGGCTACCCCGGGTTCCTTGTAGGACAAAGAGCGCGTCAATGACGTTCACTGCTTCATCACAGTTGACATCCCCAAGTGGGCACGGTGACATCACCATTAGAGTGCGAGTCGCCCGAGCCATTTCACCTTCATTGTCCGTCACAGTCAGGGTGATTGTGTAGTTCCCTGGTGTATCATAGGTATAGTTAACCTGAGCACCAGATGCTTGGCTCCCGTTGCCAAAGTCCCAACTGTAGCTGGCAATCTGTCCATCCGGGTCTGTCGAACCAGCCGCATCTACAGTGACCATCAGCGGGCTATTGCCAGTCATCGGGTCAAGTGTAAAAATTGCTTGAGGAGGCAGGTTGATCTCAAACTCGTTTTCAGCCGTCCAATCCAATGGGGTCAGTTGAAAACCATCCCAATGCGCGTGCATATAGGGTTCATCTTCATCTCTGGGAACGTGATGGAAGGTTACGCCATACCAAAGCACCAAATCTGCGTCAAGTAAACTTTGTTCATTCACAAAGGCCGCCACGTTTCCTGCACAGCCATTGAACGTAGAATTGTGAGACGTGTATCGCTCACACGGATTGTACTGAGTGACATAGAAATCATGCTCTGTCCACGGCTCAAAGGACGGCCCCACATCTCGGTGGCTGACTTGGAGCGGATCGATCTGATAGCCCATGAAGTGACCATCCGCATTGGCGCGATTGCCATCTCGAATTCGCCATGAGCGCATCTGGCTAGGCTCCACCGAGCGACTGGCCTCCCGCTCTAGGCGAGAAACGGCCAAGCTTCGCCCATTGCCATTGGTTGCTGGCATGAGGTTCATCTCCTCCACAATATCATCGGAGCCAGAATCGCCTAGATCGAAGTCAAGCCGATAGTAGTAGTTGTGAATATGGGAGATGCCAACCACGTTATTGTTGCGAATGGGCCAACCAAACTGTGTGCTGGTTCCAAACCGTTGTAACTTCCCTGCTGCCCCCATAATTGGCCGAATCGACCCATCATCACCGAAGTACCATTCGGGAATATAATTGTACTCGCCACTGGTGGAGACGCTAAAGAGTTTGAGGGCATACCCTTGTTGCTGCTGGCTGCCCGTGCGGAAGGCATGACCACGACTGATCGTCTGCAAGCAGACAACATTTTTATTGTCATATGGCAAGAGCGTTCCGTTGGGGCACTCATCATCGGTTAGATTCGATAGATTGGAGTCGCCAAAGCCATCATCCGTAATATCGTGAAAGCGGGCCGTGTTGTCGTCATACGGTACATGGACTTGGGCAATACTGGCCTCACCAAGTATTTTGCTGCGCACACCCGAAGGCGTCGTAAAGTAGATATCTCGCAGAACAACTCCATCTAAGCTGCGATGCTCCCAACAGAGTTCCCAACGTCCACCATTAGGCAAGGTCTCATCCACATAGTAGGGCGCAGAGCAATCAGCGTTGACCTGAGCTTGGCTATCGAGCCAGAACCAGCCTAAGCCGCCCAACAGCGCGACAATGGTCGAGATAGCCACTAAGTCAGAGAGTCGGATGGCTTGTACAGATTGATTCATCATACCTACCTTGATTCAACTACACTTGGGCTGTTTACAAACTGAGCCGAGATTAAAGGATTCTGGGCCGTCCAATCTCTGGGAATGAGTTGGAAGGAGAGCCACTGGGTGGGCTTAACCGGCTCATCTTCATCGCGGATCAGGCGGTAGCTAGAGGCACCATACCAGAGAACAATGTCTGCATCGGTTAGCGATTCACCGTTTACAAACTGGTCGACATGAGACCCGCAGGAGGGTTCTTGTGGGTTGCGAGAGGCCAAGCGCTCGCACGGCTTATCTACCGTCACGTAGAGCTGGTGGTGTGTCCATGGCTCCGATTCGCCCCCCATGTATTCGTGACCAAGATTGCGGGGTTCCAGTTGGTATGAAATCGGATGTCCATCACTGTTTTGGGTAGATAACTTGACTCGCCAAGAACGCTTCTGCTCTCGGAAGGTGTTGCGCTTATTCTCGACTTCAAAGGTGGTTACGTTGAGCGCCCGCTGCCTATTATTGTCCATGGGTAGCAATTCCAACTCCTCAACTGCTGTGTCGACTGCACTATCACCAATCCCAAAATCAAGCCGCCAGTAGACATTGTTGATATAGCCAATGCCAAATCGGCTTCCACTATCGAGGGGGCGCCCATCTGCCGGGTCAGAGCTGGTGTGGAGCAGGACTCCTGTATCGCCTAACAGTGGCTCAATGGTGCCGTCATCGTAGAAGCGCCATTCGACTAGATAGACGGGGCCACCCACATCTGATGCACTGAAGAGACGTAGATATTCGCCCTGCCGTTGATTAAGAAAGTGGCGATAGACATACCCGCGAGGGATTATTTGCTGACAGAGCACGTTCTGACCATCACGCTGTAGCAGTTGGCCTTGAGGGCAATCATTCTCTGTTAGGGAGATAAACCGATCTCCTCCCAAACCAACGTCGGAAAGATAGTGGTAACCCGTTTCACCATCATCATAGTGGGTGTAGATCTGAGCCAATCCAGCCTCATTGAGAACCTGGCGACGACTTCCATCGGGTGTCGTGATGTGGATTTGATGGAGCAGAATCCCTTCTGCCTCGGCCACACTCCAGCAAAGTTCCCATCGGGTTCCGGTGCTCAAAGTCTCATCAATTCCTTGGCCTGTTTCACATCCATCTTGTTGGGCACTAAGGGAACCCACTTGCCACAGAAGTATGGCTGCAGTGAACCCAACAAAGAGGATGAATAAATAGAGATGGACAACACTTTTGGGCTTGTTTCTTGGGTAGTCCAATAAGGAATGTGTAATCTGTTTAAGCATAGGTACCTAACCTGGACGATCCAGAATCAAAAGAAGTTTCAAAGAGATTCACAGCGTGGCAGAGCCACAACTAAAATTTCACAGAGCTCCACTGAGGAGGCACAGAGATTCACCGAGTTTTCAAGAGCGAATAGAGTCTCTGAAAATCTCTCTTTTCTCCGAGAATCCGTGTGAAATATCTTCGCGCATGGCGTAGTTTGTACCGATTCGTAACACAGAGAAAAGTTCATTTGCTATACCACTTAATCTACCCACATCAGCTGAATAACCTCTTGGGTAGACAAGTTGACGATGGGGGTGACTTCAAATGCGATGCGATCATGTGTGAAGAGCAACACCTGCGCACAACGTTGAAGACCACACTGTCGGCTGGCATCGTTGACTCGGTCGGGCATAGTATCTGATTTGAAGACAAAGACCTTGTGTTCAAGCGCTTCCAGGCTTTCAAGGGATATACCCGTTGCCGCTCGATATTGTTCATAGATAGTTTGGCTAATGGTATCATCTTTATAAACGATCTGTAGCGCTTGGTTGATTTCGGCATCAATTAGAGGCAATTGAACAGATTGTATTTCATCAATCTCTTCCACAGCATCTGTTGCCAAGTTGACGATTACGCGACGCAGCACGTTGGTATCGTAGTTGTAAAAATAGCTTTCACTACGACGAGGGGGCGCATCCTGATCTTTAGCAGTTTTGCCTGCGTCCAATCTTTGGGTGAGTAGTAGCACCTCACGAGGTGAGGCCTGGGCTGACTCCACCTGGTTGATAATCGCTTGTTCTTCGATAACGCGGCTGGTCTCTGCCACCTCGCTATCTGTCAGCGGATCATAAAGCGCTGGCGTAGTGGATTGGCTGCGGGCTAGATATGCCGAATTACTGGTTTTCGCATAGCCGTAGCAAGCGATTACCAAAAGAAGGAGTACGACAACGACCCAAATCCGGTTCTGTTTTCTTGATTGTTTTACCATGCTATTCAATCCTGCTCTACGGCCTATTTATTATCAGTAGACCGCAATGAGGTTCGCTGATGTCATTTCAAGGAGGAACGACGAGAAATCTTTCTCTGGTCAGATGCCCAAGATTTCTCCTCATACTTCGTCGAAATGACAGATTTCGATCTACTGACTATCGTTAAGCCAGTAGTAAACAGTGGTTAGCCCGTCTCTACACTGGAAACTGCGGGCTGTTCACTGCTCACTTCTTAAATTCTCTTACCCAATGACATTGACCACCTACCCGGCCAGCAATTCTACCGCTTATCGCCAACTGCAGGACAAAGAGCATTGCTTTGCTCTGTTGCACATTGTAAAATCTGCATACCATCCCTGACCGTACAGGCTTGATCTTCGTTCACATCGCACCCAGGCAGGAAAATTGAGCCATCGGGCGGAGGCATTTCGTCAGTGGCATTGACCAACCCAACAACATAGTCGGCCACATGAAGGGCATCCGTCTGCTCCAAGACGCCACTACAATCCACATCGCCAAAGTAGCAGGTTGAATCGAGCTGTCCACCAGTCGCAATGACTTCGATAGGGTGCCCATCCGTGTCGGCAAATACAGATGATGTCACGCCAATAAGTTGAGGTACGCGATTCAGACCAGAAGGCTTCATCTCTAAAACGGCCAGAGTAACCCCTCCGGACAACCCATTGGCAGAGAGAGCCGATAGACGAACCTGACCATTCGATTGTCCGTTACATAAGACTGAATCAAATCCCTGCCCCGCTTCAACACATTGAGTTAAGGTTAATCCCAGTGTATCATAGGTTACGTCCAGCGTCAGCGCCGCTAGAGGTTGAGCAACCGACAGATCCGCTAGCTGAATAGGGACCTGGAAACGTTGGGTCTTATCATCATATATTGCAGTACCAACAAAAACCTGAGCAGGCGGTCTAGTCGGTTCAGGCGTTGAGGTCGGCTCAGGCGTTAATGTTGCTGTAGGTTCTGCAGTAGCAGGGAGCGTTGGGGTAGATGTTGGCACTTGTGTTGGTACCTCTGTTGGTACCTCTGTTGGTACCTCTGTTGGTACCTCTGTTGGTACCTCTGTTGGCGCTGGCGGTCCTGATGAACCAACAATGCGAGAGACTTGCCCAGTCAAAAAGCCAATGTATAGCTCGCCATTCACATCTTCGCCAAATGTGGCTACATTGGCTCCTCCTGACGTGCGCGTCCACGAGGTAACGACCAGATCATCGGGTGCACCGCTAATTGAGCGAATGGTGCCATTACAGAAGTCTGAGAAGAAGTAGTGTCCATTTAAGGTAGGTAAGGCCGAGCCTCGGTACACATAACCACCTGTGATCGAGCAGTCACCTGCCAACCGATCGTACCAATGGAGCGGGGCATCATAATCCGTGAATGGTCCACAATCATCATCATTCAGGACAGTTGCGGCCTCGTAACAGCGCCAGCCATAATTTTGACCCCCAACACTACGGCGCGCGAAGTTAATCTCCTCATATCGATTCTGGCCCACATCAGCAATCCACTGTTCTCCGGTTAACCGGTCAAAGCTGAATCGCCAAGGATTCCGCAACCCTGTCGCCCAGATCTCATCACAGGCGCCGCCATCCCCATCTCGAAATGGATTATCTGTTGGAATTGTGTAATGATTTTCGCTTTCCAGGTTGCACTCTGGTGCTGTTCCTGCTTGTGCATCTACATCGATACGCAGAATCTTTCCCAAGGGCGTATTCATGCTTTGACCAAAGTTACCAGGGTCGCTGCCGCTGCCACCATCTCCTGATGCAATGTAGAGGTACCCATCTGGCCCAAATTGGAGCTGCCCGCCATTGTGATTGGTATATGGCTGATTGAAAGACATAAGAATCACTTCGGTTGCGGGATCAGCCACGTTGGGATTGGATGTTACCGTAAAGCGCGAGATGCGAGTACGTAAGGGGCCTGCCACCGTATAGTTGACATAAAAGTGTCCGTTGGCTGCATAATCGGGATGAAAGGCTAGCCCTAATAGACCCGTCTCGGCATTGCCGCCACCCGCCTGAACTCTATCTGTGATGTCAAGGAAAGGAGCCGTTTGCAATGAGCCATCAATCACTCGAATCGTGCCAAACTTCTCGACCACAAAGAGCCGCGTATCGCCTGCACTCTGAATGTCTACCGGTTGGTTCAAACCACTGGCAACCTCCTGTAAAGTCAGTGCTGCAGGTGTTGGTGTTGGCGTTGCTTCTGGCGGGGTTGGATCACCATCCACAACTTCTATAGAGAGCGTGGTCGTTCCAATGCCATCCCCAGCCAGATCACCATTCCCATCGGCTGAGTTTCCAGCCGCGTACAAAGTAAACTGCTGGTTGTAGGTTGGTGCTGTCCAAGCAAACGAAAAGGTTGTCGTACCATTACTCATGATCTTGGGACTGCTGTGGGTCAATTCTCCTAGAATCAACTGCAAGTCATTTTGGCGTGGGGACAGAGCTCCAGCACTATCTCCTGCTGAAATATTGGCTCCGGCAACTTGGCCAGGCCCCCCCGATAGGGTCAGCGTGTAGAAATTGGTACTACCCGCTTCCACCACTGCAGGGCCAACTAGCCCGATGTTTGGCACCTCTGCACCTACGCCATGGCAGGCCGTGCAGTCTTGCCCTTCATTGGTTCCAGGATTGCCCGAAAAGCCGACGCGTCCATTCAAGCTGGCATGAGCGGCCTTCTCTGGCGTGAAAGCAAAGAGTAGCATCCAAGCAATCGTGGTACACGCACCAATGGTCGTAAGTAGATAAACGTGAGAGCGGATATTTGTTTGCAGAAACATGGATTATAAATTGAGTCCTTGTTTAGAAGATAGCAGGTGTGCAGGTGTGCAGGTGTGCAGGTGAGCAGCCCCCGATAACTACCTTCGGGGGTGACAAGGTTTGCAGGTGACAATCGTACTTGCCCACTTGCCCACTTGCCCACTTGCTACCTTAAAAATGCGGGAAGGAATAGTGAGTTTGCTTGACCTCTCTCGGATGATGGATCGGTTGGAACCGAAATACCCTCAGCATTCACTGCGTATTGGGGAACCACCATGGGGGCAGGGGAAGACGCGGCACCTGTTGCTTTTGTCAAACCCACTTTGGCTAGTAAGACAACACCGGAGAGATTGTTTGACGTGATGACGTTGAAGCGAATGCTATCTAATTCTTGACCGTCTCGATCAAACGCCAAATTACAAGCGCCAACATCGAATCCAACTGTCCCGAAATTACCGGTATTAGGAGAACAGCTCTCCACTACCCACTGGGCTGGATCGAACCGTAAGTCGATGGTTGCGCCACTTAGCCCACTTGGAATGTTGGCATAGATAGAGGCCTCAACCGTCCCCATAATCTCATCCGGCAATGATTCCATATAGACCGAGACTTGGTCGATTGTACTTATAGGTGCACCTACCAGTATAGATTGGGCCTGTACCATAGAATTTTGCTGGGCGCTCTGTTGACCTAGTGCTGTGCAGAAGGGATTTGATTCTCCAATTATGCACTGTAAGACAAATAGTGCATCGACCAAATCACAGTTCCCATCAGCGTTTACATCACAGGAAGGCAGATAGAGCTCATCTGATGCGAGAGGTGTAGTTGTGGTGCCTTGACGACCACCTGTGTCGTACTGGAGAATAAAGAGGGCATCCAAGGTGCCAACTGTTTCATCGCAATTTACATCGCCTTGGAGGCAGCGTTGAGTCAATTCGATGAGACCATTCTCAGTCGTCACTTGAATCAGTTCACCAGCACTGCTGCCCACTTCATTGCTGGTCAGGTTGAGGGTAGTGCTCTCAAAGTCGGTTGCATTCAAGGTCAACGTCAATGTTGCCACCTGAACACGATCATTCTCTTGGCCTGGGCCGACTCCCTCTGCGTCTATTGCCGCTAGACGGACTCGCCCAACCTCGTCTGGATTGCAGCGCACAATATCAAACCCACCAGCGTCTCCACAGCTCGTTACGGTTACCTTGGCCGCATCATAGGTGACCTCCAGACTGATAGCCCCAATAGTCGTTTCAGCTCCTACACCAGCTAGGACAATCGGTACCGTAAATGGTTCTGTGGCACCAGCAGAGAGATCAACAGAGGTGTTTTCAATGTAGAGTGTCACCCCTTTCACTTCACGGGTGGATGTCGGACTAGCTGTTATGGTTGCCGTGGGCGAAACCGTGAGCGTAGGCGTTGAAGTGCCCATCCCATCAGGCGGAGTGGACGTTGGGGTTGCTGTTTCGGTTGCTGTAGCCGTACCAGTCATAGTGGGTGAAATCGGCGTCGAGGTTGTGGTGGATTGGGCTACAGTCGGTGTTGCAGTCGGTGTTGGCGTGGCTGGGGCAAGGGAGGTCAGCGTTGGGGTGGGACTTGGCTCTGTCGTACAGGTACTGATGGTGACATCGTCTATGATATTCCACAGGGAAGGGCCACTCCCATTGTTATAGACATTAAAGTAGAGAACGAGGCTACGACCTCGATGATTACTCAAATCGAATGAACGCAGTGTCCACGTATTGTTACCCGTTGACGGGTCTCGTTCCAATAGCTGACGTACGGTAAAGTTGGCGTTCAGCAACATGATCTCCCGATAATCACTGGCGTTGCCTTCACCACCCGTGCGCTCCCAATATTGGAGAGTTACGGACTCCGCCTCGCTGGGAATGGTAATCGATTGATAGACGGTTGAGTGAGAAAAAACATTGGGTTGTCCGGTTTGAATGCCTAACTGAACGGCTTGGGTACCACCGTGAACCAGGTTAGTCGTATAGCTGGCTGGTGCAGGGGTAGGGCCAAAGCGCCAGCCTTCGGTTGTTTCCAACTCCCCATTGATAAGCAGATTTTCACAACCCCTTGCAGCTAGGGAATTCTCCTGGGCAATCGTCTGTGCGTCACGCCCAAATCCCGGAAAGATCGGCTCGTTTGTTTCACCATCCTGAATGGTAACCGGCGACGCACCAATCTCATTCATCTGCTGTACGAACTCGTCCGTCTGGGCTTGGGGGACGGCGTAGAGCTGGCGACTGCTATCCGTTACGAGCAATTCCCCCTGTACCCCGGCAGCCCCGACGCCGTTTAACATTGTAACCCAGTAGAACGAGGGATTGTCAGTATTGACCTGGATTTGCTCTACAGTGATGCCTGCTGCTTCGAAATAAGGACCTGTAGCTGCTGTCCCCTCAACTAAATAACGCCCATCGTGTAATCGGGCACGGACTTGCATGGACTCGGTCAGTGCAGGCATCAGTCCACCATTGCCCAACTGAATCAGATAGAAATTCTGTGTACTTTGGTGCTGGGCTAGCACATTGATTGATAGCGGATGGGAACCTTTGAAGACGAATATTATTGGTAGCAGAGTAACAATGAGAATACCGAAGAGCATGCTCAATATCAAAGAGGGCTTGCGATTTAACTTATGATTCAACACAGTCTCCGCACTTGGAAGAAATCGATAGATTCGTTTGATATTCATAAAAACCTTTCAAAGGAAACCCATTTTCTACATTCTATGGATCGTATGGCTAGTGGGACAGGTGCGAAGAAGGTGGGCAATGAGCGAAAAGAGTGTACCATTCCCTGTACAGATGCTTCAAATTAAGTATCGATTACTTTGACATTCTGCTTAGGCAGACACTACAATTCGGTGGGTCGAACTGGGTCTGTGGGTCAATGGTACTGGCCCAGCCCTCTCAGAGTGTGATCGGTCAACTGCTGATAGGACCGTATATACCTCACCAGAAAAGTCTTGTCCCAAGTCTTGACCAATCCACTCTGGGAATTTTCCAGAAGGTAGGACAGAACTTTCTGGCCATCTATATGTGACGAGAATAGGTAACGATAACAGAGAGTGGGGAATAATTATGGTGGATCGGGCGAAAGTTGTCATTGTTGGTGCTGGAATTGTGGGTTGCAGTGCAGCCTATCACCTGGCTAAATTAGGCTGGAAGGATATTTTGGTCCTGGATAAGGGCGAACTGTATGAAAATGATGGCTCAACTTCCCATGCGCCCGGAGGTGTAGTGCCGTTGAGCCATTCCAAACTGATGAGTCAGTTTGGCTATTACACCACGAATCTACTTGGCAGCCTCAAACCGTTCTCCCCAGATCGGAATCATTATAACCCAGTAGGACAGATAGAACTGGCGATCTCGCAAGAGAGAATGGCCGATCTGGTCCGCCTCCACGGCGATTCTAAGTCCTTTGGTATTGAGTCCCATCTGTTGACGCCCCAAGAGACCAAAGAGAAGATGCCCCTACTCAACGAGAATGCTTTTTTGGGCGCACTCTTCATTCCAAGTGGCGCAATCGTTTCTGGCGCACAAGTCTGTGGCGCACTAGCCCGAGATGCAATGGAGACGGGTGCAGCATCCTTTATGGGAGAGACCAGCATCACCAATCTGGATGTGCAGAATGGTCGGATCGTTGCTGTCCATACGAATAACCCGGAGATGCCCCGAATAGAGTGCGAGCAGTTACTGCTTTGTGCCAACATCTGGTCTCCTGCCATTAGCGAGCAGATTAACGTACCGATTCCGCTGATGGCCTTTGAACACCAATATGTCGTAACCCAGCCACTTCCTGAACTCTCTCAATTTGATTCAACCAACAGAGACCACGAGGTCACCTTTCCCACCACCCGCGAGCTGGACTCAACCATGTACTACCGTCAGCACTGGGGTGCTTATGGTGTTGGTAGCTACTATCATAAGCCCCATCCTGTTCACCCGCGTGACGTTAATAAGACGGCAATGCACCCATTCACCGCCGATGACTTTGCGCCAGCCTGGGAGAAAGCACAAAATCTGTTCCCCATGTTTTGTGGCGCAGAGCTAGAGCGAGCCTTTAATGGCATGTTTGCTTTCTCTGTAGATGGCTATCCGATTATTGGGGAAACCGACGTGAAAGGGGTCTGGTCGGCCAATGCATCGTGGATTACCCATGCTGGCGGCGTTGGAAAGTCGGTTGCCGAGTGGATGGTTCATGGTGAGACAGAGTGGGATATGCGTCAGGCCCATATTCATCGCTTTGCCGGCTTTCAGACTACCCAACATTACATTGATGTGGTTACGGCCAAAAACTATCGTGAAGTCTATGACATCATTCACCCTCGCCAGCCCATTACCGAACCACGCAATATTCGCTTCTCACCGTTCCATCCTCGGTTGGAAGCTTTAGACGCCAGCTTTACAGCTTTCGCTGGTATCGAACTCCCCAACTGGTTTGAGTCTAACGCCCGCCTTTTAGAGAAGTATGACGAACGGATTCCTCAGCGTACTGGATGGGCGTCCCAATACTGGTCCCGTATTCAAGGGGCAGAACATCTAGCAACCCGAGAAAACGTAGCTCTCTTTGATCTAACCGGGCTATCCATTATCGAGGTTCGAGGCCCTGGTGCGCTCTCATTTGTGGATTATCTGTGTAGCAGTCGAATGGATAAACCTGTGGGTAGCGTGATCTACACGACATGGCTCACACCCAAGGGGGGCATCAAACGGGATCTGACGGTGGCACGTATTAGTTCTGACTGTTTCTGGATGTTTGTTGGCGAGGGTACGTTGCCTCAAGACATGGCTTGGGTCCGTGAGCATCTGCCCCAAAATGGTACGGTCGTTCTCCAGGACGTCTCAAATAACTATACGGCCTTAGGGCTTTGGGGGCCGAATGCCCGTAGAGTGCTGCAAAAGGTCACCATGGCAGACGTTTCAAATCAGACCTTTCCCTACTTTACCAGTCAGTGGATAGAGATTGGCGCGGCTCGAGTACTGGCCCTACGTATCTCTTATGCAGGCGAGTTAGGGTGGGAACTTCATATTCCTATGGATCAGGCGTTGCCTGTCTGGGATCTGCTTTGGGAAGCCGGCCGAGCGTTGGACATGGTTCCTGCTGGAATGGGCGCGTTTGATTCCCTACGCCTGGAAAAGGGTTATCGCCTGTGGGGTGGCGATATCTATACTGAGTATGACCCATATGAAGCCAATATGGGGTGGACGGTTCGGTTGAAGAAGGATAACTTTATCGGTAAGGACGCTTGCTTGGTAGCCAAAGAAAGGACGCCAAAGAAAAAGCTCTGCTGCCTGACGTTGTCTGCGCCAGATGCTGTTGCCATGGGCTACGAACCAATCTTTGACAACGGTACCTGCATCGGCCACGTAACGAGTGCCAACTATGGCTACAGTGTAGGGAAGTTTATTATCTATGGGTATTTGCCTACCTCGTATGCCGCCGAAGGAAACGCACTTGAAATTGAGTATGAAGGCAAGCGTTATGCAGCTACAGTTAGCCAGGACCCTCAGTTTGACCCAAAAATGGATCGGTTGCGCTAGGACAACAAAAAAATTATGGATATGAATAATCAACAGTCTGGCAAACTCTTTTTCTTCGCGCTGATTTTGGCGCTTCTGACCTTTACTGGTTATATGATGATCATTGGTCGATCTATTCTTCTACCCTTGGTTGTTGCGATTGTCATCTGGCAGGTGGTTGTCGCAATGACAGAAGCAATTCATCAACGCTCAATCGGTTCATTTAAGTTGCCTTATTGGTTATCTGGTCTGCTTGTTTTTCTGGGCCTCTTTGTAATTCTGAATATCTTATTCGGCATTTTTGCTACTGAGTTCGGGGTCTTTGTTGAGAAACTGCCCGAGCATCAGGCCAATCTGGTTGCTTTATTGGACACCTTACCCCTTGGACTTTTGCAGTTGATTCCAGCCTTTAGTACAGGCAATATTGAAGAGGGCCTCAATACATTGCTAACGACGCTCTTTGAGGGCTTTAGTACGTACGTTACAACAGTGGCTTCTAGTTTGGCAGGGGGATTGAGCCAAGCATCGGTTGTGGTGGTCTATGTTGTCTTTTTGATGGTTGAACAAGGAACCTATTCTAAAAAGCTGATGGCTATGTTCCCTAGTGATGAGCAGCGCAACGATGCGGCTGGAATTCTCAAATCTGTTGGGGACAATATTACAGACTATGTGGGCATTAAGACGTGGATCAGCTTTCTGTTGGGTGTTGCAGTCTTTATCGTTCTTTGGCTCTTACGTGTTGACCACGCCACGGTTTGGGCGATTCTAAGCTTCTTGCTCAACTATATTCCTTTCATCGGCCCCATTATCGCCATCATCTTTCCCTTCCTCACAGCCATCCTCAGCTCAACTGATTGGACGTGGATTATTGGGGTAACTGTGGCTGTCACGTTGATTCAGTTCATTTTTGGCTATATGATAGAGCCGCGAATGATGGGCAATCGGCTGGGCGTCAGCCCCCTGGTGGTTCTCATTTCTCTCTCCATCTTTGGTGGAATATGGGGATTGACTGGTATGTTTCTCTCTGTGCCACTGACGGTGATTCTGATCATCGTCTTTGGCCACTTTCAAAGCACCCGTTGGCTTGCGATTCTACTTTCTGAGACGGGGGAGATTCCTGAGGTGGATCATATGCACTAGTGCTTTCTCGAGTCTTAAAATTCGGATTCTCACAGAGGGAATCAACCGAACATTTAAAGTTGACGATGCACTAGGGAAAGGAGCACTAGGTTCTGGTGACATTTTTCAAAACCAGCCAATCCAGCCCAAAAAACGGACTCGGCAGGTGCCATTTCCGCAGGAGGTAAGCGGAAATCCATCGTTCAACGACTTTATGGATGCCCGAAGGCAGTAGTGTTCGATAAGTTCTGATGGCTTAACTGTAGGCGCTGTTTTCAACTGCGCCAGAGTGGCCCCCCTCATTTTCAAGAGAAGAGACGGGATTTCCCATGCTTGTGCGGCTGCAAGCTTGCCCTCAGGAAACTGGGGTTCGCACCTACGATGGGTCGTTTCTAAAGTGGCAAAACATACAAAACATACAATACAGTGTTTAGGCTCGTTGAGCCGATAAAAGAAAGAGAGGTGGTGCGCACGCACCACCTCTCTTTTTGGGTAGTCAAAACTACCGTTTATACTCAGCTCCGTTTCAAAGGCAGAGTTTGCTCCCTCCTAGCGAGGCAACCGAAGCTCCGATTTTGATAGCGACCGCAGTATCGCTACTGGATTACATCCCCATGTCCAATGAGGAATGGGACGTAAAAGTATCGGTCGAGATCGGCATCTTCTTCCGGTTCCTCTGGCGTATCTAACGAATTTGGTGGCGGGTTGCAGTAATGGCTGGGATCTGTATCATTCGCGCCTGGCACGGCAACCGTCCCTATGTTCTCGTATGCTTTGGGATTCGGATTCAAATCGGAGGCAGTCGGCGCACAGCCATTGACTATATCACTACCATTGACGGTAGCAGAGATTAAATCGACTACTGTGCCGGTTGCCACGTATGTCCACGATTCGCCAGGTGACAATACCTGATCACCGTCATCACTGCTTGTATCCAATGAGGGTGTCACCCCGGCATCACTATCTGTAACATTGATTTCCGCCTCTGTAAAGGGAACGTTCCCCGTGTTGTTGACAACATAGTTCCAAGTTACACTACCACCTATTCTTAGGATCGGTACGTCTGTCCCATTGGCGTCGTCGGCGTCAGTTGGATCTACAGTGATACCTGGTGTAGCGCCATCCCCACCTGTTAACTTTTCGATATCAATACCGGGATCCATCGTTGGAATACAGTAGTGGCTGGGATCGTTATCCGTGGCACCTGGAACAGTCACGCTGCCGATATTTTCGTACGCGCTTGACTCAGTACCTGTACTGGAACCACAGCCATTGACAACTGTTGTATTGGCATCTGGATTGGTTAGGTCTGCCACTGTACCAGTCGCCCTGTAGATCCATGATTCGCCAGGCCACAAAATTCGATCGCCGTTATCACTACTGACGTCGAATACAGGCGTGACAGATGTATGGCTATCAGTTACCACCACATCTGCCTCTGCAAAAGGAACATTCCCAGTATTGGTGACAACGTAAGTCCAAGTTACAACTTGGCCCATGGCCAATACAGGCACATCGGATCCATTGGCGTCGTCTGCATCGGCAGGATCCACTACTGCGCCGCTTGGCCCTACACCGCTGGTTAGCTTCTCTAAGACAATGTCTGGGTTCAGGTTTGGAATACAGTAGTGGCTGGGATCGCTATCAGTGGCCCCAGGTATGGTGACTTGCCCCACATTTTCGTAGGCACGATCTTCAGTACCCGTACTAGCTGAACAACCATCGACGACGGTGGTGTTAGCAGCAGGATTGGTTAGGTCTTCTACGGTACCTGTTGCTACGTAGGTCCAAGATTCGCCTGGCGAGAGAAGTTGATCGCTGCCAACATCACTGCTTGTTACCAATTGTGGCATCACGGTAGAATGACTGTCTGTAAGGACTACATTTGCCTCTGTCAATGAGATTGCGCCAGTATTGGTCACAATGTAGGTCCAAGTGACCACCTGCCCTATAGCCAAAACAGGAACATCTGCACCATTGGCATCATCCGCATCGGCTGGGTCAACAACCGTATTATTAGGCCCAACGCCACCTGTCAGCTTTTCTAGGACAATACTAGGCTCTGGTGCTGAGGTACAGTAATGGCTTGGATCACTATCGACCGCATCGGGGACGGTAACTTGCCCAACATTCTCATATGCGTTAGAACCCCCACCCGTTGTGGAGCTACAACCATTGACGACCGTAATGGTATCGCTTGGATTAGCTAAATCCTCAACAATGCCGGTAGCCAGATAGGTCCAGGACTCACCTGGAGAGAGAAGCTGATCGCTGCCATCATCACTGCTCGTTACCAGTTGAGGTGTAACCGATGAGTGGCTGTCTGTAACGACTACGTTTGCCTCTGTAAATGTGATAGAACCGGTATTGGTGACGAGGTAGGTCCACGTTACAGTATCGCCCACGGTTAACAGAGGCACATCCGTTCCGTTGGCATTGTCTGCATCGAATCCATTGGTGAGCTTCTCTAGCTCAATCCCCCCTTGAACTGGATCAAGTAAGAAAAAGCTGGACGCAATCCACGAGAACGAAGCCCCCAATGGATCTTCGATTGGTGTTGAAACGGCGTCGACCATTACGCTGGTTGAGCCGCTGGGAATAAAGAAGTCTATATTAACGGTGTCCCACTGAGGACCGTCGTCGCTTCCAAGTAAGTTGCTTCCTACAACTACTGGATTGCTATCCACTGTAATGGTGATAGTACTTGAGCGTTCTTCTCCTGGTGCTACGCTACCAAAGAACATGGACATACGTCCTATGCGCTCTTCGGTCGAAGGCGGGAAAGTGAAGGTCTGGGCGTCAACCGTTTGACGAGGTTCTGGGAAACGGAAAAAGGCTAGGTCCATTCCATCTCGTATCTCAATGCGGGCGTCGCCACTCCCGTCATCGTAAATCACAAGTACACCTACACCGTCTCTCTCCCTTGAGAATGGCTGACTTTCTACACTAATCATGTTCGTCCCGGGCTGAACCACTCCTAGGTCTGTAATGTCTGCCCGAAAGGCCGAGAAGTAGACTGCGTCATTTGTCTCTGTAAAAAAGAATGTTGGGCCACCAATATTGCTGCCCGTTACAGTCTCTCCATTAATTGTGATGGAATCGTTACCAGGGTTGTTGTCAACCATACCCCCAGACCAATAAAGCAATACTTGCTCCACGGTACTTGTCGTCGGTACAGTAACCGCAATCACAACAGGTAATGTGGTGGATACACCAATCCCTGCGGCAACCATGCCTGAGCCTTTGGCAACCGTAATGCCTTCAGGTGGACCTAGCTCCTCAGTTCCATCAGCTCTTGCTGAATCGGGCATTAAGAGGAGTGAAAAGAAGGCTATACACAGCATCATGCCAATAGCCCCGGATAACCAGCAATAATGTCTTTGCATGAATTAATCTCCTGGAGAATTTGTATAGATGATAAATTTGCGGGTGAGTGGGTGGAGACTTTATCCTGCTAACAATTATTACATGTGTTTACCTTCCTGGCAAACTAGCAAAATCATGGCAACATATAGCAATAACAAAAAATTTTGATACGATTCCCTTCGTTCTTACCTGGCCGTAAAGAAAGAATTGTGTAAACCAAAACCGACTCTGGTCTAGGTCCGGATGACTCAGCGAATTCGGACCACAGGTACTTTTAAGTTCGCCTCAATTTGGAATTGTATCTAGAGATGTGATTCAATAGGACCTATAATGTCCGATCACATCACCTATTCTGCTCCTGCACAAAATCGTTGGTGGAAGTTCAGCTTTTTCAAGCACTGGAGAAAGCTGCTTGTTTTTCTCCTTTGGGTAACCATTATCGTTACGTATTGGCGTGCATCCCAAGCTATTGCACCGACCCCAAAAGAAAAGTTGATCCTACTGGATACTTGGTTTCATATTAGAGGCTGGGGGCCATTGCTATTTTTGCTTATCTTTGTCCTGCAGCCCCTTGTGTTTTTTCCAACATTTCTGATGACGCTCTTCTCTGGGCTTTTGTATGGGCCGGTTTGGGGGATGATTGTGGCCATTGCTGGTATGAATGGGGCTGCATCAGTCAGCTATGTAGCAGGTCGGTTTATGGGTGCCGATGTGATTGGACTGGCCTCTAAAAATAAGCGACTAGAGAATTATATCCAGAAGCTTCGAGGGAATACGTTCCAAACATTGCTGACCCTTCATCTCCTCTACTTTCCATTCGACTTAGTCAGTTATATTGCTGGTGCCATGCATCTCAAATGGCGGCCCTTTGCGCTGGCTACCACCTTAGGTACCCTACCAAGCGGCTTAGCTTATGTGCTTGTTGGCGATGCATTTGGTTCGTTGGAAGAGTTGGCTGAAGGCAACGTAAACATTAATCCAACCTTGATTGCCGCCTCGATCATGATTGCCGTAGTCGTTTTTCTCTTGACTCGTTACATGAATCGTAAATAGTCAGGCATCAACCACAAATAGTGAATCTTCTCACTCTTTTGCCCTTTGGACGATCGTATGCAATGCAAATAAATTGGATTTTACGAAAGGAAAAAACTACAGTATAATAATCTTTTATTTCTTGCTTCGACCGACGCAAATGCTTTAGGAACGAGAATCAAATAACTTGGCATTGGATGGGGCTAAACCCGAGCAGAACGCACAAATTGTTTACGATTCATTCCTTTATGCCAATGTTAGGGAGATCAAATTTTGATTTCACACAGGGCGAAGTATAGCTAAATCCCTAGGAGGGAAGAGTATGAGTGATAAAGTACGTGGCACAGTCAAATGGTTTAATGACGAGAAAGGGTTTGGGTTCATAACCCGACCTGACAACGCCAAAGACATATTTGTTCACAAGACGGCTATTCTAAACAATCAACAGCTTTGGGAGGGCGATACTGTCGAATTTCTTATTGAAGAAGGACCTAAGGGGCTTTCGGCTGTCGAAGTCGAAGTAGTTAGTCGTTGACTCTATACTTGGTCCTGTTTGAGAACCACAGTTTCGGCTCGCCGGTAGACGGACGGGAAAATTCCTTACCCGTTCAGAGAATGGCTCAGTAATCAAAGCTGGGCCATTCTGGCTAATGTCAACCGTTACCGGTTTGTAAGTAACCTCGACCTAAATTAAGAAATCAATAGGCCAAATTTATTGGAGAGGCTTCTAATTCCAACGGCAAGCCAAGATCGGCCAATATGGTCGCTGCATCATCGGGTGAGTGGGTATGGACCAACCTGGCGCGTAATTTTCTGGCACCTGGTATGCCCATTGCATACCAACTCAGATGCTTACGCATGGGCATAAACTGGTATTTGGTATAGTGGGAATAGGTCTTCTCATAGAGCTTAGCATGTTCTAGTGCTACCGCGCCAAGAGTATAACAGAGATCAGGGTAGGTCGGTTCCCCTTTTTCATTGAAGCGTTTTTGGTCGGTACAAAATATATAGGGGTTCCCCATAGATGCCCTGCCTATCAGAACTCCGTGGGTCTGATAGTTTTTGCTTCGCTCGATTGCTTGCTGCTTAGATGTAACGTCGCCATTGCCGAAGACGAGTGTAGACGTTCCCTTGGCTAGCTGTGCAGCCTTCCCTATCTCATCCCAATCTGCTTTCCCTGAATATTTCTGCTCCAGCGTTCGACCGTGAAGGGAAATGAGCGCAGGATCCAACTCTAGCAACGTTGAGATCCAGCTTTCGGTTACAGGCGTTTCGTAGCCCGTCCGTGTTTTGATACTAAGTGGTATGGTGTCATGCTGCTGGTAAATCATGGGGAGCCGCGCCTGACGATTTTTGACCTCTGCCCGAATCTCCTGGCTCAAATCCGTGCAATCGTCAACCGTAGCACCATTGCTCCACTCCAATATGCCCTGCTGGGTAGCTCGAACAATGGTCTGAGCCAGATCCGGCGTACGGATAAGCCCTGCCCCCGAACCTGAATTGGCGATGTTTTTGGCGGGGCAACCCATATTGATATCGATCCCGTCAAAGCCCAATTGACAGAGTAGTATGGCCGTTTGTCGGAAGTAATCTGGCACATGGCCGTAGATTTGGGCGACAATCGGGCGTTGGGTTTCATCGTAAAGAAAATCTCGCAGCGTTCGAAAATTCCCTAAACAGACGCCTTCTACACTCGTAAATTCGGTAAAGACCACTGGCGGGCGACCATACTTCTTCTGGATGTGACGAAACGGGTGATCCGAGACGCCATCCATAGGGGCCAGCCCAACTACTGGCTGGGGAAGTTCATTCCAAAAAAACTTGGATATGGATTTTTCACTTATCGCTCTATCAACTATCATTATGACCATTCACTATTACAAAGGACTTCTTCCTACATTTTCTACGTGAGAATGAGATTTGTCATTTAGGTAATCGGTTTCGCCTCCAATAAACGGTAAGCACGGTAAGCACGACAACCATAATGACGAAAATTCACGAATCGGTGTATAGCGGTCTCCACTGCTTTCATGACATTGTCTAGACGCCACTATATTTTGAGATGACAAAAGTTGCTCGACCCAAGCCTCATCCATTGGCTGTTCCCCGTAAACCCCAAGGGCAGGCGACCCGAGGGAAGACGGCCCAGAACCGTCTTCGTCGAGTAGACAACTTCTTAGTCCTCTACGATCCTGGATTGATCCGACGACGGACAGGTGACTTTCGACACGCTTTCTTTGTCGATTTAGGCTTTGGTGAAGAGGCTACCACGTCGCTGGAGAGTGTTCGCTGTCTGCGTCGGCTTAACCCAACGTTGCCAGTATTAGGTGTAGAAATCGATCCGGAACGAGTGGCCAACGCGCTTCCCTGTGCTGGAGATGGTGTAGACTTCCGCTTAGGCGGTTTTAACGTACCGCTGCTAACCAATGAACAAGGCCAGCAAGAGACGGTTCGCGCCATTCGTGCCTTCAACGTTCTGCGTCAATATGATCAATCCCAGGTCGACGACGCCTATTGTCAGATGATAAGTTCTATTTTGCCTGGTGGCCTGTTAATTGAAGGCACCTCAGATCCTCGTGGCTCCCTATGGGTTGCGAATATTGTACGTCGGTCTACTACCGGTGAAATTAGTTGGTATCCAGAGTGGCTCGTCTTTAGCACAAATTTTCGCACTGCTTTCAATCCTGCCGCTTTCCAAGCTATTCTGCCCAAAAATTATATCCATCAGATGATCAGCGGCCAACCGATTTATGCCTTTTTTGACGCCTGGAAGCAGGCGGCCCGCCACACAATTAGCATGAGCAGTTGGGGGAACCGGGCCTGGTTTTCTGCGGCCGCTGACTGGTTGGCCCAAAGCGGTATGACCGTTTGTATAACAAAGCGTTGGCTCAATCGAGGATACCTACTTGTAAAGATTGAGCCATAAAGGCATGGTGATTTCGCCTAAGCCACCAGCAGAGCCTAAACTTAGTCCTCAAATAGCGACCCAAACCCGCCTAAAACCGAGCCTTCCCCTGTGCTAGAACCGCCCACTGAAGGCGCATTGGCAATGATTCGATCTGCTAGCCTTGAGAATGGCAGTGATTGAAGCCAGACTCGACCATGGCCACGCAATGTTGCTAAGAAGAGTCCCTCGCCACCAAAGACCATGGATTTGAGATTTCCAGCTTGTTGAATATCATAATCTATGGTCGATTCAAAGGCAACGATACATCCTGTATCGACTCGTAGCGTCTCACCGCGCAGCTGGCGCTCATGAATCGTACCCCCAGCGTGGATAAAGACGTTGCCATCTCCTTGGAGCTTCTGCAGAATAAAGCCCTCTCCGCCAAAGAAACCAGCGCCAAGGCGGCGATTAAACGTAATGCTGATTCGAGTACCTAACGCGGCTGCCAAGAATGCATCTTTTTGGCAAATCAGCTCACCCCCAGCCTCATCCAAGTCAATGCCAATGATCTTGCCAGGATACGGCGCACCGAAGCTAACATGGCCTTTGCCAGCACCATGATTTGTAAAGTGGGTTAGAAAGATTGATTCCCCAGTTAGCGCACGTTTGCCAATGGAAAATATCTTGTCGAGCATCCCTTCACGGGGATTAGAGCCATCACCCATGCGGGTTTGGAAGTCGATCCCCTCTTCCATGTACATCATCGCGCCGGCTTCCGCAATCACCGTCTCATGGGGGTCCAACTCAACTTCCACAAACTGCATATCATCGCCAAAAATGCGATAATCGATTACATGACTTCGGGCCATAAAATACTCCTTTAATTGTAGAATTTAGATTGATGATTGACGATTTTAGGGACATTCGAGCGATTCAGACAGCATGGAAATGTATCGTTTGTGACACAAAAAATGATTCTCCCACGTATTTCAACAACCAGCCAATCGTAAATCGTAAATCATCAATCACTCGAATAGAGAACGTGCGTATTGCGCGGAATGATCATGGTCTTCGGGCCATCTGCCGAAAATTGAGCAGCCCATTCTTGGGGATCATAGTCTCGTTTAACAAAACAGGCGTAGTGAGATGGTGCCACATCTTTCAGTCCAATTCGCTGGGCCATCTTCACGCTACCCTCAAAGTACGGGAATTCACCTTCGGTAGGGTGGGTTGTCAGAAAACCTAGATCAGGTTTGCGAGCCGCAACAGCTTCAATCAACGAGTCATTCTCTGCAAAGTTGTTGATTGGATCCCCAGAGAAGTAGATATTCCCTCCATCTGTCTCGACGACAAACCCTAAATGTTCAGTGTCCGGAGGTTGGATGTTGGCTTCAGGATCACCAGCTGGAGGCTTTGCGTAAATGACATGTACGGTCATTGAGTCAAGTTTTAATTCGTCACCTTCAACGACCGTAATGGTTTTCATGGGATCCACCTGTGTCTCTCGCAAAACGCGAGAGATGCTCTCATCTGGGCCAACAAACCGACATTCTGGAAATGCGGCATGAATCCGTTGGATCGATTCTGGACAGGTATGGTCCCGATGGTCATGGGTGAGTAGAACATACCTGGTTGGCAGCGTGGCCTCATCTAGTGGTGGTGTTGCGTGAATAAAGCGCTCACTGTTGCGTTCGTGGGGGAAGTACGGGTCAATTTGGATAATTAACCCATTGGAATCCTTTAGGGCAAAGCAACTTTGTTCAAACCAATGAATAGCCACTGAACCGGCAGGAACCTTCAAATCAGAAAGGGGATGCATAAAATTTCCTTTTAAAATTGCTCAAATTATGGGGCAGAAAATGGTTGCTATGGCGAACTTTTCCGTATTTTACCACTTTTGCTGTAACCTTGTGATATTATACTGCGGTCGATTTGAAATCTGTAATTTTCTGTGGCCTTATCATCGAACCCCAACTACAGTTTCAGTGACAACCGAATTAGCTCTGCTTCAGTAGATCATTACGCTCAAACAGGTCAGTTATGGTGACGTTACTCCCAAAGTGTTACCCGATATTGATGCGTTATTGGATTGCATTTCTACGGCGGAAACCCTCTTCTTTCACTCTGCGACTGTGCGGCTACTTGCAATAGCACGCCCCAAGACTGCTAGCAAAACCATTGTGCCACCTAGAATTGACCAAGGTCCAGGCACCTCTCCAAGAATCAGGAAAACCCAAAACGGATTCAAGATCGGTTCCAAACTAGTGAGTAGAATTGTTTCAACTGCATTGACGCGTTGAATGGCAAAAGAGTAGAGGAGAAAAGTGAGACCCAACTGAATCGTACCTAAATAGAGCATGATTGATCCGTTGGTTAAATCAAATGGTGCCTGGAGCAGCCAGGGGAATCCAATAATCGCGGCCATGAAGTTCCCCAGCAGAATCGTGTTGGCCGGAGTGTTAAAGCGTTCTTTGCGCATGGCAACGGTCATAATGGCCATGCTGATACCCGACAAAATACCCAGTACGTTACCATACGTCCCATTCAAGGTTAACCCATTATCACCAAAGAAAAGACCCATTCCTGGTAGAATGAGCGCCATGGCTATCCAGTCCATCTTGTTTGGCTTTTCATTCAAGAAATAGTAACCGAGTAGTACGGCATAAAGGGGTGCTGTAAATTGGAGAAAGATGACGTTGGCCGCGGTTGTCAGCTTCGTCCCTGCAATAAAGAAAAGTTGGGTGCCAACATAAGCCAGCGCCCCCACCAACTGCCAACGACCAAAAGTAAAGTGAATTTTGCGTAGATAGAGCAGGATAACGCCAGAAGCTAACATGCTTCGCCCACTCAATATGGCCAGCGGTCCCCAATCCAAGAGTTTGATAAACAGGCCACTACTGCTCCACAGGATAGCAATGAAGAGCAATAGAAGAATGGCATAACGCTTTGAACTATTTGTACTTAGGCTCCGCACAAATTAACAGTTTTCCTCCGGGTTAGCAGTGTTAATTTATCACGACCGCGAATATATAAATGAACGACATTATACTCAGATCTGTTTGAAAACTGGAGTATGGTCACTCCTACAGAGGCTGTGGAGTACTTCGTTTGTCAAAGCAACCCCACTATTGCTCAAAGCTTAGAGGCCGCGCTCTCCCCGAATATAAGGTAAACCTAAGGCAGCAGGAGCGCCCAATCGTTTGCGGTTGGCTTCCTGAGAGCCAATGACCAGGGCCAAGATGATCAGGATGAAGGGGGTCATTTGAAGGAAGAAGCCCAAATTGGCATTGTAGTAGAGGGGGTTTTCAATTCCGAAGAGGTTTTCTGGACCTTGCAGATCGAGGATACCGCGGCGCAAAGCACCGAAAAGATAGCTTCCAACGGCGGCACGAATTGGGTTCCACTGGGCAAAGATGACCAACCCAACGGCGATCCAACCCTGCCCAGACGTGGTCTGCACACTATACCAACCGGGTGAAACTGAGACGCTTATTGTAGCACCCGCCAGCCCAGCCAAGCAGCCACCAACAAAGACATAGAAGTAGCGTAGCCGATAGACGTTGACGCCCATGACGTCTGCTGCCTCCGGCTTTTCCCCAATGGCACGTAAATGGAGGCCCGGTCGGGTTTTAAAGATATAGTACCAAGCCATTGGTATGAGCAGATACCCAAAATAGACCAATGGACTTTGATCTGCAAAGAAGATAGGGCCAATGATGGGGATATCCATCAGGAATGGCAGGTCAATGCCTGGAATGGTAGCCGTAACCTGTCCGGAAAGACCATCTCCCAGCACGGTTGCCAGCCCCGTTCCTAAAAAGGTGAGAGAGAGTCCGCTAACCACTTGATCCGCTTGAAAGTGGATAGAGACCAGACCGTGGGCTAAGCTCAACAACCCGCCCACAAGCATGGCCATCAGCAAGCCAAGCCACGGATTGCCCGTGCTAAGTGCAGTGCTGAAACCAGCCATTGCACCTAACAACATCATGCCCTCAACACCCAAGTTGAGGATACCTGCCCGCTCAGTGATGATTTCGCCCAAGGTTGCAAACAATAAGATGGTGCCGGTCGCAATGCCAGCATGAAGAATAATGATGGGATCCATTTACGCTTGAGATTGTACCTGTTTTGGACTTTGAATGAGCCGTACCCGATACCGAAGCAAAACGTCGCTACTGATGACCATAAAAAGAATAAAACCTTGTAGCATCTGCGAAAGTCCAGATGGCTGAATCTCCCGCCCCGCCACAATTAATGCACCAAAAAGAATCGAAACGATAATCACCGCAATCGGATTCAGTTTGGCCAACCATGCAACGATAATGCCGGTAAAACCATAGCCCGGCGAAATACGCTCCTGTAACCGATGAACGACGCCGGTAACCTCTGACATACCCGCCAGCCCCGCCAATGCACCAGAGAGCATCATCACCAGGACGACGTTACGGGCAATATTGATACCAGCATAGCGCGCCGCATTGGGATTATCTCCAATCAGTTGGATTTCGTAGCCCCATCTGCTGCGGGACAGAATCCACCAGATGACAAAGGCCGCAACAATGCCAAACACAACGCCTAGATGTAGGGTAATGCCAGAAAATGCTTTGATTTCTTTGGCATAGTCAGCCAATCTAGGAAGCCATGCAGAGCGCTCAAAGGTCGGCGTCATTTGAAAGCCGCCATCACTCCAGCGGTCGAAGATCCAGTAATTATTCCACTGAATGGCAATATAATTCATCATCAATGTGGTGATGATCTCATTCACCTGGTAACGTGCCTTGAGATAGCCAGGGACAAAACCCCATATGGCTCCTCCAATCAAGCCAAAAAGCAACATCACAGAAAGTAGAATGACCTTGGGTGTTTCTGGCGGCAGAATCGGTATCAGTACAACTGTACTGGCTGCAAAGGCGCCGATATAGAATTGCCCTTCAGCCCCAATATTCCACAGCTTCATCTTGAAGGCTAGGGTACAGGCCAGCCCAACCATAATTAAGGGCGTTGCTTTGACCAACGTGTCAGAAAAGACAGGCCAATTAGCGAAAGTAGCCTGATAAAAGAAGCGCAGCACCCGAAACGGTTGGCCACCGATTAGTGTGAAGACAATCCCACTTAAGATAAAAGCAGCGACAACTGCTCCAATGGAGATAATTGGCGGCATCCAACGAGGCAAATCTTCGGTTCGTTTTTCGACAGTTAATCGATAGCTCATCTTACGCGTCTTGCCTAACCTGGCTCTCTTGCCTGTCCTGTGTACCTTGTTGGATATGAGTGCCCTGGGCAACTAGATTTTGCCTAACACCAGTCATCATGAGGCCAATCTCCTGAATATCTGCATCAGGGGCGTCCACTTCACCCATGATCTGGCCACCAAAGATTACGGCAACCCGATCACTTAGGGCAACCAACTCCTCTAGTTCCTCCGAAATGAGAAGAATGGCTGTACCGGCCATGCGCTGAGCCAAAAGAAGTTTCTGAATTGATTCAATCGCGCCAATATCCAAGCCTCGGGTCGGCTGAACCGCAATCATGAGTTTGGGTTGCGTTGTAATTTCTCGTGCCAGAATTACCTTCTGTAAATTCCCACCAGAGAGCTTGCGAGCTAACGTATCGACGCTCGGGGCCTGAATATCGTACGCCTCTTTTAAGTTCGCGGCCCGCTCGCGGGCAAAATCAAAATCAATACTCCATCCCTTCTGGACTGGCTTCTCTCTGTAATCCTTCATAATAGAGTTCTGTGTAATAGAGAGATTGGGCGCGCTACCCACACGAGTACGATCTTCTGGTACGTGAGATACACCTTTGGTGATGGATGAAATGGGTGGTTGATTGGTCACCTCTTCATCGTTGACTAGAATTTTTCCGTTACATGCTCGAAGCCCGGTAATGACCTCTGCTAGTTCACTCTGCCCGTTTCCAGAGACGCCAGCAATACCCAAAATTTCACCGCTGCGGACCGTAAGTGATAGATTGCGGAGAGCCGGAACACCTTTATTATTTTCACATGAGACATTCTTCACATCCAGAACTATGGGACCAGGAGAATTCTCGTCTTTGTCTACCTTAAACACCACGTCTCGCCCCACCATCATCTGGGCTAAATCCTGTTGACTGACTCCGTCCATAGGTAGTCCATCAGCCGTAAGAATCCCTTTGCGCAAGACCGATACCCGATCGGCAATGGCAGTAACTTCATGCAGCTTGTGGCTGATGAAGATAATTGACTTTCCCTGGGTAACCATTGCACGAAAGGTCTCCATCAATTCCTCAATCTCTTGGGGAGCCAGCACCGCCGTTGGCTCATCCATGATCAGAATGTTGGCACCTCGATAAAGAGTCTTTAGGATTTCGACACGCTGCTGCTCACCAACTGAAAGCTGCCAGATCTGTGCTTCTGGATCCACGTAGAGGCCAAATTGCTCTTGCAGGGATTGGATGGCCTGGTTGTATTTCTTCAGATTGAGGAAGAATCCTGGCTTGTCCAGCCCTAAGAGGATATTCTCTGTTACCGTCTGGTTGGGAACGAGCATAAAGTGCTGATGGACCATGCCAATCCCTGCTTCGATGGCATCTTTCGGTGAGTTAAAGTGGGCTGGTTTTCCGTTGACGTCAATCGTACCAGACGTTGGTTTATATAGCCCGGCCAATGTATTCATCAACGTACTTTTTCCCGCACCATTCTCACCTAATAGCGCATGAATCTCACCCTGGTAGAGGGTAAAATTAACGTGATCATTCGCCAGTACGCCTGGGAAGCGTACGACGATATCTTTCATCTCAACAGTGATTGGTGTTGGGTTCATCAAATGTGTTTGGTGGATAGTGGATAGTGAGTAGAACGCAACCATCCACTATCCACTCCTTATTAATTTAGGTCAGGCAACTCAGCATTGAAGTTCTCGTTCCACCAGTACATACAGGTTTCACATGGACTGCCAAACTGTGAAAATCCATCAAGATCAATCTGCTCTAGCGTTGCTCCTTCTGGAACGATTTCATTTCCTTGATTATCGATAATGGGTCCAGCAAAGACATCAAATCGATCAAAGTCACCAGCTAGCGCGGCTGCCAGGGTATCGCGCACCAGTTGCAGATCTTCTTCGGGCAGGTCGGCCATACCTGGGGTAAGTTCTTGGCCTTCCATAAAGCCCCAAAGTCCCATAGCACCCGAATCAGCATCAAAGTACTCCCAACCACCTTCATAGGTTCCGGCCTTGGAGCGCTCCACAATGTCAGCATAAGCGATTCCCCAATTCCAATATCCTGCAGTGAGACATTTGGGGCTTGTGCAGCTACCTTCATAATTATAGGTAATGCCCCACTTTCCTTCTGGTGCTGCTTGGGCCGCGGCAGGCGTATCCGCACCATTCATCACCACTTGAGCACCTGCATCAAAGAGCGACTTGGCCGCTTCCTGCTCTAGGATGGGGTCATGCCATGTGCCGATCCATCGTACTTCGATGGTGCAGTCTGGACAGGTCTCTTGGACACCTAATGCAAAGGCATTGCCCAATCTCAGCTCTTCTGGTATAGGGAAGGTTGGCATGTAGCCCATCTTTGGATTTCCGTCTAACATTGCCCGGGATCCCGCAATTAGGCCGTTCAGATACTTCATGGTCTCCATGGCACCAAAGAGATTGCCAAAATTCTCCCCATTGGCTTTGAATCCGCTGATGTGAACAATGTCTACATCGGGAAACTCACTGGCAACGATTTCGGAGGGATCCATGTAACCAAAAGAGGTGGTAAAGATCAGATCAAACCCCTTGCGAGCTAAGGAACGGATCACCTGTTCAGCATCGGCCCCTTCCGGTACAAGCTCCACATAGGCTGTATGCACACCTTCAACATTCTCTTCTACATATTCACGGCCTAGATCGTGGGCTTGAGTCCAACCGCCATCATCATGAGGCCCAATATAGACGAACGCAACATTGAATTGACCTTCTTCTACTGCTGGTATCTGGAAGGCAGCATCATCTGAGCTACTTTCGGTCGCCTCACCTGGGGATGCAGGTGGGGCAACACAAGCAGCAAGAAGCAGCAGGCTAACAACAATAGTCAGCATCACTTGGTTCTTGTTCATGGAATCTCCTAATTGTTTGTGTTTCTATAGATGGTAAAGTGGAGTAGAAAGATGTTATAGCAACGGGGAATGGAATGTTTGGCCTTACAATTTGGATCGCTTTGAAACTTGTACACTTGTAGCCAGAGTGACTATCTTTTCAAGACTATACTATGCCAGGGAACCTCTGTCAACAAGCAAGGTTTACAAAGTTCATGGGTCGGAATGCACAAAAAAGGCATCGAGAAATTCTCCTCGATGCCTTATCTCTATTGGCTAGGCCGTCCTAAAGCAGAAATGCAATACCCGTAAGCTATCGCGTACGACGTTCTAGTACGGCCACCGCCACAAGGCCAAGTAAGACCAATGCAACTATGGGTAATGTCATTCCAGCATAGCCTGTACTTATCCCTGTTACGGGCATAACTGTTGGTGGCTGGACTGTAGGTGTTGGATCAGGAGGGGCCGCAGTAGGCGTTGGATCCGCTGGCACTTCCGTTGGTGTCGGTTCAGAAGTGGGTGTTGCTGGTTCTGGAATAGGGGTCGGCCGAGTCCCACTGGGCAGCAATACCGCATCGATCGCATGGATAACGCCATTGGATGCGGCTACATCTGGAATGATGATGTTGGTGTTATTGACCGCAAGACCATCCTCGTTAGCCGTCAGAAAGACCGTTTCGCCTTGGGTCGTGGTTATGCTTAAACCATTGGTTATCTCTGGTGAAAGCAATGTACCAGCGACAACATGATAGAGCAACACATTGATCAATCCTTCCTGGTCTGCAAGGAGTGCATCTAGAGTTCCCTCAGGAAGTGCAGCAAACGCATCGTTGGTTGGTGCAAAAACAGTGAATGGCCCATCTGACTGTAGCGTATCCACCAATCCGGCAGCATTAATCGCTGTAACAAGGGTGCTAAATTCTTCCGCACCCGCCGCAACCGCTACAATATCATTCTCTCCAGCCCCAGTCACTTCCTCTTCTTGTCCATCGGTCTCATCGGCTTCTGCTTCAGTTTGAGCTGTCTCACTAGTGGCCGGTTCAGCCTCTTCAGTTGCCGCTTCATCGGTAGCTGACTCTTCCCCTGCTTCGTTATCCGCACTGGTCGCTTCATCTGCAGCAGCCTCTTCTGTCGCCGCTGATGGTGGAATCAAGACTGAATCAATAATGTGTAGTACGCCATTGAACGCTTCAATATCTGGTATGATGACATTCGAGTCATTAACTTTCACGTCATCTGAGCTAATGGTAACTGCAAGGGGGCTACCCTGAATGGTCGCCAAAGACGAGCCACTAACGAAATCATCCGTCATGGCATCATCCTGTATGACATGATATAAAAGCAGTTCACTTAAGGCTTCTGGATCGGCTAAGAGGGAATCGAGGGTACCTTCTGGCAAAGCCGCAAACGCATCATCGGACGGAGCAAAGATGGTAAAGGGACCACTACCCATTAACGTTTCAAGCAGACCTGCTGACTCTACTGCACTGACTAGCGTACTAAACCCATCGGCATTCATCGCCGTGCCAATGACTGTCGTCTCTATGCTGGATGCGCTAAAGGCTGAAGTAATGGGAGAATCGTCAACAAGGTAAGGCACATCGGGCCCATCAGGAAACTCGTAAATGCCTGATTCGCCGGCATCCACATGGAGCATGGCATAGAGTGTATCCGTCACATCCTCTATATCCAGCCGGATCTTTATCTGAGCATTGATGCCAGATTCCAAGGGCGCCTGACCAATAGCTGGACCAATTTCACCTTCATTGTCAGCATGGATCACAATCCAGCCTGGTTCGTTAATGACTGATCTGGCAACAAAAATGGCACCATCAACTACTGGTTGGTCGATAACAAAGATGTCAGCTCGAAATTGGGTAGATACTACCTTCGATGTGCCTATGACAATCAGTATTGCAAACAGTATGGAGGCTGTTATGCGTTTGGCCATTCTATCACTCCTTCAATATGGTTTATTGGTTTGCTACCATAAACATTTGTTAACTGTTCACTGTCCCACACAGGCCAAGTCTGTCGAACGGGACGTCTGACTTCAACAGGCTCAAGGGACTGAACGCTTACAGAAACATTTGTTATGTCGCATGCTTACCAGAGCGGCTTATTTGAACTGGGTAGAGCTTTAATGATAGAGCAATCAATCGTTCATCGCGATTGACATTCTGCAAAACAAAAGTACGTCAATTTTCTATTCTATCACAGTGGGTAGGTGATGGCTAACGTTCTTCGCTCTTAATCTGCAAAATGGGCTACATACGTACAGCATGAATGGGTGAACCGATTGATAGCAAGAGTTTATACTTTCGAGGGGAGAAAGGACATTTACGTTGCCAGAAACATCTTGTTTCGATGCGTGAACAATCCACGCTGGGAAATTTTGAGAAGAGAGGACGGAACCTTTCGGTTCAGATATAGGAGCACAGATATATCGAACCTTATCGAGAGACTTGCCTAGCAATCCCCCGATAAGGCCGGGCCGCCATACTGAGCATGTGAGATGGGTTTGTGGACAAGGGGCCGAGATCTTGCATGACGAACTATCTAAAAGCGGCTTGAATGGACTTGCTCTGATATCTGCGCGTGAACGCTTTTTCGGCTTCCGCTAGTTCTTGCGTTGCTTGCTGCACCGTCGCAACCGAATCGGTTAGGGATGCTCTAGATGCGATACCATCATAGCCAAGCGCAATGGCCCGATCATCATATGAAAGCAAAAGTAGTGCTTGGGCTAGCCAGTCGCGCCGATCCTTGGTAGCAATTGGCTCGTCCAGATTTGTTGTCTTATCAATACCATACAGCGTTAAATATTCATCCCTGTATTGATTGGCTAACTGTAGATGGTTGTAGGCTCTGCGCACTTCAACTTCTAGCCATTTAAGGGCTGTTTCAAGCATAATTCTGGCGCACGTGTGATTTGACCTCAGAACCGAGTCTTGCTTTGTACAAAAAGATTGCTGATTGATCATTTAGGGTTTACCACTTCCTATAAACTACAAACTGTCTCAATGTTCGAATTCATTGTGGTCATTCTCATTACAGTAACCTGTTGTTGAGAGTAACATGAAGAATCCGTCATCCAAGTACAAGCATTTGAACGATTCTTTATGGACCGCTTATATTGTAGCAAACAACACTCTATTATATATGCAGACAAAAGATAGTTTCTGATAAGTCAATTTGATTATACCTTCTAGGACTACTCTACATGTCCTGTATATCAGTAGGTTTTGGGTATGGATACTCAAACAAAACACATAGGAATTAGCGGATCGTATAGTTTAAGTGTCAACGATCTTCTACTGCTATACTCAGTTCCGTTTGAAACAGGTGTATGGCCTCTCTCATAGCAATTGGAGAAACACCTGTTTTCAAAACGACTGCAGTATAACTGCTATTCTTGATGTGGAAGGGGAATTTCTAGGGGAGAAGTCAGTAGAGCTAGCGTATTCGGATCGTAGAATCCTACCAACATTGCCACAGGAATCTCGCCATCAGGGACCGATACTTTATGTTCGACGGACAGCTTTTCACTCGGTTTCCATAGAGAGGTAGGATAGTAGATCCCACCTGGCGGTCGATCATCTTGGGCTATCCGCTCACCTGATGCGTTGTATAGCTGAACGGTGGCGGTATAATCGCCTATAATTGGCTCTTGGACTTGCCATTGTAGCCCAATATGAACAACCTCAGAGTCAGCCGCAGGAATGGTCCAATCATACCCAATCAATATTAGAGGTCCTTGGGGTAACTCAAGCCGAACCGTTGGCTCTGTTTGCACTGCATCTGCAATAACTTGTACAAGAGGTGGTGTTTGACTTTGGAGGGCAAAGCGTGCCGCCAAACCCGGCATAGGCTTGATCAAGTAAATGGGTTCTGTCTTGGCTGTGTCCAACGCGGTCGAAAGAGTTGTGCCGAGATCACGGAATCGCTCTTGGGGCGAAATGAGTGGGAAGAGTCCACGCATGCTCAGAGCACGCCCTTCAACCTCTTGAAGATAGAAGAGTGGTACGATCTCATTACGATCGTTGCTGACCAAGATTGCATTCTCTGGTGGATTCGCTGCCAAAATTTCTTCCCAACGTAGGCGGGTGCCATTGTTGCCAGATTGATCAATCTGAGGAAAATAACGTTGGGCTGTGCGGATTGGAATTAGAAGAATGACAAGAATGGCTAGTGCACCAAGAAACTGGGCACCTTTACTTGCCGCTTGTGAATTTGGTGTATGACTTTCTCTAGCAGGATCATTCTCTGTATGGCCGCCATCCACTTGCTTAGCTGGTGGTTCAAATACTTCTTGATGATCGACCAACTGAGAGTGGCCCCTCTCTGTAACTTCCTCATCTGGCGTTTGCCGCTGCATCTGCGCCATCTGGGCCACAAGGCGATTCCCAACATTTGCCGCAGCAAAGCCGATCCAGATTGCGCCAATCCAATAGAGCGGAATGTAATAGACAAATATATCACCGATTTTGTAAAAGAGATTAAATCCTTGCTGCAATAGGAGAAAAGATCCCGTCCAGAGTAGAATCGGCCAGCGACGTTCAAGGAGCAACGAAAGAGCACCCAAGAATACCAGCAATAGCCCTAACCAAGTAAAGTGGGTCAACCATTGCTCAAGGGCGAAACCGAACCCTGCTAGCGCCTCTGACAACGAGCGGAACCCGACCGAAATCGAGCGACCACTCACATATTGAATAAATCCTGACCAATTATTTTCATAAAGGCTCAAAACCTCTTGGCCTAAGGGCTGATGATACCAAGGCGACCTAGTCGGCCCACTACCCAATGGAATGTAGAGGTAGAGTAAAAGGGGCACCAATGCCACCAGAATCGCACCCGGCCACTGTTTCCAAAATCGGGGATAAGGTTGTGAATTCAACGCTCCAACTTGGTTTGTAGCTCGGTTTGTAAAAAGATAGAGCAGCAATCCAGGAATTATCCAGATGATCATGAGATGGTGGGTGAGGCTCAACCCAACACAAAGTGCCAACATAAACAGGGGAAGGCTGCTTGCCTGCTGCTTTCGTGTAGCGATTGCGAGCTGTTGTGCAGCTAATACAATGAGAACAACAAAAACCATGTGTAGGCTGTAAACTTCTGCTATGAGAGACTGGTTCCAAAATGTTGGATTGAGGCCAAAGAAGGACGCGCTAACCAAGGCCGCTGATCGATGGATCGTTTGGTTTCCTCCCAATTGTTTTTCCTCTAGCCAGCGAACCTGCACCCAATAAGTTAACGCGACAGCCAATGCCCCACAAAATACACTAAGCACATTGAGAGACCAGGCTGGCGAAAGGTCGAAGAACGCCAGACCATGTTGCCAAAGGTAGCCCAAAATTAAGTAAAAGGGATAGCCTGTCGGGTGAGCAAGACCAAGTGACCACGCTGCAAACTGAAATTCACCTGGATCTCCTGCCAGCAGCCCAGGAGCCACTGTGCGCAGATATAGGGCCAAGGCAAACGCACCGACCAACAGGGCCACCTGCCGTTCGCCTCTAGGTTCTGCTGGATAATTTACCTTGGGTGATTTCGTTTTCTTGGAAGATGAGTTAGAATCGAATTTGACCATGCACCATATTTAACCGATAATCATCCCCCAATTACCTATAGACAAGGCTGGACCCAAACACGTCGGGGAGATATTTATGCACCATCACTGGAATGGACAAGCACTAATCATAATTCCTACCTATAACGAGCGAGAAAATTTGGAGCGGTTGATCACTCAGTTGCGTGCTCTCTCCAACGATATTCACGTCCTAATTGTTGACGATAACTCACCTGACGGAACTGGCGAGATTGCTGATCGCTTGGCTACCACTGATGGTCACATCCATGTGATACATCGACCTGCTAAACTAGGTCTAGGTACAGCCTACCAGGCTGGGTTCCGCTTTGGCCTTATCCGCCATTACCAATACATATGTACGATGGATGCCGACTTTAGTCACAATCCGGCAAGCCTACCTACCTTGCTCGATAAGGCCGCTGGGCTTGGGCCAGTAGATGCCGTGGCCCATTCAGTAGAATCGCACCCAAATCTACAATCTGATCAACCCTTTGATATGGTCGTTGGCAGTCGTTACGTTCCTGGGGGCAACGTGGTCGGTTGGCCCTGGCATCGCATTATGCTCAGCTATTCGGCGAATTGGCTAGCCCACGCCGTTTTGGGGACAGATGTCCGCGACTGCACAGCCGGTTTTCGCTGTTATCGACGTCAAGTTTTGGAGACCATCAACTTAGATGCCATCTTCAGCAACGGGTATAGCTTTCTTATTGAAATGGCCTTTCACTGTCAGCAAGCGGGCTTTCGTATGGGTGAGGTACCGATTGTCTTTGTGAACCGTACCGAAGGATCCAGTAAGATTAGTAAATGGGAAATCCTTCGGGCCATCTACACGTTAGTCCGGCTGCGCACCAGTTCCCTACCCTGGGAGCGGATGGTTGGGGTTATTGATTTCCTGCGCAATAAACCCGTTGAGATGCGATAAGTGTATTAGTCGCTCTTGGAGATCGCTATCCAGTCAACCGCGGCAGCCAAAGGTCGGCGATCTCGTTCCAAACTGATTCGTAAAAATGCCTCATTCGGATCCTGAACGACTAGGGCCGAACCGGGTTCTGCGCCCGCAACGCCAACCGCTGCCAAATAATTTCCTTGAATACGCTCTATGGATAGGTCAATCCCTACTGTTTCAAGTGCCTCTAGAGCCTCTTGGTTTATATGAGTCCACCAAGAGCCTTGGCTAACGACCACAATCGTATGATTGAGAGGTATCTCTCGTATAAATTCTGCAAGTTTCTGGCTTTCATACACATTGGCCGTTGTATCAAAGCCTTCTACCTCTTTCAGAACACCAGAAATGGGATCTAAAACAGTCAGATTGACGCCATTGCGACCAGCTGATCCATCGATCTGATTCCCCTCTTCGTCGAATAGGGCGATAAAGCCTCCTTCAGCAAACCCTTTCAGGTCTGCATCAATAGGGAGCTGCCTTCCAGTTGTACCGATCTGCCGGTCTCCAGATAATACTTGGCGCGGTACGGCACTCCACCCCCATATTAATTTTAGGCGATTCAATGTGCTGACAAGTTGGGAGCCATCTACTTCCCATTGGTACTCCTGCCAACCCGAAAGCTCTGTTACGGTTTGGGTTGCCAGCATATGTCCGTTCACTTCCAAGCCCACAGTCTGTTGTTCAGTGGCCCCAGGGTAGCCAAAGGGATGTAGCTGTATGGCAACTTGGTAAGTTGCCTCGGGATCAATGTTACGTAGGGGAATAAAGAGACGACTTTCTTGGTTGAGCGCCCAAATGGCTGATTGTCCATAGGGGGACTCCTCATCGGCGCTGTCCCAGCCTTCGCCTCGATAGGCTAATGTTCCTGGTATGCCAAAGTCAATATGAAATTCGTCGCTGCCAGGTGGTTGGATGACCCTATAGGCTTCGATTCCATCGCCGCTCCAAAACGGGGATGCTTCCAGAGGCATAAATTCTTTGGCTAAACCCCAAGATGCCTCCCAATTGAGTGAATAAGGTGGCCGATCCACAATTGGTGGGAAGAGTAGAACATAGCCCACATTGTAAAGGTATGTCAGCTCCTCTGCTTGAGCTTGGGCTGCTGCGCGTAACGCCTCATCGACCTCAAAACCAGACTGAATATTGCGCAGGGCCTGAAAGAAGGGTAAGCGAGAGAAGTACTCCTTCTTAAAGTCTGGTGCTCGACTAATGTTGCCTCCCAACATTGGTTTTATGTGTGCCGATTGATAGTATTGAATGACCGTTCTTTCAGGGCCATACGGCTCAAAACTGTCGCGCCAGCCCAAGGGAAATTGCATGACGCTAACTGGAGCCGGGTCGGCGGCTATCTGTTCATAGACTTCTGGCACCCTGGCATCTGAAAGAGGAACTGGCACGGTTAGATGCTCGAATAGAATGAGACCTGTTATGCACAGGGTCAAAATCTGGGGCCAAGGTTGACCACCAAGTCGTGAAGGGGAAATTTGGATAGTTGAACGCTGGGAGACTGAACGTCTAACCCATGAGAGCATCCAGGCAAGGGCGTACCCTACCAGTACAGCCACCGCCAACATAAGCAGGACGCTGTTGCGGTTCGGTGCCCGATTGGCCTTAATGATCGGAATGTAGTGAAGCAGTGCATAGGGGAGAGGGAACGTGGCTTCCACCCCATCTAAATCATAGCGATACTGACCATTGATCTGCAGAAATGGACCCAACGTAAAGATACCGAAAATCAATCCCGTCCAGATCCAGATTCTGACCCGACGTCCATACCGAATGGCACCAATCACAGCCAGAATCAGAGAGGTCCAGCCGATAAAGACGGTGTTGACATCCCGAAATCCAGTCACGCTCGATTCGATGGCGCGAAATTTGACTCGCCGCAGCTCTTCAACCAGATCGCTGCCCCAAATGGGATGTAGAACCGATGGTGTAACCCACCCGACGAGATCAGCGCTAAGTGGAATCGCCTCCCCCCACCCTTTGAGGGAAAAATCGTTGGTCAAAAATTGGGTTAGAATTGGCACCAGGGCAAGTCCCCACAACAGCCCGCTGACCACACCGATGAGTAGCAGAGATGATGCCAGTAGAGAAATCCGCTCTCTAAGAGTGCTTGAACCAGACGAGTGGCGGTTAGATAACCAGCTCACCACAACAACCAACGTGAAGATGGCCATAAACATGGCAGTAATCATCTCGGCTAAACCGTTCATTGCAAAGAAAATTCCCGCAAAAAAGGCTGACAGCCGCCTCTTGGCGAGCCCACGGTGTTCATCCAAACTCTGCAATAGGGCCAATGCGTAAAAAGGAATCCACTGAGTTGTGACCATATCATAATGGCCTAGCGCGGCGTATATGGCCCGATTGGTGGCAAAAGCGTAGAGCGCACCGGCAAGTAACGGTGCATAGATGAGAATCGACGAATGACGAGTGCAGGATGATGGTTGGCGATGAAGTAGGTAGCGGGTGAGTAGGTAAGTCCCGAATGCGCTCAGTACCGTGCTGGTTAGTAGCGTGATGTTGCTGGCAAAAGGTAGATTCGTAGCCAAATAGAGGGGCTGAGCCATCAGCGCATGATAAAAGTTATAGGTGTATAAGACTAAATCAATACCGAGCGGAAAGTAGATCAGCTCAGAGTGTAAAGGGGTACTAAGCTGATCGACTACTGCGTGCTTGAAATACCAGATGTTCCAGATGAAGGTGGACTCGTCAAAGGCCCACTGGGCAACGCCCGGTACATGGGTGATGATCCGAAGGGGGAGTGGCCAACTAAGAATGAACGTTAAAATCAGGTACAGAAGTAGAACGCGGGAGATCCGTTGCATCATCAATGGTGAAGCTGGTTTAGAAATTGGGCTGAACATCGCCCAATTATATGTTACAGTGTAGCTGTAAAGAAAACGGTGAGACTAAAAACGGCGCTTTCTGTTCCTGCACGGGGGTTATGATGCTTTTTGATCAGCTTGCAGAGAATCTTGAATGTATGAACGAATCTCTTCACCAAATTGCTCGTAATCTGTCAGTCGACGATTAACCATATCGACTAGAACCGCTGTATCGATCTGCTCATATTGATGAACAATGTAGTTCCAAAAGTCAGCGATCTGACGATACGGATCATACTGGGAGAGCGCGCCGATTTGCATACAGCGCTCTACAGCACTGGTTGCACTACTGACGGGCGCACACGCTGAAATGGATGCGACACGTTGGCTAATATCCACAAAAGTTTTAGAGAGCACCAGCAAATTTCGTTCGACTGCCCGACGAGTGCGCCAATCGCTGTCAATATCAACAAAACCAATGTTGCCTAGTGACCGTAGCTCCTCTAGTAATTCGTCTAACATCTTCAATTTTTGGATGACAAGACCTGTGCTCATAATGTTTAGTGGATCTCCTGTAGTTGTCTTCTGCTGATGTTCAGCAATTCTATTCTGCGCTGCATCGTGGTTGACTTGAAAACCATAGGTTTCGATATACTTCGCCAGAAATGTCTTGTCCCAACTTTTGTCCAATCTACTTTGTAAAGACTAGAACACGGAGGACAGAACTTCTCTGGCCATCTTTATGTTGCCAAAGAGTCCGAACTGCGGTTTTCTAACGGAGCTAAGTATTATGTCGGTATAAATATTGGATGTAACTTTACCGAGATCAAGGTAGACATCTACCGCAGACAACCTTTTTGAATAACATAGCTTTATTCAAGGTCTCTAAATGGTGTCCAAAAGACCAAGCCACGATTTTCAAGTGGATCTGTACATAAGCCGGGGATTGAAAGGGAACGTTCTATGGTAGTGGGGAGCCATTTGAACTGGGCACGACATATTGCACATAGTCCACCAGAGTAATTTTTCCCAGCTCTTGCTCAGGTGGATCTGAGGCGGTCTGAAAAGGGATAACAAATTTCATCTGGCCATCTATAATGGGTAGATTGCAGTGACTTAGAATTCATGACCGCTTTGAACGCTGGATTTTTCCAACTACAGTCTACTAGTCACATAGTTTACCACAAGACCCCATTCATCAACAAATGGTCTAAAATTCAACGGGCTTGCTGCTTAATTTCGGCCTACTACGGCTTTTCGGCAACGGTGATGACACTCGTTCCAAAGGGCAAGGGAATCCAATCTAGTAAAATGGCCTCTACCCAGCCTACGACATGCAGAATTGAATTGACTGGTTCGGGAATCGGCTCCATCTCCACCTGATAGACCTCTTCCTCTTCCGTCAAATGTGGACTCTCTAGATCGGGATTATAAGGGCGCAGCCATCTCATCCCGGCAATTAAAGGAAAGAGAAAGAAGTTATTATACGAGTTACGCCTGACTCGAAAGCCACTGATTTCCAGCTTCTGTTTCAGCTCAGATGCTTCATAGCGACGTTGGTGATCGTTTATTTCGTCATTGTAGCTCCATAGCCACTGAAACGCAGGAACGGTTACCATGAGCTTGCCCCCAGGTTTCAAAACTCTTAGGCATTCTTCAAAAACGCCAAACTCATCAGGGATATGTTCCACGGTATCCAGCAGAGCAATCAGATCAAACGAGTTGTTTTCAAAGGGCATCAGATCACCCGACGCCTGACAGACATCCAAGGCTCTTTGCACTGCAACCGCCAATGGCCGTTCATTGCTGTCTAGCCCGACAACGTGACCATAATGGGCTAAGTGATGGGCCATATTTCCCGCACCTGAGCCAACATCAAGAATCATCCGCTCTTCTCCAGCTGCTCGAGGCGGCATCTCTCTATCTAGGTATTTTAAGATTGCTCGGGTTCTACCGGCAAACCAAGCATGTCTGTCTTCTTCTAGTACTGTAAGTATGGGTGTTGATTGTTTCATAAAAGAAGTCTAAATCCTGTTGTGTTACCCTCATCGATTCATCAGCCACTGTTTCAGCTTTTCACACTGGCGCTCAATATACTCTTCTGGTTCAGTCAATACGTGGGCTGCATAGTTGATAAACATGAGCGTGCGAGCAAGTATCAACCCGTCGATCTCCTCGCCCATTCCTGGCCAAGGGCGAATATCGCTATAGCCTGCCTGAAAGGCTGCACGCAAATCCCCATAATCCTCTCGCTCTTGACCGTACCATAGAGTAATGGCTACATCCTGAATTGGGTAGCCCCACATGAGATCCTCAAAATCAAGGGGAAATAGCTGTCCCCGCCAAACATGAACATTCCAAAAGTGGAGGTCACCATGAATTATCATGGCTTCGGACGGCTTTTGGTATAAGCTGGCCAAATAGGGTTCAACATCAGCCTGGGCCGCCTCGATTAGCGTAAGGCGCTCTTTGGTGAAGTACTTCTGGTAGGTATCCTCGTAAAGTACAATCGGTTCCTCGGGATAGTAGAAAACCTTGTCCCACCGCATAGGACGCATATCTTCTGGCCAACTATCCAAAGCTGATGCTCCTGAGTCAAAATACCCCGCGGCAAACCTGTGCATTTGAGCCATCAATATTCCCAACTTATGGTAGATTTCTGGTGATAATCTTTCTGCGATAGCTTTTCCAGGTATCCATTCAAAGAGAACACAGCGTCGCTCCTCTGGAACAGAATCGATCTGACAGTAGGTAATTAACTTACCATCTCGGTTCGCTACAGCTTTGGGTACAGGCAGGGTCGTCTTCTCGTTAAGTACTTCAAGCCATCTCATCTCAACTTGCGCATCGTGAAAGCTGTGTTCGCCTGGCGTGCAGACCCGCAGGGCATACTTCTTTCCATCTGTGCAATCTACCCGGAAAAGGGTGTTGGTTGCTACTTCAATTAGCCTGACTTTGTTAACTGGCAGGTCATATTGGGTTAGGGCTTGAATCGCCAGATTGCGCAACCGGCGGGTGCGCCCTTGCGCACTCAATTCTGACCACGCTTTCATGGGTGCTCCTGTTCCTTAATCTGGGTTACAAGATACTCGTTCCATCCCGCCTCCCACGCCTGGACCGATACACCAAATGTATCCTCTATGAGTGCATGCCAAGTGCGGTGGGCAGGAAATCGATGAAGCAGCCTAGCAGGCGCCTCTGGCCCATAAACCTCATGGACATACTCGATTATAGTTTGGGCTGCCATGTACTTCCACAGCTGCCGTTCCTCAGATGTCAATTTCAACGATCGACCATCGGTTATGTCGATAAGCTCAAGCGGCATGTGGTCTTCTGCCTCGGCCCAAAATAGAGGGACGACCCGCTGATGCCACAGAGACGGCACGTCTGTTACGGTGACTCGGAGCCAATTCTCCATGCCAACCGTTAAAACCTGCCAAATGGGTCGAAAACCATAGCTCGATTCGAGCATCATACGATGGATGACTCGGCGGCTCACGGTATCAATAATAGCCTCTTGAGGCGTTAGAGCTACAGCAATGGGCAGCAAGGTGGGTGAGACGATCTCTATGGGATAGCCTGTAACTTCCCACTTTGTCTGTAGGGAAGGCACAAAAATTAGATGGCGTTTTGCTTGCGGTGGTGGTAGCGGGATGCCAGCTTGGGTATAGATGGAGACGATGAGTCGTTCCAGCTCTGGCATCAATGGCTCAATCAATTGCCCATCCCTTTCGACGTAATCGATGCGCAGATTGGCTGTCGCCAGGCTCTTTTGGCGACCCCAAAACGTCTCCGGAGGGGCTGTTCGTTGCCATTTATCAGCGTTCAGGCGATAGAAGCGATTTTCAACATAGGGAGATTGGTGCCAAGCATTGGCTATGGGTCTATCAACCTGTACGGGTACCATCATCAGATCCCCTATGGAAATGGCTGCCAAGAGTTGACTGTCTTGAACAGAGCGGTGACTATCGGGTGCATGACGGGCCAAGTTCCATTCGCGCTGCCAAGCCGATGACCATTCCACACCCACATTTGGGTCAATCTGCTTAACAAAGCTCTCTACGTTGCCCGTACGCCATGCAGCATCATCCAAGCGAAGGGTTTGAGCAATGCCCATGCGACTTTCTTCTAGCGCCAGACCTTCCTTGTTAGGGGGCGCGGCCGTTGCAACCCAGCAGATGGCAAAGCCAATCGCAAGCCACCGCAAAAGCGTAGCATTTGCCCGGAACTCACCTAACCTTTGGGTTCTGTGGCGTCCTTCAACACTGCCATGTACGCTGGATGTCCCACTTTCTGAGGATCCGAAGGCAGTGGAAGGGAAAGTTGTCTCACCAATAAACCAGTCCACTGGAATTTTCTGCGTCTGCATACCGCGCCCGTCTACTGATTATCCCACTCCATTATCTCTATTTCCGCACAGCCCACTCAAATCAAAGGTCTTCCAGCACACTCTACCATCTGCTTGCTGTCTACGAGCTACTACGCTCTATCCTCCATCTTCCCCCTCCTCATGAGCACTACCAGAGCCACGAGCGCCAAAATACAGAAGAGGAGCGTTGCGCCAAGACCAATTTGAATCCCTTGCCAATCGCTGACAACACCCACCAACCACGGGCCAGCAGCACCGCCTAATCCCCCAAAGGTGAATAGAAGGCCCAGGACAGAGCCAATGTTGGTCTGGTGACGCTCGCTGACTGCAGCAGTGACTGTGGGAAATATGATAGAGAAAAATAGACCTGAGAAGGGCAACGCCAAAGTAAGTGCCTTTGGACCAAATATACCTGCGGCAAGACAGAGCACACCACCCCCTAAAGCACCACCAATAACGTTTAGGTAACCGATGCGCTCTACGACAAAGCTACCTAGTAGGCGACCGACCATAATCATCACAAAGAAGCCAGAGAGATAGAAGGAACTCTCACCTACCGCCATGCCTCGCGCTTGTTGAAGATACTCGACAAGCCATGCCGCAATCCCCAATTCGACAGCTACATACGCACCAATGAGAATATAGAACCAGCCCATCTCTGGGGTGAAGCCGACTCGGCGAACAACCTCCCAATCCCAATCTGAGTGGGACTGTTCACTCTTCTGTTGCCCAGACTGTTGCTGCCCAGACTGTTGTTGTTCACTTCGTGATAGGAGAAAGATGGCCGTTAACAGGCCAGCCAAAAGCACGCCAGAAAGGTAGATGCGCTGCCAGGGCATGCCACTGCTTATTAGCCAAGCCACATAGAGCGGAACCAACAACGAGCCAATTCCATGAAATGTTGCTAGCAAATTAAGATAGCGACCTCGTTCCTTGTCGTGTAGCTCAACTATCAGGCCGTTGCCACCCACCTCTATCGATCCCATGCCCAAGCCAATGAACCCCATGAACAGAATGAGCCAAATATAAGATGTGGCCATGCTAAAGCCAACTATACCAACACAGAGACAAAGACCCGCCACTAACAGCACCCCACGATTACTCACCAGATCGGCCATGATGCCTGTCAGCAATGTGGCCACAATGAAGCCGATATAGGCTCCTAGGATGATTGTGCCCCCCTGACTATAGCTCAACGCCAGATCCCGCAGCAACTCAGGCAGGATTGGCCCTTTTAGATTATCAACAAACCCGAAGACAAAGAAAGAAAGGAATGCAGCCGCGGTGAGAATTTTTACTGATCTGAACATGTGGGATGAAGGCTCCTAGCCAATGGCGTCGCTGTTTGGCCCTTGTGGAATTCTCTCGTCCATGGCGTAGTAATCCCCAGCATCTTCTACAAAAATATTAAGCGCCGTTGAGAGACCTGTAGGTGTATCCAAGGTTCCGGCCATGATACTGATCATCTCACTTTCTGGTTGGGTCCGCTCCCAAAATAGGCTGGAGCCACAATAGCGACAGAAGCCGCGTCGGGCAAAGTCGGATGATTTATACCAAGTCAAACCGAGGCTTTCTGTAATCTCCAGCGTATCCCGTTTAGCTGCTGTTGCCGCCACAAAATGGCCGCTGGTGCGACGGCATTGGCCGCAGTGGCAATTGACGACCGGACGCAGTTCACTAGTTGTTACATAACGAACTGAACCACAATCACATCTGCCACTGTATGTACGCCCTTTACTATTAGGCATGGCTATTCTCCTATTCCCAATGCGTTGCGAATATCCTGTGCATGGGCCAACTGGTGGCCATGAATGATGCCATAATATTGTTCGATAGAATAGATTTCCTGGCTAGGATGCCGCCCCTCCTTACTCCAATCCTCATCCTGCAGCGATTCCATCACCTCGATTGTCTTGGTTCGAGTCGCTTGTAACGTGGCTACAATCTCATTGGCCGAAAACTCGGCCATGCGCTTGTCCGTTCCAGCATTCCAACGATTCAGATCGAAGTTCTCAGGAATCGTTGGTCCACCCTTACGGATCTTATGGATCTGAATACTCATACCCCGCTCACTCTCTGCCAGATGGCGTAAAGTCGAGAGCACACTCCATTGGGCACCTTCACTAAAGACAGTTACATCCCACTGCTCAGGCGTGAGCGATTCGATTAAAGTCAGCAGCTCATTTTGGGATTCCGCTAGTTTCGATTTCCAGAGTTGTGTTTTTTCTGTAGACATAGTTTTGTCCATGATTATTCATAAATGGTCAGTAGCGCCACGCTCATCCCTTTAGTCCTGCTCAGTACCTTTTTAGAGGCTCAAAGGTACAAGTCTGAGGAACTGAGGAACTGAGGAATCTGTGCTGACATTGCACTCGACTAGTGATGGATGATATATAAATTATCTGTATTGAACATAATTATCTCCCATCACTCCACTATCTACAACTATCTTCCACCGTTTACAATTAACTTGATACACTTGGGGCAAGATATATCATACCCTTAAATAAGTCACATCAACTACTCGGGATATGCCAAAGAACCCAGAATACTTGGAGAAAGAAACTCCTTGCAAGTACGAAATGTACTAAGGCAAGGAGGTTTCAAAACGAATAGCTCTATTTGATGCTCCCCAGGCTGGACTTGAACCAACAACCCTAATGATGGAGTCAACGAGGTAAAAATCCGGAAAATCTTTTTCTTAAAAGCTATAGAACCGGAATTTAGAGAGGAAAAAAGGGGAACAAAAAAAGCTCCTACCTCTGAAAAACAGTGGTAAGAGCTAAACCAAGCTCCCCAGGTTGGACTTGAACCAACAACCCTGCGGTTAACAGCCGCATGCTCTGCCGATTGAGCTACTGAGGATTACTCATTGACAAGGAGAAAGTATAAAGGATTTCGCTTCAGATGTCAAGTTCAGATTTCGATAAATCGCGTTATCCCAGGTAATCCCGTAACTTACGAGAACGGAGTGGATGGCGCAGCTTTCGCAGGGCCTTGGCTTCAATCTGTCGAACTCGTTCCCGGGTAACGTTGAATTCTTTGCCCACATCTTCCAGCGTACGATTGATGCCATCTTCCAAGCCAAAGCGCATAACCAACACCTTGCGTTCCCGTTCGCTAAGCTGGTCAAGAATCTCTTCCATCTGCTCTTTCAGTAAATGCAAGCTGGCTGTATCTACTGGACCTGGATCATTTCGATCCGGAATGAAGTCTGCCAGATAGCTGTTCTCTTCATTGCCCACTGGCGCTTGTAGGCTCAACGGCTCCTGGCTCAAACGCTGAATTTTGCCTACTTTGGCTGATGCTCGCTCTAACCGGCGTTCTAGCTCTGGTTCCAGACGCACCTCACTGGCCTCGGCCGAGCGAATCTTTTCAACGTCCTCTGCATCAAGAAACTCCATTTCCAAAGCAATCTCTTCATTCGTCGGATCTCGTCCCTTTTCCTGCTGAAGCCTTCGCTGGATGCGGATCTGTCGATTGATCGTTTCAACCATATGAACCGGAATCCGAATGGTACGGGCTTGGTCAGCAATGGCCCGGCTGATTGCTTGGCGAATCCACCATGTGGCATAGGTGCTAAATTTGAAGCCGAGGGTATGATCAAACTTGTCTACCGCACGTAAAAGTCCTAGATTTCCTTCCTGAATCAGATCTAAGAAGTTTAGGCCACGGCCAATGTAGCGCTTGGCTACACTGACGACTAAGCGCAAGTTGCTCTGAGCCAACCTTTGATGGGACATTTCACCGCGCTTTACGGCTAATTCCAACTCATCCCGCTCATCTTCACTGGTTACTTCGCCCTCATCTAGCTTCTCTTGAGCCTCTCTACCCGAGATAATCCCACTGGCTAGTTCAAGCTCTTGTTCAGCTGTCAACAAGGCATGTAAGCCAATATCGCGCAAGTACATGCGAACGGGATCCAGACTTTGAGAATACTCTGGTGCAACGTCATCAAGGAGGTTTTCAACGGGAACCGCTTTTTCCCGCTCAATCTCTTCGATCTCCTCATCCCGTTCGATAGTAGGAACAGGGGTGCTCTCTACCTCTTCTTCTTCTTTTTCTTCGAATTGGCCTATTAATTCATCCAGTACATCATCTGTATCTTCTTCTTGTTTTCCCAGATTGATATACTCATCCAATTCGCTTCCTGCACCCCCTGCGCGGGGAATAGGTGTATTTGAAGATTGACTTTCTTCGGAAGATACTAATCGACTTCTTCGTGCCATGAGACTCCTCTATCCACATAAGTAGACTGATAAAGAGCAGTATAAATATGCTTTGAAATTAGTGTAGTGACCCTACTGCAGAGCAAAAATAATACCCATAAAGCGGATGAAGATTCTTATTGTAAAGCTTCAATTCCTTCAAAATCTTCATGGAGGACGATAAGCGTCCTGTTTACCAATAATCGAACGTTTGAAGCAGAACTCTAATGCATTACTCGTGTTCGGCTCTGTTTTCCTAGCAGTGCATCTAGATGACTTCTATCTCGAATTGCGCTGTTATGGCTTGCTTGCAGCTTTCGAACAGCGTCTGCATCGCCAGCGGAATGGGCCTCTTGAATTAGATACCGTATTTGTTGATTTTTTTCATTGATCTGTTGGATCCGCAACCGAAACAATAATTTCAGTAGCTCCTCGGGCAATGATTCCTCATCAAATTGAGGTACCTGGGTTGAAAGGGTAAGCAGATTAGCCAGGCGCCCATGTAAATAAGGAGGCATTGTATCCTGAAAGAGACCAATGTCCCACTGCTCATCGCTTGTAATAAAATTTTTTAGCGAGCGTAGAATTTCTTGATTTTCTGTATCGACCAATTCCTCACACTGCAACGTTTCAACCTCATTCTGGGCGGCCAAATCGGCCAGCCGAATCAGCAAGACCGGATTCTGCAATAGATGCGAGAGCAAATAATCTCCTGGATCGGTGAGACTACTCTGCGCTTTAGCTACCCGGTTCTTTTGCCCAGATGCATCTGTAAATGAAGGTTGTACATTACCCCCAAGGGGGGCAAAACCTGCCGCTCTGCCAACTTCAAATGCCGAACCCTCTGAAGGCGGAAATGGATCTGGCGTTCCTGATGGAACCTCTGAGCGACTCGCAGGGCGCTCTATTTTGCTACCAATGCCAACAGGACGGCGACCTGTTTTGCGTTCCGATTGAGCCGGAATGCTCAACGTACGGCTAGCCATCTGTACTCGACCGCTGATGGTGCTTTCGTCTACCCGAATGAGCCGGCTAAGCTGTTGGATATAGTGTTGTTGCTCGATCTCATCGTTGAGCTCGGCCATCAGTGGCGCTAACTCAGAAACGGCTTGGGCTTTTCCGCGAGCACTGGCCAGATCGTATTGCTCACTCACAAGCTGAAAGTAGAAATCAACCAATGGCTTTGCCTGATGAACCAACTGCCTCCACTCATCTGGATCTTGGCGGATGACATCGTCTGGATCGCGACCTTCTGGCAATGATACTATCGAGAGCTGCGCATTTAACTTCTCTTCAAAACTCAGGCGGCCTGTCGACATAAGCTTCGGTTTTCGAGTTCGGGTCAATGCCTGACGAGCCTGATTTAGCCCACGAATGGTAGCCTGTTGTCCAGCACTATCTGCATCAAGCGCCAAGATAAAGTGATCGGTTAGGCGCTGAAGCTGTTGAAGTTGTTCTGCCGTGATAGCTGTTCCCATGCAAGCTACTGTATTCTCAATACCATGTTGGTGGGCTGCTATCACATCCATGTAACCTTCCACAATCACAACCTGTTCCGCTTGCCGAATGGCATCAGATGCCAAATTCAAGCCAAACACGACGTGCGATTTGTGAAACAGAGCGGTTTCACTTATGTTAAGGTACTTAGGTTGACCATCCCCCAGAACTCTGCCCCCAAAGCCAATGGTGCGGCCTCGACGGTCCCGAATTGGAATGATCACCCGGCCTCGAAAGGCGTCGTAATAAGAATTACGCTCTTCATTATGCTTAAGAAGGCCAGCAGCAACTTGGCTCTGGCTGTCAAACCCCAGCCGTTCCAGGTGATTACGAAGACTATCCCAGGAATCTAAAGCATACCCAATCTGAAATTGGGCAACTGTTTCACTATCAATGTGGCGATTGGCAATATAGCGACGAGCCTCTTCTGCTTCTGGATGGTGGGCAAGAATCTCTTGAAAATAGGTGGCAGCAGCAGTATTGATCTCATAAAGATCAGACCGCTGGTTTGAATTGCCATCGTTGAACTCTGTCAGCTGTACGCCAACTTCCTCAGCCAGTATCTGTAGCGCTTCGCGAAAGTCAATATTTTCTCGGCGCATCAAAAAGCTAAAGACATCCCCCCCTTCACCACAAGCACCAAAGCAACGCCAGGTACCCGATTGGGGAAAGATGGCAAAACTGGGCGTACGCTCATCATGAAACGGACATAGGGCCTTATAGCTACTTCCGCTCTTTTGTACCGGCACATAGCGAGAGATTAGCTCAATAATGTCTACCCGCTGTTTGACTTCTTCGATAACACTCATTCAATAGCACTCAACCTATAATCGATCCTTCAGCCGTAAATCCTTCTTTCGGGCAGTAATCTGAAAGACAATCTGAGTACACGTTCTGGCAACTTTGCATCAGAGCAAAAAAGGGCTGGGCCTTCACAATATTGCCCTTTGTTGTGATGTGACCTGCAAATAAGGATTGGTGTAACGTTTCCTCACCGGACCATATTCGGTGTAGCCTATCTGCCTCTACAATCATCTCAAAGTTTGCATTTCCAGGACATTGATCAAAAAATAGACCAAGAGGTGGTTGACGCCCATCCAACAAAATCTCCCCCTGAGGATTTACAAATCGTATACGCACAACCAAATTACTGTAATCAAAACGATACAATCGCTCTGGTTCTACCTGAAGCCGATCAAATACCTTCTTCAATATTCTGTACAGATCTTCTTTAGTCCGAAAGTAGCGCATATGTCATATGAGGAGTTCAACCTTACGAACCTATTCTCGATAGCTAGAGTGTAGAGTTAACGATAGAGGGTTAAAGTGATCTGAGTATACCCCACTCTTATCGTCTCCGCAAACAGCCTAAAGGGTAGAAATATGGATATACATTCTCCTCCTCTGGCTTTTCTATACTATGTAGCTTGAACCTAGCATGGTGCATTCTCCCTCAAACCTAAGATACTGCCAACAGATGACTTCACTTGGGATGTTGGAGAATGTATGATACTATTAGTGGATTAAAATTATGGTAAATCAGCTGCCCGACATCTGAGTCGGGCATTTTTTTGGAATTTTTACAAACTTTCATGATGATAAACGCATTTTCTGAACTTGAATTAGAGCCACAGCTTGTACAGGCCGTTGCTGACTTGGGTTACTCCGAACCGACACCCATCCAAATGGGTGTGATTCCACTCATGTTATCTGGTGTTGATGTAATTGGACAAGCCCAGACTGGGACGGGGAAGACTGCTGCATTTGCGTTGCCGCTCTTGCAAAACCTAGACAGAGATGCTTCTGGCGTTCAAGCGCTGGTTCTTACCCCGACCCGGGAACTAGCCATACAAGTAGCCAAAGCCACAACCGATTATGGTCAGCACAAACGTATTCGAGTTTTAGCCATTTATGGTGGTCAGTCATATGACTTGCAGATTGGACGCCTGCGGCGGGGTGTCGATGTCGTTGTCGGAACGCCTGGTCGCCTGATGGATCTTATGGATCGAGGTGTACTTGATCTAAGTATGGTCCGCACATTAGTAATGGACGAGGCTGATGAGATGCTCAGTATGGGCTTTATTGAGGATATTGAGACCGTCCTCTCCAGAACACCTGATAGCCGGCAAACTGCCCTCTTCTCTGCTACCATGCCCCCGAGTATACGCAGATTGGCAAACAAATATATGCGTGAACCTCAATCGGTCGCGATTGCCCAGAAACAGCGAACTGTCGAAGCAATTGAGCAGCGATATTATCTGGTCAACCATGCGGACAAGACGGCCGCGTTGACTCGTTTGCTTGAGGTAGAGCCGATTACCAGCACGCTGATCTTTGTGCGCACCCGCCTAGAAACCGAACGGCTTACATCGGATTTGAAGAGGCGGGGATTCCCTGCTGAGGCCATGAGTGGAGAGCTAAGCCAAAAGGCCCGAGAGCGAGTCATTGAGCGCTTCCGCCAACAGCAGTCTACTGTGGTTGTGGCAACCGATGTGGCTGCGCGCGGTCTGGATATTGACGATATCTCTCACGTTTTTAACTATGATCTACCCCAGGATCCAGAATCTTATGTGCATCGAATTGGGCGTACTGGGCGAGCTGGACGAACTGGTGTTGCCATTACATTGGTTACCCCCAATGAACAGTGGCTCTTGCGTCGGATTGAAGGGTTTGCCAAACAACGTATACCAGAAGAGACGCTTCCCACAAAGGAGATGATTCTTGCTCTGCGCGAAAATGCCCTATTAGAACGGATCCAAATATGGTTGCGACGCGGTCGCTATCGTAGGGAGCGCGAAATGGTTGAGGCCATGATCGAGGAAGGATTCGACCCTGTGGAGATTGCTGCTGCTGCCATAAAGGTGGCCCGAGCAGAAGAAAAAGATCGACCGATTGCTGAAGTTAGCCCTGTCTATAAAAAATCAAAATCCCACCTCAGGGACCGCAAGCAAGGCCAACGAGGAAAAGCAGGTACTGGAGGCCGCAATGGTCGAGTCCGCAGTGGCGGCAAGAAATCTGCAGAGAGTCGTTCTTCCCGTGAAGCAGGTATGACTCGTCTTAACTTAAATCGGGGCCGCTCCCATGGAATTCGCCCCAATGATGTGGTCAGTACGCTGGCCTTTTATGCTGATATCCCCGGCTCATCCATCGGCAAAATCCTAATCGATACCCACGAAACGTTAGTAGATGTACCCGAGCAATTTGTGGAACAAGTATTGGCACAGGCGGGACGTTTTAAAATGCGTAAGCAGAACATAACCGTTGAAAGAGCTTGAGAATTGATTGTATGTTTTGCCGGAAAAGCCCTGCCCTGACGCTTGTCCAACCTCCTCTAGGAAATCCCGAAAATGGAGACAGAATTTTTCTGATCATCTATGCCAAGCTCGCTACATGGTTGAATGCCTAAACCAAATTTCCTGATTACTCTGCTCGGGCCAGATCTGCAGCGCGCACATCATAGAACTGCTGCAGCAATGTCAAGACAACTGCCTTGTCTTGGGTAGCTTCAATCGTTTGCCCAAAGCAGATCTCTTTTGCTGCGTAGTTGAAATGAATCGGCAAGATGTCCACATGGGCCCGATTGGCAATGTGGTAGAATCCATGTTTCCACTCATGAACGGGTGTTAAATCGTGAGTCCGAGTTCCCTGCGGCATAATGGCAATAATCAGTTTGTCATGTTTTTCAAACGCCGTAGCTGTTTGGTTGACCACGCCATGGGCGGCACTCCGGTTGATAGGGATTCCACCAAGCCAAATGAGGATACCTCGAATGGGCCAACGAAACAGAGTATGTTTGGCCATCCAGCTAAACTTTATACCTGTAGCAAAGAGCACGATCATGCCGAGGAAAAAGTCCCACATAGAGCGGTGCGGAGCGACAATTGCAATAAATTTGGGTTCGGACGGAAAGTGACCAAACAGCCGCCAACCGATTGCACGAAATGCCCAGCGACCTATGGTCTTGGTTACTGCGTTGCCTCTCTTTGGTATATTGTCAGGTATTGTAACTTCGATGCTCATCTCTTTTTGGTATACTTTTGTGGCGATAGCGAGACTACATTGGAAAACATATTTTCGCCAAAAGGTCCACCACCGTGGACGATGTATTCTCTGTGGATTCGCGGATGCTTGTTTACTATATATTGATTGTGTCGTAATAGGAAGGGCAAGCATTCTCGGATGTAGTCGCACCTAGAAAGCAACCGATATCTGAGAACGTTTGCTCCGTTGGGAGCTACTGATAACCTATCATATACTCAGCTCCGTAGAAAGGTGAGATTATCTCCGACCTTTCATTTCTGCGTTTGCCCAGAGAGAAGCCGAAGGGAGTATAACGAGGAGAAATCCTCCATTAGGTATTCTTCGCCAGAAAAGTATTGTCTCGACTCTTGACCCATCCACAATGAGTTGCCATACTCGGGTAAACGATCCAAGCTTGGGTCAAGAATCAGTATAACCCAAAAGCCCCGAAGTTAAGAAAGAGGGAGTTCCCTAAAAAATAGGCCAGATTGGAACGAGAATATTTATAGCTAAGTCCGTTTGAAAATAGGTGTTTGGTCTCGCTGTTAGAGCTTTGAAAAACATCTGTTTTCAAAGCGACCGCATTAAAGAATCCCCTGGGTTGACTCTTGTGTAACTCATTTGTAAATTAGTGGTGTAGAATTGAACAAACGAGAATTCATATATTTCACGGGCTATATGACGGCTCGCAGCCTAGAATTGGCAGGAATCGTCAACGCCCTGGATGCCCATCAGATTGAAGTTGAATCAGTGAATGTACCAGTATACGGATTGCCAGATCATCTTACCGGGACAACTTTTGCTCAGATATCTGATTTACATATGAGCTATCACTATCAGGCACCTCAGCTTTACGAAGCCGTTGAACTGATCAATCAGGCATCACCCGAATTTTTGTTTATTACAGGAGATTATGTTGCTGATAACAGTGACTATCTCGACGAGATGATTGAGCCTCTCTCTGCCCTCAAGATGCCTGCATTTGCTATATTAGGCAATCACGATTGTTGGGGAAATGTCTGGTCAGTCAAGCGGGTATTTGAGCAGACTTCGGTTTGCCTGCTCTGGAACCAATCCGTTGAGGTTAAGCCGCAACTTTGGGTCATAGGATTGGATGATGTGCTGAGCGGCCGGCCAAATTTGGAGAGAGCTCTAGCTGACTGTCAGATGGATGAGCCTAAGCTACTATTGGTTCACGAGCCTGACTACTTCCGGCGAGTGATTCAGCTCTCGGCGCCTATTGATGCTCAGTTTAGTGGCCATACTCATGGCGGGCAGATTCGGCTCCCTTCCTTGTTTCCAGATATTAATGGCGAATTTTTGCGCCCCTACGTACTCCCAACGCTAGGGGAGCAATATATTATGGGTAAGTATCAAATCAATGATAAATTTCTCTACGTTAATAGAGGCCTAGGATTTACTGGACCACCTCTCCGGCTCAACGCCCGTCCTGAAATTACGCTCTTTTCACTTTATCCGGCATTTGCATAAAGAGGCTTGATTTAAGGAATAATACCTACTGCATTTTGTAAGGAGTCGTGTCAAGATTGTCCATTAAATAACTCTCTTGACGATGGTAAGACCATATGATAGACTTACCTTGCGAAAAACTTTCCATGTAAAAATCGTAGGATTCACCTAATGAAAACTTGCCTATGCCATTTTATGCTCAGTTTCGGTTGAAAACGACTGTAGTGTAAGTGCAAGAGATGGTTTGTGTTGGTAAATTTTTCGTCTGGTGAGCGAATTAATAGGAATATCAATGAATTCAAAAAGAGTTCGCAGCGGGCTGATATATCTTCTCCTTCTCGTCGCTTTGGGTGCATTTCTGTATACCTCCTTTGGGCAGGACGCACAACGGGCTGAGGATGAGCGAACGATCGCCGATATAGCCGCTTTGGTGAGAGCTGGCGAAATTTCTACAATTTCTGTTAAAGAAAATCAGGTGACAGCCGAGAGCTTAGACCTTATTACCTTTACTTCGCGTAAAGAAGATGGGGTGGGAATCATCGAAACGTTCCAGAATTTGGGGGTGACCCCGGAGCAGCTACGGCAAGTTGATATAGAGGTTGCCATGCCCAGCATTTGGGATAACTGGAGCGGTATTCTTTTTGCCCTACTCCCTTTGCTACTTTTAGGCTTCTTTTTCTTTATCATCCTGCGCCAAGCTCAAGGCGCAGGCAATCAGGCTTTTAGCTTTGGTAAGAGCCGTGCTCGTATGTTTACAGGTGATCGACCAACAGTTACATTCGCCGATGTGGCTGGTAATGACGAAGCCAAACACGAGCTTGAAGAGGTCGTCGAATTTCTTAAAGAACCACAGAAGTTTGTCTCTCTGGGAGCACGTATTCCCAAAGGTGTTTTGCTTGTAGGGCCTCCTGGCACGGGTAAGACACTTATGGCCAAAGCAGTATCAGGTGAAGCTGGGGTTCCCTTTTTTAGTATTTCTGGTTCCGAGTTTGTTGAAATGTTTGTGGGTGTTGGCGCAAGTCGCGTACGCGATCTATTCGAACAGGCCAAAAAGAATAGCCCCTGTATTATCTTCGTGGATGAAATTGATGCTGTTGGGCGTCACCGCGGAGCCGGATTGGGGGGATCCCATGATGAGCGCGAACAGACGCTCAACCAGATTTTGGTGGAGATGGATGGTTTTGATACTGATACGAACATTATTCTGATTGCAGCCACCAATCGCCCAGATATTCTTGATCCAGCCCTATTACGTCCAGGCCGATTTGATCGTCGCGTGACCATGGATGCGCCTGATGTAAAAGGACGTCGTGCAATTCTGGATGTTCATGTGCGAGGCAAGCCGCTTGCTTCTGATGTGGATTTAGATGTCCTGGCTAAACAGACGCCTGGATTTGCCGGTGCTGATATTGAGAATCTAGTTAATGAAGCCGCTATCTTAGCCGCTCGTCGCGATAGACGCTCGGTGAGCATGGCTGAGTTTCAGGAGGCCATTGAACGGGTGATTGCTGGCCCCGAACGTCGCAGCCGAATCATTCGTCCTAAGGAGAAAGAGGTCGTTGCCTATCACGAAGCAGGACATGCTGTGGCCATGCATTTTCTCCCAGACCACGATCCGGTTCACAAGGTGACGATTGTTCCTCGCGGCATGGCTGGCGGCTATACAATGAGCCTTCCTGAAGAAGAGACACAGATGCTTAACACCAAGAAGCTCAAGGATCAGCTAGTTGCCTTGTTAGGTGGCAGAGTGGCTGAGGAGATTCGCTTTAAGGACGTGACAACAGGTGCTAGTAATGACCTAGAACGGGTAACAAATATGGCTCGGGCCATGGTCACTGAATTAGGTATGAGTGATAAACTTGGTCCCATCCGATATGGTGAACGGGAAGAGATGGTGTTTCTTGGCCGTGCTATAAGTGAGCACCGGAATTACAGTGACAAAGTTGCTCAACAGATAGATGAGGAAGTCCGCAGTATTGTGGATGACGCTTATCATCGATGTCATGAGTTGTTACAGACTCATTGGGATAAGATGGAACTTCTTTCTCTGCGACTGTTGGACATTGAGACCATTGGTGCCAAGGACTTTGAATCCTTGATGCGAGGTGAAGATCCCTTCGCCTCGAATGATAGCCCTACGGCCGAAGAGACATCGGCTGCCAACTCAGCCGCAAATGATACAGCCCACAGCCAGCCGAAAGACAACGGTTTGGATTTGGGGGGTACAGTGCCTGCACCAGCCTAACGAAACAATGAGAGCACCCCGTAAAGAAGATACCTACCAGAATGGCTATCACCCGGCCCCGTCTAAATCAGGCGGGGCCTTCTTGTCAGCTGATCAACCGTTCGGCTCTTCACCCGATCAAGCTGCTAATCTGCATAAGCCATCAGTCATTCCCCAGTCGAGCCAAAACCAAAACCGAACAGTCTTTCCAGAAGACGTGCCGCTTGCGTCCACCCGCACATTTTTGTATAACCTGGTTCAACATTCAATGATGGGCTGGTCCCTCTTCCGTTGGGGACTTTCATTGATTGTATTGCTCGTGCTGATTGGATTAGGGGTTGGACTCTATTCTTGGCGGATCGCAGTTATCCTAGCCCCTGTACTTCTGCTCATCCCTTATAGCGTATTGCGCCGCTGGCGTAAAGAAGATTATGTTCACTTTGAGGAAAGCTCCCTGCCAGAAGCTCAGGCAGAGTCACTAGATTCTGCCGAAAAGATCCCCGTTCACGTCACAGGGCTCTTTCACGTAGAAGGCCGGGAGCAGCGCTTCACTTGGCTACCAGGTTTCTATCGTACCTTTGCCACCCGAGAGCATGCACTACTTTGCATGGCCCCGGATAGCACTTTCTTGCGCATAGGTGGCTTTGACCCTGATTGTGTTGGGATGTGGTATATCTTTTTTGAACCAAAGGATATCTGTGAATTGCGCTGGGGGAGCCTCTATTTTGGCCGTACCTCTCGTCCTACCATTCTCGTCACTCGCCAGTTTGTCCAGCCTGCCAAAGGTCGTATGAGGCGGGAGAAGATCGCTACGGAGCAAGTCTTTCTGAGCTTTCAAAATGAAGCCGATGGTCAACGGATCTGGTCAGACCTGATAGTAGACGCTACACATGTTCCATTGAATTCACCTGCCCAATCGGATAGTCAGTAGATTGAAAGCTGTCAGTTTGTTTGGTTACAGACGTGTACTATCCTGTAAATAAACAAAGATTAGAAGATTAGAAAGATTAAAGACCTTGTGAAATCTTTGTTAGATTTTCATTCCCTGTGACGTAGCCCGTTGCATGTTTAATTACTGATTATGGGTAGATTACTATGAGGGCTATGCCAACGGCACGCCTATTATGGTCTGGGTTGGCATTGTTCATGACAGCGTTGGGATTTATGCTCGGCGATCCTTATTGGACCTTATAAGGCAGAAAGACTTGATAAGTAGGGTTTTGTATCAATGGTGAACTGACCTGTTGCTCTGCACCATGAAGACGCCACTTGATACCTGTATCCTCACTACGGATGAAGAAACCATCACCATCTACAGGCAGCGGATTATTGCCGATTGTGGTCACAATCGGATTGTTCTGGATGCTGCCCAATCCATTTAGATTATAAACACGGTACGGACCACTCATCAACGTTCGGTTAGATGTTACTACATATGCTAACTGATTGACTGAACCAGGCTCCAATTTTTCCAGCCACCAAGCAAGTTGACCATCGACCGGCGGTGAATCTCCTCCCCTTTGGTAGGTCGCACCAAAGGGCAATGTATCGACCACGAATATGTCCCTCAGTTGCTCTGATGTATAATTGGTTATGGTCAACGTGTACGTGATCGGCATACCAACAGACGCGGCCTGTGGTCCATGTTTGGCAATATCCAACATGCCATTATGGGTTGGGGCTTCTGCAGCTCCAGGACGCTTGACCCGATAAGCGGCTATGCCACTGCTGCCGGCAGGCAAATCGCCAAGCTGCCACTCTACCATTGGAGTATGGGCCGAACTAGTACGAGCTTGTACAACCCGAATGCTTGATGCACTCCCCCATTGAATACTCTCTTCCAGTAGCTGTACATTTTCTGGCACCTGACTATGAAGTATTACGCCATTGAGTGCCTCTGCCCCTACCTGATATTGAATGGTGTATGTGACTTCTCCACCTGGGGCTATCCATTCGCTAGGTTCATTGAAGACCGTGATGCTCATCGGAGGCATGGGTGTTGGGGAAGGCGTTGGTGAAGGCATAAGCGTAGATGTGGGAAAAGGGGAGGGCGACGGAGTATTCGTTGGTGTAGGTGTGTCCGTAATGACAGCCAGAGGTTCTTCGGGTACAGATGCATCTTCTGTTTCATCGCTGGGTTCATCACCGCAACCTTCGGCTTCGGGGCCGCTGTTTGCAGTGGTAATCTCAAAGATATCTGTATTATCGAGCAGTCCGCTCACTAGTTCACTATTGGGACCCCACGCAAAGACTGGCACTGTGCTAGCTGTATGGGCCTGGGTGGACCAGCGGGCATCAGGCCATTCTCCCTGCCCATTGTTTTGAGTAACTTCTAAACCGCCTGTCTCGTGGTCTGCTGTAACCACAATTAGTGTGTCGTCTCGATCCGCGGCCCATTCGATTGCCGCTGAAACTGCTTCGTCAAACTCTAGCGTCTCATAGATAGTGCGCCCTAGGTGATTCTCATGACCTCCGTGATCGATACGGCTACCTTCTACCATAAGAAAAAAGCCATCATCATCCTTGTCCAAAATTTCAAGGGCATTGGCGGTCATCTCGGATAAGTGGGGCATTGTGTCGTAAAAGCTCGATTCACCACTAGCGTAATTGTACTCATAGTCCATGTGACCATGATTGAAGTATCCGAAGATATATGCATTATCAGTCGGCGTAACGTCCATCATGCCTTCTCGATCGGTAACAACTGTATAGCCATTTTGGGAAGCAATTTCTGGATAGAGCCCCGCTGCGGCACCACCGTAAAGGATGTTGGGACGAGTTTGGGTAAAGTAATCTTGGGCAATATGAACAAGTTCTGTGCGACTTGCTGCGTGGGCTGCAAAGACTGCTGGGGTGGCATGATTCAGGTAAGAGGTTACCACTAGGCCACTGCTTTTGCAGCGCTTTTGGTAGTGCTCTAATGACGTTTCCAACTCTTGCCGCCCACCAGCACCAGTTACGCTAATGGCACCATTGGACACCTTTACACCTGTTGCCATCGCTGTACCTGCTGCGGCGGAATCCGTAATGAATCCGTCGTCTGATTCGGTTGTCATCTGGGCCTGATAGGGTGCTGATTCCATTGTGAGCTGACCCGCTTCTCCATGAGCGTAGAAGCTTGCTGCCTTGATCTGCTCAAATCCCATCCCATCGCCAATAAATAGGATTATATTTTTTGGCGGATTCGATTGGGCACGGAGCGGAAAGTCCATTTGGCCAGAGGCTAGCCACATAAAAGATCCATATAGTAGAACGGCTAAAAGTAGAAACAGAATTTTCTTGAGGCTATGAATGCGAGCAAATGCTCGACTTTGTAAAGCGAAGCGTGTAAGAATCGGGTGGGTGAAAATCGCATGACTACCAAGAATGCAGCGGAAAATACTATGAATTAACATATAATAGACAACCTGAACTGGATCATAATTACTGGATGAGTATGATTTTTGAAAAGCCCGGTTCAATCGGGCCAAAGCTAGATCTAAATTTGATTGGCGAACCAGATTACAGAATGACAGAGCAAAAAATGAAAGCGCTAATACTTGCCGCAGGACCTACACCCAAGCACCAAACCGAGTCAGCAAATAGCCCTTGGATCCTGCAAATGCTTGGGGATCGCCCTATAATTGATTATGTGATAGAACTCGCCCTTCAGGTTGTTCCGCCTACTGAGGTGATCATTGTGGTAGATAAACGCCAAAACCCCGTTGAAACCCATTTGGGTGATAGGTTTACGTATATAGAACAGGCTAAAGCTTTAGGGACAGGCCACGCAGTTTTGCAAACATACCCTCTTCTCAAGGATTATCCAGGCAGCCTGCTTATTCTTTATGGTGATAGCCCCTTCTTTCGGCGTTCATCGATTATGGGGTTGATACAACGTCACTGTCTGAAAGAAGCCTCTCTAACATTGATGACTGGAATCACCATCAAAAAGTTACGGTCAGGTCGCGTTTTGAGGGCGCAAAATGGACATATTGTTGATATCATTGAAAATGCTGATGTATCACCGGCCATGCAGTCGATCACTGAGATGAATACCGGGGCTTGTGTTGTGAAGGCTGACGTACTTTGGCCTGCCCTTCAGGAATTAGCTACTGCTCAACAAGGCCATTCCGCTCAAGACATTCGCTTTACTGCATGTGTAAGACACCTAATTCACAGTGGTTGCTCGATTGATAATTACCGTGTGCTGGATGAAGATGAATTGCATGATATCAATACAATCGATGACCTACAGACCGCTGCCCTAATTTTACAGAAGCGCCAGTTGCGGCCCCGCCGAATTGAAGAACACAACATTATTCACTTTGGCACGGGAGGATGGCGTGCGTTGATTGGTGAAGGCTTTACACTAGACAATGTTCGACGTCTTTGTCAGAGCCTTGCCAATGAGATTGTCCGCCAAGGTCGGGAGGCTGATGGCGTGCTGATTGGATACGATAGACGATTTCTTGGTGACGCATCAGCTGAGGCCGCTGCAGAGGTATTTGCTGGAAATGGCGTTCAGGTAAAGCTGCTCACCGAGCCGATTCCGACACCCCTGGTAACCTATGTAACTGCCCTTAATCGACATGCATACGGGCTCATCTTTACAGCCAGCCATAACCCACCCCAATGGAACGGACTAAAGGTCTTTGCTACAGATGGCTCTCTTCCCCTGGACGATGAGACTCGGAGCATTGAAGAAGAGGCGAACCAGATCAAGGCGACCCAAGTTGTTAAGATTGATCTAGAGACGGCATTGCAAAGCGAAGTGGTGCGCTGTGTTGACTATACCAATGCCTATGTCGATGCAGTGGAAGCTTTGATTGACTTGGACGCGATTCGGACTGCTCAATTGAGGGTGGTGATTGATCCCATGTATGGTGTAGGGCAGAATGCGTTGGAGATCATATTAACCGAGGCCCGCTGCCGAATGGATACCATCAACACCCGCCACGATCCCCTTTTTGGGGGACGTTCACCAGCCCCAGATTCAGCAGCGTTGGCCTTACTCACCACAACAGTGTTGGAAGGAGGGTACGATTTGGGATTGGCTATGGATGGTGATGCCGATCGGATTGCTATTATAGACGAAGCTGGTTCATATATCTCGACGAATGAACTACTGATCTTGCTCTACTACTATCTTTATAAGATACGCAAGGAGCGTGGAGGCGTGACTCGAAACCTAGCCACAACCCACTTGCTCGATCGCTTAGCGGCTCACTTTGGAGAAGAGGCCTATGAGGTTCCGGTCGGCTTTAAACATCTGGCCGCCAGCATGATTGAGCATGATGTGCTATTGGCTGGTGAGAGCAGCGGTGGGTTGAGCATTCGAGGACATATTTTAGGAAAGGACGGCATCTTTGCCTGCGCATTAGTTGTAGAGATGATGGCAAAGACAGGGCGCAGCATTCGCATCATGCTTGATGAGATCTATACGCTCATTGGGAGATTAGTCTCTAAGGAGATCAATCTGCCTGCTACGCCAGATATGAAGCTTTTGGTCCCTACACGGCTAGCCGAGGTTGAACTCTCTGAAATCTGTAAACTAAAGGTCAACAACATTTCTCATTCCGATGGTACAAAATTCTATTTAGAGAATGATAGCTGGTTGTTGATGCGTTTTTCTGGCACAGAGCCATTGCTACGCCTCTTTGCTGAAGCGGAAACAGAAGAAGAGGTTGACAATCTTTTGGCTTGGGGCCAGTCATTTATACAGATGTAGTGAACACGACAACAGGACTTTATCATTTCGAGGAGGGACGACGAGAAATCTCTGCAGAAATCAAAACCGATTCAAATCGGCGTCTGCCATGGGAACCACTTAAAAGCGGTTCGTCGGCGAGCAAAATGAGTACGTTTCAACGCACTTACCGTACCAGACGGCGGGTTTCAATCGGTGGGTGACCAAGTTGCGATTGCCCCGATCTAGATGTGTAAACATATTGACAATCGTGGTCAATTATGATACCCTAACTTTATTAAAGTCAGTGGAGTTAATAAAGTTAGATGAAAAATAACCCAACTTCTCTATGCTTAAGGTGGCCTCCAAGGCAACACGCCAACAGACCAAACTTCACAACAGCAGACTCATTCTGAAGAACGTCTATGCTCGTGGCCCCATTAGCCGAGCGGATATTTCGCGGCTAACCAACCTAACCGCAACGACTGTGTCCAACATTATTGCTGAACAGATTTCTGAAGGCCTGGTCGAAGAGGTTGGCTCTGTTTCTATAGAACGGGGCAAGCCACCCACACTAATAAGCATTATTGACAATGCACGTCTTTTAATTGCACTGGACTTGAGTCGTGACGACTTCACTGGCGCAGTTATGAATCTGCGGGGCGAAATCCTGGCGGAACAAAGCGAGCCTATTTATGATCATTCAACAAGAAACTGTGAAGAAAATGATCCTTTAACTACTGTTTATCATTTAATTGATTCGTTGTTATCAGAAACAGCCACAAACCTTTTGGGGATTGGGATCGGCGCACCTGGTATCATTGATATCCATAGCGGCATTGTGCGCCATGCATCGAACCTTGGTTGGAATGACTTGATGCTTTGTGAACTGCTACTGGAGCGATATGGTCTTCCAACTTATATCGTCAACGATAATCAAGCTGTCTTGCTGGCAGAACATATTTTTGGCAATTACGAAGAGACGCCGGATCTGATAGTCATACGTGTTGGCCGTGGCGTGGGGGCCGGGATTATGTTCAATGGACAGCTTGTTCATGGTCATGGTTCTGGTAGTGGTGAGATTGGCCATGTGGTCGTAGATGAGTCGGGCGAGTTGTGTCGTTGTGGCAATGTAGGGTGCTTAGAGACTGTGATTAGTCGCCCTGCCATAGTCAAACGGGCACAAGAGATCGCACGAAACTATCCTGAATCCAGGCTGAATGAGGTTGCTGGTTCCCCAGAATCGGTGAATATTGATTCAGTCATTCAAGCCATCAATTTGGGTGATCCGCATTTAACCCCTCTGCTGCAAGATTTGGGCGATCATCTTGGTGTTGCCATTGCAAATCTTATTGGTGCCTTGGGCACACCGAGGATTTTGCTTTGTGGATCTGTGGCGCAAATCGGCCAGCCGCTATTAGACATAATTGAGGTAGAGGTACAGAAGCGTACGCTGAATGCACGCATCAACAAACCCAAAATTGACGTCATTCAATCAAAGCCCAATGTTGTTTTGCTTGGCGCTGCTGCTTCACTGCTCTCAAACGAACTCGGTCTTTTTTAGGTGTCTTCTTTCACATATAACCAAATTGCTGAACAATTAGAGTTTTACTTATGGAACAGGTTTGACAGAACATAGTGAAGAGCGTAATATAACGTTCCAATCTAGCATCTTAACTCCTTTCCTTATCAATTCCCCTACCTTTTAAATTCATCGCTGTTTGCGCGATAACTTATTCCTTAATCAAAAGCTTTATGGCAACAACAACCGATCAACTTTCTGGTGCTGCCTCGTCGAATACAGCTCGGTCCAGCGCTCTATTTGGCCCAACGACGATCTATATTCTGCGCAAGCTGCTCAGAACAATTTTAACCATTTTCACAGTCACGACGATTATTTTCTTTTTGATTCGGCTACTGCCAGGCAATCCGATTGAGATTTACGTTAATCAGCTAGTGGTGACTTATGGCATTCCACTTAACGAAGCATATGATCAGGCCGCATCCCTATTTGCCATTGATCTGGATGAACCGTTATGGAGCCAGTATCTCTCCTATTTGGTCAATCTCAGCCAGGGGAACTTTGGAAATTCGGTTTTGGCACCCGGCACTACGGTCACAGAGGTGATTCTGCGCTTCTTGCCTTGGACTCTTTTTAGTGTGGGATTGGGGCTACTCATTAGCTTTGTATTTGGTATACTGTTGGGCATTCTTATGGCTTATCGCCGAGATAGTTGGTTGGATCACATCCTGACTGTCTTTAGCTCTATCATGAGTTCGGTGCCGGATTTTCTGATCGGTCTATTGATCATCGTCTGGTTTGGTGTGCAGTGGAAGATCTTTCCAATTGCCGATATGCGTGGCGCATATTCTTCGGGTGTGCAGCCGAGCTTCAGCTGGTTCTTTATTCAGGATGTCTTTTTCCACGCTGCTTTGCCGATTACGACCTATGTCTTAACCAGCGTGGGTTTCTGGATGTTAAGCATGAAGAGCAGCACAATTAGCGCACTGGGCGAAGATTATGTGACGGTGGCCAAAGCGCGCGGACTAACCGAGTCACGTATCTCGACGGCCTATGTTGGGCGCAATGCTGTGTTGCCTCTCTTTACACTTTTGACGATTCGTATCGGTTTCGTGGTTGGCGGCTCGCTGCTGGTCGAACAGATCTTTGAGTATGCAGGGCTAGGGCGGATGTTGGGGCAAGCTATCGGGCAGCGGGATTATACGTTGATGCAGGGTATTTTCTTGATTATTACCTTCTCGGTCATCTTTGCCAATTTCTTTGCAGATATTCTTTATAGCTGGCTAGATCCTCGGATTAAACTGGGCGCGCAGGATTGATTTATATAGGACTAAGATATGGACTTTATCCAAGGTATTTTTCGTTCAATCGGTGCGTCTCTACGTCTGTTAACTTATAATAAAGTGGGTTTTGTGGGCTTTCTTGTTGTGGTGGCAATTATTGCCATCTCATATTTGGGTCCGTACATTGTTCCGCTTGATACAGAGACTAAAATCGATAAAATCTACGTGACACCCTCTTGGGATTTCCCGCTGGGTACGGATCATCAGGGGAGAGACATCTGGTCACAGATCGTCAATGGCGGTCGGGACGTGATCTATATTGCCGTTGTGGCTGCTGCCCTATCCACGCTGATTGCTGTAGCGTTCGGCACGCTTAGTGCATTTGTTGGCGGCTGGCTAGATAATGCTATTATGGCCATTACGGATGTCATCTTGACGATTCCACAATTCCCACTTCTGGCGGTCTTGGCGGCTTTTATTTCGCTGGACAGTATCACCTTTTTGGGACTTCTTATGGGGTTGCTTAACTGGCCTGCGTTGCTTCGTTCAATCCGTGCCCAAGCTCTTTCACTCAAACAGCGTGACTTCATCGAAGCTGCCCGTGCATTAGATTTGGGAACATGGCATATCGTCTTCAAAGAGATGGTGCCCAATATGATGCCCTATATTGTGGTTAGCTTTACGCTTGGCATGACGGGAGCCATCTATCAGCAAGCCGGGCTAGTCTTTTTGGGGCTTGTACCGATTTCGGCAGGGAATTGGAGTGTGATGATTCAGCTTGCCTGGGTAAGGGGTGCCATTTTCTTTCGGGACAGCGTCTGGTACATCATGGCCCCGATTCTGGCTATTGCCATCTTCCAACTAGCACTTATAACCATGAATCGATCGTTGGAGCTAGTCTTTAATCCGCGGCTACGCTCAAGTGAGTAGTCCGGTAGTCAGTAATCAGTAGTTGGTGGTCTGTTACCGAATACCGACCTACCGAATACCGACGTACCAAACAAAAAGGGGTAAGACCTATCGCAACCGTTTCTCCATTCGCAACCAATGGGCAGAAGCCGCCACTCAGTTTGCGGAATGTCCACATTAACTACAAGACGCGAAAAGGCAACGTGCAGGCCGTGCGCGGCATCTCGCTAGACCTACACGCAGGCGAGAGCTTAGCGCTGATCGGCGAGAGTGGATCGGGCAAAACAACATTGGGCCTTTCGATTGTGCGTTTGTTAGCCGATACGGCTGTTGTGGAGCCAGGCCAAATTCTCTACCAGCGCGATGGTCAAGAGGTTGATATACTCGGCCTAAAAGGCAGTCACCTGCGTCGCTTCCGCTGGAGTGACTGCGCAATGGTCTTCCAATCGGCGCTCAATGCCTTCAACCCAGTTCTACGCATTTGGGAACAGGCGCTGGACACGGCCAAAGCACATGGTTGGGCCGATCGGGAGATGGTCCGTGAGCGCTTCATCGATTTGCTGCGATTTGTACAACTCGACCCGAACCGCGTGATTTCCGCCTATCCTCATGAATTGAGTGGTGGAATGCGACAGCGTGCTTTGTTAGCCATGTCGTTGCTGATGGAGCCGCAAATCTTAATTCTGGATGAGCCAACAACGGCCCTGGATATTCTGACCCAACGTACCATTATTGATCTGCTACGTCAGCTCAAAGAAGAGCAGAACTTTACCATGATCTTCATCTCCCACGACTTGGCAATTGCAGCCGAGTTGGCGGATAGGGTGGCGACCATGTATGCAGGTCAGGTTGTGGAACTGGGTTCTGTGGACGATATCTTCTATCGACCACGACATCCATACACACTTGGGTTGATTCGAGCCGTCCCAACGGTAACTGGCGGTTTTGAAGAGTTATCATCAATTCCTGGATCGCCACCCGATCTGATTAACTTGCCCAGCGGATGTAAATTTCATCCACGCTGTCAGTTTGCTACAAGCAAATGCAAAGAGCAGGAGCCGCCGTTAGAGACAGTTGGCCCGGGCCATGAAGCTGCCTGTTGGCACTGGGGAGAGGTTGAGCAAGAGATCGCTAGCCGAGGATTGCGGAAAAAGTCATGACGCCCATTTTTGAATTACAGGACATTACAAAGAACTTTGGCAACGGTAGCGATCAGGTCACCGCAGTCGATTCGGTTTCGCTCTCGATTAACGATGGCGATATTGTCTGTTTGGTCGGCGAAAGTGGCTGTGGTAAGAGCACCACAGGTCGTATGGTGGTGGGGCTGCTGCCGCCGAGCGATGGGGAGATTCGCTTTCAAGGGCAAGACATCAAGCGGATGGATCGAGCTACCTATCAAGGGTATCGTCGCTCGGTTCAAATTATCCACCAAGATCCTTATGCATCCCTCAATCCAACCCAGAATGTCCGCCAGATGATCACAACGCCATTAATTCGCCACAAGAAAGTGAAAGGGCGAGCCGACGCAGAACGCCGGGCCAGTGAATTACTGGAGATTGTTGATCTGACGCCGGTCGAGGACTTTCTTAATAAGTATCCCCATCAATTGAGTGGTGGCCAGAGGCAGCGCGTCTCAGTGGCCCGGGCGTTGACAGTTGAGCCTAAATTCATTGTGGCGGATGAAGCCGTCTCTATGGTGGATGTCTCGATTCGGGTTTCGCTGCTCAATATGCTTTCGCGGCTCAAGAATGAGTTTGATGTCACCTTCCTCTTTATTACTCACGATCTAGCCTTGGCTAAGTATTTTGCATGGGAAGGGCGGATTACGGTCATGTATTTGGGCCGCATTGTGGAAGAGGGGCCAACATCACGAGTGATTACTGACCCGCGGCATCCCTACACCCAGGCGTTGCTTGCGGCGGTGCCAGAGGCCGACCCAGAATTGGCTAAGCGAAAGCAGCAGATTGAGTTGCGCAGTGCTGAGATTCCAAGTCTGTTGAATCTGCCCTCCGGCTGCACCTTTCACCCTCGCTGTCCGTACTTTAAGCCAGGTGAGTGCGATGTTGATGTCCCCCAACTTGAGAAGATCATCGAAGGGGGAAGCGTTGCCTGCCCGGTTCGTAAAGGGGAGCGGATTGAGCTATTTTCAGAATAACATGTTAGATCCCTATATCGGCAAAGCTGCCTTTCAGCTTGGATTTTACATTGCATTTGTAGCGGGCGTTCTGTTGCTCTTTTTGGAACAAGGGACGGCCGAATATGTGATTACGCAGTTTACGTTGGCCATAGGCGTAACCTTTATTGTAATAATCGGCATTCTTGTCCGCGTAGGCGGTAGTGACAAATAGGTCTACTGTTACTGTAACTTATGAGCGATTAGACGTTAGAAGCTGTTTGTAACTGTACATGGAGAGGACGCCCCTCAATTTTCAAGAGATTTGACGGAACATTCTATTCCCGTACGGTTGGCCACCACACAGTCTATGCTGAACATTTTCATCTGGATATGAACCGGTTCGCTCCACGTTTGCGCAGCTTTCAGCAGCGCCTACAAATCACATAAATCTTTGTAACTAATAAGATCCTGTTGTGCCAAATCTGTTTGGATCCAAATCCAATGCCGTAGCCAATTGTATTACACGAATCGCTCATGATCATTCACCGTATTCGACGTTAGGTATTGCGCATTCGCCACTGACATACACCAAGGCTGAATGCTCAATATCGAATATCTAATATGAAAATACTGTTTAGTTGTTCAAAATACACATTTACACCGTTCTTCAAGGAGGACACTCTATGACTAAGCGAGTTCTGTTTTCTCTGCTTCTGATCACGGTACTAGTCATGGCCGCTTGTGCTGCACCAGTTCCGCCAGCTGATAGTGGTGCCGCTGGTGAGGAAATGGCTATGGCTGACGTTGCTGAGTTCCACCCAGCATGGCCTTACTCACCCCCACCAACTGGCCACTTTAACACTTGGGTCAGCAATGGTATGACCTTGGGCATCTATCGTGCACTTATGGAGCCGCCCATGTTCATGTACAAATGGTCCGACGCTTCATGGATTCCCGTCGCTGGTACGGACTGGGAGTGGGTTGATGACGTCACCCTGCGCGTAAACTTAGTTGAAGGTGCAGTTTGGAGTGATGGTAGCGAATTTACGTCACAAGATGTGGTGGATACCTTCATGATCTCCAAACTTTTGAGCCAGTCTGTTTGGAGCTTCCTGGATGATGTTCAGGCTGTTGATGGTTCGACTGTTGACTTCATTTTAACTGAGCCGTCCACAACCGTACCTCGTCGTGTCATCCGCGATATGCACATCACTGCCTCGTCTGTCTACGGCGACTTTGCTAGCCGCGTTGCTGAGATGGTGGATGCCGGCATGACCAATGAAGACGATGACTGGAAAGCCCTCCTCCAGGAATTCAACGAGTTCCGCCCAGAGGGAATGGTTGTGCTTGGGCCATTCCAAATCGATCCAGCCAGCATCACCGAATCTCAGATGATCCTCAACAAGGTTGAGACTTCTTTCATGGCAGACAAGGTCAACTTTGACCGCATGGTAAACTACAATGGTGAGACGCCCGTGGTTACGCCGCTGGTTCTAGCTGGTGATGTTGATTACGCTACCCACGGATTCCCGCCCGCAACTGAGCGAGAGTTCATCAACAATGGCTACCGCATCATCCGTGCGCCTATCTATAGTGGCCCTGCGCTGACTGTAAACCACGACGTTCACCCATTTGGTATGAAAGAGGTTCGCCAAGCGCTGGCATACGCCATCAACAAAGACGAGAATGCCTTTATCTCTTTGGCTGAGTCAGGTATTCGTCAGGATTGCATGTGCGGTTTTTCTGACAACATGACCGATCTCTGGTTGACAGAAGAAGCAAAAGGTGCCCTTAACTCTTATCAGCAGGATCTGGAAGCGGCCGAAGCGCTCTTAACAGGCATTGGCTTTACCCGCGATGACGATGGTGTTTGGATAGATGATACGGGCGCACGCATGGAGTGGGAATTGACGGCTCCTGCTGAGTTTGCAGACTGGTCCGCCGCTGCCGAGAACGTGGCAGAGCAGCTTACTAACTTTGGCTTCAAGATTAGCTTCCGCGGCGTGAACTTCCAGCAACATCCAATTGACGTAAATGAAGGCAACTTTGACATAGCCATCCGCGGTTGGGGTGCTGGTAATCCCCATCCTCACTTCTCACTCAACAACAACCTGACTACCCACAACGCGGCTGCCAGTGGTATCGGTGCCGCTGAGTCTGGTAGTGTTGACAAGCCAGGTATGGCTTTTGATCTCAACGTTAGCACAGCCGTTGGTGACTTCAATCTACTTGAGGTTGTCGATGCGGCTGGTTCTGGAAACGATGTAGATGCTCAAGTTGAGCTAATCAGCCAGGCTGCGTTGGCCTACAACGAACTCTTGCCCCAGATTCCGCTTTGGGAACGCTACGGTAACAACCCGGTTCCCAGCCGCTTTGCTGCTGGCTGGCTGCCCGATGATGATGACATTTACAAGAACAGCCCCTATGCGGATTCTTTCGTGGTCATTCAGATCATGGACGGGACGCTCGGACCGGCTGGTCAATAGTGTTTGGTAGCTATCGGCTACTAGCTAACCGTCTCTAGCTAATACGCACGGTTGACTGAAAGCCTATCCGACGCCAGGAACGTCGATGACGATCTGGTGTTGGGTAGGCTTTTTCTGTTTGACAGAAGTTTGGATTGGGCGTAATATTAGCCTATGTACATTCGAAAAATAGTGTGGGATGATTATCGTATTGAGAGCCTGAATATTCAAACAGGCTCTTGCCTAGCGTTACCCCTCTGGTGGCCCAGAAAACGGCGTAATGCGACTCGCGAGCTACCAGAGAGAGCGGGTCGGATAATATTCAAACAGGCTCTGAGCACATTGCTCGCCACGATGTTGAACCATATGAGGTTGAAGAAGTATGTGATGATACCTATCATATAGCACGACGTCAGGGTAAAAATAGGTATCGACTCTATGGGCAAACTTCCGAAGGGCGATATTTGTTTGTTGTGCTTGAGCGATTGGAAGAGGATGACTTCCGCCCAATCACTGCTAGAGATATGACCCAACGTGAAAAACAGGGGTTGCGAAAAAGAAAAAAATGAGCGAAATTCCAACACCAGAATTTAAGACATACGAAGAAGAAGCTGAATTTTGGGATAATTTTGACACAGCCGATTATATGGACGATGATGGCGAGTGGTTTCAGTTTGTTCGCCATGCAGATCAGGCTGTTCAAGTTGCAATACTTCCGCAAGTTGCAGAGCCGCTTCGAATGCAGGCACAGGCACAGGGTGTTTCGTTTGAAACATTAATCAATGTTCTCCTTGCACAGCACATCAAATTCAATCAGACTACGAGCAATGCCTAATCCCATCCCTGCTCAGAAAAGTTCCCTCCTTTGAACAACTATCGCCTCCTCATTCTTATCAATGCCTTCTTCTTCGCGGCTATCGGGATCAGCGCTCCCCAACTCTCTATCTTCTTTGAAGAGGAACTAGCCACTTCCAAAGCAACCATCGCCATCATCCTCACCAGCTTGGGGGCAGCTATGATTATCGGCAACTACGCCTGGGGCCGACTTTCTGACTGGATGGGACGACGAAAGCCTATCTGGATTGGCGGTCTCTTTGGTGTTGCCCTGGCCTTCTTTGGACTCAGCCAAGCCCCAACCATGGAGTTCGCGTGGGGTGCACGTGTGATTGGTGCCTTGGCCGCAGCAGCTTACACGACCCTTAGCCTCGCAATCATCACAGACGTGTTGGCATCAACCGAGTTCCGTACCCAGAGTAATGACGAAGCAGGTAACAAAAAGGGGCAGCAGATGGGTTTCTACCGCGGGCTGGGATCACTGGCGTTTGCGGTGGGCGCAACGTTGGGCGGTTTTCTTGCGGACGCTGTATCTTTGCGTGCTATCTTCGTGGCTTGTTCGGTTCTTTATTTCGCTGCAGCCATGTGCGGACTATTACTGAAGGAAAGCGTGAGCCTTGGGGCCGAGCCTGTCGCCAACTCCGAGACAGATATGACGCTGTCAGATGAGCGATTTAATGAGGGGAAAAGACTGCCACTTCTCTTCCTGGCTGGAGTGCTGCTGTGGATCATGGCCCACTCAGCTTCCGCCTCTATGTGGCCCAATTACATGCGATATCTAGGCTACTCCAAAGCATGGGTTGGCAGTCTGTGGGGGCTGGCCGCGTTCGTTGAGTTCCCGGCCATGTACTTAGCAGGAATCGCCTCGGATTTGGTGGGTACGGTGGTGATGCTGGCAGCGGGCGGGCTGCTCATCGGAATTGTCAATACAGGATATCTGCTGCTGGCGTCCTATCTGCCCGCGCTGCTAACAATTCAGGTAGTTCGGGGCTTTGGCTTTGGCTCCTACACGACCAGCGCCATGACCTTTACCACTGACTTTGGCGCACAGCATACTCGTGGCCGAACCAGTGGCCTCTTTTACACAGTGGCTAGCACTGGTCAACTATTGGGTTCGTACCTAGGCGGCACACTGGCTGACTGGCAGGGATTTGGCTTTATGTACGGTTTTTGCGCGGCCACTGCGCTCTGCGCTGGTATCTGCTTTTTGCTGTTGCGCCGTCACCATCGATAAATACCATATTGCTATTACCTTGGCCGAATGGGAAAGAAGAGGTGTACCCCTGCAACAACCTTCAGCGTCTCGTTTAGCTCACTCCAAGGTGGTGGTGCATCGACGGTAACGGTGTAGGTCCCAGGATATAAACAATAGGGTACATCTTCGTTGGTGCGTACTTTGACCGAATCAGAGTAATCATCCCCAGTAAAGGTAAAAGTCAACTCAGGGCCGAGCTGATTCTGCAGCAGATAGCAGCCCTGATCTGTTGGCAGAGCACCACTGGTCTCCTGAGTCGTGGTTTCAGGCGCAGGAGCAGACTCTCCTTGCTCGGCAGGCGGTGCTACCGGGGCCGGCGGTATGGATGCAGCTACAATGCCTTCGCATTCTACGTTGCTCTGTACGAAATTTGTTCCTCCGGATATCCACCCACCACTGAGCGTCGGATGGGAGATGGTGTACCAACCACACCCATTGGCTTGCCCACTGATTGCGTAACTCTCCCCTTGGCTGACTGTACCCAAGATTGGGTAGACTGTTCCTGGCCCTGAACGGACCCGTAATGAGGGGACGATAATCGTGACGGCAGGGGCCGTTGGCTCTTCTACTATGTCTATCTCAGGTGTGGCACTGTCAGCAGCTCTCTCTTCAGCTGCCGCGTCTTCTGATGTGGCGTCTTCCGTAATGACATTTGCCGTGGGCACACCTTCAGCGCCTGATGGTTCATCCATCTCATTATCTGGAGTTGTACTCTCTACAGGCGACCTATCTCCGCTAGAGACGCTCTCATCGGTCACTTGTATTGAATCCGGCAAGGTCAATTGTACCTGGCAGGCAGCCATCAATAGGATTAAGCACAAGCATGGAAATATTTGGAGAATTCGTTTGCTAAACATATGTTCCTCATATATAGTCTGACTTTAAAGATTTGTCCCAATAATTGTTTCATTCCTCTTGGAGCGTTCTTCACAGAGGCGACCCCTCTACGAAAACAAGGGCTTTAGCTGGTTATATGTATTGAAGATAAGTTTACCGCCAACTTCTTGCAATAAGAAACGCCTTTATCGATGAAAACCTTTCAGCGTGCTTTGGATTTTCAACTATCTGCTACTGCTATTTTCGAGATCTGACCCTCTTGAGTTATCTTTATGCAGCAAGATAAAAACAACCCGAACCGTCCTCACCAAATAGGAACATCATGCAATTGAACGATACCCAACAACAACCCTTTGATTCTGCCTATGGAGGCGAGGGCTGGTCCCCGCGAACGCAAACATTAGAAGATGAGATTGGTGACCTTTGGTCGCCTTGTGGCATAAATAGCGAATGGGCACCCCTGAGAAGTGTTCTCCTCCATCGTCCTGGAGATGAGTTGGCCGCCTCTCAGAACCCTCAGGCTGTTCAGATGTTGGAACAGTTGGATATCCGGCTGGCCCGTAGTCAGCATGACGAGATGGCGAGTGCATATGAAAAGGCAGGTGTGACAGTGCGCTATGTGGATCCGCCAGTGATCCCAACGCCGAACCAGATGTTTGTAGCCGATCTCATGTTTGCGACTCCTGAAGGCATAATTCTGGCTCGGCCTGCATCAACGGTACGGGCTGGCGAAGAGCGCTGGGTCGCCCGACACCTCGCTGATGCAGGCATTCCAATTATCCGTACGATTAGCGGTACAGCTGTTTTTGAAGGGGCTGATGCCATGTGGTTGGATCCACAGACCATTATCCTGGGACGGGGACTCCGTACCAATGACGAAGCCACTGCCCAGATTACCGAAACATTGGAGTGGATGGGCGTCGAAACAATCGTTGTGGATCTGCCCTATGGCTCTATGCACTTGATGGGAATGTTGCGAATTGTTGATAGCAGCCTAGCCATTGCCTGGCCCAAACGGTTTGTTCATCGCGGGGTAGACGCCCTGCGGGCACGCGGGTATGAGGTTGCGTGGCTACCTGATGATTCAGAGGCAAATCATAACAAAGCATTCAATTTTGTAACTCTGGGGCCGAAGTCGATTTTGATGGCAGGGGGGTGTCCCCAAACCCAGTCATTCTACGAATCGCTCGGCATTCAGTGTACCACAGTCCCTGTGGACGAATTGCGCAAGGCTGCCGGCGCAATTGGTTGTTTGAGTGGAGTCGTCGAGCGAGAGATCATCTGATTCACTGGGGCTAACGAATCCGTTACATCTGGCTAAAACCGTATTGTAGAATGAGAAAAAGAATACCCTCTTTGAATGGACGAAACGGTTAACTTTTTGTAATGAACCATCATAGATTATCGGTAAAGGATCTGTTATACTCAACCTTATAGATGGCCAGAAAAGTTCCATCATCTCTCCTCGGAGTTTTTCAGAGTGGATTGATCAAGAGTTGGCGCAAGACTTTTTTTCCTTTAAAAAATACCTAGCGACGAGATTCCATAGCTCGCTCGACCACTGTATCACAATCGTATAGCAATTTTAGGTTTTCATTTAGCCACTAGACTATTCCTTGACTGATGACAAATAGCAAATGACAAATAGCAAACGAATTGTTGTCGATCTACAGAGCCGAATTGTTGAACTCTCAACCAAATTAGAGAGCGTGTCCCCAAAAGCTGCCGTCCTGCTGCTGGATTTGGGCACCGCTGTCGCCGGCAGCCCCTCAGAGGCCGATTGGGCACACGCGGACCTCTATCGGGTTTTGAATCCAGAAAGAATCGCATCTAGCTACGAATCTCAAGTGGCATCTGTCGGGTGGGTCCGGTGGTTTGAATTCTTGCGAAATGTTCTGGTTATACTACCGCTGGCCGTTACCTGGATCGGCATTTCCGTTGCGGTACGAGGCTATCAAGTGCTCTTGGAAGAGCAACCAGAGCAAGCGGCCCAATCCTTCATCTATTTATGGCAGAGCGGATTTGATGGTAGAGTCTGGCTTACATTAGAGAGATTGGCGGCCATTGATGGTGCGATTCTACTCGTTGTTTTTATTCTGTCGCTGATCCTCGCTTTCTATTCGGCTACCCGTCAAAATCGGGGGCGTTCTGAGGCCATGCGCGTCCAATATGACTTGGAAGAGATTTTGGCCGATGCTGACCTCGTTCTCTCTGTTAGCCGGCAACCCAACGAATATCAAGCCCTTCAACGCGTTGTAAAAATGGCTGATCAAGTTTTGCAGAGCCTCCGCCAGGAGTCTGTTCGCTTCGATAAGTTTATCTTCGAAAGGCGCAACGAGCTTGCTCGCCTAACTGATTTTACCCAAACATTAGAAGAGAGCAACACACAGATATCTCATTCCCTCGATCAACTGACCGCCATGAATAATCGCTCGGCTGATTCAATTAGCCAGCTCTTGCCCATTATGGAGAGATTTGCCATCCAGTCTGAGCAGTACGTACCGACCATGCGTGAGACCAACGAACAACTCGAACAGCTGATCAATGTACGTATGGATACGTTAATCGCCTCTCAAATGCAGACAATCTTTGATTTGCAACAACATATGGAAGCGCAAACGGCAAAGCTTGAAGCCGTTTCCGATGGCCTTCCCGATCTAGTCGAGGGTATAAAAGAGTTTCGTCAAAACATGACAACCTCTCTCGAGCTATTGACGAGTCAGCTACAACAGGGCAAAAGTCAATCAGAAGGCCTTACCCCACAGCAAGATGCGCTGCACAACGGCGAGGATGATAGGGGGCACGACGTAGGGCAACTATCCTATGCGCAGTAATCGAAATGATTCAATCCTGAGCGATACCTTTTCCCTCAGTGGCTGGATTTATGCAGACTTGCTGCTGGCATTAATGGTCATCTTTCTTGCTGCTGTTTCGGGCAGCAACCCACTGGATCTACTAAGCCGCCAGCCAGCTGATCCTGAATTGATGGCAACAGAAACTTCCCAGGCGCTGGCTCTCTTACCAACCGACACGCCCACACCCGATGTGGCCGCAACCGATGTCGCGAACAATGAGATTCTCGCTACTTCTGTCGGCGGGACGATAGAAGCCATTGCGACCTTAACTGGCGAACCAACGAGCACACCCTTTCCCACGCCGACATCGACAAACGATGTAGGTGCCACCCAAACAGCCCTCGCTCACCAAATTGTTGCTGCTTTGGTTGCCACGCAGACGGCCGCACCAACTGCTACAGGTACTAACACCCCAATACCAACGGTAACAGCCAGCGCAACCACCAATGTGCGAGCCACCCAAACAGCCTTCGCCCGTAGCCTCATTACATCTGTGGCTGCCACATTGACTGCCCAGCCAACATGGACCACGACACCAACACCAACTATAACAAGAACGCCTACACCAGGACCAACACCAACACCCTCTTCGACTGCTACGCCTGCACCGACAGCCAACGTTTCGGCTACAGAAACAGCCATTGCCAGATTGGTTCTTCGTGCAATCTCTGCAACCCAAACCGCCGAACCAACTGACACACCTCTGCCTACCAATACGGTGGATACAACACCAACGAGCCAGCCAACCCCGGATGAAAGAAGCACCCAGACAGCCATAGCCGAAGGCGTAGCAACGCGCTTGGTCGCAACGTTAACGGCCATTGCTGCGGGGACATCTACTCCAGTTCCAACGCTTGTTTCTGGGCTGTCCCGAGAACCGCTTGATATTACCATTGTGACCAATGCGGATGCGCTACTTGCCCAGAACCCAACCGAAGTGCAGCGATTGCGAGGGGAAATTCAGGCTCTTTTCGGCCAATATAGGGGTGTACGGCAAGCAGGCATTGTACTTACCTTTGGTACCTCACCGGATCCCAACGAGGGAAATGCCCTCTCCAGCGTGCTGAATCGTCTCTTGGCAGAGGAATTGCCATCCGTCTTTGGAAACTCTGTCCTCAATGATTATCACATTATTTCTGGCAACATCAATGCACGCGGTAATGTTCAAGTTCAAGTCTATCTAGTCGCCGAAGGATAACATCATGTCCACTCAATCGATACCATCACTCACATCTTCCGCTGAGATTACCCAACTTCAAGTCATCGGCATTCGTTATCGACGTAGCACGCTTGCCCCTGGAGACGAGCGATCGCTTGATGCATACAGTGACGCCCAGGTATATTCGGCTGCTAATGTTCCATATCAAATTGTGGAGCCACGCTTTCCCGATGCTCAACGAGTTGAGGATGAACCAAGGAATTTGGGGACATTGGGTGGTAAGATCGCAGATGTGGTTGCCTCCGCCCGGCAGGAGAATAAGGCAATTCTGATGACTGGTGGGGACTGTTGCCACATTACAGGTATATTCGGCGGCCTTCAGGACGTGCATGGCCCTCAAGTCAAAGTCGGATTGGTCTGGTTGGATGCCCACGGTGATTTCAACACGCCCAATACCACCTTATCTGGCATGTTGGGGGGGATGCCTGTGGCCGTCTGCGCTGGACTGGCTTATCCTCAATGGCGAGAGGGATCTCACATTGTGTCACCCCTTCCAACTGACCGTATTCTCATGGTCGATGTGCGCAATTTGGATCCAGCAGAAGAACAGTTGATTCGCGCAACAGATGTTGCTATTGTATCCGTTGATCCAAATTCCTCTTCCCAGGAATCCGCTGATAGCGAGCTGCAACGTGCTGTCAATACCCTCTCTTCCCGCTGTGATCTCATCTATTTACACATTGATTCCGACATCCTCGATGAGTCATACGTGCCAAATCATGGTACCAAGGAACCTAACGGACCTAATATGGCCCAGGTGCAGTCAATTATTGGGACAGTCATGGCCACAGGGAAAGTTGCCGTGTTGGCGGTGGTTTCCGTCTATGGGGAAGGTGAAGGGCGTGAGAAGAGCGTCGAATCTGGTATTGAGCTGATTCGTAGCGGGCTAAACGCTTGGTCTCAGTATGGCATGGGATAATTGAATGGGGCAACAGCTGTTAAGCTTACGACCATTTCAAGAGATAAGATTGCCGTACGCCTACGGAAAGTTTGGAGGACCATTCCGCTATTCGATGGTACATTGCAGGAAGAGGCCTAGCTTATGTACGCTTTGGGCATAAGCTAGGGTGTGAAGACACGTAAGAGGGTACAATCTTCCATCGCCTCAACGGCAAAGTTTCCAAGGACGGCTGGCAGTAAGATCCACTCGATGGCTTTACTCTCGACTGGTGTACCTGACCAGTGCAATTTGGCCTCTCCAGAGAGTACTGCCCAGATCTCAAAGGTATTCCCATCGCAAGCACCCTCTATGGTTTTGCCTTTTGGTGCCATAATTCGTTCTGTGTGAAAGTATTGGCAGTGGCCGATATTTTCACTACGTAATCCATTGTTATTGAGTGGAGCTGGCCTTAAAACATTCGGCTCAATCAAGTCAAAATTCAACACATCTAATGCCTGTTCGACATGAATCGGTCGTGGGCGTCCCCAATCATAGATGCGGTATGTTGTGTCACTATTCTGCTGAATTTCCGCAACGATCACACCGGGACCCAGTGCGTGAATGGAGCCTGCTGGAACCATGATAACGTCCCCTGATTTGACAGGAACCCTGTGTAGCCATTCATCCACCTTGTCTTCTGCAATGGCCTGAGCAAATATCTCTTTGGTGACACCTGTCTCAAAACCAAAGATGATTTCTGCATTAGGTTTGGCGTGGAGGACAACCCACATTTCGGTCTTCCCAAAGTCACTTTCATGGGCCAAGCCATACTCGTCATCAGGGTGAACCTGGACAGAGAGCCAGTTATTAGCATCTAGCAATTTAATGAGCAATGGAAAGCGTGACCGCTCTAGGGCAAACCGATTTCGAGAACCAACTAATGATTCCCCTAACTGCTCTTGAACTTGTGGCAACGTCAACCCGGATAGTTCACCAGAGCGAACAATGGTAGAACCATTCGGGTGTCCTGCAATCTCCCAACTCTCTGCGACTATACCTGTTGGGATTGTGCGTCCCAGTACAGTTTCCAAATTTCGCCCACCCCATGGATAATCTTTGAAGGTAGGGTGAAACATGAGAGGGTATATTGTATCATTGTGTGACATATCTCTAACTGATATTCCTGCTATGTGTTTTCTCGGTATATTCAGCTCTAGTATAGTTTTTGCCAGGTCAATTTTGCCCCAGCTTTTGCTCGATTCACCCTGAAGAATTCAAAAACCGGAGGTTTTTCCCGTGTACATAAGGACAAGTTCCATATAGATGGCCAGAAAAGTTTTCTACTTCCTTCTTGGAGTTTCCCAGAGTATTTGGGGCAAGTGTCGGGACAAGACTTTTCTGGCGGGACTATATTCACAGGGTGAGCTTTATCTGGTCATTTATAGTGTACCACTAAATCCTCACCGGGGCTATGGTTCTCTTGGCCTATTTCGTTACAAAAATCCCACGATTTTGACAGGAAAAAAAATAACCTTGGTCGAGCGCACCATTATTGACAGATCATGGGGCTTCTCAGAGGTGTTCCATCGAATGCATTGATAGGCATCGCGTGAAGTTGACGGGATGACACTGCGAGCCACCGAAACTCTATTCGGATACCTTCTTCAATGAGGCCACAGATGCGAGCAACTTCTTGACGCCAACTCCCGGAAATGCAATTGTAACCTCCTCATCGCCAGAAACAGGGAGGCTCTCAATTATCGTACCGGTACCAAACGATTCGTGCTGCACGTTTTCTCCGCGCTTGAACTGAGTCTCCACTTCGGCATTTTGGCTGTGATCGGGGCGACGAATGGCTTGACGTCCGCCGCGAGAGGAAGTGAATGAGATACGTTCTCTTGACGGCGACCCATCGGAGGTGGGAGACCAGTACGTTTGGCTTCCCGAACTGAGATGCTGACGATCTGATTTGCCCGATTTGTATTGCGTTCCTTCTGAGAATTCAGATCCATCGAATTCATCAAACCCGTCATAGTCTTGTTCAAATTCATCATCAATGTCGTCGCTGACATTCCTAGACCAATCCGAATCCCAAGAGGTGGCTTGATGATAGCTGACTTCTTGGCGACTGTGGCGATCGACCATACCTTGTAATAGATGGGCCGGAACCTCGTCTAGAAATCGGCTAGGAACCTGTTGGGTTGGTTCACCCCAAAGGTTGCGCTTAAAGGCATGGACCAAGTATAGGCGCTTTTCGGCACGTGTAATGCCAACATAATATAGACGCCTCTCCTCGGCCATTTCTTCCAAGTCACCGCTCTCAATACTGCGAATATGAGGTAGAATGCCATCCTCCATACCAACAATAAAGACCACCGGATACTCCAGCCCTTTGGCTGTATGCAGTGTCATCAATGTGACTGCACCACTTCCCTCGTCGAGCTGATCCGCATCCGAAACCAAGCTTACTTCTTCTAGCATGAGGGTCAAAGGAGTCTGACCTGGCTCTAGATCGGCCATCTCCGGCTTATATTGGGCGGCTACGCCACGTAGCTCCTGAAGGTTGGCAAAGCGTTCTTCACCTTCATCGGTCCCATCTCGTAGCGATTTGATGTAGGTGGCCTCATCCAAAATTAGATCCATCAGGTCTGCCACACTTTCGTAGCGTTCATTGCGCCGAATAACTAACCATGACTCTAGCATCTCTGTGAAGGCAACCAATGCATTACGGCCACGGCTTTGAATGGCAGGTACCTGAGAGACTGACGGCGGCAGCTCCCGCTGCAAAAGTTGAGAAGCCCCCTCTGCTCCATGGCGCAGTACAAGAAGTGCTTCATACATGGTAACGCTATTCTCCGCTGCCCAGCTTTTGAGGGTACTATAGGTCTTTACGCCGATTCCCCTGGTCGGTTCATTGATGATGCGATCCATGGCCACGGAGTCTGCTGGGTTGTGGACAAGCCGCAAATAAGCCAGCGCATCCTTGATCTCTTTACGTTCATAAAATCGAGTTGCGCCAACCAGTTTGTGCTTGATACTTCGGGTTACAAAGACCTCTTCTAGCGCGCGGCTTTGGGCATTGGTTCGGTACATGATGGCACAATCACCCCAATCAACCTCACCACTGCCGACCAGCCGCTCAATTTCATCGCAGACCCAAGCCGCTTCTTCAATGGCATTGTAGGCTTCATAGACTGTCACCAACTGCCCTTTTCCATTCTCCGTACGGAGCCGTTTAGGGGTCCGATTGACGTTGTGTTCGATGACTGCATTGGCTACATCCAAAATCATCTGGGTGCTACGATAGTTCTGTTCTAGCAAAATGACTTTGGCGTCTGGGTATTCATGACGGAAGTTGCGCACATTTCGGTAGTCTGCGCCGCGAAAGCGGTAAATCGAATTATGTACAACGATGCCCCCTGCTGCGTAGTTTCGGTAGGTTGGGACTGAAAGATCATAGACGTACCCACTATACTCCTGGCGTGATACAGAGACGATCTCGTCTTCGATAATTTGGTTTTGAGCATCAATAACTGGAACAATTGCTCCGGGGACAAGGTGCCCGATTGGCATGAAGTCGAAGTTTTCTTGGGTTAATTTCGCCCTCCGCCAAATGCGTGCATCGGGAACCGCATATTGCAGACTGCTTAGCGTATCTTCCATATGATCATAGTCGCCGTGATTACGTCTCGCAGCCCAATAGTGATTCTTATGACACTTTGTGGGTAATACTTGGCCGACCTGCTCTCGAAACGTATCATCTGAGCTACAGATCGATAACTCATGCAGATGCCAGGGATCCTGCATCTGTGTCCAGCGAGTTCGCCCTTGGCGTTTTTTCATACTCCCAAACATTCGAAGTGAGATCGTTTTTCGTACACTCTTCCCTCGAATGGTTGCCTGAGGTACATGGTGAGGGTGTTCCAATGAGATGCCTAAATCATCTGCAAGGTGAACCGCAGATGCGCGAGTATCCAAATCCTGGAATAGTTGACGAATTTCCTTATCACCCATTGCCATGCGACGACCACTTGCATAAAAGCAGGCCGTTGGTAGGCTATACTGGGCAGACAAAAGTGATTCCCAGTACGCAGCTTCAGAAGTAGTCGTACACGCCTTAAGGAGCCAAATCGCATCCCCACGTTCCTGACGTAGCCTCTCCATAAATCCTGGATAGGCTTTTTTACCAACGGAACGCGTCGATCCCGTTCGGCCGATACGATAGCCTAGCGCCTTTGAATACATCAAGTACACATAGTTGTATCCAGAGTGTGGGGCGAAGCGACCAAATACACAATGCTCTGGAGTGGCTGTGAGGCGACGTCCCCCTTTGGTTTCGAGAACGACCACGGGACCATCATATTGTCTTTTTGGAATTGCATCGATTTTTCCCATGGCACAACTTCCGTGACCGGCTCCTGCAATCACTGAATCGCCCAACTGAAGTTGCTCAATGGGTTTGGGACCGTCTGCTGTTTCGACCAAGGTACCTGCTACGACACATTGATCTTCATCCCCTACGGCAAAGACGTTCTGCTGACCATGGGGCTTATTGGCAAGCATCCGGATCAGCTCAAACTGAGCTGAATTGGTATCTTGAAACTCATCGACCAGAATATACTGCCACTTCTGCTGATACTTGGCGCGCACCTCTATGTTTTGACGCATGAGGAGTGTACTTTTCATCAACAGATCGTCAAAATCCATAGCGTTGTTTTGAAGGAGCACTTCTTGATAACGGGTGTAGACGCGTCCGGCGATTTCGTGGGGATAGGATTGAGGACGATGATCCCTAGGCGTAACGAGCTCATTCTTTTGTTTACTGATATGAGATTTGATGAAGTTGGGGCTGTACAGCTTCTCGTCAATGTTGAGGTCACGCATAATGCCGCGGATGAGCGAGCGCTGATCGGCCGTATCGTAGATGACCCAATTGCGGGCATATCCAATGGCATCGGTTTCTACTCGCAAAATACGCGCACAGATGGAGTGAAAGGTCCCAATGGTAAGACCTCCTAATCTTGCCGGTTGCCCAGGCAAGGGTGGACCAAAGCGGTCTTCCAAGGTTACCTCAACCCGTTCGCGCATTTCTCTAGCTGCTTTGTTGGTAAAGGTAACAGCCAGGATTTGCCAAGGGGCAACGTTGGCTTCTTCAATTAAGTAGGCAATGCGGTTGGTCAATACACGGGTCTTTCCCGAGCCTGGACCAGCCAAAACCAGCACCGGCCCGTGTATAGTCTGAACTGCTTGAGCTTGTTCTAGGTTTAATCCTGCAAGCAATTTGCTCATCCGTTTCCTTCTTCTCTAGTTGTCATTTACTTCTATCTTCTCTCCTAATGTCACTAAGGAACGAGAATATAACAATACCTAACGCAAGCTCTCTCGGGTACTCGGGATGACAGGAGATATGTTTCGGGTTTTGTTTTATCCTGCTTTCTAGCCATCTTCGCCCTTAAGCAAACGTAGATAGCTTTCATAGCGCTCTTTTGCAATGCGTCCCTGCTCTACGGCAACCTGAACGGCACACCCTGGCTCATGATTGTGGGTACAATTGGGAAAGCGGCACTCATTTACATAGGGTTCTATATCAATAAAGTAGAACCCGAGGTCGGCGGGATCAATATCATAGAGACCTAACTCGCGAATTCCTGGCGTGTCGGCCACAAAGGTCGATTGCCCAAAAGGGAGAGCCAGCAGGTGGGCCGCACGGGTAGTATGCTTTCCTTTATTGAGAAAGGTGCGCAAATCACCCGTCTCTAGGCCAAATTCGGGATGAAGGGCATTAATTAGGCTGCTCTTCCCTACACCACTGGGGCCTGTAATGGCTGTTATCTGGCCACTTAGCAACTCCCGCAATTGGTCAATCCCTTCACCCGTTTCAGCACTGGAATAGACGAGTGGATAGCCAATCTGCTCATACGTCGAGAAGATAGCTTGGGCAGCCACTTTCCCAGTGAGATCAACTTTATTGATGCAGATAACCGTCGGCAATTCATTATATTCAGCAATGACCAGAAACCGATCCAGCATCCGCAAATGGGGTTCGGGCTGCGCCGCGGCAAAGATGACCAGCACTTGATCCGGATTGGCTAGAATCACATCCTCCGCAAGGATGTGGGTGCCCGGCCGCTGACGACTCAGAACGGTTTCGCGCTCTTCGATCTGCTCAATCTTGCCTTGGCTTTCGCCATTGGGAAGCACCCAAACCCGATCCCCTACGGCAACCAACGTATCTTTGGTTTGATCCTGTCGGAGACGGCGCCTCACTTCACAGAGCCGGATTGTGGGAGTTGTGTCTGAATTCTCTGGCGAGTTAATCTGTACCTCAAAGTGGTGTCCTAAGGCACGTATAACAATACCTGACAGCAGATTCTTGGAGGCACGCTTCGGCCGAGACTTGCGGTTTCGCTTCGCTAGATATTCTGCATCTTCATAGAGCGCGTCCTCATACTCTTCATCATACTCAAGATAGTCCTGCCAGTTTTTTTCCTGACTGCTCAAGCGATAAGGCTCCTTTGTTTGTTTCAAACGTTCCCACTGATTTCTTACTACGCATCTGTGGCCTACCCGGATATTCCATGGCTGAGGTATTATGATGTATCTTCAATAATCTGAACTACAATTATACTGTAAGTAGAACATTCTCAATAACTGGCACTTTGCTTTTGCAAAGACTAGACCACCCGCCGTGATCAATCAAATAAATCCATTACTCTACAAATGCTTATGAATCAACAACTTGCTACCGACCTCACTCATCAAACGACCATTTTAGAGCATACCCTGAATGAAGCAACCGACTTTCTAAATACCTTAGCCGAGCGTTCCGTTGGCGCAATGGGCACCCCAGAGCAACCTTTGACCCTACTCACTGCCTTGCCTGAACACGGTATCGGTGGGGTGGCTGCCTTGGAGCACTTCAAAGAAAGATATCTTCCTGGTATGAGCGCTAGCCCAGGCCCCCGCTATTGGGGCTTTGTCACAGGGGGCAGTACGCCCGCCGCGCTGGCTGGGGATTGGCTCACCTCTACATTGGATCAGAATGCACTTGGCTCTAAAGAATCAATTGCGCCTTGGCTAGAAGCGGAGACCATGGGGTTCCTACGCTCACTCTTTGGGCTGTCGAACAACCATATGGGATCCTTTGTGACTGGAGCCACCATGGCAAACGTAGTAGGGTTGGCAACCGCTCGCCAATGGGTTGGCCATGAATTGGGCATCAATATTGCCGAAGAGGGGGTAGCAGCTGTAGGTGCTATCCCTATCTTATCAGCCACGCCCCATTCGAGCACTTACAAAGCCCTCTCCATGGTTGGGATGGGTAGGAATACTCTTCAATTGATTCAGTGTCTCCCCAACAGAGAGTCAATGGATATAGCCGATTTGGAGAGAAATCTTGTTCAGTTAGATGGGCGTCCTGGGATTGTGGTGGCCAGCGCGGGAACCGTCAATACGGTTGACTTCGATGATTTAGATGCGATTACACTTCTCAAAGAGCGATATCCATTTTGGCTGCATGTAGACGCAGCCTTTGGGGGCTTTGCGGCTTGTTCACCCAAATATGATCACCTGATTTCTGGTTTAGATGAGGCCGATTCGATCACCATTGATGCCCATAAATGGCTCAATGTTCCCTATGATGGAGCCATGCAATTTACCCAGCGACCTGACCTCCAAGCACAAGTATTTCAGAATGCTGCGGCCTACATTACCGAATTGACCGATCCGACCGACTATGTACATCGAACGCCGGAAAGCTCTCGGCGATTACGTGCGTTACCCGCTTGGTTTACACTGATAGCATACGGACGCAGTGGCTACCAGGAGATTGTCGAACGGAACTGTAGGTTGGTTCAGGAGCTGGCGGGGCGAATTGAGCAGAGCGATCGGTTCTGCCTGTTGGCACCTGTGAGGTTAAATGGTATCTGCTTTACTTTGAAAAATGGCCGAAGCGGTGCATCGGAAGTTAGCCCAACCATGGAGCAGATCCAAGACTTTCTAAATAGGTTAACGGCAGGTGGCAAACTCTTTCTTACCCCTACGGTTTTGTGGAACAGGCCAGCCATACGGGTATCGATTGTCAATTGGCAAACTGTTGAAGAGGATATCGAGATTGGCTGGAACGCACTGTTAAGGGCAGCAGAGGCAACCAGTTCAAGCGGTTAGGGTTTAAAGAAGAAATAGAAAGCCCTTGTGTCAAACTGATTAACACAAGGGCTTTTTTATGAAGCGATTAGGCTTAGCCAAAAAAGTCTTGTCCTGATTCTTGTCCAACCTCTTCTGTATATTTTCGCAGAGGAAAGATGGAAAGATTTTGGCTACCTATATAGTCCGCCAAGAATAGTTTTGCTCCGACTCTTATCCAGATCGCTCTGACAAATCTCGGAAAGAGAGGACAAATTCTATCTGGGAATCCATATAGACTGTTACCCAGCAGTGGGAAATGAAATATCAATACTAATACCGTTGGCTAGGCTCAAAAGCATGGGCATCAACCCCAGCATTGGCTCAATTCCGCTATCGGGTCCAAGCATTACAGGCAGCAGGCTAAGGAAGTTGTTGAACTCCTGCTGATCATTCCAGTTGATAAAGGGAATTTCCTCACCATTAACCTTGATGGCCAATCCATTACTCAATATAGTGATACTGGCTGTCTCGATACCCATGTCCATAATGCTGGCAATCGTATCTGGCGGCATTTGCATCTGTGCCCAAGGAACGGCAAAGAGAACAAATGGGACGTTGCCAGTTACCAAGGACCCATCTTCACTGTAAACAATGGTCATGGGGTTTACTGGAGTCGAGCGTACTTGGCTCAAAATGCCTTCTGCTTTGGCAACATCCAAAAGGGTATCATTGGTGATGTCCGTAGAAATTTCCTGGCCAGAACTTGGCATCTTCAGCGTCAACCCTAGACCAATGTCAGGGAGAAGTGGAAGGAGTGGAGCAATAGGGCCAGCATCTTCGGCAACCATTTCAAGCACATTGCCCAGACCCGCTCGGGCATCATCGTCCCAAACTAGGCTCGGCAGAGGCTTGCTGTTCTGGTAGAAGCGTATACCACCTGGCTGGTTGTCAATCTGAATGTGCTGAATCCCATTATTGACCATGGCACTAACTGTTTCAGCTTCAAACGACAAGGAAGATAGATCGGAACCGAGCAATTCACCCAGTTCCGAGACGGGCATATTTAACAGGCTGGCTTCACCACTCTCATCATATTCGACAATGATGGAGGGCAAATTGATAAATAGGGAGCCACCGCTGCTCGCCGCATCACCACCAGCTCGTGGTGCGCAACCTGTAAAGACGAGGGCTGCAACCAGCGGTAACACAACCGATAACAAGGTGCGTCTTTGTGGTCTCTTTATAGCAGGAGGGTTCATGATAGCATTTCCTTCTCTAATTTAGAGTCTATTGATTGAGTGTAAGTCGAGGTAGTTGATAGTTTACCTTGAATCGAACAAAATTGCCAAAGAGAGGGGGGAGTGGATGGTGGGTGAAGTATGGTGGAGAGCGGATACGGCATTCCCTCTCTCCTCTCTCCTGCCTCTAATCAACCCGCCAGCAATAACTCCTCTGGATCTTCCATGAGCGTTTTGAGCTTGACCAAGAACTGAACGGCTTCGCGTCCGTCAACGATGCGATGATCATAGCTGAGGGCTACATACATCATGGGGCGAATGGCAATCTCTTTACCACCTTCTTCAGTTGCGACGACAACTGGACGCTCCTCTATTTTGTGGAGCCCAAGGATTCCGACTTGGGGTGGATTCAGAATCGGTGTGCTGAGCATGGAGCCAAATACGCCCCCATTGGTAATGGTAAAGGTTCCTCCCATTAGGTCCTCAATCGAAAGGTTTCCTCCTTGGGATTTTTGCACAAAGTGCTTGACGCTTTGCTCAATTTCTGCAAAGTTCATTCTGTCTGCATTGCGGAGCACAGGCACCACCAGACCCTCTTCGGCCCCGACTGCAATACCAATATCATAGTAATGCTTGAGCACAATGTCTGTCTCTTGAATTTCAGCATTTAGTTGGGGAAACGCTTTTAGCGCACCCACAGTGGCTTTGACAAAGAAAGATGTGAAGCCCAAATTGACCCCATTCTGCTCGGTAAATTGAGCCTTACGACGTTTTCTTACATTCATCACCGCGCTCATGTCAAGCTCGTTAAAGGTGGTAAGCATAGCCGCAGTCTGTTGAGCATGGACCAGCCGTTCGGCAATGGTACGCCGCCTACGCGACATGCGAATGCGCTCTTCACCCCTCGAATTACCACTGACTAAAGAAACCATAGGCGCAGCATGTGTCTGTCGGGGCTCCTGCTTCGTATCGGTCGCCGCCACCGCTTTGCGAGCCTGCTGGCCCTCTGCATTCCCTTGGCTTTGGCTCTCCAAATAATCTGCTACATCCTCCTTGGTAATTCTGCCACCTGGCCCACTGCCACTCACCTCTTCCAGATTCACCTGCTGATCGGTCGCCATCCGTTTTGCAACAGGTGTAACTTCGACTTCTTCATAGCTGGCTGGTTTGTCATCAGTGGATGGGGAAGATGGCGTTTTCTGGGACGGCTTTGGTTTACTCACACTTTGGCTGGCGGGGGGACTGCCGTTTGCGGCCTCATCCACCAGACCTAATACATCACCAATCTGCACATCCTCACCTTCATGACGTTCGATTTTGGCCAGAGTACCTGCTTTTTCTGCAGAGACCTCTAGATCGACTTTATCTGTCTCCAGTTCAACCACTGCTTCACCTGCAGCAACAACGTCTCCTTCACTTTTTAACCAGCGGGCAATTGTTGCTTCGACCACCGACTCACCCAAAGCTGGTACGACAATTTGTGTAGCCATGTCTTTCCTTTATTCTTTTCCAAACGCCTTTTGTACAATTTCGGCCTGATTTAGAGCATGCCAGCCAGCTGAACCTTCCGCCGGGTTCGCACGGCGAGGACGGCCAACATACTCAAGTCGAGCCTTTGACCCAATGATCTCTTCCAAAATGGGGCGAGCGAATTCCCAGGCGCCCATGTTCAGTGGCTCTTCCTGAACCCAGGCGACTTCTTGAATATTGGGATATTTGGCCAAAAGCTCCCCGAACTCATCTGTCGGAAATGGATAGATCTGCTCGATACGGGCGATGGCGACACTCCCTATGCTGGCCCCCTTGTCTGCAACCAAAGTCTCAGCACGCAATTCACTGCTGACCAAATCGACGTAGACTTTGCCGCTACAGAGAATCAGCCGACGAACCACTTTAGCCTCGGTCTCATTGTCGTCAATAATGGGTTGCCAGCATCCTTCGCTCAATTCCCGCGGAGAAGAGGCTGCTAAGGGGTGGCGCAGCAGGCTTTTGGGCGTGAGCACAATAAGGGGTAATGGGTCACTCCCGAGGAGTAGGGCTTGACGGCGGAGTAGGTGAAAGTATTGGGCTGCGGTTGTGCAATTTGCAATTCGCATGTTCGTCTCAGCCGCAGATTGGAGGAAGCGTTCTAGACGAGCGCTCGAATGATCGGGCCCTTGGCCTTCATACCCATGGGGCAATAGCAGAACTAGAGATGGTGTTTGATTCCACTTGGCTCTGCCTGAAACCAAGTACTCATCCACTACAGCCTGAGCACCGTTTATAAAGTCTCCATACTGGGCTTCCCAAATGACCAATCGGTCAGGTGCCTGAATGTTATAGCCATATTCATACCCAACGGTTGCGTTTTCTGTCAGAGGACTGTTATGCACCTCAAAGGCAGACTTGGCCTGAGGCAGATGGTGAAGCGGAACAAATTCAGCACCGTCACGTACGTCATATAGGGCAGCATGGCGGTGGCTAAAGGTTCCTCTCTTCACATCCTCACCGGTTAGACGGATGGCAGTGCCCTCTGCCAGTATGGATGCCAATGCCAAATGCTCGGCCGTGCCCCAATCGATCCCTTTGATATCTAGTTCATCCATTGCTTTGGCACGGCGGCGCATAATTCGTTCTATCCGTGGATGGATTTGGAATCCATCAGGTAAGTTGAGGAGCGCTCGGTGCAATGCTTGCAGCTCTTCAATGGAAATCGCTGTCTTCATGCGGCTGGCGATACCGGGCGGTGGTGGCTCTACATACGGCAGAATTTGCGGTGTCTCCAGATCAAGTGTATCCCAAGTATGTTGCATCTCTGCGAGCTTGCTTTCATAGAGCAATGTCACATCACTTTCCTTGATCTCACCGGCCTCTACCCTTTGAGTGGCCCAGATACGGCGTACAGTAGGCGTGGCATCAACTCGTCCATACATCTCGGGTTGAGTAAAGCGAGGTTCATCCCCTTCATTATGACCATGTCTGCGATAGCCGATTAGGTCAATTAAAAAGTCCCTCTGGAATCGATTGCGATAGGATGCCGCCAGGCGGGCTACCTCCATACAAGCAACTGGATCGTTTGCATTGACGTGGACAATAGGAATCTTGAATCCCTTTGCTAGGTCACTCGCATAGAGCGTGCTGCGAGAATCCTGGGCGTCGGTCGTAAAGCCAACCTGGTTGTTTGTAATAATGTGAATGGTCCCACCAGTAAAGTATCCATCGAGCCGAGCCATATTCAATGTCTCTGCAACAATTCCTTGACCGGGAAATGCCGCGTCACCGTGCATGAGAATGGGTAGCGATATGTAGTGATCAAAGGTCGGTTCACCAGGACTGCCAGAAAAGGTTCCATCTGCTCGGGCCATCCCTTGGACAATGGGGTTTACAAGTTCCAAATGGCTTGGATTGGGGGCGATTCGGACAGTGACGTCAAACGTTCCAGTCCCAGGCAGAGAACGGCTGGCCCCTTCATGGTACTTCACATCCCCAGTCCAGCCTAGATCACCACGAATGGAAAGTGTTTGACGATGCACGGGATCTTTGAATTCGGTGAGTATCTGGCGGTATGATTTATTCAAAACATGGGCCAACACGTTGAGCCGACCTCGATGGGCCATGCCAAGCAGTATGGAACGTACTCCCTCTGCAGCCACATCGCCAATGATCTCATCGAGAATGGGTACCAACATATCCAAGCCTTCAATGGAAAAGCGAGTTTTTCCTGGAAAGGTGCGATTGAGAAAATGTTCAAATACCTCAACCTGGGTCAATCGCTCCAAAAGCGCTCTCGGGTTAATGGGATCTCTTGGCGGTGCAAACCTTCGCGATTCGATGGCATGACGTAGCCACTCTCTCTCCTCTGGCACCCGCACATGAGCAAAATCGAACCCTGTAGAGCTAGAGTAGACGCGACGGAGTTCCTGAATCGCTTCCAATGAATTACGACTACGGTCGACAATCGGGCCACCGATTAAGCTACATGGCAACTCGGCCAATTCTGCCTCATTCAACCCATGATAGGTGAGAGATAGCTCCGGATCGCCTGGTGGGGGTGTACCCAACGGATCCAATTGAGCATCTAAAAATCCATAGCGGCGGATTGCCTGTGCCAGATTGGCTACAGCCACAATTTTCTGGTGGGCAGGGTGTGGCGTAAGCGTCCCTTCAGGCACTAAAGGGGCAGCTGGCCCGCTTGAGCCATTCATTGATGGAGAGGTCGTTTCTGGTGGATGCCACTGCTTGAAAAATTCCTGCGTTTGATTGTCAACCGAATCAGGATTGGCCTGAAATTTTTCGTATAATTCTAAGATGTACCCATAGTTGGGGCCATGAAAATTCGTGTATCCATCTGTTGACACTGTTGACACTGTTGTCATTATTCTATGAATCCTATCAAGGTGGCACTGTGATATAGATGGCCAGAAAAGTTCTCTGCTCTCGTTTCCAAGGTCTACAGTGTAGATTGAACAAAATTCGGGCCAAGCCTCTTCTGGCGAAGTATATCATTTGGACTTAAATCTACGCTACTGATTCTGAGGGTAAGTGTAAGCATTTTTTTATGGTTTGACTAATTCTATTCTGGGAGGCTTAAAGGTCAAAACCCATGGTGACCGAAGAATCTCACCCCCAAGGCCAGATGCAGATTCTTCGGTCGGCTTGAACTCTCTTATAAGGCTTTAGGTATGAGCAGCAGAACATGATGAGAAATCTAAGTGAGGTTTGGGTGAAACAGGGCTGACACGGACATGCCTACTCTGCTAATGGCTTTATGAGGCTGGGGGCTTGGTATTGCTTCGCACGCGTCTAACTTCCCGGTAGCTCATTTCTAAACGGGAGGCCCGGCATGTGAAGGAGACGCGGAGAGTATCGGTTGAGTATGCGTTGCATCTGTAACCAATCAAAATGAAACAATAGCCCCTTCGATTCCAGCGCAAGCGACCATAACTGAGCAGAGCGGCAAGGTGGTCTACCTATATTTTTACCCACGCGCTCTGGGCGTTGCTTGGGGTGATATAGGTGTTGGGCTAGCAGCTGGTGTATCTGTAGCTTGGGGTCGTTCGCTATCTCGGCGACGATCGGGTGCTAGAGTTGCCGTATATCCAGATGGAACGACTAGACATTCTCCAACACGAATGCGATCCGATGTCAGGCGGTTTCGTTGCTGCACAGCGGTAATGGTTACGCCATTGGTACCAGCAATTCCATAGAGCGTGTCCCCTGGACGAACCTTGTGAACACGCTCTCCTGCTCCTGGCGAGGCTATGCAACCGCTTTCCTGACGAGTGTTGCTTGCGTCAGGGTAACTTGTGCCGGACGCGTTCGTTTCAGCAGAGATTCCGATCGATGTTGTCACAGACTTAGTAGTAGATAGAGTATTTGTAGGGAGTTCTGATGGTGGACCTTCAATTGTGCCTACTGTGGAACTACTAGCTGATGAGTCCATATTGGATGCCCCGCCTACCATATTCGCAGGTGTAGGAGCTGATGTAGGATTTATCGCAGGCTGAACGACAGGCTGTGTGATGACTGGCGCCTGAGGCGATGAAGATGCCGGGGAAGGCGTATTTTGACCAGTTATTCTTTGACTGGGGACACCTGAAGATATGATGAGGGTTTGACCAATACGTATTGTATTGATATTGCGAATGTCGTTGGTCGCTGCGATCTGCTGAATTGTTGTCCTAAATTGAAGCGCAATGGCTGATAATGTATCACCTGGTTGGACAGTGTAGAAAATTGAATCTGCCAATGATTGGGCCTTAGCCACCCCATTAGATAGACCAAATTGACTGGTACTAACTCGAAACGGATGGGATGGTTGGATACCTAGTAGATGGGCAATAACGAGCGCACAGCAGATGACAGCAACTCTTAGTTTCTTCCTTAGGCACATCATATGCCTTGACTCCATAGTTCTAATTTGGGTGTTGGAGGTCGAGTCCATGTAGGCTAAAGCGGAGGAGTTATTTACTACGCCAAAAAGGAGCGCTACGCGTTGCAACATAGCGCCTAATATCGCCGCAAGTAAAACTTTGTCTCGGAGTTTGTCCTAATTACTCTGGAAGACTCCGATTAAGTAAGGGCATCCCTGTCTTCACGGGTATTTGGCCATCTACAAGTATAAGTATACTTCTCCATTGATTATAGCCTACTGAGTACAAGCCATCTTTCTTACCGTTCAAAGATGCTGGAACTCTGTATTGGAAATTTTCCTCAGCTCTGCCCTTTAATCGTCATTTCCTTGTCCATTTGCTTATTATGCATTAGTAGGTAGCCAGAAAAATTCTTGTGCTCGTACGACAAGGGCTTGTCTCCATGAAGATGAGGCGCGTCCTTTGCGGGATTTCCCACAGTACACCGAACAAAAGTCGAAACAAAACTCCTCTGGCGGACTATAGATGGACTATGTCAGAAAGATGATACGAAAATAGAACCCGGCAGTGCTGATGCATACAGCATTGTTGTACCTCATCTGGATCCACCTTGTAGGTAGAGAGGTACCATGCGTAAGCAAGGGCATTCAATTACACTCTCCCTTAATGTACTAAATCTATGTCAGCTCTGTTTGAAATTGGACTTGGTCACTGTGGCAGGGCTGTGGAAAACTGCGGTTTTCAGATCGACCGCAATTTAAGCATATGAGTCGTACTTAGAGTCGAGTGCGAGAGCGATGACGATTATTTTAGTATTGTAGTTGATGCAAATTATCTTGAGTAGAGAATCAATTGAGGTCAGACGTCGAGGGAACTCTTCGGCAAATACCAATCGCTACTCAGCCCCTCAATTGTAATCTGATTTTCATCATTCACTCGACCATTAATTGATTACTACTAAGTAAAAGGTGAACAATCTATCTATGATTAAGTGACGTACACCGGACGTTGAAACCTAACATAGAAATCAACCGTGATACCTACGAACAATATACAATAGAATTAATTGTTTGTCTTTGAGGCAAAAGTACTGCTTTTATACGTCAATTGTCCTGCAATGGTATGAAGCATAAAATCTGCCTCTCCTTCCATTTCTGGCGAAAGGTTTATTCGGCGTAATGCTCTATTATCTATGCATTTATTACTACATCTCGCAGCCAATCGTTTTATAGTTGACAATAAAAACACTCTGCTCTATACTTACAAAATATTAATGCTGCTTTTTCTCTCTGTTTGGTTTGTTAGACCCAACATTAACTGCAATCACCGAAATGAACCCGACTCTACAACGAAAATGGCACTTAAACTGGGGCGTTCAGCTATCTACCGCTCTGCTTCTTGTTCTATTCGCCAGTCTGGTATATCCCCTAAATCTCTTTGCTCAATCCGCTCCTGATCCTCGTTGGCGACATTACAAACAGGAAGATGGGCTATCATCCAACGATATCTGGTCTATTCTGGTTGTGGAGGATGGCATCTGGTTTGGCGGGAGTGACAGTGTCAGCTTCTTCAATGGCACATGGTCAACATATCCGTCACAATACTCAGCATTGCCCTATCCGCTATCCTCAGATGATTCAGCCGAAAAGACAGGGTTAACCGACAGGCAAAGTGTGACCGTCACCAACCGTGATTCTGGTGCCAATGACTCACAGCCAGCAACGATCTTGGGCGAGGTCTCTGCTTTGGCCCAAAGTGATTTTGGCTTACACAGTGGCGCAGGAGTAAGCAATTCTACTAGCGAGAATGGGTTGCTTTGGATTGGTACTCGTCAAGGACAGATTGCTCTGTTGAATGTCAGCTCTGGTCAGTGGCATCAGGTTGCCCAACTGGAGGAAGAAGTTACGGACCTATCACCAAGCAGGGATGTACTTTGGGTCGCAACCAACCAAAATCTCTATCGAATGCCGTTGTATGGGGAGGCCAATTCAGACTTTCCTGTGGTCACATTGGCCGAACCGATGGACGTTGAAGGGCCTGTCTACAACTTATTGTCTAAGCAAGACACCCTGTACGTAGGGCATGAGGTTGGCGTAAAGCGACTTGACGGAGAGGATTGGGTCTCTGTAGCTATCCCCTCTGCTGAAATATTAGGCGATCCAGGATCATCCTGGTGTACCCCTCACGAAACCCAACTTGAATCTACTCAAATTCTGAGTTCAGATGGCGCACCTGTGCAATATCCTTCGGTCCATGCTATGTGGTTTGATGCTGAAGGGGCCTTCTGGATCGGAACGGCAGAAGGGGCCGCACGTCGCACTGTTGAATCCGCTACTGGAAATTACTGCTGGATTGTCTTTCCAACCTATACACCAGAGGGTAAACTGGCGCTTGTCCAGAGCTTGGCCGGGGACGGTCACGGCTCGATTTGGGCTGCTACCGATGGCGGAGGTGCTCTGCTCTTTGATGAATTTGGTGCCTTAACCCTCCCCTTTGGTCGCACAATTCCAGGCAACCTGAACACTGACTTCGTGCGTGACGTGGCCGTTGATCAAGACGGTTCTGCTTGGTTTGCTACGCCCGTGGGAGTCTTTCAGTTTCTCGAGCGTACTTGGTATCTGGAACCGGGTTATGCAGAACCGTTTGGCTTGTCCATAGGGGACGCCAATATTCACAACATTCGTGACCTGTTGGTAGACCAAGGTGGGAGGCTTTGGATTGCCACAGGAGCCGGGATTCGGGTAAAAGAGTCACCAACGTTGGAAAGAATTCGCTATGATACCGAAGGTAGCAATCTTCCCAGCAATAACGTACTCAGCCTTGCTGAGGACAGTTTTGGACATATGTGGGCCGGAACGGATGGTGCAGGTGTGGCTCGTTTTGCTGATGGACAATGGTCCCAGCCTCTAGCAGCCAGCCAACTACCATCAACAGCGGTTACAGAACTTGTTGCGGATGAAGAGGGGACTGTTTGGATTGGAACCGATGGTGGGCTTCTTTCCTATGAAATTGCAACGGGCAGTAGCCGCTGGGTAAACGAAGTGGCTGGATCGACCATTCATTCGCTATCCTTTGACTCGAATCAACATCTTTGGATTGCCAGCAGCCAACAAGACGAAACAGGCAAAACGTCGGCAACGATTTGGCAGCACACATCCCAAACTCAAAGCTCTGACCTATTGGCCCAAGATCTATTGGCGATCACCGGTGCCTCAACGCTTCCATACACCTTTGAACTGAACCTCGCAGCAGATTATACAACGCCTGGTGGAATCTGGCTGGCTGTTGATCAGGTTGGTCTCTTCCATTGGAATGGAGAGAGATGGCACAATGGCGATCCGACTGGACAGCTTCCTACCGATTTTCTTTGGACACTCCACACGGAACCCAATCGTAGTGATCTATGGATTGGCAACGAAGGAGGCGTTACACGATTTGATGGCCGTTCGTGGGCAACGCTGAAAGATGAAGACGGGTTGCGCAGTCCAGCAACTTGGGCTATCGCCAGTGATGCGGATGGTGGATTCTGGTTTGGTGGTAAAACGGGTCTCTCTTACTATCAGCCGGATACAACCCCGCCTTGGATTGGCCTAGGCAATGTCATCGGGGGCAATGCTTCTTTGGATTCCTCCATTGATAACCACCCAACGATTCTTGTATCGGAGGGAGACAGTCTCTCGCTTGCTTTGCGTTACGGCGATCTTCAGACCCCTAGAGATAAAATTCAGATCTACTATCGAGAAATTCCTTTACAAATACAGGATGAAGCCCAGTCAGAGATAGCGCAGACTCCTCTAACCAACATTCATGTTCCGTGGGTTGCTTTGAATGGTCTTTACATCCCAGATACTGGAACGCCGCTGCTATCCCGCATTGAATTTCAAGCTCGGGATCAGTCCTTTAACTACTCGGAAATCTACAAACTTTCCTTAACCGTAGCCTCGACCAATGTCTTTGATCTAAGTGTACTTGGATTGGGTAAGGTGGAGCGTACAACCTTCTTTACGCTGATTGCTCTTAGCCTTTTGGCAGTGCTCGGCTTTGGCTACGTCAGTCTAGAGATCGTTCAAGGGCGACGCCGTACATTAGAGGGCATTGCGCGTAGTTATAATCCCTACGTGAGTGGTCAACCTATTCGCCGAAATGATATGTTCTTTGGCCGTCACAACCTGCTCCAGCGGATTATCGATACGCTGCATAACAACAGCATTATGATTCATGGCGAGCGTCGCATTGGTAAGACAACCATGCTGTATCAGATTGCCAATCGATTGGAGGATGTGTCAGATCCAGACTATTGGTTTCTACCAATCTACATCGATTTGGAAGGCACGCCTCAAGAGCATTTCTTCTACCTCTTGATAGAGGAGATTGTCCACCGAGTTTTGATATTTGGTGATGGGGAATTAACAGAATACCTGGACTTTAGCGGACTGCTCTTTTATAAAACCATCGATGCTGACTATTCCGATAGGGAATTTAGTCGCGATTTACGTCGGGTTGTGCGTCAATTGCAAACCTATGGCCAAACATATCGAGCCGAACAGCAGCTCCGCATGATACTACTGATGGATGAGATGGATGTGATGACTCGTTACGATCATTTGATTCAGCAGCAGCTCCGTCGGATTTTTATGCGCGATTTTTCCTCAACCATGGGTGCAGTTGTGGCAGGGATTGAGATCAACAGAGATTGGGATCGGATCGAAAGCCCCTGGTATAACATGTTTAACGAGATCAAAATAGAACCCTTTGGACGCGAAGAAGCCATTGAGTTGCTCGTGGAGCCAGTCAAAGATTACTACTCTTACGAACAAGAGGCATTAGACTTTATCATCGAGCAGAGCGACGGCAGGCCCTTCCGTATTCAGCAGTACGGTTTAGAGGTTGTCACCAGTATGTTAGCAGCTGGCCGAAGGCGTATTACCCTTGAGGATGTATTGGTTGCCCACCAAAATATTCAAGATAGCTATACCCACACCCATAGTGATGCTGGATTGTCCCAGCCTGGGCAATTCGACCAATCGACCCATCAACCAAGTGGCCAACTAAACACCGACCGACAGACCACCAACAAGCTAGCCACCGAAACAATGGAGATCCAGTTCCAAAAATGATGATGCGTGTACCTTATATTGCCGGCCGCTGGGTGCGCGGTCGCGATCACTATGGGCGCAGGAGACCCATTAACCATCTCTTGAACGTAGATGCCCCAGCAATTTGGATCGTGGGGACTCGACGGATGGGGAAAACTTCGCTATTGCGACAGATTGAATTGGAGACCGACAGACTTGACTCGGATATGGTACCGCTCTTTTGGGATCTCCAAGGTTGTGAATCTTTCGACGATCTCTCCTATGAACTATTTCTTGCTTTGGAAGATGTAGCCGATCGTTTCCATGCTCTCGGTGTTGATGTAGAGAGTATGGAAAATAAGGATGCCGTGGCCATCTTGCGTCGCTTAAATCGGGCGCTTTCAGAACGGAATAAGCGGCTGATTGTCTTAATTGACGAAGCTGAAACCCTAATCAATATTGGTCGACAGGATCCCAAGTGGGTTGGCCGCTTGCGTGCAGGGTTTAACGACAATCGCCAGCGAACTGTCGTCACCTCTACCAAATTGCTTTCCCTTTTAAACGACACATCTGAAAGCAAAGACATGCCGTTTCTTTACGGCTTTAGCATGGTGAATCTGTGGAGCCTGGATCCTGGCGCATCTATGGCATTGGTACGGCAGACGCAAAATCAGTACTCCGTTAACGTGGATGATCTACTTATGGAGCAGATCTTGACCAATACCAATCGGCATCCTTATCTGCTCCAATATCTCTGCCAGCGTCTATTTGTGGCTGATTCAGAATGTAGTGGTTATCTACGCCCCATTGAAGAGCATGATCTGAAGGCTAATCATCTTCTCTCTGGATTCTTTGACATCGATTTTCAGCACCTGACTCAGTTAGAACGTCGAATTATGCTGGCTGTTGGCTCGATGACTGTTGCCACTGATCACGATCTCATCCAAGCCATGGCACCTGAGTCCCCGGATAGGATACGTCTCTTCGCCTATGGACTGGATAAGTTAGGATACCTCCGCAAAACCTTTGGTCAATGGGCGTTGGGCAATGAGTATCTGCGTGGTTGGCTGGAGGGTAATTTTGATCGTCTGAGCCAAGGCGGCAAAGCATTACTTGATGACAACAACATTGAGATTTTGCTGCAAATTGGTCGACAGAATGAGCTGACCTATCTGCACCAAGAGGTCTTACGCCTTCAAACCCGGTTGCGAACCCTCTTAACACAGCAAGTGAATGGTAATGCCAACGATATGCGAACTGTCAATCGGGAGATCCATCAACTTCAAAACGCGCTGAAGATGGTAAAGCAAGAAATAAGCCTGATTCCTCCTGAAGAAAGTAGCCTCACTCACTCCATTCCAGAAAAATAAAGCCTTGCACCTTCCCCTAGCTTGCCTATTGAAGTGGGCATGGGGTATCATTCCACAGTCAAATTTTCTCCCTGACTGCTGTCAACGCGAATACAGGTGTTTTGCAAGACTCTCCAAGACAGACCAAATGCCTGTTTCTAAATGGAGTTGAGTATCAGTAGATCCTCATTATTGTTAGATTAGTGCAAGAAGGAACCAATCCAATGGCGCAGACCAACCGATTTAATGGTGCATGGACTGCATTGATTTCTCCACAAAGTAGCAGTGGTGATGTTGATGTACCCGCTTTGCAAAGTTTCACCGAATATTTAATTGAAGATATCGGCATCGATGGCCTTTACCTTTGTGGTAGCACAGGCGAGGGCATCTATACCACGAGCGCATCCCGTAAGGTCGTTGCAGAGACGGTCATGGCACAGGCTGCCGGGCGCACACCAGTCATTGTTCACGTTGGTAGTCAAAGCTCCGCGGATGCAATAGAACTGGCTCGCCATGCCCAGAGTTTAGATGTGGCAGGCATCTCCAGCATTATTCCTGCAGGGTATTCAAGTATTGCAGCTGCCAAATCATACTTCACTCGCTTGGCCGATGCTGCTCCATCCCTTCCGCTTCTACCCTATCTTATGGGACTTTCTACATCGCCCGTCCCGCTGATGGAAGAACTGTTGAGTGTGCCTAATGTGGCGGGCACGAAATATACCGGACCCAATATGTACGAGATGGAACAGATTCTGCGGCTTGGTGAAAGGGGAGAGCGCCCCTTTGGTTGGACCGTCTTCTCTGGCATGGATGAGCAGTGTCTTTGCGCTGCTCTATATGGTGCTCACGGCAACATTGGTTCCACCCTTAACTTTATGCCAGGTGCCTATAAAGCGATTCATCGCTGGCTAGCTGATGGCGATATCGAGCGTGCTACAGAGCTGCAAATGAAGATCAATCGCGTGACCGAGGCCGCCATCTCAGTTGATTTTATGGGTTCTCTTTATGAAATGGTCCGTCTTCTTGGTCATGACTGCGGCGAACCCAAACTCCCCAATCTGCCTTTGAGTAATGAACAACGTAACGAGCTACACCAGAAGCTTGACGCACTCAACTGGAAAGAAGTAACTGGAAAGATTTTATAAGAATGGCAAAGGAGCAAGGTGGCAAGTCACGATTTTTGCCATCTGGCTCTGTCAACTCTGAATGTAGTTATCGGGGGCCGCAACCCTGCAACCTATGTCACCCCCAAATGTAGTTATCGGGGGCTGCAAACTTCAACGATCAAAGGATGAGCCGATGACTTTAAACGTAACTATCTATAACGAATTTGTGCATGAGAAGAAGAATGAATTTGTGGCTAGGATTTACCCAGAGGGCATTCATGGGGCAATTGGTAATCATCTCAAGAAGGAGGGTGATATCAATGTGCAGATTGCCACATTGGAGATGCCTGAACATGGGTTGACCGAAGAAGTGCTCAACAGTACGGATGTCCTCATGTGGTGGGGACACGTGGCCCACGGCAAGGTTGATGATGCTGTTGTGGAGCGGGTTCAGGCGCGGGTCTTAGATGGCATGGGGCTGGTCGTGATGCATTCTGGTCACTACTCCAAGATTTTCAAACGCATGATGGGGACAAGCTGTGGTCTTTGCTGGCGCGAAGCGAATGAGAAAGAGCGACTTTGGGTCATTAATCCCAACCACCCAATTACTGCGGGTATCGGACCATACATCGAGATTCCCAATGCGGAGATGTATGGCGAACAGTTTGATATTCCTGATCCCGACGAGTTGCTTTTCATTTCCTGGTTCGAAGGAGGAGAAGTCTTCCGCAGCGGCGCAGTTTGGCATCGTGGTCGGGGACGTATTTTCTACTTCCGCCCTGGTCATGAGACCCATCCCATCTTCCATCACGCTGATGTCTTGAAAGTGCTGACCAATGGTGTTCGCTGGGCTGCCTTCCAGGGTAACCGAGAAACAACAGGCATTGCGGGCTGTTACAACATCAAAGAGCCACTTGAAACATTGAGCGAAAAAAATATTGAAGACGCCATGCTGGAGCACCCCGAGGAATTTACGGCGGCATAGCCTCCGATTAGAAGCGGAGTGCAGGCGACTTGTTTGCCTTGGGGCAATGGATCATATATAATCTAGATATAGATTAGCCATTTCCCCTATCAAAATACAAGATTGTGGTCTTGATGGTTCAAGAAGAAATCGTAAACACTCTCAATCTTTGTGTTCTCAACCGCTCAATCTCCCCTGGTGTGACCAATCTAGACTTTGTCCGGCGCAAATTGAGCAATCATTCTGAATATCGGCAGTTCTGTAAAAGTCACGCACAAGGGCAGAACCGCACGGGGCATGCTACCTGAACGGGCTATGTGTGACTTTTACGCTACTGCGAATATCGTATTATACTCTGAATGACCACAAACTGATTCCAATGGAGGAAAACATGACAGATAGAAACCTTAGTCGAAGGCAGTTTATGCAACTTTCTGCAGTTGCCGGTACCACAGCCCTATTAGCTGCATGTGCTGTTCCTGGAGCTGCTCCCAGTGATGGCGCAGGAGCTAGCCCTGGAGAAGAAGGTATTACGTTGCGATATCAGTCTCGTGAGTTGCAGGAAGCTGAAGGGATTGTCGAACTTTGGGATGAATTCTACCCTCAATTCCAAGAAGAGAACGACGGTATTGCGGTTGAGTTTTTGCCCCAACCTGCTGGCCAGAACCTGCGCGAGAATGTCCTAACCCAAATGGTGGCCGGCGATGCACCTGATTTGGCCGAATTCTGTTGTTGGAGTAGCACCTTCTTCATTCAAAAGGGCGAGACCCTGAACTTGCAGCCTTTCATCGACCGAGATGCTGAAGAAGTGAACATGGACGACTATTATGATGGTCAGTTTGATCCATGGCTAGACGATAGCGGGAATATTCACCTCATGCCCCGCTTCACCGGTACCATGTGCCTCTACTACAATATTGAAATGTTTGAAGAGGCGGGTGTTGAGACACCACCCCATGAGTGGGGCGCGTGGACCATTCAAGATTATGTTGAAATGGGCCGCAACTTCGTCAGCCGTGAGCAGCCAATTTCTTGGGCTACATCCAACTACGGTCTCAGCTCCAACTGGTTAAGCCAATACTGGATTCGCGGCTTTGGCGCCAATATGGTTGATCCCGAGGACAACACTCGGTGTGGCCTCTGCGATCCGGAAGCTCAGGAAGCTCTAGAGTGGATGCGTAGCATCATCTGGGATGAGCAGGTCTTTGCCTATGGCTCAGACATTGGCATGGGGGTGAACCAACTCTTTGAGAGTGGCCGTATTGCCATGATGGAAATGGGGCCATGGAGTTTAGGGCAGACCGCCAAAAACGCTTCCTTCAAGTGGGATGTTGCACCGCTGCCTGATGGTCCGGCTGGTACAACCACCCATCAATCTGTAGATGGTACCATGGTCTGGAACAAGACCGAACATCCAGAAGAGTCTTGGGAGCTACTTAAGTGGCTAACCAGTCCCATGTATGGTCGCCTCTACTCTAAGTGGGCCACTAAGCAGCCATCACGCAAGAGCATTTTGGATCAATTCCATAGTGATCTGATTGAACGTGACGCCTCGTTTGCTGATATCGATATCAATGTGTTCACTAGCTCTATCGCTGCCGATCTTGGCGGTCCTGAGGAGATGTTCAAAGAGGACTTTGTCTGCAAGGACACGATTCTCAGACCTGCTTTTGAACAGGTCATGTTGTTGGGTGAACAGCCCGTCGACCTGATCTGTCGTCACGCCGATATCGCCACATCCTACAACCGCGGTGAGATTCCATTGGAGGATCTGGGCGCGGCCATGGACGCTGCGAGTAGCTAAAGAATCTGCCATCGGCTTGAGTTGTTACGGAATGAGAATTAAGGAACTGAGTTGCAAATAACTTGCCTCTTTGGCTTAGAGGTAAGCGCCATCAAATGGCCAAGTTATGCCAGCGGTCGTGATAAATTAGCACCGCAACCCGAGAGAAAACTGTTAATTTATGCGGAGCCTGAGTATATCTAACACCCATTCCTAAATAGGTTACGCGTTGTACGATGTAACCAGGAGGTAGCATCCCGAGATATGGTTCATGGTATGTTCCACATCTGGGGATGCTACCTCCGCAGTTTATAGGATTACAATGAGCTTTCCGAAGACATCTCGGTACTTCCTCAATTGACTCACACTATTGAAATTTCAACTTTATAGACACCAATTTATAGACACCAAGAAAAAGATTTTCCAACCGCCCCCTGAGCGTGTCGAAGGGTAAGGGCGGAAAATCTTTTTCTTAAAAACTATAGCAACCAAACTTTATGACTGTAGCAGATGCAACCCAATCAATTGGAAGCTCGACAGCCGATAGTGTCAAGAAGCCCATGCGGCGGTCAAGACGTGAAGCCATAGCAGCCTACATTTTCCTGTTACCCTGGATTATCGGGTTTGTGGTTTTTACGGCAGGACCAATGATTGCCTCGTTTGTTATTAGCCTATTCCGGACTGATTTCCTACAAATTTTTGAGTTTGTTGGCTTCAAGTGGTATGGCAGCCTTTGGAGAGACACCTTGGTTCATAAGGCTATGTGGAATACGGCGTACTATGCCTTTGTAATGGTCCCCTTTAGCACCATAGTGGCGCTTCTGATTGCCGTGTTGCTCAATCAGAGCGTGCGGGGGCAAGGCTTCTGGCGTACTGTTTACTACCTCCCTTCAGTGGTTTCGGGCGTTGCTGTAGCCATCTTGTGGAAGTGGCTTTACCAGCCCGATATTGGTCTGCTTAACTCGATCTTATGGCGTTTTGGGATTGAAGGCCCGCGCTGGATCTTTAGCCAAGAATGGGCCATGCCTTCGGTGATTATTATGGCCTTGTGGGGATCGGGTGGTGCCATGCTCATCTTTCTGGCTGGTCTGCGGGGCATTCCCACAGCACTATATGAAGCAGCTAAAATCGATGGCGCTGGTGCTATCCGTAGCTTCTTCTCCATCACCATTCCACTCTTAACGCCAACCATCTTCTTCAATGTGGTCCTCAACATCATTGCCTCTTGGCAGGTCTTTACCCAGGTCCTCATTATGACGCAAGGCGGGCCAAACAATGCCACCTTAACCATGGTTCTCCATCTGTATAAGACAGGCTTTAGCTCATTCCAATTTGGCTATGCATCTGCCCAAGCCTGGGGACTCTTTTTGGCCATTATGGTCTTTGTTCTATTTGCTATCCGTAGCTCTAGCTCATGGGTTCAGTATGAAAGATAGATTATGATCAGTTCAAAGTATCGGGCCAACCCAGACCAACTACTTCTTCAATTTTTGCTCTATGCAACCATTGTCGTGGGTGGCATCATTTTTGCCATCCCCTTTTATTGGATGATCCGCACGGCAGTCATGCCGCCGTGGCAGATCAACCAATTTCCGCCCCAGTGGATTCCTGCGGGCCTTTGGTGGGAAAACCTAAGCAACGTCTATAGCTGTTTGGGCGCAGCGTCATGTGAAGTAGAAGCCGAGCCACTGCTCCACTTTGAGAATTTCCGCAAGCCATTTGACGGTCCCTTCCCCTTTTCTCGCTGGTTCCTGAATTCTGGGCTTGTGGCCATTCTAAGCGCACTTGGCGTTGTACTCTCTAGCTCGATTGTTGGCTTTGCCTTTGCCCGTTTACGCTTCCCCTATCGTAATACTTTGTTTATCATCGTCTTGTCAACCATGATGCTGCCAGAACATGTGCGGCTTATTCCTACCTACTTGCTCTTTGTCTGGTTAGGTTGGGTTAACACGTTTGCGCCACTGATTCTTCCCAACTGGTTTGCACCAGCCTTTCATGTCTTCCTTATGCGTCAGTTCTTTATGACGTTGCCTCAAGAGCTGGACGATGCAGCTGAGATTGATGGCTGTGGGTACTTTGGTATCTACTCTAGAATTCATTTGCCCCTTAGTTTACCCGTCATGGGGGTTTCGGCCATCTATCAGATTACCTTCTCCTGGAATGACTTTCTTCATCCGCTGATCTATTTGCAGGAGGTAAAACTGTACACCGTAGCTGTGGGACTGCGCCTCTTTGAAGGGTATATGAGTTCCAACATGCAGGATATGATGGCGGCTGCACTAATGGCCGTCTTGCCCACAATTGTCATCTTCTTTGTGGCCCAGCGATACTTTATCCAGGGTATTGTGATTACAGGCGTAAAGGGATAAATCTAGGTAGATTTCACTTCAAACTGAAAAGAAACCGTAACGACCACAGTATAGATAGGTTGAATTTGTTGTTTATGACCAATGTACGTTATAGTCTGATTGTTAACATTTTGTTAAAGAAAGAGTTAGAAGTCAATAACCTAAATTAGAAGCGAGTTTGAATCCCTCTGTACGGCGTGCTCAAACTATTCTCTTCTTCCTGCAATACTTTTATCCAAGCTGAAAAACAATAATGCGTAGACTTTCATCTGCGTTAGAAGGCTATCTTTACCTTGCACCGACGTTAATTGGGTTGGGTATTTTTGTCTTTTGGCCCATCTATAAATCATTTTCTCTGAGCTTGAATCGTATCGCTCCATTTGGCAATCAGATGCGTTATGTAGGGCTTGAGACCTACCGCAATTTACTCACTGATTCACAATATTGGGATAGTGTACGGGTTTCGCTACTCTTTGTTTTGGGGACTGTTCCCGTCGGGTTGGTTTTGGCTGTGCTCCTTGCAATCGCCCTTGCATATCCCTTGCGCCATCTTTCGTGGCTACATCGTACACTTATTTTTGTGCCTATTGTCATCAGCAGCGCGGTTACGGGTGTGCTCTTCAAATGGATCTATCATCCAGTAGTCGGATATCTGAACTACTTCATGGTCCAATTGGGTCTTTTTGAAAAGATGCAAGATGCGCCGAACTGGCTAGCAACAAAGGATTGGGCCTTGGTTGCGGTTATCATGGCCGTGGTATGGCGACAGTTGGGCTTCAACGTAATCATTGCTTTGGCGGGTGTGCAAAATATTGATCAAAGCTTTTATGAAGCCGCCCAGGTAGATGGAGCCAATGTTTGGCATCGAATTCGGCACATTACGCTACCATTGCTCACCCCCACGCTCTTTTTTCTGTTGGTGATAAATATAATCTTTAGCTTCCAAGCCTTCGGTGAGATTGATGTACTAACCTCAGGTGGACCGGGTCGTGCAACCCAAACCATGGTTTATGATATCTACTACGATGCCTTCGTGGGAACGCCTATGCGTGGATTGGCGTCGGCCAAGGCATATTTGCTGGCTGTAATGGTAGTGGTTATGTCCTATATACAGTTCGCAACAGCTCAGAGACAAGTTCACTATCAGTAGGCACGAAAGGGACCATGGCGACTGCAGATTCGATAACAAACCAATCGACTAGTGGCGGGGAATACAAAGAACGCTTCACTGGGACAGATCTCTTCGTGCATAGTTTGCTGCTCGTGTTGGGGCTTATGATTGCGCTACCCATCTTTATCGCGTTTTTTACCAGCTTCAAATTACCCCAACATGTGACCTCATTTCCGCCATCGGTTTGGCCTTCTGTATGGACGCTGGAAAACTACGTTACAGCGTGGAACAGCACCCCATTTGGTCGTTTTTTAGTCAATAGCCTTGTCCAGTCCGGACTGATCACGCTGGGGCAGATCATCTTTAGCATTTTAGCGGCTTATGCGTTTGCAATCTTAATCTTTCCCGGTCGAGATTTGCTCTTCTACATCGTGCTGGGTAGCCTCATGGTCCCGTTCGAGCTAACCTTTATTCCCAACTTTATTCTAGTTTCTGAATGGAACATGGCCAATTCCTATCAGGGATTGATTGTTCCTTTCATTGCCAGTGCGTTTGGCGTCTTTATGTTGCGTCAATTTTTCCTCACCGTTCCCAAGGAACTCCATGACGCGTCCAAGATCGATGGCGCGGGAAACTGGCGCTACCTGTGGCAGATCATGGTACCGCTAAGTAAGGCGTCTATCGGCGCATTTGCCATCTTTGCCTTTCTCAATGCCTGGAATCAGTATCTTTGGCCACTGGTGATTACCAAAGATTTTGAGATGCGCACCCTACAGATCGGCATCCGTTTCTTTATGTCTAATTTAGAGCGCGGTCAAGAGTGGGGGCCCGTGATGGCTGGTTCCATGATTGCATTGACGCCGGCCCTGATCGCGTTTTTGATTGCCCAGAAGCAATTGGTTCAGGGCATTGCGATGACGGGTCTGAAGGGGTAGAACTGCAGATTATCAGTAGATCGCAATGTCACTCTGCGTAAGTTGTTTTCAGTGATTATGGATGCGAATGGTTGTTACTGAGTATCCATACTTGTTTGTTTCCAACATATAGATGGCCCAAAAAGTTCCGCCCCCTCCTCGCGGAATTTCCCAGAGCGGATTATTCAAGAGTCGGGACAAGACTTTTCGGGCTAAGTATACTATTTTTATTTTTACACAAGGAGAAAATGAATGAAATCTCGGTTCTCTATTTTTAGTCTGATTATGGTCCTGGCCATGATCGTCTCGGCCTGTGCGGTTCCGGTAGCAGATGCACCAGCGGAGGGCGACGCGGAAATGGCTAGTGATTCTAGCGATATGGCTATGGCTGGCGACGTGGTAGAGCTTGAATTCTGGCATGCAATGAGTGGCGAATTGGGTGAATTAGTCGATGAATTGGTGGCTCGCTTCAACGAGAGCCAAGATGGGATTATGGTCACTGCTACCCATCAAGGTTCCTATGACGATACCTATAATGCACTGCTGGCAGCCATGGAAACAGGTGGTATTCCCAACATCATCCAGAATTTCGATATTGCCTCCCAGACCATGTTCGACACCGGTCTATTGATTCCCGCTCACCAGCTTATGGATGCCGATGGCTACGACAGCGACATCTTTATTCCAGCTGTGCGTGATTATTACTCGGATGATCAGGGCATGGTGGCTATGGCCTTCAACAGCTCCACACCCATCCTCTACTACAATGTGGATATGTTGGCCGAAGCAGGTATCGAGAGCATCGATGGCAGCCTTAGTTTCTCAGAATTTAAAGCCATGTGTGATCAGATTCAGGCAGCAGGTGTCTCCGAATATTGCTTCACCTTTGGCCAGGTTGGCTGGTTCTTCGAGCAGACGTTGGCCAACAGCGGTGGCCTCTATTTTAATGAGAACAATGGCCGTACCGGTCGTGCTACCGAAGCCGTCTTTAACCAAGGTGCTGGTGTTGAGGTCTTCGAGTTCTACACGAGCCTGATTCAAGAAGGGTATGCACCCAATCTGGCGAGCACTTGGTCTGAGACAGATTCGACCTTCCAGGCAGGTCAAGCCGCGATCATGATCGACTCGACCTCAGACGTGAAGATCATCGAGAATAGTGAATTCGCCGTGAGCACTGCCTTTATTCCCCATGCTGATAGCAGCGAACGTAACGGTGTCATCATCGGTGGCGCGGCCCTGTGGCTTCTCAAGTCCGAGGATGCTGCCCAGAACGACGCGGCTTGGCAATTCATGAAATTTATGGCAGAAGGTCCGCAGCAGATCACTTGGCACACCGGATCAGGCTACTTCCCTGTCCGCACAGATATCTCTGACGATGCTGAGCTAGTTGATTTCTGGGACCAGAACCCTAATTTTGTCACCGCCATCGAGCAGCTATCTACAACCGAAACCATGATCGATGGCAACGTGAACTATGCCGTGCTCGGCGGCCGCGCCGGACCGTTCCCTGCCATTCGTCGCCTAATCGTCGAGGCTTACAGCCGAGTACTGGATGATGATCTTTCTGCTCAGGAGGCCCTGGACGAAGCTGCAGAAAAGGCAAATGAAGAATTAGCCAACTACAACGCATTTTTTGAATAGGTATGACCAGGATATTGAACAGACAATATAAGTAATCCGCGCACAGGTTGCCGATCAGAAGAGTCCGTAGTATAACTGATCGACAACCTGTGATCTTTTATGATCCAAACGATCCAACAAGCTGTTGTACCCCATGACCAATATCAGATAGAGCTTAAACTCGACTACGAACTACTCAAGGGTAAGAAAACTCATTATCAGGTCGAGACATATATCTTTGTGCCACGAACCTTGGGAATTAGTAAGGAAACCTATCCTAAGCGTTACTTCTACAATGATCTGCTAAACTACATTCGTTTTAAAACACCTACACTTATCCTGCGCGATTTTGACGTTAGCCCTATCTCTCCTATCCAAAGCATTCGAGCAACTATCTCACAACCTGGATGGGTAACCGATCAAAACCAAATTCAAACCTTGGTCGGTCAACTTAAGCTCCTCGCGGCTATGCTTAAAAGTGCAATTCGAGAACACATTGATCACCTCCGCAACCAACTCAAATCCGCACCAGATGGAACAAGCGCATTGTTGATCAAAAACCTCGTTGAAGAATTTTTGTCTAGTACGGCCCAAATTAGCGAGACGTACCGCGGCTTCTATAATGATTTCAGCTTACCCAATGTAAATGAGCAAATTCTCACAGGATATACCTTTGCGGATGAGTCGATCAGCGTGCTTATCGAAGAAGGCCTTGTTGAATTGCTAGAGCTGGTGGATGGGCACCTCAATTCAGATGAGCTGGTTGAATTACATGAAAGACTCTGTTGCCGCGTACGCGAAGAGACCCACTATCGTTGGAGCAAAGGGTATGAATCCATCCTAGAGATGGATAGCGACAACGAAGCATATGTCTATCGCACCAATATTTTGAAGAAGTACGCCTCCAGCATTCTCTACCTTTCTACTGATATGCAACGCGAAGGTCAGCGATTGGAACATATGACGCAAGCTATCGCCGCCGGGATCGCCATGATCTTTGCTACCGCAATCGCCTTCTACTTTCAGTCGCTCTATGGCAACCTGACTGTGCCATTTTTTGCTGCACTGGTGGTTGGCTATATGTTCAAAGACCGCATTAAAGAGATCGGACGTAGCTTCTTTGCCAACCAACTTCACAATATCATGCATGATCGGCGCATCGCCATTTACACCCAGGATGAAAAGCACTGCATTGGGGTGCTTAGGGAAAAGATGTCAATTCTGCCTGAGGATGATCTACCCCGCCGAATCCGTGAGGCCCGAAATTGTGACCGCTTTGTCCAGATGGAAAACGATGGAGCCGGTGAAACTGTTATCCGCTATACCAAAGATATCGTTCTGTACGCGGATGCTATCCGCAATCTCGTTGGCGAGACCTCCAAGGTTACAGCCATCAACGATATTATCCGGTACGACATACGCTCACTGCTCTCCAAGATGGATAACCCAATGCAGGAGCGCCTCATGCTACAACAGGATAAACTTGTTTCCGTCGCCACCCATAAGGTTTACCATGTCAACCTCATCACTAAATATGCTTCACATACGCCAGAGAAAGACAAAACCTACCGACGCCATCGGCTAATCTTAAATCGGTCAGGGATAAAGCGCATTGAGCCAGTCTCATTATAGAGGAAACAGGATAGAGGAGACACAGAACCTTTTTGCGCATGAAGAAAATAGTCTTAACGGGTGGTGCCTGTTCAGGAAAAACCACGATGATCAATCGACTACAGATTTTAGGCTATCCTACTGTACCCGAAACCGCAATCGAGATTATCCAGGCAAATCCCGAACTGCGGGCAATTGATCAGTTTGCCTTTCAGACGTTAGTGGTCAATAAACAGATCGAACGGGAAGAAGCCATCCAATCAAACGGGAAGCAATTTATATTCCTGGACAGAAGCCTGATCGATTCTCTCGCCTACTGCACCCTACGCCATATTCCCCACCCACCGGGACTTGACGAGGCATGCCATGCGACGGATTATCATGCTATCTTTGTGCTCGAAACGTTGAGTAATTTCGATCCGCGCGCCGACACTGGCCGCACCAGCACCGCAGAAACTTCGCGCCAGACTTACGATCTATTGCTCCAAGCCTATAAGACCTATGGATACGCAGTCACCCATGTTCCAGATTGGCCAGTAGAAAAGCGGATCGAGTTCATTTTGAGTACTTTAGACGTCGTTATACAGCGGTCGTTTTGAAAACAGCTGTTTTCCGAAGTAAGCGTTCAGCCCCCTGAGCCTGTCGAAGGGGCGACCGGCTTCGATAAGCTCAGCCTACATGGGGAGAGTGAACGGTTACTTTCCGAAGCCCTAGCAGAGACGCCAAACACCTGTTTTCAAACGGAGCTGCGTATAACTAGAGCGTGGAATCGTAAGCAGTCCTTGGTGCTGGATTTTACATGGCATAGTGTCAGCGCTGTACCCCACATTCATCTAACCACTTAAGGAGAATATCATGACAAAACACCCTTTTACGCATGTCCGCACGGTATTGCTTATACTGGTCCTTGTATCGGTCGGCTGTACCCCCGTGGCAGCCCCAGCCAATAGTGGCGAGGCCGCAACAGGTCCCGTCGAAATCCAAGTTTTCTACCCCGTTGCCGTCGATGCACCCATCGCCGAAATTCTGCAAGGGTACGCTGACGCCTTCCAAGCTGAGCATCCCGATATAAGCATAGAGCCAGTCTTTGCAGGGGGCTATGGTGATGTTAAGACAACCATTCAAACGACGGTTGAAGGGGGTGGCACGCCTCCTGCACTCGCCGTGATGCTGGCAACGGATCTTTATGACTTGGTCAATGGTGATCTCATTGTGCCGCTAGATGACTACGTGGCTTCATCTGAGGGTGGAGAAGAGCTGCTGGGTGATATTTACCCTGCCTTCTTGGCCAACTCAACCTTTGACGATCAACTATGGAGCCTGCCCTTTCAACGTAGCGTGGTTGCTCTCTACTACAATGCAGCTCTGCTCACAGAAGCTGGCTTAGACACACCCTCCAGCTGGGAGGAGCTCGCCGCTGCGGCCCAAGCCCTGACGCTCAAAGATGGCGAAGAATTCACTCGCCGCGGTATCCAGTGGCCGTCAGGCTGGCCCTACTGGCTCTTCCAGCCGTTGGCTTTGGGGAATGGCCAGAACATTCTCGTAGATGATCTGACTGTGAGCTTTGATGATCCCGCAGTCGTTGAAGCAGTCCAGTTCTACATCGATCTTGCTCAGGAGTATGATGCTATGCCTGCGGGGGTGCAAGCTGTTTGGGGCCAGACGCCTTCCGACTTCACCAGCGGCGCTGCAGCGATGATTGTCCACTCCAGCGGCAGTTTGGCGGGGATTCTTGAATCGGCTGATTTTGAGGTCGGCGTCATGCCCATTCCTGGCAAAGAAGCCGGCTCTTTTGCTACGGTGCCTGGCGGCGGCAACCTCTACATTATGAATAGTGTTGAACAGGCCCAGCAGGACGCGGCCTGGACCTTCATCGAATTCCTCAGCCGCCCCGAAAATATGGCCGACTATAGCATCAATACTGGCTACGTTGCTAGCCGGGGTGATGCCTACGAGACAGAGGCCATGCAAACCTATCTAGAGACTGCCCCCCAAGCCGCAGCCATGCGCGACTCGCTGGACTATGCAGGAGCTGAACTCTCACTACAGAATTTAGGTGAAGTTCGCGGCATCTTCCACAACTATCTGCAAGCCGCCTATAACGGTGAAATGAGCGCAGCTGACGCCATGGCTGCCGCCCAAGCAGATGCAGAAGCTGCACTGGAAGCGTTTAAGTAAAGATGATAAGATGATATTGAGATGAGAGGATGATAAAGATGAACGGAAGCTCCTGCTGACACTCATCTTTATCATCTCAATCATCTCCGCAAAATGCGAAACTCACGCACTCTCCTTCCCTACCTCCTCATCGCCCCCACGGTTTTTTTTGTCGCGCTCTTCACGGCTTGGCCTACTTTGCTTGCGATTTACCAGAGCTTCTTTATCCAGCGCCTTAACATTCGTAGGTATCGGGATCCTGTCTTCAACGGTATAGAAAATTATCGAGAGCTTTTTGTTGATCCCGAATTCCAGCAGGTCTTAACCAACACGCTTATTTACATCATTGGGACGGTGCCGATCTGCATTGGGTTGGCCTTTCTTTTGGCTCTGCTGCTAAATCGTCAGCTCAAGCGGATTGGATTGCTGCGGCTGGCATTCTTCTATCCTACAGTGCTGCCTATGGTCAGTGCAGCCACCATCTGGCTCTTCTTCTTTACGCCCGACTATGGGCTATTTAACAGCGCTCTGGGGTTTGTGGGCTATTCTGGTCCCGAAAATTGGACGGCCAACCCAAATCTGGCGCTTATGGCCATTATGATTGTGGTAATCTGGAAGAACGCAGGCTACTACATGCTCTTTTATTTGGCAGGTCTGCAAAACCTGCCCAGCGATGTCTATGAAGCCGCAGAGATTGATGGAGCCAATTGGTGGCAACAGTTGTGGAAGATTACCGTTCCGCTGCTGCGGCGAACCACCCTATTTGTCTCTACCATTGCCTTTATTAGCACCATCCAGACGGTGGATCAGATCTTTGTGCTGACCCGAGGTGGCCCCAGCGGAGCCAGTCGGCTGTTGCTTTATTGGCTGTGGGAGGTACGATTCGAGTTCCTTAACGTAGGCAAAGCAGCCACCCTAACCGTGATTCTAATTCTCTTTCTGCTTATTTTTACCATCTCAAATTTCATTTTCTCTGAGCAGGCGGAGGTAGAAAATGCGTAGCAATGAGTCGCTGAAAGAACAGGCCATTCATGAAGCCAAAGCGGTACAAGGAAGCCGTGGACGCATAGCAAACTGGCTGGTAACTGGGCTAACGGTCCTCTTTGGGCTGGGGTGGGCCTCCATCATTGCGTGGTGTGTGGTTGTCTCCTTCCGTCCGGCCAATGAACCGTTGGGGCGCGGCAACGTTTGGTTTGGGACCACCATGACGCTGGAGAATTACCAGAATGCCTTATCGTTGGCTCCATTTGGGCAATATTACATTAGCACGATTGCCATTGTTGTACTCATCTTCGGCATGCAAATCTTTACGGTCACCATGGCTGGTTTTGCCTTTGCCCACTATCGCTTTTCAGGGCAGCGGATCCTCTTCTTTTTTATCCTTCTCCAGCTCATGATTCCGACTACTGCGCTGCTGGCCCCCAACTTTAGCATGATCCGCCAGTTGGGCATCTTCGATACGTGGCTGGCCGTGGCTATTCCCTATTTTGGCTCGGCCTTTGGCACCTTTTTGATGCGCCAAGCCTTTTTGAGCGTCCCTCGAGATCTCGTTGACGCGGGCATCATGGATGGCTGTACGTGGCAGCAACTGCTGCGGAATGTCTACCTACCGCCTTCTATTCCTGCGCTCATCGCCTTTGGCCTCTCGTCGGTCAGTTATCACTGGAACGAGTTCCTCTGGCCGCTGATCGTTACTGTCTCTGACAGCAGCCGCCCATTGACGGTTGGTTTGGTACGTTTTACGCAGCTTGGGGAAATCGGTGCACGGTGGTCGCTGCTCATGGCAGCTACGCTGATTGTGGCTTTTCCGCTGCTGCTGGTCTTTTTGGTTTTCCAGAGACGGTTTATTCGGAGCTTTCTATATTCAGGGATAAAGTAGTAATATAGGCCAAATACTTCAAGAATCCACAAACAAAGAATGTGCATAACACGGAAAATTACCATCCTCAAATTATTGAAGTGATAATAATTGCGACAAATGGTTTAAGCCAATGCGACGGATTGCACTACAGATTTTCGGGATACTATCGTTCATAGTCTCCATTATTTGGTTTCTATACGAACCAGGATTTGAACCATTCCTGGCGTTTCTAAGTGGCATAATTTCTCTTATCGAATCTGGTAAAGAAAAAGAAGAAGAATATAAATATACACATGACGTTGAAAGAGAAGAGTCAAATGACACTCCAGGCAAGCCTATCCATACCAACAGGCGTAGACAAGTAACAAAGGACCAAAGAATAGCTCAAAACCTATACCAAAATGCCTTTACGGTTTTTCATAATAACGTGAGACGAATAGTGCTAACTATCGTCTTGACAGCAGGGTTTACATTGCTAATCCTGGTGTTACATTTAGACACTGGAATCCTTTTCTTCGTATGGCTAATCTCAGCTATTCTAATGTATTTTCAGTTTACACGTATGATAATGACATTGGATAGGCAGATTAACAGTTCTGGGTATTATCATAGGCAATTTGGAGTTCCACAACGGAAAAATGTGAAGCGGCTATTGTTAGAAGAACAGTGGGGTAACACGTTTGACACACTGTTTATGAAAAGTCTAATCACTTTGCTCTTAATGCCAGAGCTGAAAGATTTCAAGCGGTTCAAAAAGTCACTTGGTATAACCAGATAAACATACCTGTAAAGAACTAAGATGAATTCTTCAGAACCTCAGGAAGTTGGCAGGAATGGTGACGACTGGTCGCAGACGTGTCGAAACCATGGCGAATTTATCGCTCAAGTCCCCAAAGCGTTTCAGCAGTTTGCTCGACTAGGGCATCATTTTTGACGCCATATCATCATTTAATTGGTATGGAACTGTTTGTGTATAGATGTATTGACACGAAAACGACCGAATGTTGGAAGTAAGGCTTGTAGGTTACTCAATTCAAGAATCGTGGATGTCAGATGAAGGAACAAGGTTGCTCCGGCACTTGGCAAGAATCGGATTCCGCTGTATACTGAAAGCCTCGCGTTAACATATTGTTAACATTCTCCCCACTTGTACTCTGCCCATAAACTCTTTCGTCTGAGATAAACGACCATCATCAAGGAGAAAATAATGAAGCGACTCGCCATATTATCACTATTTATGATTCTCGCTCTGGCCTTGATTGCCTGCCCGGTGCCACCCCCTCCGGCTGCGCCCGCTGGTGACAGTGGTGGCGATGGCGGCGAAATGGCTGCTAGCACCGAATTAAACTTACTCTGTACGCCCCAGGTGCAATGGTGCGAAGGCATGAAAGCTGAGTTCGAAAAGGCCAACCCCGATATCACTGTCAACTTTGTGCGCATGTCCAGCGGCGAATCGCTGACTCGCCTGCGGAACGAGAAGGATAACCCTCAGTTCGACATCTGGTGGGGTGGCCCCATTGATAGCTTCATAGCAGCCGAGCAAGAAGGTCTTCTGGAACAGTATGAGTCGCCCAACGCGGCCAACATCAAAGATCCTGGTCTGATGCTCAGCCCCAACAACTACTGGGCAGGCGTTTATGTGGGTTCGCTTGGCTTTGCCACCAACCAGAATTGGCTGGACGAGAACCCAGGCGTAGAAGCACCGACAAGCTGGGATGATCTGCTCAAGCCTGAATTCACCGGTCAGCTCATGGTGGCTCACCCCTCTAGCTCCGGTACTTCTTACACGGCCATGTGTACCATTCTCCAGATCAAAGGTGAAGAAGAGGGTTGGGCATTCCTACAGGATTATGCCGCCCAGGTGAACCAATTTACCAAGAGCGGTTCAGCCCCTGGTCGTTTCGTTGGTCAAGGTGAGGCCGCAGTCGGCATCGTCTTCTCTCACGATATTGTCGCCGAGATGGAAAAGGGTTCGCCTCTAGTACTGAGCTTCCCAGCCGAAGGAACAGGCTATGAGGTTGGCGGCATGGGCATCGTTGCTGGTGCAGCCCATTTGGACGCAGCTCAAAAGTGGTTCGATTGGGCGCTGGATCCAGCCACTCAGGAGCTTGGCCCTAAGTATGAAGCTTTCCAAGCACCTACTGTTGATGGCGCATCTGCTTCCCGACCTGAGCTGCTGGAAGTGTCCCTCATCGACTACGACTTCGACTGGTGCGGATCCAACAAGAAGGACTTTGTTGACCGGTTCATCAACGACATAGCCAATGCTGATGATCTCAAACAGTAATTCTTAACAAGATGGCAGGATGAAGGGGTGACAAGGTGAGGAGTGGTGGCAATGTGATGCAATTCTTATCACTCCTTGTACTGTTTACTCCGCTTCGATTTTACATCTACCACAGTTTATCATGACTGATCTCCCTAAGCTTACCGAAAAATCAGTACAATCCCGATTTGATAGTGGCTCGTTCAGCCGCGGTCGCCGCTACTATCATAACGGCTACATCCAACGTCCAAAAGCACAGGGAGCAATGCTTAAGGCAGACTGTTACGGTAGCGCACCTGTTCCTTATCGGGTTCAGGTTGAGTTAGACGAGGCAGGTATTGTCTCGGCAGATTGCTCTTGCCCGTTGGGCGGCAATTGCAAACATTGTGTGGCTCTACTTCTCACATGGGTTCACGAGCCTAAGGAATTTGCCGAAGTTGAAGAGTTAGCCAGCGCGTTGGCGGAATGGGACAAGAATAACTTAATCGCGCTGATCCAGAAGATGGTGGACCGCCATCCGGATTTGGAATCGTTGATTGAGCTACAGCAGGTGAGAATGGGCGGTCAATCAAAGCCCATCAGCGCTGATTTGATTATGCGGCAGATCGACAACGCAATGCCCGATTATGATGATTCCTACGATTATGGATACGGTGGTTATGCGGGCGAATCTGAAATCTATGGCATCCTGCGGACTGGGGAGCAACATGCCGCAGCCAACGATTGGATCAACGCGATAACCATCTATAAGTCAGTTGCTCAAAGGCTCTGCAGTAACTACGAATCCTACTATGACGAGGAAGGCGAAATCGTTGGGTTGATCGATACCGCCGGAGAGGGGTTAGGCACCTGCCTGGCCAACGTCACCAATGCCAAGTTGCGCGAGCAAATCTTGGAGAGTATGTTTGAGATCTGGAAGTGGGACACAAAGATGGGCGGCTATGGGGCCGCAGACAGCATTCCTGGACCGCTTCTTGAACATAGCAATTCTGAAGAAAAAGCCCTGATCGCTGAGTGGGTGCGCGACAATATGCCCTCACCGGGTCAAGATCGACTCAGCGACTGGAATCTTCGTCAACATGGTGGCTTTCTCCTCCAACTCGAAGCAGATACCCTTGATGATGAAACCTTTATCGAGACCTGTCGGCGGACGGGACGTCATGAGGAGTTGCTGGACCGCCTTCTCAGCCTCAAGCGTTTGGATGAAGCCGTGACTCACGTTCAGACGATGGGTGACTATGATCTTGTCTCGAATGCTGACCGTTTTGTTCAATATGGGCATGATACAGTTGCCTGGGAGCTGGTTGCAGAGCGGGCAGAGCAAAGCCGGGATTCCCGACTCAACCAATGGTTAAAAGAACAGGCAAAAGGGAAAGGTGACGCATCGACTGCGCTTGGCATTGCGCAATCTATCTTCTGGAACAGGCCGAGCGCGGCAGAGTATCAAGAGATCAAATCGTTAGCGGAAGAAGTGGGCAACTGGCCTACAGTCCATGGTCAGACAGTCGAAAGGCTGACAAATGAGTCAAAATATCATACCCTGACTGAAATCTACCTCGTCGATGGCGATGTGGACAGCGCCCTCAAGAGCCTACAGCAGATGGGCCAAAATCGTTCGAGAATATACTCTTCCTATTTTAACCCCACTAGTCTACACGCCAAGGTCGCAGACGCAGCCAAAGAAAGCCACCCTGAAGCAGCCATTCGCATCTATCTAGAGTTGGCCGAAGAATCCATTGCAGGAAAGAACCGCAAATATTACGCCAGTGCAGCCAGCGTGCTGTTGATAGTCCGTTCGATCTATCAATCACAAGGGCAGACAGACGCGTGGCGGGAGCAGATCGCCCAGATCCGCAGCCAATATCGAACTCTACCTGCAATGCAGGATGAGTTCAACAAGGCAGGCCTTGAATAATAAGCGCGATTATACAAAATAGTTTGCTGCAGTATTATTTTCTGCGACGTGAAGGGGCAGAAATCAATAATCATTCCGGCTCAACAGAATCTTATGTAGTTTGCATTACACTGAGTAGCGATTATACAGAGAGCCACCGAGGCCTCCCAGAGATTTACTGAGATTTTCTTCTCTCTTTGAAGCCCTTCTCTGTGTAGCCCTGTATGGCTCTGAGCCTTCTCTGAGTGACTCTGTGTAAGGTACAAAACTAAGGTGAAAAATGGCTAGCGCACAACGCGGTTTCGTCATCGGGATTAGCTCGCCCAGCGGAGGCGGAAAGACAACTCTGGTGGGGCTACCAACTCTCCACTCCTTAATCTGTTTATAATATGACAGTACAAACCGGGCCTCCCGCCCCCACAACCCAACGCTCCCCTCTCTGGCAGCGCTACCAGGAACTGCGCCTAATCGGGCAGGATCCGGTATTGGCTATGGGGCTGATTTTGGTGGGGTTGTTTGCGGTGCTCTTTATCGCCTACCCGCTGATCCGAGTGATTTGGCAGGGCTTCTTTGAGCTAGAGACGGGGGCCTTTAGCCTCGAATATTTTGAGCGCTTTGTGCGGCCAGATTTCCGGGCCTATAACTGGCAGTTGCTGCGCGACACCATGCTCATGGGTCTCTATACGGCCACGGGCGGCACACTGCTAGGCTTCATCTTTGCCTACACCCTAGTCCGCTGCGACGTGCCGGGTGCCCGCTTTTTTCACGTCTTTACACTGCTGCCCACTATTTCGCCCCCCTTTGCCATTGCCATCGCCACCATTCTGCTCTTTGGCCGCAACGGGCTGGTGACCAAACAGCTTCTGGGCATCCGCTTTGTGGCCGGGGCCAACGATGTCTACGGGCTGGATGGGCTGGTCTTTGTGCAGATCATCACCTTCTTCCCTGTTGCCTATCTGATCATCCGTGCCATGCTCGAACGGCTCGACCCGGCCATTGAGGAAGCCGCACTGAGCCTCGGTGCCTCTAAACTCCACATCTTCCGTACGGTCACCCTGCCTCTTCTCATCCCCGGACTGGCTGGATCGTTCTTGCTGCTCTTTGTTGAGTCTATGGCGGACTTGGGCAACCCGCTGCTGTTAGGGGGTAATGCCAACGTGTTATCGGTGGAAATCTTCCTCGCCATCAACGGCCTCTTTGATCAGCAGAAGGGCGCGGCCCTCTCGCTGATTTTGCTCATCCCTACGCTGACTATCTTCTTGTTACAGCGTTACTACGTCTCCCGTCGCTCTTACGTGGCGGTGACGGGCAAGCCCACGGGCGGCCAGAGCAAGGTCAAGGAGCCGCTGATTCGCTGGAGCTTCATCACGGTGACCGCGCTCACGCTCTTTCTGATCATCGCGCTTTATCTGTCCATTCTCTTTGGCTCGTTCACCACCCTGTGGGGCATCAACTACACGCCCGATCTTACCCACTACCAGACCGCATTTAGCCGTGGCCTCAACGCCATTCTATCTACCACTTTTCTTTCGACCGTCGCTACCCCTATTGCCGGACTGATTGGCATGGTCATCGCTTACTTGGTGGTGCGCAAAGCCTTCATCGGCAAACAGACGCTGGACTTCACCTCCAATCTGGGCGGCGCGGTGCCGGGGACGATTTTGGGCATCGGCTACATCATCGCCTTCATTAACGCGCCCATGATTGTGGTTGGCACTTTCTATGCGCTGATGGCCGCGTATCTGGTTTCACAGGTGGCTGGACGCTGGCTCGTTCGGGTGGCGATTCTGGCCGTGGGAACTGTGGTGGGCTACTACTTCAACTGGCTGCCCTACCTCTTGCAGATCTCGGAAAACGGTTGGCGCTATCTCATCGCGGGTGGTCTTGCTCTGGTCATGCTGCTGGCTCTTGCCTTTGCTAAAGAGGGACGACGGCGGTTGATTCTGTGGACCATGCTAGCCATGATCGGCTGGCTGATCATCTACAACCTCAGCCCGCTGGTCACCGAACCGCTGGCCCGCTGGGGTCGCACGCTGCCTGGCCTCAACTGGCCCAAAGTGGTGACCCGCCTTTCTGTCTTCCTCACCGTCTTTACGCGGCCCACCATGGCCATCATCGGCTTCACCTATCTCATGCTGGGCGTCTTTTTGGTGATGCAGGTTAAAACCGCAGCCCGCTGGATTGTGGCAACGCTGCTGCTCATTCTAAGCGCCGCACTCGTCTTCTGGGGGCGACCGTTGGCCCTGGTCGGTACCCCCTACATTGTGATTGCAGCCTATGCTGTGCGTAGTCTACCTGCTTCGGTCCGCGCTGGCGTGGCCGCACTCCAGCAGATCGATCCCGCCATTGAGGAAGCCTCAACCAATCTGGGTGCTGACGCCCAATACACCTTCCGCAACGTCACCCTGCCGCTGATCATTCCCGCCTTTATCGCTGGCCTCATCTTCGCCTTCGCCCGCCACATGACCAGCCTCTCCGCCATCATCTTCCTGACCACGCCGGAATGGCCCATCCTCACCGTCTGGATTCTCAGCGAGGTAGAACAGGGCGGCATGAGCGTCGCCGCGGCCTACTCCGTCATCTTGATAGCGATTGTGCTCGCCGCGATTGGGTTGGTCTACTGGTGGTTGGGGCGGACTTTCGCTGGTGGCGAGGCGGTGGATTTGAGTGTAGGTGGGGGGTAATTTTGTGTCATTTATGAATCCCTTACATCTATTCTTTCAGCCAAGGCGCTTCTTTAACAATGAAAAGCTATTTGGTGCCAAAAATATTCCTGCGTTAGCTGCCATCTGCTACAGTCTTGCTCGGGTTCTAAACCGCGTAGATCGACAATTAACCCAAGCAGATATGGGCGGAAGAAATTCGCAAGCTGATATGATGAGCGAGTTGGCTCTTTTTGACTCCTGGTTAGACTTTTGGCCGTTTATTTTACTAATAGCAGCCATTGGCTCACCTTTGATCTGGTGGATTGGCGGCTGGTGGTACAGTCTGAGAATTCGATGGTCAGATGTGCCGGAACGCGACGGTCGAAAAGCACGCGTTGTCTATGTTTATTCAGCCCTCATCGAGTCGGTCCCCGTGATCCTTGTAGCAGTAATCCACTCATTTGTATATGCGAATTACTATGAAAGCTGGGTATCAGACAGCCTTTGGGAGGCGTTACTGCTTGTTTTCCCATTCTGGGCGTTAGTTGTGAGCTATATTGGTGTCCGTACAGTCTTTCCAGTGACGATCTGGAAAGCCCGTCTCTGGTTCCTAATCGTTCCATGCCTACTTTATACAGTCGGTTTGGTCTTGCTAATTGTCGCTGTTGAACTAATCGGAAACGGTATTTTTCCAACCACATAGAGATAACAATTGTTTTTACACCTCAAAAACCTAACCAAAACCTTCCCTGGACGCAGCGGCAGCGCCGACGTCATAGCGGTCAACGACGTCACCGTAACCATTGAACGCGGCCAGTTTGTGACCCTGCTCGGCCCCTCCGGCTGCGGCAAGACGACCACGCTGCGGCTGATTGCCGGCTTCGAGTTCCCCACTGCGGGCGACATTGTGCTGGACAGCGACGTGATCAACGAGCAGCCGCCCAACGTGCGAGACATGGCCATGGTCTTTCAGAGCTATGCCATCTTTCCGCATCTGACCGTCTTCGAGAATATCGCCTACGGTCTCAAGATCAAGAAGCTGGGGCGCAGCGAGATCAGCCAGCAGGTCGGTCATGCGCTGGAGATGACCGAACTGACTGGGCTGGAAAATCGCGCGCCTAACGAGCTAAGCGGTGGTCAGCAGCAACGGGTTGCGCTGGCGCGAGCGTTGGTCATGCAGCCCAAGGTGCTGCTCTTCGACGAACCGCTCAGCAACCTCGACGCCAAGCTACGTGTCCAAATGCGCAGCGAGATCCGCCGCATCCAGCAGGAGTTGGGCATCACCAGCGTCTACGTCACCCACGATCAGGATGAGGCCATGGTGCTCTCCGATTTGGTTGTGGTCATGGATCAGGGGCACATTCAGCAGGCAGGCAGCGCAGTGGAGATCTATCGCCGTCCCCAAAACCGCTTTGTGGCCGACTTCATTGGGCAAGCTAACTTTTTGCCCGTATCAATCAACGGTCACGACGACGCAGGCTGGCACATCGCTCTCTTCGAGCAATCACTCACTATCAACGCGGCCAGCGAGAATGTCAGTTCAAGTGAAGCGAACGTGCTGCTCGTCCGTCCCGAGTCGATCCGCCTACATGGGTCCGAACCCGACGCAGGCATAACCGCGCTGCAAGGCACGGTACGACGCACGGCTTACCTCGGTTCCCTAGCCGAATATGACATTGACGTGGGTGGTCAGTTGGTCGCGGCCGCGGTATATGATCCCAGTGAGGAACAGCTCTATCCTGTGGGGTCCGAGGTTTGGTTGGAGCTGTTATCAGACAATCTGTATCTGCTAGCCAGTTGAGGCGTCAGATTTCAAAGCATCAAGTTGGCGAAGAGCCTCATCTTGAATCATAGGCTCGATTTCCAGCGGGGCGAATTCTATACTCAGCTCCGTTTGAAAACCGGAGTTTGGTCTCTCCGGTAGAGGATACGGAAAACTCCGGTTTTCAAAGCGACCGCAGTATAGAACCGTTCCTTTTTGATTGGCCTTCAGCACGGCAACCGTGCGTTGCAGAATCCGCAGCTGATCGGCAGGATTATACTGTCCATAGCGTACAGGCAGTTCTCCATAGTCTACAAATCGCCAGCCGTAAAGGGTTTCCTTAAAATTTTCCTGCAGGACGTACCGAAATTGAAATTCAGAATGAGGATTGCCGATTCTACACCACCCGTTGCCGCAGCGCAGAACTCACATAATCCATAATCGACACCACAATCGCAATCGCCAGGATCTGCGCGCTGGCAGCCCGATAGTTGAGTAGGTTGATGTTCTGTTGTAAGAGGAAACCTATGCCGCCGCCGCCAGCAAAGCCGATGATGGTGGACATGCGCACGTTGATGTCCCACCGGTACATGGTGAAGGAGATATAGGGAGGAATAATCTGGGGAATGACCGAGTAGATGATCATCTGAAGTCGGTTGGCACCAGTAGCCAAGACAGCTTCCAATGGGCCGTCCATAATACTCTCCACCTGTTCTGAGTAGAGCTTGGCCAGCGACGCAATGGTGTGTAGCCCCAAGGCCAGAACACCAGCAAATGGCCCAATCCCTACCCACACGGCAAAGACAATCACCATGATCAGCGCTTCGATGGAACGAAGCGCGTTTAGAATGGTTCGAGTGACAGAATAGATAACCAATCCTGTATTAAGAGAAGCACTGTAAGGCACACGTAGCGCCACCAACAGACCACCAATCGCGCCGACAATGGCTGGGCTAATTAGACTTAGGTTTAGATTATTGAGCTGATAGATCCACTGAATACCCGCACCAAGTAACGCCAGCAAAGTTGCCCCAGCTGCGGCAGCCAATACCCAATTAATAATTTTGCCCGAGCCAGGATCCACACGATCTACAATCATTTGACCAACCTGACCACCTAAGTTTATCAAGACGCCAGCCCCTATTAAACCTGCCACCGGTATCAATATCAGCCGCAGAATCTCACCGATACTGGTAATGAAGTTGCCCACAAAGGCAAACGTACCCAAAACCGTAGCCACAGATAGTCCCAACGCAATCGCAAAATCTGCCAGAAAGTAGAAGAAGAGTACTACAGAGATGAGAACAACCAGCAGTAGTCCCCCCTTAATAGCAGATCCACCTAAACCATTCCCTGCTTGATTACCGCTATCGTCGTCATTGCCAGAGAGCGCAAAGCGAGCGACGCCTACCACAACCAGCGGAGCCAGGATCAAGCCACCGATGTTGGTTGCTAAAGTAGTCGACAATCCCTGACTTAGGCTCGATAGCCAGTCAGCAATATTTGTCCCCGCCAAAAAGCCCAATGGCCCAGCCAAAATACTCAGCGCTACGCTCATCACCGGGCTAGTGACCGTCCGCATCAAATTTTGGGCAGCAAAGAAACTGATTGGTACGGCTAGGAGCGTCCCCAACGTAGTTGCCAACAGCGCCATGAAGACAGTTTCGAGAATCTTGTCGATGGTGTCAATGCCATTTTGACTTAAGTGGGGTGAGCCGATGCTGCGACGGGTAACGGCGCGCAAAAGCTGAGGTTCTTCGTTAACCCTATCCCTTAGCTCGACGTTTAGGGCGAAACGACCATTGGCGTCGGTGGTAATCTTGCCCATCTGGAGGGAAACGCCACTAGGTGGGATAAAGTTGAGCGGCCCTTCGGTGTTCGGTGCAAAATTAAAGCCTTCGATGCTCACTGCACTTTCTGGGTCGGCACAGGTCGGCGTCATGACCATATAGGGACCATCAGCGGGAATGGTCACTTCCGGTACACCACTAGTGGGACAAGGAATATAGACCGGCGTCTCGACAATAAACTCTTCTTGATCGTATTCGATGAAGTCAGGGCGAGCCAGTGCACGCATAATGCGGGCCAGCGATGCTTGGCGCGTCTCTGAGCCAAGCTCTTGTAGATCGACCTGAGTCACTTGGAAACCATAGGCGTAGACGACCAGCGCAACAATGACAATCAGCCAAATCAGCAATCTGCGCATCAGCCCACCCGTTCCGCTTCGCGACCATAGATCTCTTTGAACATAGCGTCATCAATCGCGTTTGGGTCGCCGTCGAACATCAGCTTGCCATCATTCAACGCAATCACCCGATCAGCATAGCGGTGGACCAAATCCAAAAAGTGAAGGCTGCACAGAATGGTTACGCCGTCCTCTTTGTTGATCTCTTCTAGATGCTGCATGATGCTGTGGGCCAGCACCGGATCTAGGCTGGCTACTGGCTCATCCGCCAAGATCATCTCTGGATCCTGCATGAGTGCTCGGGCAATCCCTACCCGCTGCTGTTGGCCCCCGCTAAGGGCATCGGCTCTATTTGAGGCTCGGTCGCCCAACCCTACTCGCTCTAGCTGCCGATGGGCTTTCTCAACATCTTCTTTGGGAAAACGGTTAATCAGACTCCACAGCGGACTAACATAACCAAGCCGCCCCGCCAGAACATTGGTTAACACAGTCGACCGATGCACTAGATTAAAATGCTGAAAAACCATGCCAATACGGCGACGGACGCGGCGCAGCTCAGCATCATTGGCCGCAGTTACATTGGTGCCATCAAGGGAAACAGTACCCGACGTCGGTTCCACCAGGCGATTGATACAGCGTAACAGCGTCGATTTTCCCGAGCCGCTGAGTCCAATCACCGCCACAAACTGACCACGCGGTACATCGAAGCCCACACTATCCAGAGCGTGAACGCCGTTGTCGTAGATTTTAGAGAGGGATTGAATGCGTAGGATTGGTCCCATTTTTGAAAAAGTGACTGGGTGAGAGCGTGAAGTTAGTCACCCTCTCACCCCTCATCGTCTATTCCCCAAGATCTTCCATGGTCATACCAGACGCTTCGATCATCAGTCGCACATTGTCATACTCGGCATCGGACGCAGCATCAATACCAGTCCAGCCATAGAAGTCTTGATTGCCAATCGATTCACCCCAGGCTTCGGTCTCGGCAAAGGCGGTGAGGGCTTCTGCAATCTGGTCGCGCAGATCTGCAGGGAAGTCTGGCCCAAAGGAGAGAGTATCGTTAGGAATATCTGGCGAGATGTCCAAAATGCGTACCTTCTGGATTACGTCTGGTGCTTCCTCGCGTAGACCAGCACGAGCGTCCAGCACCCGCCATCCGCCACACATAAGCTTACGTCCGTCTTCGGTCACGGCACATTCTTCAATGAGATCTGCAGGGATTTCAGGATCATCGCCAGGTGCCCAGCCCTCTTCGCCATCGGGCTTTAGAGGCGGGCTAAAGAAAGAGCTAGCAAAGTCGGCCTCACCATTATAAACCGCTCGTACAGAACCAGTATGACCACCGGCTTCCAAGGTCTCGCCAACTTCAATGCCTGCCCCTGCTAGCATAGGCAGGATAGCCAGGTAACCCGAGGTAGAACCAGCGTCTGGGTAGGCCCACTTCTTGCCGGCCAAATCGGCTAAGCTTTGGATATCGCTGTCTCGGGCTACCAGAAGCTGTGCCCAGTAGACAGGCCAACCAAAGCGTACGGCTTTAAAGGCAACATCCACACCACAGAGTTGGTTAGCAAGGACATAGCCCAAGCCTGGGATAAAGCCCATAGAGTCGCTAGGCGATGCACACATCTCTTCGATGGTCGCCGCGTAGGAAGTTGGCACACTGACCTCAAAAGTTAGTCCTGTTGCTTCGTTCAGTGCGTTAGCCATAATCTCACCACCGGAGACAATTACCTGGGCATCAACTGACGGAACAAAGAAAACTTTGATTGGATGGTCGGCGGAGCCAATGTCAGACATCATTGCTTCCTCAGCAGGTGCTTCTGTTGCTTCTGCAGCAGGTTCACTCGCTGTTTCGCCAGCCGGTGTGGCGACAGGAGCACATGCACTGAAGACAAGCGCAAATAGTACAAACAGAATAAGGAATTGGGATTTTTGCATCGGGCTTCTCCTTTGGATGCTTAAGAAGGGTTAGGGCCACTCTAGAAAAATAGATAATGGCCAATGAAGAGTTCATGAATTGATTGATATTATAGTAATTTATTGCGACGGAAAGAGCAACTAACGAATTGTCAAATAGTGTACACTCTCCTATAATTACGCTACTTGATTATTATTTGTACTAATTAAGAAAGCAGCTCCATGAATGAGATATTAATCGGTATGAATGGCCGCTTTTTTCCCTCGAATTGGCGGCCTGCACTGGTCGAGATCGCTTTTGCCCAAGAGTATGGATTTCGCACCATCCAGTTTCCTGGCATCGAACGTGGATTGGATGAAGAGCAATTAGGGGCACCCATTAAAACCATAGCCCAGGCTCTATCCCAGGCACAGATTACGCCAGTCATGGAGATCGTAGTCCGTGTAGGTCCGTCAGGCAAAACGGCCTCCGGTGCCACACCACTCGATCTCGTTCAGGTTAACTTACCGGCCATTTGTGGGCTGCCTTGTCAGTGCGTCCATTGGCACATAAGACCCACAGAACGAATGGATGAAGCGGCCATACGTCAAATTGAAGATGGCGTCGTGCCTCAACTTGAGGAGGCTGTCTCCATTGCCACTGAACATAACGTCAAATTCGGCATCGAGCACAATGAACCAGACTTTCACCTTTTTGGTTCACCGGAAACGTGCCACAGAATTCTAGATGCCGTCCCCCAAGCCCATCTCGTCTGGGATCTGAATCACGTTACTCTCGAACATCTGTCAGGCTTCATAGACTTGATTCCGCGCACGAGCATGCTTCACGTATCGGATACTCCACTTCCTAAAGTCAATGCCCACTACCCCCTTGGCATGGGTAACATAGACTTTGACAGCTATGCTAGAGCATTGATCAAAGGCAATTTCGCAGGACCAGCGATCTTAGAGATAGGCGGTACACCATTCTCAGGCGGCTTTGGACGAGATACAGACGAGGCATTACTCGACTCTAAGAGACGGTTTCAGCAAGCGATCGAGGGTGCTTTGGGTATGCTGAACCCAGAATAACGAACCTGACTACTCCCTGCTTACTCCCTAGCCTACCCCATAGCAAGAAAAGAACCTATGTCCACAAAACCAATCATTCAGCGATTCCCTAATGGTTGCAAAGTAACCGCTACGCAAACAGCCATTAATTGTTCACTCCGGCTCGCAGTCCTATTCATCATCCTTACTCTAACTGCCTGCCAGCTTGTCGTGCCAGCCTTCCCATCCCCCGTCTCAAGCCCTCATTCCTTAATTGCGGACCTTCAACCCAAAATCGTTGCCCAAAACCTACTTGGCCCTGTCGGTCTCGCTCTCCTCCCAGACGGTAGCCTCCTGATCGCCGAAGAAGGCAACGGCAGCCGAGATACAAGCGCAGGCATTACCTTGGTAACACCCAATGGACAAAGCGGACGTCTCATCTCTGGCCTATTCAGCACCCGCGACGCAGGTGATCTCGCCGGTGTTCCGTTGGTCAGCGTCTCACCTGATGGAAATATCATCTATATTGCCAATTTTGGCCAAGACCACCTGTGGACGCTCCCTGTGGCTACTTTTACCACCGCACAAGGAAATGCCCTTATACCGGACCGGCCTTTTCAGCCTGAAGATCTTGGCCAGGCCATGCCACCACTTAATAATGTCCGCCTCACCAATCCCTTCGACATGACCTATGACGACGGTGGTAACCCCATCATCAGTGACGCTAGCCAGAATGGCGTTGCCACCACAAATCCTGATGGAACCACCCGATTCTTCCACCGCTTTGACCGGATCCCCAATCCCGTCCGCGCTACCCAGCCCGTAGAAGCCGTACCCACTGGCATTACGAAAGTACTTGATGAATATTTCATTACCCTCTTCGGCGGTTGTCCCTACCCAGCCGAAAGTGGCCAACTGGTTGCCATCGATACCCACCGCAACCAGCGTACCATTCTTGGTGGCCTGAACCTGCCTATTGACATCGCTCAGGATTCGAATGGCACCCTTTGGCTCCTCGAATTTGCAAAATTCACGCCAAACGCTTCTTGCTTCGACGGCAGCGGCTATCAGCCCACTACGGGGCGGCTATCTGTTGTTACGCCCGGCAACGAAACGTCCTATGAGCGTCAAACCATCATCGACAATCTGAATTATCCTGGCGCAGTTTTGCCCGCTCCCGACGGCTCTCTATATATTAGCGAAGTCCTCAGTGGTCGCGTCATCCGGATCATGGTGGATGATATCAATTTGGATATGGGGGAAGCTGCTCTTCATACTCTCCCCGCCACCCAACCCCTAAACCAAACTATCCCGAAACCTGTTCCAGAAAAATTGACCGACCAGAATCAGTCTCAAACATCGAATACGCCTAAAACGTCTACACACGAGCAAGTGGTTACCAACGGCCATCAATTCCTCAACGTAGCCCATGCGTCTGGCCTTAGCTTTAACCAGGGAGCTTTTCACAATGCTCTCTCTATGGATCCAGTTGCTGCAATGGGTGCTGGACTCTGTTGGATCGACTATGACAAGGATGGCTGGCTCGACCTCTATTTGGTCAATAGTCACTCACTTGATGAGGTAGACTTCTGGAAGGCCAATGATGGCTTGCCCACGAATATGCTCTTTCGAAATCAGCGTGGTCAATTCCAAGACGTTAGCGGATTGACCAACTCAGCCCTCTCCCTCCGCGGCAATGGTTGCGTCGCGGCTGATTTCAACCGAGACGGCTGGACCGATCTCTATATCACTGCCCACGGCCCCAATGCTCTCCTTTGGAACAATGGCGACGGTACCTTTACCGAGGGCGCGTCTGATGCAGGCGTCACGGCAACAGAAGGCGGCACCCAACCGGAATGGAATAGCGCAATCTCTGTCGGTGATCTCAATGGGGATGGCTGGCCCGATCTCTTTGTCGCAGGCTACATTGATCTGAGCAGAACCATTCCCAAACCCACCGGTCATTTCCCCCAAGATTACTATGGTATCCCCGATCGGCTTTACCTCAACCAAGGCGTCACACCAGGGGCGGATACCCAGAGTAACCGAGTCACCTTCCGAGAGATCACGGCTGATGCAGGGCTGCTGAGAGCGGAACGCGGCCTTGGCTCTCTCTTCACTGACCTGGATCAAGATGGCGATCTTGATCTCTACATTGCCAATGATGGCCACCCTAACCGCCTCTATGCTAATGAACCTGTTGATGAAGATCCCTTGGGACTCGGCTTTCGCTTTATTGATCTAACTGAAACGGCAGATATCGGTGACTCTGGTTCAGGCATGGGCGTCACAAATGGTGACTATGATGGGGACGGTGCATTGGATCTATTCGTGACCAACTGGGATACAGAATTAAATGCACTCTACCGCAACCTGCAAACCGATCCTCAGCAGAACGCTAGCGGCCTGCTCACCTTTCAATACAGTACCTATCGCATCGGAATCACTGGATTGGGAAACAACTTAACTGGTTGGGGAACCCATCTTATGGATGTGGATCATGATAGAGACTTGGATATCATGACCGTTAACGGTCATGTACCTATCACCAATGTTGCCAAGGATGCCCAACTTGTTCGCTACTATCGCAACCGCACCCAGTCTCTCAATAATACCAGTTCGCGCCCTGGCCACTTCCTTGACTGGACTAAACAGGCTGGCCTCGATCAAATTGGCCCTCTTATGGCGCGGGGCAGCGCAGCTGCAGACTATGATAACGATGGTGACTTGGACATAGCCATCAACACCATTGGTGGCCTGCCTGTGCTCTTGCAGAATCAGGCTACCCAGCTTGGCCGCCCCAATCAAGGCAACTGGCTCATGGTTGATCCGGGTCGATTTACTCCTGGATTGCGCGTCACCCTTACCCTCTCTGACGACAGTCAGTTGATCCGCGAGTCCTTGAGCGGCAGCAGCTACCTGGCTTCTGAGGATCCGCGGCTCCATTTTGGATTAGGGTCGGTGGAGATTGTGTTGCGCATGGAGATTCGGTGGCCAGATGGAACCGTTGAAGAACAAGTGGATGTAAAGGTCAATCAGTTGGTAAAACTTCAAGCCCAATGAACGAACCCTCATGCACTCGGGATGTCAGCATCGATATTTCGGTTTTTTTGGTGCTGATTCTTAGGCTCATGTGTTAGAGATTGGGAATTATGGTATAATCCGCCAACTCACCATTCATTTATTGCCTCGATGTTGGTAGGACTACAATAGACCATTGTAGAATAAATTGAATATTCAATCGTTCAAGTAAATAACATGAAATACTCTCGCCTCTTCGGCAAAACTTCTAAAAGCAACCCGTCTGACTCTAAATTTATCAGCCACGTCAATCTGATCAAAGGTGGCTTTATCGCCGAATCGGTGGCTGGGCGTTACTTCTTTTTACCCTTGGGTTGGCGAGTTCATGAGAAGATCAAGGCTATTATCAAGGATGAGATGGATCGGGCTGGTGCTCAGGAGATGATTACACCTACTCTCCACCCTCTTGAACTCTGGCGCGAGACCAATCGAACCAACACGACTGGTTTTGAACTGATGACCGTGACCGATCGTCGTGGGGCTGAATTTGCCTTGGGTGGCACTGCTGAAGAGATGATCGTCGATGTGGTGCGCAAATTTAGCATCTCTTACAAAGACCTGCCCTTTAACATCTATCAGTTCTCCAAAAAGTTCCGGGACGAATTGCGCGCCCGAGGCGGTCTGCTGCGGGTGCGGGAATTTGTGATGAAGGACGCCTACTCGTTTGATCGGGATGAGGAGGCGTTCAAAGAAGAGTATGCACGGATGGCTCGAACCTATACTCGCATCTTCGAGCGGTGTGGCATAAAGACTCACATTGTTGCGGCCGATAATGGCTATATAGGCGGCGATTACAGCCATGAATTTATTGCCGAACATTCAGAAGGTGAGAGTACCTTCTTTGTGACTGATGAATCGGCTGAGTCGGCCTCAAAGAATAACGGGTACTGTGCTCATGAAGACGTTGCTGAGTTTACGTATGAACCAATTAACCCTGATGTCATGATTGAACCCTTCGAAATTGTGGAACTGCCTGAATGGGTTCACACGGTAGCTGATCAGGTTAAACACTACCAAAAAGATTCTCGCTATTTTCTAAAGAATGTGGTTTATACGACCCGGGAAGGTGATCTGGTTGTCGTCACAATTCGTGGCGATTTGGAAGTCCATAAGACCCGTTTGGAACGGCTCTTGAATCTGGTGGGACAAATTGAACCGGCCACTGCAGAAGATTTGGCCGCAATTGGCACCCAACCCGGCTATGTCCACGCTTGGGGACACGAATTTGTGGAGCCGCGACAAGCCAAGACCGAAGAGCGCACTTGCCGAGTGCTCTATGTGGCGGACAATTCGCTCAAAACGGTTCGTAACATTATCGGTGGGCAAAAGGAAGCCACAACCGACAGCATCAACGTCAACTATGGGCGTGACTTCACCCACGAGATAGAAGGCGATGTAGCATTGCCACAAGATGGTTTCTTGGCTCCGGATGGCCAGCATAGATTGATCGAAAAGCGGGGCATTGAGGTGGGTAACATCTTTCAGCTTGGCTACCATTACACAAAGTTGATGAAAAAAGCTACCTACACAGATAACGATGGTCTGGGAAAGCCCTTCTACATGGGCTGCTACGGCATCGGTTTGGGGCGAACTCTGGCCGCTATTGTGGAAACATGCCACGATGAGAATGGTATTATCTGGCCGGAAGAGGTGGCACCGTTCCGAGTGCACCTGATTTCACTGCGAGGTGGTGAAGAGCGGGCCGAGCATCTCTACCAAGCTCTACAAGAGCAGGGCATCGATGTTTTGTGGGACGAGCGCGATATTTCACCGGGTGCCAAATTTGCGGACGCTGATCTGATTGGCTGCCCGTTCCGTTTGGTTGTTTCCAAGCGGACTGGTGAGCAGATTGAGTTCAAGCGGCGAACAGAGGCCGATGCTCGTCTAATCGATGAAAGCGAACTATTTAGAGAAATATTGATGTAGCAGTCAACATGGAGATCATGATGCTCGATTCTAAAACTGTTCAAGATTTTCAGGCCAACGGTTACACGCTGGTGCGCGGCCTATTTTCATCAGAAGAAGTTGCATTCTACAAGCAGCACTATATGGACCTGCGCCACTCAGGTGAGTATGCTGGTGATTTTGCTGGCGTTGTCAGCAGTGATGCGAACATCAACCAGGCTGATCCGTTGCAAGAGTATCCCCGCATGATCCACATGCACCGTTGGGACGACGCTACTCGGGCTTGGCTGCTAGACGACCGCATTCGCCACTGTCTCAATCGCTTTCTAGGTCGGGACCCGTATGCGGTGCAGAGTATGCTTTACTTCAAACCGCCTGGCGCGCGTGGTCAAGGACTACATCAAGATCAGTACTATCTGCGCGCCCGGCCAGGTACCTGTGTGGCCGCTTGGCTAGCTTTGGATTCATGTGACGAGGCTAATGGTTGCCTTCAAGTGGTACCTGGCACGGGCGAACTACCCATCCTCTGTACCATCCAGGCCGACACCACTGAAAGCTTCACGGACATTTCTGTACCGTTGCCTGAGGGGCTGGAGCCTGAATCAATTATCATGGACGCGGGCGATGTTTTCTTCTTCAATGGTACTGTCATCCACGGCAGCTTTTCTAACCGTACGACGGATCGCTTCCGCCGTTCCTTAATCGGTCATTATGTTACTGGCGAATCTGAACAGCTTACCAAATATGATCAGCCAGTCCTCACGATGAATGGTGAAGAACGGTGGCTTGAATTCAGCCCAGAAGGTGGTGCTTGCGGAGTTTGGGTAGAAGAGGATAACACGCGACGCGTCGAAATGGTCACCGACCCAAAAGACTCATTTGTAGCAGGTGAGCATCTGTCTCGCGTAAAGCGTTTTAAGAATCACGGCTGACGTAGAACAATGGGTACTATCTTTGAAATTATCGTCTCCTTCAAATCGAACAAAGCTTTCAGCAATTCAGCCGTCAGCTAGTCAGCCAGAAGATGGTCACCCCTGGTAGCTGATTTTATACTTTCCTATAACAGAACAAAGTGATGCAATGTTCTGCATAATGTGATATCATATGGGAATGTATGAGACACTTGTTCTATCCCCACACATCGAGAAATAATCATGTCTAGCAAACCTGTCACAATTGACGAGATGAAGGGAGAAGAGGCACCGTTTTTGCGGCGGCCAGCATCTGATTTCGCGTTTGTCCAAAATGGCGCTTTACCAAATGGCGTTTCACCCACTGGGGCTTCACCAAACGGGGCGCTCCCTCCTATCCAAAGACCAAACGTTGACCATCTCATCACGGAAGACGATACGCCAGTGGATAACATATTTTCCGAAAAAGAACAGCGACTATTGGCAGGAAGCATCCATGCATCTTTTGGGGAACACCAACCGGACCGAAAGATCGAAGCCTTTGCCAACGTGGGCCTCTATCACTCGGTAAATGAATCGTACCCGCTTGTACCAGATGTAATGGCTAGCCTAGACGTAGAACTTCCTGATGATATCTGGGCCAAACGTCACCGCTCATACATGATCTGGGAGTATGGCAAGGCCCCCGAAATCGTCATCGAAATTGTCTCCAATAAGATTGGTGGAGAAGAGCAGAAGATTGAGCGATATGGTCGTATGGGGGTTGCCTACTATGTGATTCACGATCCAGAAAACCAGCTTGGTAACGGAATTCTAAGAATGTTTAAACTCAGCCCTTCTGACTTTGAGGAGCTAGATGAATTTTGGGTTCCGGGCCTTGAACTTGGGTTAACACTTTGGAACGGTGAATTTGAAGGCTGGAACGCAACTTGGTTACGTTGGGTAGATAAAGATGGTAATCTGCTTGAAACGGGTATGGAACGCGAAGCAAAAGAGCGTCAGCGTGCCGAAGAAGAGCGCCAGCGTGCTGAAGAAGAGCATCGGCGGGCCGAAGAAGCGGAACAAGATAGGGAGAGAATGGCAGCCAAACTGCGCGAATTAGGAATTGATCCTGATTCTATATAACCATGCTATGTCATTTTGGCCATGAGTGGGGGGCATGATGGCTTCTATACAGCAGACAAAGAAAACTGAATCAACTTACGTCAATGGTGATTCTAATGCTTTGGCACCAAATAGCCTAACGTTTGGTGAGCCAATCAGCGAGGCCGATAAGCGCGTTACCGAGGAGGAGTATTGGGCCAAATACTATGAACATCCGGATTTTTCCTATGAATGGAACAACGGAATCTTAGAGGAAAAGCCCATGCCCGATCCGATAAACGTCCATGCTTATCGCTGGTTTCTGATTATTTTGGACATGTATTTTCGCGTCAACCCCATCGGTCAACTAATGCACTTGGAGACGGCCGTTCGATTCTCCGTTGCTCTTTCGGATATCAAAATTCGTAAACCAGATGCTTTTGTCGTCTTGCACGACAACCCCGATCCGCTGGCTCAAACAGACCGTTCCTATCGTGGCACTTGTGATCTAGCCATTGAGTCCCTCTCTGATTCCACAGAAGGCGAGGTAAAACGGGATACAGAGACCAAATTTGATGAGTACCGGCTGGCTGGTGTGAAAGAGTATTTCCTCTTGGACGCCAAAAGCGAAAAACGTACGGCCTTCTATCGGCTTGGCCCGAATAACAGATATCAGGAAATTACGCCAGTGAACGGTGACATCATCGAGTCTACAGTGTTACCAGGATTTAAGTTCCGCATTTCTGACTTGTTTACCGGACCCTCTTTGGTGCAATTATCAGAAGACGAGGTCTATCAAGGATATATACTGTTAGAGTACCAAGAGTCACAGAGGCGCCTTGCTGAGGAAAGTACACGGGCCAATTCCGAGAAGCAACGGGCTGACTCTGAGAAACAGCAAAAAGAACAAATGGCAGAGTTCCTGCGCAACTTGGGCTATGACCCGGATAACCTATAGCATCAACAATCAGCGAAATGAGACGAACCATGTTAGTCACCCAAGAACAGATCCAACAATACCGTGACCAAGGCTTTTGCATCCTAGAAGACGCAATCCCACCTGAACATCTTTCTAACCTTCAGTCCGAATGTGGTCGTTTTATCAACATTATGCACGAGGAGATGGACCAGAAAGGAACCGACACGCTAGGCATCTCCCATCGAAACAAGCGTTATTTTGTGGCCAAGCACAGCGAAAAGAGCGAAAAGATTACCAAGTTCCTCTTTAGCGATATCATGGCTGAAGTGACCAGCTCACTATTAGGGGAGGATGTCTACCTCTTCCATGAACAGTATGTGGTCAAAGCGGCAGAAGTGGGTATGAAGTTTTCCTGGCATCAGGATTCAGGCTATGTTAACTACAACAATGGTGCCCCTCATAAGCCCTACCTAAGTTGTTGGATTCCCTTGGACGATGTGACTATCGACAATGGCACAGTCTATATCCTGCCCTTCGACCGAGCAGGTACCAAAGAAATTATTCCTCATCTCGAGGAAGAAGGTTCTAATGATAAGGTTGGCTACTTTGGTGACGACCCAGGTGAACCCGTTGAGGTAAAGGCCGGTAGCATTGTAGCATTTACTTCTGTCACTCTTCATCGCAGCGGTCCGAATACGACGGACAAAATGCGCCGGGTCTATTTAGCCCAATACTCGAGCGAGCCTATTCGTAGGTCCAATGGGGACATTTGGGGGTGGGCCAAACCCTTTGTGAAAAATGGTGTTAACGTAGCTGCGCAGGTTGCGTAATCCTCATGAATACTCAAAGAAAACGCTGGAGCCTGTTTCTGGCTGGGGTTGTCATTCTCCTGGTGATTCTTGGTCTTATTTGGCTAACCTTTGATTCTGTAGGGGGCAGGTCACTTCTTGGCACAATATCGCCTCCTGTCCGCTTGGACTTATCACCTGATGAAGTGATCGAACAGTTAAACCCTTCAGGAAGTTTCGAATTCATTAGCCAAGAATTTGCTGAAACATTGGATGTACCTGTCAATTCACTACAGGTGCGTTTGCAGCCCAAAGGCTGTTCAGCCTGCGAGATGAAAGAGAGCACTGAACTCGGTATCCAACCAATAGCCGATGTAAGCGAACTCATTCCAGAAAGTGATGGAGCTTGGCTTATGAAAGATGATCTCATGTGCTTCTACCTGCTTCAAAAAGAGCAGTGGACACCTAAATCTTGCTCCATCTGGCAGTAGGCTAGGTAGTGTGCCCAATCTGAGCCATACCCTAGCCTCTGAATCGATCGAACCGCTTTTTCCATTCCCCCATCGGCACCTGACATTCGCTTCATCTCAAATTATCAATTGCCAACCATTCTATGGACATTCTCTACGTACACCCAGCCAAACAAGAGGTCGATGCCCGCTTCGATAAATTCAAATCTAGCTCTTCCTACCCTTTTATACCGGTAGGGATTGTAGGGCTGGTCAATATGCTGCGCGGTCAAGGGTGGGACGTGGAGGGAATCAACCTACCTATGGAACTGGTACTGCACCCTACCTTTGACCTGCGGGCATGGGTTGCATCCCGACCGCGCGCCAAGCTGGTCATGATTGACTGCCACTGGTATGAGCACTCCTACGGTTCTATGGAAGCCGCACGGGCTTGCAAAGATATCTGGCCTGATACCCCAATTGTGGTGGGTGGCTTGACTGCATCCAATTTTGCTGAAGAGATTCTTACTGACCACCCTTATGTAGACTACATCGTGCGCGGTGATGGAGAAGAGCCATTGACGGGATTAGCCGCTTACTGTTGCAGTAGCGGCGGAAGCACTGATTTGGCCCAGATTCCCAATCTTGTCTATCGGCAAGGTAAACGGATTGCCCAAAACCAGCGAGCCTACTTTGCCGATCCTGCCATGCTCGATTCCTTGGATTTTGTGACCGTGGATTGGCTCAAAAACTGGCGGAGCTACGCGGCCATTCAATATTCTGGCTCGGGGACACTGGCTATTCGGGACCACAAGTATCAGGGGCACTGGCTCACAGTTGGCCGAGGATGTGTCTTTAACTGCATCTACTGTGGCGGCGGAAAGAAATCCCATAAGGATTTGGCCGGGCGCTCAGGTTATGTTGTACGAGACCCCGCCAATGTCGTCGAGGATATTGCCCGGTTGAAGAAATTAGGCTATCACCAAGTCTCTCTCTCCTTAGATCCGGCGACCTTCAAACCTGAGTGGTGGCGCACTTTTTTTCGGCTCCTGCGCGAACAGGAGATCACAATCGGCCTCTACAACGAGTTTTTCCAGTCGCCCTCCAAAGATTTCCTAGATGAATTTGCCAAAAGTGTGGATCTGGCCCACACAGAAGTGGCTATTTCACCCCTTTCTGGCAATGAGGCCGTGCGCAAACAGAATGGCAAGCACTACACAAATCAGAAGTTTTTGCAGATGCTGCGTACACTAAAGAACTACGAGATCCCCATCTTCATCTACTTCTCTCTCAACCTACCAGGTGAGACGCCTCAAACCTTCCGCGAGACCCTCTACTTAGCGAAAGATATCGGCGAGTTGTATCCTCCCCACCTTTTGCGAATGCTTAATCCTTGCCACACGCTGGACCCGGCTTCCCCTATGAGCCGACAGCCAGGTGCATACAAGTTGGATGTCCACTATACTACCTTCAAAGATTACTACACCTACTGCCGTGGTACAGGTTGGCAGCCTCGTCAGGTCATCCGAGGCCAGCACCGAGGCTTTGAAATGCACGGACGTTCTTCTAAGACGGTGGAACAGATGGCCCAAGTATGGGACATGTTTGCCAAACAGCAGAAGTTTCAATGCTTTCCAGTACCCATGGGGTGGTGAAAGTTGATGAAGGTGAGAGGGACAGATCATCCTCTCATCTCAATCATCCTCTCACCTCAATCATTGGCTGACGGATAATCGTCCGCCACTTCTCCGGTGCGGCTCGCCGAATATCAGTTAGGTAGATCTCGTGATGTTTACCGCTGAGTTGGTAACCGGATTCTTCAATGTATTCATGAACTCTGGCAATGGTTGGTCCTTCATCTGCAAAGGGGCCAATGTGCAGGGTTTGGGCCGCTTTACCTTCTGCATAGGCACTAAACCTCACTTCATCGATTGTTGCAAGGTCTTTTTTCTTCTTTTTGACTTGTCCACGAGCCTCGTCCACCATGGCTAACGTGATGAATTCTGGTTGCATGATCATCATTGTCCACTTCCAGTTGGACTTGTTTTGTTCTATGAAATCTGACATATCGTCAGCCCACCACATCCCTTCCAGGGGGAGGACACCATAGTCGATGGCAAGTTCACCCTTTTTGATCATAAATTTGAGTGTATAGGATAACGAAAATAGTGACTCAACAGCGTGTGCGTATTCTATAGAAGTGCCTGGGTTCCCTTTTCCATCAACCATGAGGAAATTTATCTCTGGTACGTCTATCGTCTCAACCTTCTTTGCTGATGGTTTGTACAAATGCTTAAGTTCTTTTTTGAAATCGATCTTTTCCATGCTCTTTATCCAATCCATTCTTGCATCTGTTGAGGTAGCGGCTTTCCCATGACGCGTAGGTAAACGCTAACCTTGCCATAGAAGATTAAAAGCCCCTCTTTATAGACCTCTAGTTGGACAAAGGGTGTTACGGTAAAGCCACGATTGATGGTTCTTTCTAAATCATCATCCGATAAATTGGCTACTGCTTCTTTCAGTGAGGTATCTAGTTCAACATACCAAGTCGTTAGCTTTGCCACACTATGGCTCAAGCCCGGCTCCTCATTGCGATAATCAAAGTCATGCTCGAACGTTTTGAAGGACTGGATATATGAATGCTGGACATTGCCGATTTCAAGGCATAGCTCACCCAAGGGGCGATTCTTACCACCTGGATGGTAAGCCAGATCTTCATCTACGAGAATTTCCATCAGTTGATTCCGAATGGCTTGATAGTGCTCGAAGATGGGATAGTGATTGGTGATGATGCTGTTCATTTGATATGCTCCTTATCTGTTTGTGTTTACGAATCTCTAGATAATCCCCAGGAATCCGCCCAGCTCTCAGGAATTGGTAGCTCAAGCGCATAGATAAAGTTGATCAGCTGGCCCTGGTGGTGGGCTTCATGCTCAACAAGCCGCAGGTATTTAGCCAGCGGTGTACTACCATCATCAAATGTTTGGGCCCACTCAACGGCGTCCAGGGTGATGAATAGTTGCTCATCCGCAGCACGCAGGCGCTGACTATACTCGACTTGGTAAGAGCGAATATCCTCCGGTGCAACCTCCGAAATACTAGATGACCAGCCTTCCATGCGACCTTTGGTCAATACTGGCCCCCAACTTTCTTGGGTCCCCAACATACAATAAAATTGTGTGCCTAGGCTTTGTGATGTAGGAAAAGGGAGTCTCTTCTCAAGATCTGCGTCCGTTAATGAGTCGAGAAGATCGTAAGTACGTCCCCGTATATCTTGCCAGTGGGCTTTTAGTTGAGAGGATAAATCATCCATGGGTTTGTCTCCATTTTGTTCTCAGCAGATCCCGGTGTCAGGGAATTGAGTTCGTCAGGCCAGCACCTTCTAATGCCCAGATCAGGCATTGAGCGAACCCAAAGAGCTGATCATGCAAGATCTGCTGAGAATGTCGGTAATCATATGATTTGGCTTGATTTTGCCTCATTTAGGCTTGCTCGGTATAATTGTAGCGGTGAATGTGGACAATACATGTCCTAATTGAAATTGGATTTCAAATGTACTTTCCATCGACCCGTCTACTGAATATTTTAGACTTGCTGCGCGCGAATGGCCAGATGAGCGCTCAAGCGCTGGCTACCGAATTAGAAGTGGATGCTCGTACGGTTCGTCGCTATATGGTTATGTTGGACGATTTGGGCATGCCAGTGGAGACGGTACGGGGACGTTACGGTGGCTACCGTCTGCGCCCTGGCTACAAGCTACCCCCCATTGTCTTTTCCGATGACGAGGTACTGGCATTGACCATGGGCTTACTTTTTGCTCGTCAGTTGGGCCTGTCGGGCATGGTGCAGACTGCGGACCTGGCGATTGCTAAGATGGAAAGAGCGATGCCAACGCCCTTGGTCGAGCAGACCAAGATGCTTCACGAGACGTTGGTGATGGAGACACCCCCATCGAGTTGGCCCGCGCCAACCGAAACCATACTAACGCTCAGCTCCGCTACATACCATTGCAAGCGGATCTGGGTACGCTATGGTACTCGGGATGGTCGACAGACAGAGCGGTATATCGATTCATATGGGTTAGCCTTTGTCATTGGGCTATGGTACGTGACCGGTTACTGCCATCTGCGGCAAGCGTTGCGCACCTTTCGCATTGACCGGATTCACGAGCTAATGGTCTGTGAAGAGGAATTTAGCCGGCCAGATGAATTTGATGCCTTGGCATATGTAGAGGAGTCTATCGCACGGACGCCTGGGCTATGGTTGGTCGAAGTAATCCTAGAGGTGACCATGGCTGAAGCGAAGCAGCTTGTTCCCTCCGCCGCCGTCGTACTGCGAGAACATACCCAAGGTGTAATGATGCAACAGTATACAGAGAATCTGACTCGGGTAGCCCACTTTCTGCTCGGGTTGCCGTGTTCAATCAATATAATAGGGCCAAGCGAATTACGCACTGAGTTCCACTCGTTGTCCACAAAGGCAAAGGATTTGGCCGAGCGTGTATGTTGGTAGGAAGAGATTGAGTTCGCGTCACTACCCTAGCACTTCATTTGGGTGTATAATGAGTAAAAATCGTTCAATGATTCATGATGACTATGCTCATTGAGCCACACATATAAGGAGGAACAACTATGCAAGCTATGACAGATTCCACGGTTAATTCAGACTTCAGCAAAAACAGCCCCAATGGGTCTCACGAATCCAAACCTCAACTATCAGACCAGGAGTTCGACTACTTCTTTGATCTCCACGGTTATGTTGTCCTCAAAGGAGCTATTCCCAAAGACGACATAAAGGAGATGAATAAGTGGGTCGACGAGCATTGGGATTATGTTGAGAACCCACCGCTTCGAGACAGGGCTTGGGATGCCGCCTACACCCATCCCGAACATTGGATCGATAATGTAGAGGTCCACTCCTACAGCCCAGATGATGGCATCAATTTCCAAAATATTGTGGAAGCCGGACCCCCCTTTGAGCGACTCATCGATAACCCTGTTTGGCTGCCTATGGTCAATCGCTATATTAACCCCACCAATGGTCTTTCCATTCACGAGAACTTGCTCAATGTACGCGGCCCTGGTGGCTTTTTGTGGATTCATTGTGGTGGCCATGTGCCACTCTCTTACCTGACCTTCCGCCAGCACAATACCGGTGAATGGATGGTTGGCCAAATCAACGTATTGATGGCTTTGGAAGACATTGGCCCAGGCGATGGACCCACCGTATTGGTGCCAGGTAGCCACAAGTCTACCGAGATCCATCCTCGGTTATTGGTTGATGGCAAAGGCATTGTCGCTGCTGGCCATGAACGAGAAGCCGCCGGCACGGCCATCGGTATGAAGGAGGTCTACCTAGAGGCCGGAGATGCTCTCTTCTTTACCGATGCAATCACCCACGGTTCGGCAGAACGGACCAATCCTGGATACCGTAGGGCCGTCATCTATCGTTATTCACCCCGCTATGTGCGTACCCGCTTCAACTATCAGATGTCTCAAGAATTGGCGGCTCGACTGTCACCGGAACAACGATCAATATTAGAGCCAGTGGCGCCCCGATACAAACCTTAAAGGTTACAGAGGAGTGGGAATTGAGGGATGCTCGATGCCCATCCGCTACCCTCATGAAGCAAACCCAACAACCCACCCGCTGGCGTATAGCCGACTACCTCGATCTTGGGATCATCGGGGCCACCCATGGCCTGAGCGACGGCTTCTCTGGTATGCTCAAACCAGTTTTAGTCCTGATTGTCGTGGATTTGGGATTATCTACCTTTGAGGCTGGGACGTTATTAAGTGCGTTTAGCGTAGCAACTTTCCTTTTTCTATACCCTATCTCGCTGCTGGCCGACTATGGTGGGCGAAAAAAGGAGATCCTACTTGTTGGTCTAACCATAACTACCCTGGCTTTTTTAGGGATGCAGTGGAGCACCACTTTTGGAACATTAGCGATCCTTGCTTTTCTGGCGGGTATGGGCAACGCAACTTTCCACCCTTGCGGCACAGCGCTGACCACGGAACGGTTTCCCCACAATCGCTCCTTTGCTGTCTCTTTCTTCAGCATGATGGGCAATGCGGGGGCTAGCTTCATGCCAGCAATCCAAGCATTGATCGCAACGGCTGTGGGCTGGCGCTTAGCCATTACCATTAGCACATCCCCAGCCCTGCTATTGCTCCCGCTGATGGGTATACGCTTCCAGAATCAGACCGTCGCCAGCGAAACCGAAAGCCTTAAAGCAGCCATTCGGAGCATGGGCCAATTGACCCAGCAAGTTTTGCGCAACCGTAGTGTCGTCCTGCTAGCCACTATTTATGCATTAGCAGGTATGGCTAGCAGCATCGTGACGGGCTTCCTCTCTTTGTTAGCCAGAGACACCTTCAGCTTCGATATCCGAACTGTCGGCTTTGCCCTGACCACTTACTACTTTGCCGGCGCTTTGGCTAAACCCATTATGGGCTATCTCTATGATCGTTGGGGGGCACGGACTTCGCTGATCACCCCCTTATTGCTCTCTGGTGTTCTGACTTTGGCCGTTACCTTAACGCCATGGGAAGTTTCGTTTATTCCCTTGGTTGCCCTGTTGGGAATCACCGTCCCCATAAGTCCCATTATCCTTACCGCAGCTGCAGATCGTAGCGCACCCGAAGTCATGGCCTCATCGGTAGGGTTGATCTATACTTGCTATGGTTTGGGATTTATTTCACCATTGATTGGCGGCTGGTTGGCCGAGTTGTCAAGTTTGTCGGTCAGTTACCTATTTGCGGCGTTTCTCTTTTGGATTGGAGCATCGATCACGTTGCTGCTTCCCAAGCAAGGAGATAACAAATGACCCATCAACCCGATGTCATCATTTGCGGTGCTGGCAGTGCTGGTGTTGCCGCAGCCTATTACCTAGCTACCAACCACCAAATCACCAATACCCTTCTCATTGACAAGCATGCGCCCCTCTCCCAAACTAGCGCCAAGTCAGGCGAGAATATTCGTGCATGGTGGCCGGTGCAGCCAATGATTGATCTGGCCAACCGCAGCATGGAATTGATGGAACAGCTGGCGCTCGAAACCAATAATGCCATCAATTTAGAGAAACGAGGTTATGCCTACGCTACCAAAGATGTAACGAGTCTAAAACCTTACCTAGAACACTACCAGACCCTAGACGTCGGTGAGATCCGCTTCCACAACGTCCATACCGATCCAAATCTGTATGTACCGCCTTATCAACCTGAATTTGACGATCCGATCGGTGGTGCCGATGTCCTCTATCATAAACCCATAATCGAAGAGACCTTCCCCCACTTTTCATCCAATATTGAAGCGGTGGTTCATGCGCGCCGGGCAGGTTCGGTTAGTATGCAGCAATTAGGTATGGTGTTGCTGGATGAGGCAAAGCGATTGGGGGCAAGAGAATTGAGGGGCGAAGTGGTCGGGATCGAAACAACTGTTGGCACAAAAGAAAAGCGGATCTGCGCAGTCAATGTCCAGACTGAAGCGGGAATAGAGCGCATTAAGACCGAAACTTTCATTAACGCTGCCGGTCCGTTCGTCGGTCAGTTGGCTCAAATGATAGGCGTTGATCTACCTATCCAAACGGTCTTTCAGCAGAAGATAGCTTTTCAGGATATTGCAGGCATCATTCCTCGGGATGCGCCCTTCACTATCTATTTGGACAAGCAACACTTAGAGTGGTCTTCTGATGAACGACGTGATCTAGAAGGCGATTCAAACCTAGCCTCGTTATTGGACGAATTCCCTGGTGGCTTCCACATCAAACCCGAAGGCACAGGCGACAGCACTTGGATCAAACTGGGTTGGGCTTGTAATCAACGGACTGAGCAACCTCAGTGGGATCCTCAAGGTGAACCAGAGTTTCCAGAGATCATGATGCGTGGCGCGTCTCGATTGGTGCCAGAATTGAACCAATACATTCATCGCATTCCCAAGCCACTGGTTCATTATGGTGGCTACTACACCAAGACCACAGAAAATCTACCGCTGGTGGGTCCATTGGAGGTCCCCGGCGCATACATCGTTGGGGCACTCTCTGGCTTTGGGACAATGATGAGCTGTGCCACAGGTGAGTTGGTTGCAGCGTGGGTAGCAGGTTCTAGGTTACCTACATACGCAGGCATTTTTTCGGCAGGACGATATGAGGATTGTGCTACCCTTGATTCATTGAGGAAGTTGGCACAGCAGGGGGAATTGTAATCTGAAGCGAGTCCGTCGACGATCGTTCACTGAAATGTAGTTCGTTCACTATGGACACCATCAGACCAATTTCGGATAAAGTTCTACGAACGGTAGTGGGCCTGCTAGCCCCCAAGATTTTATTTGGAATTAGGCGACTACGCTCTGTGGATATAGCAATATAGATCCTCTCTTGATCTACTGCAACTGTTACCTCTTGAAATCTCTCCCGTAATGCCATAAGACCCTGCATGAAGTGAGGCGAAAGAACCGTACTGACCTTGATTGGATCACCTCCGTAGAGCTGGAAGTAATCGTTAAATTCCGACTCTTCAAGCCGATGACGTGGTGGGAGATTCAGAAACCACTTCCTGGCAACTCCGCCCCACCTTTTCCACGCCTTCATCCAAAAGCTTCCCCTCGAGCCATCTTTGGGTTGGAGCAATAGCCTGCCTTTGTTTGGCCTTGCAACTTTGGCTATATATAACATCCCTTCAAAAATAGTGGTGATGTAAATGCCACCGTAGGTTAGATTCATCTGCCGCTGCGGTCGGGTTGCCTTCAACTTTGCTACTGATACCTTCGTTTGCCCAATGTATATTTCAATCCCATCTGCGACTTCCAGCCTGTCGATTTTCTTAGAGAAGAGGCCGCTATGATTCAACAGGGCAGCTGAGATGGAAATCTGTGGATTATAGGTTAGATCATGTTCTAGATTGCTAAGAAACTCTCTTATGGCCTTCTCTTTCTGAGTTGTATTTAGGGACTCGCCCTTGTTAGATTTTTCCATTGTACACCATAAAACTCCAAAAACAACCCGCTAAGGGTTCGGCTATTTGCCGTTGAATATCATCTTGGCTCATTCAAAGCACGCGTTGAGTAGGCACACTCACATGCGGCACAGGGCATGCTGCACTGTCGTCCACTGGTTGATTATACACCAAGCGGGTAATAAGATCACCATATTGGATTACAATATATTAAGGAGAATTACATTATCATAAATTAGATTACTATTTAACCGAAAATTGTAAGGGGAATTATCGAATAATTTGAGGAGGACTCTTCCATGTTCGGATAAATGAGTTGTGTCTAGAGACTAAGGTCAACCAAAGTATGGATAACCAATTGTGTGAGTGACCTTTACACTATTACGAAAATTGTGTTATTCTGGCGATCTGTAAGGGTTGCGTTAGATATTCGATTTGCCTCCAACAATGCGCAACATGGTAGAATAAATCATGATGAACCAAGCTATATTCTATACCCGACTCCTATATATTTTAATCGGCTGCCTTGCATTTACTGGCTGCGGTCGTGGCGAACCGCCAACACCAACCCCCGAGCCAGTTACCCTTTCCTTAATCACTATTGATGATGAGTTTGCTGCCGAAGGAGAGGTGATCGATCAATTCCAGACGGACCATCCTCATATCCAAATCAGCCGCCAGGGCTATAATCAATTTCCCCAGCAGTATCTGGTGGCATCAGAGCCACCAGATATTATGGCCATTGGCCCCAGCAGTATTTTATTTAGCGCTGGCAGGCAAGGGCTGCTGACAGACCTGACTGATCTGTGGGCGCAATCTGGCTTATACGAGAGCTACCCGGATAGTTTCCGCGCCATGAGCGAGGCTGATGGAAAGCAGTTCTTCTTGCCCATGGCCTACAGTTGGGCCGGGTTTTATTACAACCCCAAGATCTTTGACCAATACGGTTTGGTCCCGCCAGAGACGTGGGATGAGTTTATGCTGCTTGCAGACACGCTCAAATCCAACGGCGTAACACCGCTTGCCCTCGCCGGTGAGTCGCCCTTTAGTAGCGCTATCTGGTTTGATTATCTGAACTTACGACTCAATGGGCCAACGTTCCATGGCCACCTTATTCGAGGCCAAGAGTCCTATCTGGATGCTAGGGTTCGTACTGTCTTTGAGACTTGGACGCTACTTATCCTCAATGAATATTTTCACCGTGGCATGACCAACATGAGCGACTTCGATGCGCTATCTACCATCATTGAAGGCCCTAACGGCCCCATTAGCAGCCGTCCAGCTGGTATGGTGCTGGCCGATCCGCTGGCTTTGGTGAACATTCCTGAGAGTCTGCGGAATCAGGTAGGTTTCTTCCCTTTCCCCATAATGGATTCAACACTCCCAGTGGGTGAATCGATCCTGGTGCTTGGGTACATGGTTCCATCTGGCGCGCTACATGTGGAAGAGGCTATCGAATTTTTGAGCTATATGGGTCAAGCCGAAATCCAGGATCAGCTCTACCGTCCCAGTGAAGAGAATCTTGTCTACGCCCCTGTGCGAGCAACGGATCCCAGCCAATATAGCGAGGAAATTCAACGTCGTATGTCTGTTGTGCTGGACGCGGATCAGATTGAAATGCCGTACTTTTTGGGCAATCCACCCACCATGCAGGTTGTCTTAACGACGGCATTGCCTCAGTTCTTGCGTGAGGCTGAGAATGGGACAGTAAACATTGATGAGATCCTTGACCAGCTTGAAACCGGGCGCGAATCTGCCTTGGCACAGGGTGAGTTTGTTGAGTGATTTTTGCAGAACGTTTCAATAATCTGACGAATTGAGCCAGAACACTTGACAGTCATACTAATCTAAGATATCATTTTTTTGATGTGCATCCATTCCGAATGCCTCCAGATGTATCACCGCTTTCTACATCATTTCAAACCATCTGTACCTAAACTGCTGATGTAGCCAATCATCAATAAAAAATAGCTAATTAGAATTTGGAATCATCAGACGTATCCGAACGTTCCTAATTCGCATAAGCGCGCGCCCAGCACTTGGTACCAACCAAGTCGCCAAATGCCTTGTGCGGATAGCTGCACCTGTACAATTGGACGTAAATCCTTGCACAAATAGAACCATACTATTCGGCGTTGGTTATCCCTTAGTTAGAAATTGAGTTTTGAATGGATCAACCTTGATTGACATAAAGACTTTCATTGGGGCGAATTTCTATTTTATAGAAAGATGAGCAATGTCCGAGCTAGCTGTAAGATGATCTGTGTGATGGTTTACCATAAGTATCCAGAGGTTACTATGAAGTACGAATCTTACCCAAAATTAGGCTATCACCTACGACGTATTCTCTTAACAATTGGTCTGTTCATGATGACTACGTTGGTGCTGCCTGACGTGGTTTTTGGCTTCGATCTACCCACGAATTTTAGCAATGAGCAAGTGATTACTGACTTAGATGAACCGGACTCACTTGAATTTTCCCCTGACGGGCGTATGTTCATCAGTGAGAGGGTCACGGGCAAATTGCGCGTTGCAAAATATGATAGAACTACAGACCAGTGGCAGTTAAACTCGCAACCCTTTTACACATTTGATACGCCCAAAAACAGCACCGGCCAACCAGAAGGACATCGCTCTGCGGGATTGCGTAACATCGCATTTGATCCCGATTTTGCAAATAATGGGTTTATCTACGCCTTTTACATGCCCAACGATGATAGACATAACCGCGTTGTACGTATTAGAGCAAGCTCACGCAACCCCGATGTTGCAGATGCCAACTTTGGTGAAGAACTCTTGTTGAGAATACCCTTTAACAATCAGATATCCACAGGTAGCCATAATGGTGGTGCATTGGAATTTGGTAATGATGGCAAGCTCTACATCACAACTGGCGATGGTTGGGAAGGAGACTACCCAGGTGATTCGGTCCAGTCTTTGACCACGTTGACTGGCAAAGTCTTACGCATCAATAGAAACGGCTCTATTCCAACCAGCAATCCATTCTATCAACAAACCTCTGGAGATTACAGAGCTATTTACGCTTTGGGCTTGCGCAATCCCTATACTCTTTCCAAGCACCCCAATACTGGCGCTCTATACATCAACGAAGCGCGTGGAGCCAAAAAGGATGAAATCTATCTTGTCCAAGCAGGAGCCAACTACCGCCACGAGGGAACCAATAGTGGCATTGGTACCAATCGACAACCTTGGGCAAATGCCGCGGATGCTGGCGGTCAGCTCGTTACAGGAGGAGTCTGGTATCCAAGCAGCGGTGGTTCTTTTCCTGCCCAGTATCAGGGAGTCTACCTAACGCCGCTATGGGGTGGGAACAACGAAGCCAAAGGAAAAATCAGCTATATTCACTCCAATACCAATAAATCTGCCTCCATTTTTGAAGATAATGTTGGGTTAACAGCTAGTAATGGATTAGCCATTAAGCCTGTCATGACCCAAGTGGGTCCTGACGGCGATCTTTACTATCTCTTGACAACATATATAACCCACGAGGGAACAGTTCAGCGAATTCGCTGGACTGGTCAGCAAACGGTTGAAACACCACGTTTTAGCAAGCCGGGTAGCAACTATCAGCAAGCTCAAACAATCACAATATCTACGGCGACAACTGGTGCAGAGATTCGCTATACAATCGATGGATCTCAACCGACGCTCTCATCTCCGCTCTATAGTAGTCCAATTAGAATCGACACGAGCATGGTTTTGAAAGCCAAAGCTTATTTATTCGGAATGAATCCTAGTGGTACGGCTTCGGAATCGTACGCCATTCAGATCAGCGTCAATCTTCCACCGAATGTAGATGCTGGAGCTGATCAAACTGTCTTTGTGGACACCAACGTAACACTAAACGGCAGTGGCACAACTGACCCTGATGGTGAAGATGACCTCTTATCCGGCGAGCTATGGACCCAACTCAGTGGCCCTTCCGTAACAATTATCGACGGGACCGAAGAAGTTGCCTACTTTACTCCACCCACTGCTGGTAGCTATACCTTTCGTTTAGAAGTAAGTGATGGGGTCGATGTGGGGTCTGATCAAGTCACATTTACAGCTGTCAACCAAACTTCTGCCGGCAGCTGCAGCGGCAATATTCTATCAAACGCAAGCTTTGAAGAATCACCTGCTCTTAAAGGATGGGCATATTATTCAAGAAACGGTGGCCGCAAAAGCCTCACCAGTTCTGCCTACAGCGATAGCAAAGCCGCCCAAGTGGTCATCAGTAACTCAAGCAACAACATCCAATTTTATCAATCAGGTGTATCCTTACAGCCAAATACAACCTATCGCCTTTCCTTCGCTGCCTATGCCACAAACGGGCGAGATTTAGCCATCCGTCTGCATGAACACGATCAAGATTATACGAACTACGGACTTAACAATGTCAATGTCAACATTGGTACATCTTGGGAGAGTCATACCATCGACTTTACAACCCGCAATTTTGGCTCATCGGTTCATGATGGACGGCTGATGTTTTGGATGGCTGGCCATGCGCAAGCCGGGGATACCTATTGGTTTGATGAGATCTGTCTAATTAATATGTCTGATGATGGTACGCCGACAGAGCCGACACCCGATCCATCTGATTCGCCACCAACCGAGCCACCATCAACGACACCGCCAACTGGCACGTTTTCGTCATGTAGCGAGAATGTGATCTCCAATCCTAGCTTTGAGCAATCGCCTGCATTCCGAAGTTGGAAATATTACTCAAAAAATGGCGGGAGCAAGCAGGTTACTGGGCCTGGCTATAGCGGCAGCAAGGCGGCCAAAATTTCGATAGCCAAACCAAGCAGCAACATTCAACTCTATCAGTCTGGCATACGGCTGCAACCAAATACCACATACCGTCTTTCATTTGTCGCCTATGCGACAGCCGGTCGGGATCTCGCCCTTCGGTTGCAAGAGCACGATCAGGATTATACAAATTATGGGATTCGGAATGCAGTAGCCAATATAGGTCCCTCATGGGCCGTCCACACACTCGATTTTACAACCCGCAACTTTTCTGCACCCATCAATGATGGCCGCCTAATGTTCTGGATGGCTGGTAACGCGCAGACTGGAGACATATACTGGTTTGATGATGTTTGCCTTACAGAGATTTCCAATGCCGTCGAGTCTGGAGGTCTACCGGATTCCACTACCGAAGATAGCAATCTAGATATCTATGTCATTTCAGAAGAAAGTGAGGGCGAGAGTGCTATTGTAACGGAGCGAATGATAGAACCCTTGATATATATTCCCGTGGTATCAAAGCTAAATAACTTGCCATAGATCCTCCACCCATGAATTGCCCCGCTTTGCCAATAAGGCGGGGTAGATTCTTGGGGCGACCCGGTATTCACTTTTCTGGAACTGTCTGGGCAGGTGAGTTTTTCAGACGCTCGATTAGCTTTTGAGCCATGGAGACCTCTGCCTTTAAATAGTGATAACCCCATTCAGCAACCAGTGCTGGATAGTCCAGTGTGGGTGTATTTTCCATATATTCCTGAACAATGCCGAGCTGCCCCATTTGTTCGTGAGCATCTTCAACAAAGCGTTCTAGCAGCTCAATGAGAACATCAGGTGTGGTCATGTGGCCAAAGAAGAGCCTGAGTGCGACTCCATGTTTAAGTACCGTTGTACTCTCCGCCTCATCTGACTTCATCCAGCGTTTGAATTCCTCTATCCCCCTATCAGTAATACGGTAAAGCCGTTTATTCGGCTTCCCCCTCTGTTCCACTAGATGAGAGAGAACATAGCCCCGTTCCTCCAGCCGCTGAAGTTCGGTATAGACCTGACTCTGTGCTGGACTCCAGTAGAAAAAACGCATATTTTGTGCCCATTGACGGATGTCGTATCCAGAAAGTTCTTCGCCAAATGAGAGCAGCCCAAGCACGGTATAGGTGGTAATGGGTAACCCCTTCTGTTTCTTTGCCATAATCCTATTGTAATATGACTGCTTGACATATGCCAAAATGTCATATATACTATAAAGGGAATATGACTATTAGTCATATGAAAACAACGTCAACGTAATAATAACGGAGGCTATATGAGCAAAACAGAAATGTTTCAGGCCCTACACCCTGACCCCGAGAAACAGGGAACTCGCGTAACCAAAAAAACCTACGAGATCTATAGAGATGCGCTTCTCAAAGTGATCCCTGAGTCACAAGAAGGGATAGAATTTGCTCTTCTAAGCAAGGCTGTGGTTCCCTATCTTTCATCCAATATATTAGACCAAACGTCCCCAGGGTGGTGGACCACGACAGTAAAGCTGGATTTAGAGGCGAGAGGTATGATCGAGCGAGTTCCCGGTAGGGGGCGACAAAAGGTGAGGCGAATTACCCAATGAAGCTATACTGCGGTCGCTTTGAAAACCGCACTTTTCCGCCGCCTCTATAAGAGAGACCAAACTGTGATTTTCAAAGGGAGCTGAATATAAAACATATCAGCGTCATTTCAAATCTCATACCCGATCAAGTTAGGGCCAAAGCATTCTATGAGGAACTTCCTACCCTCTGCTCAGCTAGTTCGATGTTATCGAATTGGTGAACAGATCTACTTTACCATTGGTAAGGCTCAGGATAGGAACGCAACCATCAGCGCGTTGGAAGAACAGGTGCCAAGCCACGCCCGATCTATCGATACGATCCTCAATGAGTGGCGGGTGGACAGTGGCTATGAGCACGTTTTAGAGTCTCTCTTTGTGAATTTCCCAGCTATAATGCGTAATCATAGTGGTGCATATCTACCGCCTACTCCCAGCCCTTATCATCGCTCAATGGGATCATTAACCAGCTTGCTGAATCAGTCACTCGGGTACCTGTACGCCAATCTCATTACATGGTCACTTTGGCTTCTCATCCCACTGATAGGGTTGGCTCTTTGGACTTGGCTAAATATCCAAAGCGCCAATCTGGACCAAAATCAACCTGCGGCAGAACCGTTAAGCACAGCGTTAGGGATACCAGAGCAAGCTGGAGAACAAGGGGCCCGACCGCTGGCAACTGCCACGCCCCCGTCACCTACAAGGGCAACCCAAGTGACTGCCAAGGTAACCGTTCTCCAGACGGCCAATCTACGAACTGGACCGGGCACCGATTTTGAGGTTCGCGAGCAAGTAAGTAGTGGACTAGAACTCATCTTAACTGGACAAGTCGTTCCACCGGATGACGATTATATTTGGTTTCGCTTAGATAGCGGGCTTTGGATTCACAGTCAGTTGGTCAGTGGTCCCAGCATAACGTTGCCCACCACCTTAATCACCAACCGATGATGGCTATCCATACCTGGGGCGGTTATAACCAGCAATATTACTCCTCCCGCGACTGTGACTGTAATTTAGCACCAACAGCTAGACTACCGATATACAATGTATCATAGGCTTGCTGACTGGTTTTGAATGGGCCAACCCCCCTGTGTCCATGCCAATCGCCCTGATGATGAATGGGATTGGTTAAACCAGTCTCTTGCTCTCGATGTGCGATCCAGGCGTCCATACGAGCACGAAGAAACTCGACTACATCTGGATACTCGTCAGCCACGTTGTGGCTCTCGTCTGGGTCGCCAATCAAGTTGTATAATTCGATTTCGGGCTTGAAGTGGAAGTCTGGTTCTAAGGCAATGATCAGCTTCCATTCAGGTGTCCGCCATCCATGTTTGCGCATCCAAGTACACTCGGTGATGTACATCTCGCTCTCGTGAGAAGCAACCTCACCCCAAACCATAGGCATGAGGCTATTGCCGTCGAAATCAATTCCTTGGGGCAGATCGACCAAGTCCAAGATAGTAGGGACCAGATCCTTGTGTTGGTTGAAACCGGCGACTCGCTTTCCTTCCGGAGTCTTACCAGGATAGCGGATGATCAGCGGCACCACCAGTGTTGGTTCATACAGCCCGTGGTGATCAAACCAACACTCATGATCGTAGAGCGTCTCTCCATGATCACCATTGATGATAATCATGGTTTCGTCTTCAATACCGAGGGCTTCTACTGCGTTGAAGATACCTTGGATACAGGCGTCCATGTAAGCAATTGCCCCATCGTATTGGGCAATAACGTACACCTTGTCGGTAATGCCAGGCGGCATCCATGAAGCAAAGCAGTCACGAAAAGGTTTGAAATCCATGACTGGCTGCATAGAGTTGTTCTTTGGGTCGGTCTCGTTGCCGTGGTAGAAGGTCCGTTCATAGGGTGCAGGCGGCAGATAGGGTGCATGGGGATCCATGTGGCGCAGGAATAGGAAAAACGGGTCGCGTTTTTTCGCCAGCCGCTCCATTTCGGGGATTGCGACATCGTTTAGATTTTGGGCTTTGGGGCTGCGGCCTTGGCTCCAATCACCCCACCCCTCGTAATCGAGATAGGTTTCGAATCCACGCGAACTAGGATTGCCCGTGAAACCAACACAGGTTGTGTTGTAGCCTTCGCATCCCAATATTTCGGCCAACGTTTTTACCTCTGAACGCAGCGGCCCTTGATGGCGCAGCGCCACCACTTGGGTACTGATGACGTCCATGCCCGTTAGCATGGACGCGTAAGCACTGGTCGTAGGAATATGCGCGCTGATGGTATTTTCGAAGAGGGTTGCTTTTTGGGCAAAGCGGTCAATATGGGGCGTGGTCAGGCGATGGTAGCCATAGCAGCTCATGTGATCGCGGCGTAGCGAGTCGATGCCCATAAGGATGATGTTGGGACGACGGCGGGTTCGACGGCGGGTTCGACGGTTGGTTGTGGGTTGGGAAGCCATGTTAGCTGCCTTTCTCGTAGTATGGAAGTTGTCATTGATTCTTACTTCGCCATTGGCGCGCCCAGCCAAGCGCCGCACTGGCAGCAACTGCCATGATGGCTGCCAGAATATTGAAGAGGATGTCTACGGGATCGAATACTCGGCTGGGCAGCCATGCTTGTATGAGTTCGTCGAGTACACCAAGTAGTGAAGCTGCCAGAACACCTAGAATTGCTGGCACGGGAACGTCGCGACCCTGACTCGCTCGCTCTATAAGTGCTTCGTATATGAAGATAGCCACCACGCCATACTCGATAAGGTGCGTGCGCTCTGCTGCTGGAATCCCCATTCGGACGAATGTCATGATGTAAGCGGCTGAAACACCCAGCGCTACAGCAATCTCTACCCCACTGGGTCGCGCCTTCATCCCTTGCGTCAAGGCAGTCGCGATAACTAAGAGGAAACCGAGCGCGAAGAACGTGTCAATAAGGCCGCGATTGCTCAACACTTCGGCCAACATGGCTGCCAGTCCAAGGGTTGAGTAAATTGCAATCACGATGGCCAAAGTCCAAAGCCAGAGTCGCCGCTCCCGTTTGGAGGAAAAAACCGTCATTGTTCTAGCGCGGTCATAGCTTTATAAGCCGATCACCCCTTAAGCCTCTCCAACGTAAGCCCTTCTGTAAGATACATCTGCCCAATAATACGACTGTACCCTTAAAGGAAATTAGTACGGGCATAGCCATCATCACACCTCTGGTAATCCATCATGGCGGTCACCTATCAGGTTCATCAACAATACAGCACTGAGTTGCAATTATACAAAAAACAGACCCAACAGAATTAGCATGTTGATTGGGATGCCCACCAGACCAGGGACCATTTTAAGTACCTGAGTAGGTGGCCTGGAAGCGACGATCAGAAAGACAATGGTTGTCGAAAGCCAGAGGAAACTGATGTAGTAGAGTAAGTGTTGATGCGCGTTAATGAAATTTAACCCTTGTAAGAGAATCACCAGCGTTGTGGACAACAAGACAGCACTGCCAATATGCCAAAACCATGTCAGGTACCTCTGGTTCTCTTCGCCACTAAATTGGGATGAGGCAAGATGGTTGGGATCGAGCGGGCCAAGCGTCCACCGATGTCCTAGCGTCATATGTGCCAAGCCGCCAAGCAGGCCAATAATGCCCGCAATAATAAAGTAGATGTTCATCGTTTACCTTTCTCTCTTTATGATACTGTTGGCAAATTGATTGTGGAGTGAGCACGTCCCGTGCAGCCATGCGCCAGAAACCGGCACGAGGCATGCCTACCACCATATTGTATGGGCATTGGCAGAGGAGGCTTTCACACATGTTGCTGACTAGAATTGGCTTCATGAATCTTATCCTTTTTGCGGCAAACATGGCAGGAATGCAATGGTTATAGACGTTATGATAAGTTGGGGCACCCATACAGTCGCCAGTGGGCAGGCACAAGGTCATGCCACGAAAGCCTTTTTCCCGATATCTATCGTTCTCCAAATGTGCGTTGTACTACGAAATTATGCGGTCTCTGATCTATTTGTATATATTATTTATCTAATAGGTTCATAATTGTATAGTAATAAATTCAAATTACAAAAAAACAGCTAGCTTTAGGTCTATACAGCAGGTTGTTGTAAACTATCCCAATGGCTCGAAGAAGTTATCATCAATACTGCCCGATCACACTTACACTAGACATCGTAGGCGAGCGATGGACACTACTCGTTATCCGCGAACTCTATTTTGGCCCGCGTCGCTTTACGGATATCTTGAAGGGATTACCGGGGATCGGTGCCAACTTATTATCCCAACGACTGAAATACTTGGAACAAACTGAATTAATTCAGCAACGGAAACTGCCGCCACCAGCGGCTTCAACCGTGTATGAATTGACAGAAAGTGGAGCAGCTCTGAAGGATGTCCTGAGGATGCTAGCCAAGAACGGCTTTCGCTATCTGCAAACCTGCTCGCCAGCAGATGCCTTTATTGGCGTCATACCGGCTATGCTGGCCGTGGAAAATTTTTTTAGTCCAGTTAAGGCTTCAAGCGTGGAAATTGTTTGCGAACTGCATATCTCTGGAGAGATATTTTTCGCCGACATTCGGCATGACCAGATCGAAGTTGGACAGCGCTCGTTGAAGACCCCCGACCTTGTTGTCCATACCACGCCGGAAATATTGGCTCAGCTCTTGGTGAGTTATCGACAGCTATCAGAGGTACTTGAGGAAGACGGATTGCAGATAAAAGTCGGTAGCCGAAGCGCTCTAGTTAACTTTCTGGGCTGCTATGACGCTCACGAAAGCAACCTGAATCAGCAATAATTCCATGAATTGACGTCCCACCCAGAGAGGGGACAATGTCTAGTGGTACCTGCCTACCCCATAATCCCAATCAAAGTAAACCCCTCCGTAAAATACTACTGCCCCCTCTACCATATTCTAAGCCTAGATTTCGCAGATTAAAAACAGAAAATGAAGAGCATTGAAAAATGAGAAGATGCTGAACTTGTGGCAAAGTGTAGTTGTGAAAAAACGCAAACCCACAAGGAGCCATCTTCTCATGCTTTTGACAATATAAAAGCGCGTCAGTTGGCGAAGAAAAAGATCATATAAAAGCGCGTCATTGCCAAAGAAAACCGCGATAGAATAGAGTCCCCCCCAGAGACAAAATTCAAAAGCGGAGGAGGCAATGCTAAGGATCGAGAATTTAATAAAACGTAATAGAAGATCTCTCGGGTAGTCAAGATGACAGGACCGAAGTTTTGGGTTTTATTATGAAAAGTAAACCACTGCCTCTGGCAGTGGAATAAAAAAGGTTCAACCGGTTGCAAGAGGAGTAATGTAACGGGCATTATGTAGAAACCTAGAAGGTGCGAAACTAATAGGAGATACATAATGACCCGTCGACTAAAGAAGTGATCCCATAGTGTGTATGAATGCAAGTATCACCTAG